>CAWIWE010000027.1:0-16217 GCA_963839625.1 uncultured Actinomycetota bacterium | reverse complement strand
CGTCGGTTCCGAGGTTGACCTCGACGATGGCCGGCAGCGTGATGATGGCACCGACGACCGCCACCAGGAGGACGGCGTTGGCCGGAACCTTCGTCGCCGAGACCTTCGACCAGAACCTCGAGCCCGGGATCGCACCGTCGCGACTGAAGGCGAACGTCATGCGCGAGGCGCTGGTGAGGCAGGCGATCGTGCAGAAGAACTGTCCGGCCGAAGAGATCGCGAGGACGATCACGTGCCAGCCGTCTGGCAGCGCCTGGCTGAAGATCACGTCGACACCGCCGCCGCCGGCCGTGACCGCGTCCTTGTCCTGGACGGCGAACAGGAAGGCGAGAAGGATCAGCCAGCCGCCGATCGCCGAGTACGCGATCGATCGCCAGATCCCCTTCGCGGCTCCTTCTGACGCCGCTTGCGTCTCTTCGGAGAGGTGGGCCGAGGCGTCGAAGCCAGTGATCGTGTACTGGGTCAGGAGGAAGCCCAGTGGAAGCACCAGGAACCAGAACGTGCCGTTGCTCAAGGCTCCCTCGGCATATCCGGAGTTGTTCACGCGCTCGGTGAACACGAAGTCGAGCGACTGGTGCTTGTCGGGTACGAAGGCCAGGATCCCGATGACGATGGCGGCGCCGGCGACGTGCCACCAGACCGAGACGTTGTTGATGACAGCCATCAAGTGACCGCTGAAGATGTTGAGCACGGCAGCGACCGCGAGGATGATGAGGAAGATGACGAAGACTCGCCCGAGGCTGTAGTTGTCGGCGTACTCGCTGCTCAGGGTCGCCAGGGTGAGATCGGTGAAGGTGGCGCACCCGTAGGCCACGGATGCAGTCACGGCGAGCAGGCCGATGAGGTTGAGCCAACCTGTGAAGAAGCCGGCCGCGGGTCCACCCATCTTGGACGCCCACCAGTAGATGCCGCCCGATGTCGGGTAGGCCGACACCAGTTCGGACAAGGTGAACCCGATGACCAGGATGAACAGCGAGATGATCGGCCAGCCCCAGGAGATCGCGATCGGGCCGCCGTTGTTCCACGCCTGGCCGAACGTCGTGAAGCAGCCGGCCAGGATGGAGATGATCGAGAACGAGATGGCGAAGTTCGAGAAGCTGGACCAGGACCGGCTGAGCTCCTGCTTGTAGCCGAGCTTGGCGAGAAGCTTCTCGTCATCGGTGAGGTTGTCCATCTGATCCGTCATGGTGCCGCCCATCTCAGAGAAGTTGCTTGGATGCTAGCGCAACGGTTCCGATTGCATCTAGACCTTTTGGCGGGGCAAACGCTAGACCCACCGAGGGTCATTCCACGGTTTCCGTTACTCCGGCCTGACGTCCGCGGGCTTCTTGTCGGGTCGCAGCCCACGCCACACCGGGTGCCGCAGGTGCCCGTCACCAGTCCACTCGCTGTACGTGACCTCGCCGACGAGCTTGGGGCTCACCCACCTGGCCTCGCGGGCGACGTCGCGCGGCACCTCGAGGGGAGCGGTCTTGCGCTCGATGGCCTTGAGCCGCTCGGTGAGATCGCGGACCACGCGGTCGGTGAACCCGGTGCCGACGCGCCCGATATAGCGCCAGCCGTCCCCATCCGGCATCGCGAGCAGGAGCGACCCCACGTTCCCCGAACGGTTGCCCTTGCCCGGCCGCCAGCCGACGATCACCGCCTCCTGCATCCGCTGGTTCTTGATCTTGATCCACGACGACGACCGGGCGCCGCTGCGGTAGCGGCTGTCGCGACGCTTGGCCACCACGCCCTCGAGCCCGAGCTCCTGGCTCGACGCGACGGCGTCCTCGAGCGAGCCGTCGAAGGCCAGCGGCACGCGCAAGGTCTTCTTGTCGTCGAGGTCCAGATCCCTGAGCACGTCCCGCCGCTCCAGGTAGGACGCATTCTTCAGCGCCTCACCGTCATGGCTGAGCACGTCGAAGAGCAGGTACTGGATCGGCCTCGTGCCCTGCTGAAGCCGGGAGAACGACGGTGCACCGTCGGGACCGAGTGCCACGACCTCCCCGTCGAGGACGGTGTCGTTGAGGTCGTGAGCGGCCAAGGCGTCGGCGACCTCCGGGTACGTGTCGGTCATGTCCTTGCCGGTGCGGCTGAACAGCGCGACGTCCGTGCCGTCGCACACGGCAACGGCACGGTAGCCGTCCCACTTCATCTCGAACGCCCAGTCGTCCTCGTCGTCGATGTCGAACGCCTTGCCGGCCGTGGCCAGCATCGGCGCCACCGGTTTCAGGGTCGTTGATCGTTTCGTCGGTCGGATCGCCCGGCGCGGCTTCTCCTGGTCGGCGGGCTTCATCAGGTGGATGAGCCAGTTCTCGCCGGTGCGGATGAGCGCGAACCGGCGCGGCTCGCCGAGCCCGCCCTTCTTGGTGCCGGTGAGCGTGGCGATGACCTCGCCGTCGCGCCACTTCTCCGCCTCGAACGTGCCGGTGTCCCAGATGGTCACCTTCCCGCCGCCGTACTCGCTCTTCGGGATCGTGCCCTCGAACGTGCCGTACTCCAGCGGGTGGTCCTCGGTCTGGACGGCCAGGTGGTTCTTCGCCGGGTCGGTGGGCACGCCCTTGGGGAGCGCCCAGGAGACGAGCACGCCGTTGCGCTCGAGCCGGAAGTCCCAGTGCAGACGGCTTGCGTGGTGCTCCTGGATGACGAAGGAGTTGCCGTCCCCCGGTAGGTCGGCGCCTTCCTCCGGCACCGGCTCGGGCGTCTTGGTGGCGTCGCGCTTGGACCGGTAGGTCGACAACGCGTCCGTCGCCGGGACCTCTGCGCCGCCGTCCTGGCCGAGTGGTGCGAGCGGATCCTTGCGCCGCTTCATGCGGGCGAGCACCTCGTCGTAGGTGAGGTGGTGCAGGTCGGGGTCGTTCAGCTCGCGCCAGGTGCGCGGCACGGCGACGGTCGGATGCTCGCGACCGCGCAGCGAGTACGGCGCGATCGTCGTCTTGTTGGCGTTGTTCTGGCTCCAGTCGGCGAGCACCTTGCCACCGCGCAGTGCCTTCTGCTGGGAGCTCACGACGAGGTCCGGCAGCTCGCTCTGCAGCACCGAGGCGAACTCCTTGGCGAACCGGTTCACGTACTCGGCGTCGTGGCTCCCGTCGAGGCCGGCGTACAGGTGGAGGCCCTTGCTGCCGCTGGTGACCGGGAAGGCGTCGAGACCGAGATCGGCGAGCAGCTTCTTGGCGCGTTTCGCCACCTCGACGCACTCGGGGAGGCCGGCACCCGGTCCCGGATCGAGGTCCAGCACGAAGCGGTCGGGGTTGAGGTGGGCGCCACGCGGCCCGACGCGCCACTGCGGCACGTGGATCTCCAGGGCGGCCATCTGCCCGAGCCAGGCGAGAACGGCCACTCCGTCGACGACGACGTAGTTGTTGCGGCTGGTCCGGTGCTGGATCGACGCGCGCCGGATCCAGCTCGGCGCAGAGTCCGGAAGGTTCTTCTCGAAGAACACCTCTCCCGGCTTCTTGGCCGTGCCGACCCCGTTCACCCAGCGTTTGCGCGTGGCAGCCCGATCGCGGACGTGCGGAAGGATGTACGGCGCGATCTCGACGTAGTACGCGATGACGTCGGCCTTCGTCGTGCCGGTGGCCGGATAGATCACCTTGTCCGGATTGGTCAGACGCAGGCGATGACCTCCGATGGAGACGGTCTCACCGGAGGAGCGGGCCAACTCAAGCCCCCTTGCGGGCCTTCTTCTTCGGCGCCGACTTGCTCGATGACGACTTGCTCGAGGACGACTTCTTCTTCTTGCTCTTCTCGACGCTGCGCGACAGGGCATCCATGAGGTCGATGACCTCGGCCTGCTCGCCGTCCTCCGGCTCCTCGCCGAACGTGGCGGCGGTGTCGAGGGCGTCACCCTGCTCGAGCTTCGCCTCGACCAGCGTGCGCAGCTGCTCCTGGTAGTCGTCGGTGAACTGGCTCGCGTCGAAGTCGCCGGCCAGGGAGTCGACGAGCTGCGACGCCATGTCGCGCTCCTTCTGGCTGATGCGGGGGACTTCGTCGAGCACGTCGAAGTCGGCTTCGCGCACCTCGTCGTCCCAGAGCATCGTCTGCAGGACGAGGGCCTTGTCCTTGACCCGCAGGATCGCAAGGCGGCTCTTCTGGCGCAGCGCGAACTGCACGACGGCACTGCGATCGGTCTCCTCCAGGGCCCGGCGCAACAGCGTGTACGGCTTGAGCGCTTGCGCGTCCGGTTCGAGGTAGTAGGCCTTGTCGAGCCGGATCGGGTCGATCTGGTCGGCTGGCACGAACTCCACGACGTCGATCTCGTGGTTGCTCTCGGCCGGGAGCGACTTCAGCTCCTCGTCCGTGAGCACCACGGTGTTGGTGCCGTCGTCGTAGGCCTTCGTGATGTCCTCGTAGGCGACGACCTTGCCGCACACCTCGCACTTGCGCTGGTAGCGGATGCGCCCACCGTCCTTCTCGTGCACCTGGTGCAGCGAGACGTCGTGGCTCTCGGTGGCGCTGTAGACCTTCACTGGCACGTTGACCAGACCGAAGCTGATCGAGCCTTTCCAGATGGATCGCATGTGCTCCAGTGAATCGCAGCGCAGTGTCAGGCGCCACTCTTTTGTTGAACGGTCATTGACGATGACCTAGCGAGCAGGTCAGATTGAATCCAGCCGAGCGAACAGGACGTCGATGACCGGGACCACGAGTTCATCTCCGGCCATCTCATTGCGGGGTCTGAGCAAGCACTTCGGTGACGTGCGCGCGGTCGACAGCATCGACCTCGACATCGCAGACGGTGAGTTCTTCTCCATGCTCGGGCCGTCCGGGTCAGGCAAGACCACGGTGTTGAGGCTCATCGCCGGCTTCGAGCGGGTCACCGCAGGCACCGTCACCTTGGGCGGCGACGACGTGACGTCGCGGGCGCCGTTCGACCGCGACGTCAACACGGTGTTCCAGGACTACGCCCTGTTCCCGCACATGTCGGTGCTCGACAACGTCGCCTATGGGTTGCGCGTGCGCGGAACCGGCAAGGCGGAGCGACGCCGCAAGGCCGAGGAGGCGCTTGCGACGGTGCAGCTCGCCGGGTACGGCGACCGCACTCCCGGGCAGCTCTCCGGCGGCCAGCGCCAGCGCGTCGCCCTGGCCCGCTCGATCATCGTCCGCCCCAAGGTGCTGCTGCTCGACGAGCCGCTCGGCGCCCTCGACCTCAAGCTGCGCGAGCAGATGCAGGTCGAGCTCAAGGAGCTGCAGCGCGAGCTCGGCATCACCTTCGTGTTCGTGACCCACGACCAGGAAGAGGCACTCACCCTCAGCGACCGCATCGCGGTGTTCAGCGAGGGCAAGATCGTGCAGCTCGGCACGCCGAGGGAGATCTACGAGCAGCCCACGTCGTCGTACGTCGCCTCGTTCGTCGGCACGTCCAACCTCTTCGACGATGCGGAGTCGTCGCGGCTGTTCGGTCGGTCCGGCTCGTTCGCCCTGCGCCCGGAGAAGGTGACGCTGCGGTCGGCGTCGGCGAGCACCCCGGCGGGCGTCTCGGACGGCGTCGTGCGCGCGTCCGGCGTCATCGTCGAGTCCATCTATCTCGGCACCGGCCACCGTCTGCACGTGCGCCTCGACGACGGCACCGAGCTGGTCGTGCTCGAGCAGAGCTCCGGCGCGGAGGCGCCACAGGAGCAGCGCGGCGAGCACGTCGTGGCGAGCTGGTCCGTCGACGACCTCGTCACCGTCACCTGAGCTTCCCATCCATTCACCACCGAGAAGGAGAACCACGATGAGCATGAAGACCACCAGAAGGCGCAGAGTGCGCGGGCCGGGACTGGCCCTCGCCTCTGCGTCCATCCTCATCCTCACCGCTTGTGGTGGAGGAGGCTCCGACGACAGCTCGGGGGAGGTGCCGACCGAGCTCGGTGAGAACGAGGGCAAGGTCTCGATCCTGGCGTGGCCGGGCTACGTCGAGGACGGCACCAACGACCCCGAGGTCGACTGGGTGACACCGTTCGAGAAGGAGACCGGCTGTCAGGTCACGAGCAAGACCTACGGCACGTCGGACGAGGCGTTCAACCTCGCCAAGACCGGCGACTACGACGTCGTCGTGGCGTCCGGCGACCTCACCGCCCGCATGGTGGCGTCGAAGGAGGCCGTCGAGGTCAACACCGACCTGATCCCGAACTACGAGAAGGTCTTCGAGTTCCTCAAGGACCAGGAGTGGAACACGTTCAACGGCAAGCACTACGGCGTCCCGCACGGCTACGGCGCGAACCTGCTGATGTACAACGCCGACGAGGTCGATCCGGCCCCGACGTCGTGGAAGGCCGTGTTCGAGGACGCCGCGAAGTACAAGGGCAAGGTCACGGCCTACGACTCGCCGATCTACATCGCCGACGCCGCGCTGTACCTGATGAAGCACCAGCCCGACCTCGGCATCGAGAACCCGTACGCGCTCGACGAGAAGCAGTTCGCCGCGGCCGTCGACCTCCTGAAGCAGCAGCGGGAGAGCATCGGCGAGTACTGGTCGGACTACCTCAAGGAGATCTCGGCGTTCGAGACCGGCGACCTGGTGGTCGGCACGACGTGGCAGGTCATCGTCAACTCGATCGACACGAAGAAGGCCAACGTCAAGGCGATCCTCCCGGAGGAAGGTGCGACCGGCTGGAGCGACACCTGGATGATCTCGTCGAAGGCCAAGAGCCCGAACTGTGCGTACGCCTGGCTGAACTACATCGACTCGCCCAAGGCCAACGCCGCGGCGACCGAGTACTTCGGTGAGGCTCCGAACAGCCAGGAGGCCTGCGAGTTCGCCAGCGACGAGTCGTTCTGCGACACGTTCAAGGCCGGCGACGAGGAGTTCGCCAACCAGCTCTGGTACTGGCGCACTCCTGTCGCGAAGTGCCTCGACGGCCGGACCGACGTGAAGTGCATGGATTACGCCGAGTGGACCAAGGCCTGGACCGAGATCAAGGGCTGAGGTTTGCCGAACGGCGAAGTCGCGCAGGCGGCCGTCCCCCCACCCGGGGTGACGGCCGCCCGCCGGCTGTCGTCGTCGCTGAGTGCGAGACCGCGGCTGCGGCTCTCGCTCCTGCTCACCGCGCCACTGACGTGGTTGGTGCTCATCTATGTCGTGGCGCTGGCAGCGCTGCTGGTCACCGCGTTCTGGTCGGTCGACAGCTTCACCGGTGAGCTGAACCGGTCGTTCACGTTCGCGAACCTGCGCGAGATCACGACGGAGTCGCTCTACCGCACGGTGACCATTCGAACCATCAGCGTGGCGCTCGCCGTCACGATCGTCGACATCGCGATCGCCCTCCCCATCGCGTTCTACATGGCCAAGATCGCGTCGCGCCGCATGCAGCGGGTCCTCGTCATCGCGGTGCTGACGCCGCTGTGGGCCAGCTACCTCGTCAAGGCGTTCGCCTGGCGCTCGATGCTCTCCGACGGCGGCATCGTCGAGTGGTCGGCGAGTCGATTCGGGCTGGATTCGCCTGGGTACGGGCTCGTCGCGGTGGTGATGACGCAGGCGTACATCTGGCTGCCCTACGTGATCCTGCCGATCTTCGCCGGGCTCGAGCGCGTGCCCGACTCGCTGCTCGACGCGGCGGGTGACCTCGGTGCGTCGGCTTGGCAGACGATGCGCACCGTCGTGTTCCCCATGTTGGTGCCGGCCATCATCGCCGGCTCCATCTTCAGCTTCTCGTTGACCCTGGGCGACTACATCACCGTCAACATCGTCGGCGGGGCGAACCAGATGCTCGGCAACCTCGTCTACACGAACGTCGGCGCGGCCAACAACCTCCCGTTGGCGGCGGCGGTGGCGCTGATTCCCGTGCTCATCATGGTCGGCTACCTGGGCGCGGTGCGTCGCACCGGCGCGCTCGAGAACCTCTAGGCCGGCCGATGACTCTCAGCTCCAACGTCCGCCGACTGCTGGCCCTGCTCACCGTCCTGGTCCTGGTGGTGATGTACACGCCGCTGCTGATCGTGGTGGTCAACTCCTTCAACGAGAGCCAGTCCCTGACCTGGCCACCCAGCGGGCTGACGTTCGAGTGGTGGGAGCGCGCGGCCAGCAGTGCCGGTGCGCGGAGCGCGCTGGTCACCAGCGTCCAGGCCGCGGCGGCGGCCACGGTCATCGCGCTCGTGCTCGGCACCCTGATGGCCTTGGCCCTGCAGCGCTACAGCTTCTTCGGGAAGAACTCGGTGAACCTGCTGGTGATCCTCCCGATCGCCCTGCCGGGCATCGTCACCGGCATCGCGCTCAACAATGCGTTCCGCGGGGTGCTCGGTCTGCAGCTGACGATCCTGACGGTGATCATCGCGCACGCGACGTTCTGCATCGTCACGGTGTTCAACAACGTTCAGGCGCGGCTTCGCCGGGTGGGAGGCAACCTCGAGGAGGCGTCGGCCGACCTCGGTGCCGGGGTGTGGACGACGTTCCGCCTCGTCACGTTCCCGCAGCTGCGCTCGGCACTGCTGGCGGGCGGACTGCTCGCGTTCGCGCTGAGCTTCGACGAGATCATCGTCACGACGTTCACGGCAGGTGCCGGTGTCAAGACGTTGCCGATCTGGATCCTGGAGAACCTGTTCCGGCCCAATCAGGCGCCGATCGTCAACGTCGTCGCGGTGGTGCTGATCCTCGTGTCGATCGTGCCGATCTGGTTCGCGCAGAAGCTGTCGGGCGATACCGACGCCCTGCGCTGAGGGTCACTTCTTCTTCGGCGCTGCCTTCTTCTTCGGAGCGGAGTCGGTCGCCTTCGGCGCTTCGGGCGCGGCATCCGCCTGGGGTGCGTCCGGCTCTGGAACAGCCTTGGGGGCCGGCGGCTTCGGCGGGGTGGGCGGGTTGTACGGCGGCGGCGGAGGCGGCGGTGGAGCGGCGCCACGCCGTACGGCGGCGAGGGCTGCGGCACCAGCGCCGGTGACGAGGCCGACGACGGCCAGCTTGCGCAGGCGCCGCTTCTTCTTCTTGGGCTTGACGTCGTCAGGCACCTTGTCCTTCACGCCGTCAGGGAGCTTGTCGTAGGTGTCCTCGCTCATCTCGGGCACACGATCGAGCACCTCGTCGCGGATCTCGGGCCAGCGCGTCTTGAGCTCGGCGAGACCCGCGTCGACACGGGTCATCAGGTTGTCGCGCACCTCCGGTGCCCGGTCGGACACCTGCTTGCGCAGGTCTTCGGCCTGGTTCAGGAAGTCGTCGAGTCGGACCTCGAGCTGGTCGCGGACGGTCTTCTTCTTCCGGATTCCCATGCTGGCTCCCTTGAGCGTCGTCTCCTCTCGAACCTTAGCCAAGGCCCGAGAGCGGGGCATCCCGGGTCGGTGGTTGAGTTGGCCGTATGGCCGAGGAGCAGACCCCCGAGCACGTGGTGGTCGTCGGTGCCGGCATGGTCGGCCTCGCCACGGCGTGGTTCCTCCAGGCCGAGGGCGTGCGGGTCACCGTCGTCGACCGCGAAGGTGTGGCCGCCGGCTCGTCGTGGGGCAATGCCGGGTGGCTCGCACCGGCCCTGACGCTTCCGCTGCCCGACCCGGCGATCCTGGGAACCGGGGTGAAGGCGACGCTGAGCCCGTCGTCGCCGGTCTACGTGCCGTTCACGACCAACCCGCAGCTGCTGAGGTTCCTCGCCGAGTTCGCCCGGAACTGCACCCCGAAGCGCTGGCGCGCGGCCGTGGCGGTGTTCCTCGAGGCCAACCACGGCGCCCTCGCCGCCTTCGACACCCTCGCCGCCGGCGGTGTCGACGAACCGACGCGCGAAGCCGACCCGTTCCTCGCCGCGTTTCTCTCCGAGCACGACCGCGACGGCCTGGTGCACGAGTTCGAGCACGTCGCCGAGGTCGGCGGCCACACCGAGCACGAGCTGATCGACGGCGACGCCATGCGAGCCCTTGAACCGGCGCTCTCCGAGGCCGTCACCCACGGGGTGCTGCTGCGTGGTCAGCGGTTCATCAATCCCGGTCGATTCGTCCACGCGCTCGCCGACGCCGTACGCGAGCGTGGCGGGACTCTCCTGGACGGTGTCGAGGTCGACGCGGTCGACCGGGTCCACGACCGCGTGGTGGCGCGTCCCGTCACCGGCGACACCATCGACGCCGACGCCGTCGTCCTCGCCTCGGGCACCTGGCTCGGCCGGCTCGCCCGGCCGCACGGCGTCAGCACGATCGTCCAGGCCGGCCGCGGCTACAGCTTCTTCGTGCAGACCGGGACGGCTCCGGCCAACCCGGTGTACTTCCCGACGCAGCGCGTCGCGTGCACCCCGATCGAGGGTCCCGACGGCGCGGGCGGTCTGCGCGTCGCCGGGATGATGGAGTTCCGCCGGCCGAAGGCACCCCCTGACCCGCGGCGCATCCGGGCGATCGTCGATGCCGCGAGCCCGTTGCTCCGTGGCATCGACTGGGACGCTCGTACCGGTGAGTGGGTGGGATCCCGCCCGTGCACGGCAGACGGCCTGCCGCTCGTCGGACGCACGCGCACGCCCGGCGTGCACGTCGCCGGCGGCCACGGGATGTGGGGCATCGCGCTCGGCCCGCTCACCGGGCAGCTGCTGGCCGCCCAGGTCGCGCGGGGCGAGACGAGCAGCCTGCTCGCGAGCTTCGATCCCCTTCGTTGAGCTTCGGTCAGGAGGCCACCATGAGGACGTCACACATTCGAAACGTCGGCGTGGTGTGATGGCGCCATGGCCTTCCTGCTGCGCGTCGAGCTCCCGGATCGTCCGGGTTCGCTCGGCGCGCTGGCCGCGGCCCTCGGTGGTGCCGGCGCCGACATCGAGGCGATCGAGATCGTCGAGCACCGGTCCGACGGGGTGGCGGTCGACGACGTCCTGCTCGAGCTGCCCCCACGCCTGATGCCCGACGCGTTGATCACGGCGTGCCATGAGCTCGACGGCGTGCGGGTCCACTGGATCTCCCGCTACAACGCCGGAGCCAGCTTGAGCATGGACCTCGAGGCGGTCGAGACGTTCACGCAGGAGCCGGCGAAGGCGCTCGAGCACCTCGTCTCGGTGGTGCCACCGACGTTCCGCACCGACTGGGCCATGGCTCTGCGTCGGGTCGACGGCGAGCCGGAGACGATGTACTCCAGCTCGGCCGCCCCGACGCTCCAGGGCGGCGGCGTGGCCGAGGCGGCGACGTCGTGGCTCACCCTTCCCGGGGCACGCACGACACCGGGGGTCGACGCCTGGGACTCCACGTTGCTGGCTGCCAGCCCGGGCCGGCTGCGCGACGGCACCCAGTTCGTGGTCGTCGTCGGACGTCACGGCGGCCCGGAGTTCCTGTCGTCGGAGGTCGCCCGGCTGGGCCACATGGTCTCGCTGGCCGCCAGCGTCCAGGAGTCCTGACCTAGCCAGGCGGTTGGGTGTCGGCCGGTCGATCCTTGGGGCCGGTGAGTGGGACGTGGGCGTGCTGGAAGCGACCGAGCTCCGTGACCTCGCGCTCGAGCTGGGGCACGCTCTGGGCGGCGATGCGCTTCATGGCGAACCAGCCGACCGGTGAGTTGGCCAGCGGCTTGAACCAGTTGGCCAGGATCACGCCCTGCTTCACGTAGACGCGGCCCTTGCGTTTCGCCAGCCCGTTCAGGATCGCTTCGACGCAGGCCTCGAGCGTGGTCGTCGAGTTGGCCGGGTAGGGCAGCTTGGACCGGATCTTCTTGAAGGTGGGGAGGTCGGACTCGGCGCCGCGCACGATGTCGGTGTCGATCCAGGACGGGTGACAGACGCCGATGCTGATGCCGAGGTGCGCCACCTCCTGCTTCGTGACGAGTGCGAGCGACTCGGCGCCGGCCTTGCTCGCGTTGTACGACGCGAGGCCGGCGAGATTGGCGAACGACGCCAGCGACGCCACCACCAGCGCGTAGCCCTTCGTCTTCTCCAGGTGCGGGATGGCCGCGTGCAGCGTGCGGTAGACCCCGTTGACGTTGATGTCGATGACCCGCTCGAAGGACTCCTCGTCGATCTGGCGGACGGTGCCGTAGGACGCGATGCCGGCGTTGGCGAGCACGTGGTCGATGCGTCCGAAGTGAGCAGCGGCAGCGTCGATCGCCCCGGTCATGGCGGTGCCGTCGCGGACGTCGGCCTCCCAGTACGCCGCTGCCCCAGAAGTGACGGAGTCGAGCTCCTCCGTGAGCGCTTTCAGCAGGTCGGGCTCGAGCCCGAGCAACGCGACCTTGCCGCCCCCCTCGACGTATCCCCGAGCGACCCCGGCCCCGATGCCCCGGGCGGCGCCGGTGATGAGCGCGACCTTGCCGTCGAATCTCTTCATCGGGTCAACGTACCGCCGGTATAGCCTCGCTGGGTGAGCGCGCTGCAGAACGTCTCGGAGACCTTCGACGAGTCCGCATGGCGTGAGGTGCCCGGTTTCGAGCATCTCACCGACCTGACCTACCACCGATCGGTCGAGCACGGCACCGTCCGCATCGCCTTCGACCGGCCGGACGTGCGCAACGCCTTCCGCCCGGGCTCCGTCGACGAGCTGCTGTCGGTGCTCGAGCACGCGCGCACGTCGTCCGACGTCGGCTGCGTGCTGATCACCGGCAACGGCCCGAGCCCGAAGGACGGCGGATGGGCGTTCTGCTCCGGCGGCGACCAGCGCATCCGCGGCAAGGCCGGCTATCAATATGCCGAAGGAGAGACGGCCGACACCGTGGACCCGGCGAGGATGGCGCGGCTGCACATCCTGGAGTGCCAGCGGCTGATCCGGATGATGCCGAAGGTCGTCATCGCCGTCGTGCCCGGCTGGGCGGCGGGCGGAGGTCACAGCCTGCACGTCGTGTGCGACCTGACGATCGCGTCGGCCGAGCACGCCCGGTTCAAGCAGACCGACGCCGACGTCGGCAGCTTCGACGGTGGGTTCGGCTCGGCCTACCTCGCCCGCCAGGTCGGGCAGAAGTTCGCTCGCGAGATCTTCTTCCTCGGCGATGAGTACACCGCCGACGACGCGCACCGGATGGGCATGGTCAACAAGGTCGTCCCGCACGCCGAGCTCGAGGCCGTGGCGCTGGAGTGGGGCGAGAAGATCAACGCCAAGAGCCCCACGGCTCAGCGGATGCTCAAGTACTCGTTCAACCTCATCGACGACGGGCTCGTCGGCCAGCAGGTGCTCCTCGGCGAGACCACCCGCCTTGCCTACATGACCGACGAGGCCCAGGAGGGACGCGACGCGTTCCTCGAGAAGCGCCCGCCCGACTGGTCGGACTACCCCTGGTACTACTGATCAGGTAGAGGATGCGCAGATGAAGCAGTCCGTCACGGTGGACATCGATGCAGCGCCCGAGCGGGTCTGGGACGTCATGACCGACGTGGAGACGTGGCCGGAGTGGACCGACACGGTGACGTCGGTGACCCGACTCGACGAGGGCCCGCTGAAGCTCGACTCGAGGGCGAGCATCGTGCAGCCGAAGCTGCCGCCGACGGAGTACGTCGTGACCGAGTTCTCACCCGGCCGGTCGTTCACCTGGGTGGCGACGAGCCCGGGCGTGCGCGTGACCGCGTGGCACGGCGTCGAAGCCCGGCCCGACGGTGGTACGCGAGTCCGGCTGGCTGTCGAGCAGGCCGGACCGCTCGGCAAGGTCATCGGACGGCTCTTCTTCAAGGGACTCACCGAGCGTTACCTCGCGACCGAGGCCGCCGGGTTGAAGGCGCGCAGCGAAGGCACGGTCTGACGAGAAGAGGTTGGGAGGCCACCTGTCCCACCAATCCCGAGTACCGCTGATCTGCCGGTCGGTGGCGCCGTCGTTCCGCCGGTCGCCGTATCCAGCCGCGCAACCTGTGTCCATCGTCCGTGTGAGCCCGGGCGTGCTGGCCTACAGCTTGCGAGGCTACTCCGACGTATGGTGAGACACCTGCCCGACCGATTAGCCGCTCCGAATCTGACCGGATAGTGTCGCCGGGTGAAGATCGCCGTAGTTCGCGAGGCCCGCACGGAGACCCGTGTCGCCCTCGTCCCCGAGGCAGTTGCCAAGCTCGTCAAGGCCGGTCACGAGGTGACGGTCGAGTCCCGCGCGGGTGAGAGAGCCGACTTCTCCGACGCCGATTACACCGAGGCCGGCGCCACCATCGACCCGTCCGGGATCGGGCATGCCGACGTCGTCGTCTCGGTCAACCCGCTGGAGAGCAGCCGCGTCGGTCTGCTGCGCCGCGGTGCCGCCACCATCTCCTTCCTGCCGACCGGCCAGTCGCTCTACCTCGTCGCAGCGCTGCGCCACGCCCGCATCACCTCGTTCTCGCTCGAGCTGGTGCCGCGCATCTCGCGGGCCCAGTCGATGGACGCGCTGTCGTCACAGGCGCTCGTCGCCGGCTACCGCAGCGCGATCGTCGCCGCCGGCCTGATGCGCCGCTTCTTCCCGCAGAACATGACCGCGGCCGGCACCGTCCAGCCGGCCCAGGTCGTCGTGCTCGGCGCGGGCGTCGCGGGACTTCAGGCCATCGCCACGTCCAAGCGCCTCGGCGCCGTGGTGAAGGCGTACGACGTGCGTGAGGCCGCCGCGGAGGAGATCGCCTCGATGGGCGCCAAGCCCATCGACCTCGAGCTCGAGTCCCTCGAAGGTTCGGGCGGCTATGCCCGTGAGATGACCGAGGAACGCGCCGAGAAGCAGCGCGAGCTGCTCACCCCGTACATCGCCGAAGCCGACGTCCTCATCACCACGGCCGCCGTGCCGGGGCGGCAGGCACCCCGGCTCGTCACCAAGGCGATGGTCGAGGAGATGAAGCCCGGGTCCGTGGTCGTCGACCTCGCAGCCGAGACCGGCGGCAACGTCGAGGGCTCGAAGCCCGGAGAAGTGGTGCAGATCGGCAATGCGAACGTCTGGGGTGGCGAGAACGTCGCCGGCCAGATGCCCGGGCCGGCCAGCAGCCTGCTCGCGCAGAACATCGTCAACCTGATCACCCTCGGTGCAGACGAGGACGGCGCGTGGGCCCCTGACTTCGAGGACGAGATCATCGCCGGTGCGTGCGTCACGCACGACGGCGAGGTCCGGCACGAACCCACCCGCGAGGCACTGGCCGAAGGCTCGGCCGATGCCGAACCGCAGGAACAGGCAGAAGGCTCGGACGAAACCGAACCGGAAGGTACTGACTCGTGAATGAGATCGGACTGGACGCCGGAGTCATCTGGCTGACGTTCTTCATCCTGAGCGTCTTCGTGGGCATCGAGGTGATCTCGAAGGTCTCCACGGTGCTGCACACGCCACTGATGTCGGGCACCAACGCGATCCACGGCATCATCCTGATCGGCGCGATGCTGGTCACCGGCCACAGCGATTCCGTCGGGGTCACGATCGTGGGCACCATCGCCATCGTGCTCGCGGCGGCCAACCTGGTCGGCGGCTTCGTCGTCACCGACCGGATGCTGCAGATGTTCAGCCGGAAGAAGAAGCCCAAGGAGAAGGCCGAGGAAAAGCCAGAGAAGGCCGAGAAGCCTGAGCCGGCCGAGAAGCCGAAGAAGGCCGAGAAGCCAGAGAAGCCGAAGAAGGAAGAGAAGCCGGACAAGCACGCCGAGAAGAAGATCGAGCAGCAGGTCGAGCAGATGTCCGAGAAGCAGGAAGAGACGAAGCAGGTCGAGCAGAAGTCCGGCGCCGACTCGACCAAGGAGATACCGGCCGTCGAAGAGGAGAAGTCCTGATGATCCCCCTCTGGGTGCAGCTGGCCTACCTGCTGGCCGCCATCTGCTTCATTCTCGCCCTCAAGGGCCTGTCCGGCCCCAAGACCGCGCGTCAGGGCAACATCCTCGGTGCGGTCGGCGCGGCCATCGCCACGGTCGCCGTGTTCTACCAGGATCCGGACGGCCTCGACAACGTCCCACTGATCCTCATCGCCGTCCTGATCGGGTCGGTGGCCGGCGTGGTCGGTGCCTACCGCGTGCAGATGACCCAGATGCCGCAGCTCGTCGCCCTGTTCAACGGTGTCGGCGGCGGCGCGGCGGCCCTCGTTGCCCTGCTGGAGCTGCACGACCTGAGCGCGGAGTCGGACCGGCTCGGTAGAGACGTCCCCGGGTTCATCGTGGCCGCGATCGTGTTCACGATCTTCGTCGGCTCGGTCAGCTTCGCCGGCTCGTGCATCACGTTCGGCAAGCTGCAGGAGCTGTTGCCCACCCGCCCGATCGTGTTCCCGGGCCTGCCGTTCGCGTTCGGCGGCTCGCTCCTGGTTGCCGTGATCTTCGCGGTGATGCTGGTCGACGACCCGTCGATGCTGCTGGGCATCCTGGTTGGCCTCCTCGGTCTCGCGCTCGGCGTGCTGCTGGTGCTGCCGGTCGGTGGCGCCGACGTGCCCATCGTCATTTCACTGCTCAACGCCTTCACCGGGCTGTGCGTCGCGTCCGGC
>CAWIWE010000026.1:0-84775 GCA_963839625.1 uncultured Actinomycetota bacterium | reverse complement strand
GGGCACGAATGACCTGGTCAACGAGACGTTCGCCTTGCACGTGCCCGGGCGTGCGCCGCTGCTGCCGTCACTGACCATCGCCCTGCTGGCCGCTCGCGCGGCCGGCAAGGTCATTCTCGACGGCGTCTACAACGACGTGAAGGACGAGGAGGGCTTCGCGGCCGAGGCGCGTCAGGGCCGCGAGATGGGTTTCGACGGCAAGACCCTCATCCACCCGAGCCAGGTCGACCCGACGAACGAAGCCTTCGCTCCGAGCGCGGCCGACATCGAGCATGCCGGCGAGATCATCGAGGCCTACGACGAGGCCCAGGCCGAGGGCCGCGGCGTCGTCACCGTCAACAACCGGATGATCGAGCACCTGCACGTGCGTGATGCCCAGCGCATCCTCGCCCTGCACGAGGCCATCACCGCCCGCTGAACGCCAACGGCGGGAGGCGACCCCATGGTCACCCCCCGCCGTCGGCCAGGTAGCGGCTAGATTCAGCGATTCGCGCGGAGTCCGAACAACTCGTTGTGAACCCTGTCCTGATGCGCGCGGAGCTTGCGTCGCTGACGCACGGACTCCAGGATCACCAGGCGATCGATCTCGGACAACTCATCCCAGGCGCGCTTCTTGCTGCGGGCCCGACGGGACTCGAAGATGGCCACGTCCTTCACCTCCTCTCCGTCCGTACCGGTCGTCGGTGAGGAGTCGGTGAGGTTCTGTGCGGGTATGAGTCGTGGATCGAGTTTCGTGGTCATAGCGCGCCTCCTTTCTGGATGGGTTGATAGATGGGCAAAACAAAAACGCTCCGGATGTCTCATCCGAAGCGTTGACCGACGTACTGACAGAAATTACGTCAAGGGCACTGCTCCGGAGGTGGGACCGGCGAGGATCACGGCGGCGTCGCGGAACGACATGACCGGCGTGGCGATGAGAGAGAACTTCTTCACAGGAATCCACCTCCTTGACGTGCTCGACGCTCCGGGGCCGGAGCGACTTCGCCACGTTATCGCAGGTCACACCCCGTTGTCGAGGGCCTTGTCGGTCGGATTCTCCTGGCTCGGCCGCAGCCCCAGCCAGGTCAGCACGGCGAGCACCCGGCGATGCTCGTCGGCGGACTCGTACAGGCCGAGCTTCGAGAGGATGCTCGTCACGTGCGTCTCGATGGTGCGGTCCGTGAGCCACAACCGCGCCGCGATTCCGGCGTTGGTTCGACCCTCGGCCATCAGAGCCAGGACCTCACGCTCGCGAGGTGTCAGGAGGGTCAATGGGTCGACGTCACGCGACTGACTCATCAGTGTGCCGACGACCTCCGGGTCGAGCGCCGAACCGCCGGACGCCACGCGACGCAGGGCGTCCAGGAAGTCATCGACGTCGAAGACGCGGTCCTTGAGGAGGTAACCGAAGTAGCCGCCGGACACGAGGTCGACCGAGTGCCGGGTCTCGACGTGCTGGGACAACAGCACGATGCCGAGCTCCGGCATCTCGTCGCGGAGCGCACGGGCCGCCCGAGCACCGTCGTCGGTGCGGTCCGGCGGCATCCGGATGTCGATGATGGCGAGGTCGGGTCGTTCCTCCTGGACGGCCGTGACCAGGTCGGTGGCGTTGTCGGCCTTCGCGACGATGTCGTGCCCGGCGTCCTCGAGCAGCTTGGCCAGACCTTCCCGGAACAGGGCCGAGTCCTCGCCGATCACGACGCGCATGGCAACGCCGCCTCAACCACCGTGCCGCGCCCGACCGGACTCTTGACCACCAGCGATCCGCCCAGGGCTGCCACCCGGTCGGCGAGTCCGGACTCGGGACGCAGAGCAGCACCGCCGCGGCCGTCGTCGCTGACCCTGACGACGACCCGGCCGTTCAAGCGGGAGACGTTGAGCCCGATCCTGCTGGCCTCGGCATGCTTGAGCGCATTGGCCACCGATTCGCTGATCACGAAGTACGCGGTGGTGGCGACGTCGTCGGGCAGGACACCGGGATCGACGTCGAGATCGACCGTGATCGGGACGTTGCGGATGAGTCGGGCCACCGCCGCCGGCAAGCCGTCGTCGAGGCTGCTCGGCCGGATGCCATGGGCGATCTGTCGCAGCTCTGCGACCGCCGTGCCCAGCTCGGCGACGCTTTGGTCGAGGAGGTCGTTCATGTCGACGGTGCCGTCCTTGAGGTGCCGCTGGGCCAGACGGATCGCCATGCCCAGCGAGACGAGGCGCTGCTGGGCGCCGTCGTGCAGGTCACGCTCCAACCGCCGCCGTTCGTCATAGCCGATCTGCACGAGACGGGCTCGGCTGGACTCCACCTCGCGCAGGGTGCGCGCCAGCTCGAGCCGAAGTCGGACCATTTCGACGATCGTCGCGGCTCGGCTCGCGACATCGCGCAGGAGATCGGGGGTTGCCTCGCCGCGCCCGGGGAGGAAGGCACCGATCTCGACACCGCCGAGAACCACGGGCGTTCCTCCTTTTGCCGCGACCGTGCGACCCGCGCCGTCGACGAGGCCGTCACTGCCCGGTTCGCGGTACGCGACGCGGAGCTCCGGATCACGCAGGGCCGTTCGGAGCACCGACTCCAGCTCTTCGGGCGTCGCGCGGCCCGCGCTGGCCTCGTGGTGCAGGCCGTCGATCGCCGCGAACGCCGCCCGGCGCAGCGGATAGAGGTGGCGGTCGACGCGTCGCTGGAGCCGGTACCGCAGCGGCGTCAGTGCGAGGGCGCAGATCGCGGTCGCGGCCGCTGCGGCGACGGCCGACCCCTGACCGAGGAGGACGCCCGCGACGATGGTGCTCGACGCATAGACCCCGAGCAGGAGGACGGTCACCAAGCCCCAGGTGACGGCTGCCGCCAATGCCTTGTCGACGTCGTAGAGATCGTGGCGAAGCACCGCGATCGCCGTCGCCAAAGGGATGCCGACGACAGCGGTGACGCCGATGGCGGCACTCAGCCACAGCGTCCGGCCCCAGACGAGGATCTCGATCAAGCACAGGAGCGGGTACAGGGCGACCCCGAAGCCACCCAGCACGAGCCACGTGATCTGCCGCCGCTCGACGCCTCGGGCGCGACGGAAGCGCACGGCGAGGGACACGGCACAGGCGAGCACCAGCGTGAGCACCAGGACGAACGCGACCTCGGACACGATCCGCAACCAGAACGGTGCCTCGGGGAACGGGCGCGCGAGGTCCTCCAGCGGCGGAAGGAACGGCGTGGTGTCCATGGCGCCCCACACCTGGTTGACGGTCGTGCTCACGATCATCGCCGGCGGCACCCAGCGCCATCGCGGGCCGGGGAGCCGGCCGTCCGGGAAGTACAGGAGCAGCAGCGCCACCGACACGAGCACCCACCAGGCGCCCTCGGCCAGTACCGCGACCAGCCAGCTCCACGAGGCCGCGACGTCCGGCCGCTCCGCCAGCACCTGCCAGGCGACCTCACGCGCGGCCGTGATCGAGGTGGCGAGCCCGACGAAGACCAGCAGCGCGCCGACCAGACCACCGTTCGGGCTTCGGGCCGTCAGGATGCCGAGGGACGCCGCGAGTGAGCCGACCACCACTCCCACCGCCAGGCTCACCAGCGCGGTCCGGGTCGGTTCGACGACGGCGAGCACGCCGGCGAGGACGAGCATCGCTGCGGTGAGGATCGCAGCGGCCGTCGCGAGCCGTCGCGGCCACATCATCTGCACACTGTATTGCGATCCTGACGCCAGCGGCTCCGTACCAGCACGGAGGTCGATACCGGGGCTGACCACGAAGACCGGGGTCTCATTTCTTCCTAGCGTTGCAGGTCAATCGTCTGTTCAGCATCAGGAGGACGTCATGATCTGCACCGAGTACTTCCTGGCGATTCAGGCTTCACATCCGTACATCCCCAGGAGGAACCATGCCCACTCGACAGCGATCGACGACCGCGTCGGAATTCGCCCCGTCCACGGTCCCGAGCGGATCACGGACGACTCTCGTCGCGTCCGGCCTCGCGCTCGGCGCGATTGGAGTCGCCTCAGTGCTGCTCTGGCATCCGTGGCCAACTCGGGACCGTTTTGGCTATGGCGACATCGCCCCCATCCGTGACGCGATGTGGCAGGCGATCGTCATCGACGCGATCGCCTTCTGCGTCATGGCGCTCACCCTCTCCATCGTCGTCTGCGGACTCGCCCGTACACGCGGTGCGGTCCTGGCGACCATCGGTGCCGTCATCACGACACTCGGCGGCATCGCCTTCGCGATGGGTGAGTTCGGCTTCGTGGCAGTCGCCTGGTACGCGACCGAACCCGACGCCGTCTCGGTGGCGGAGGGCACCGAGCTGCTCGCCTACTCCGTCGACCACCCCGAGCACGGCATGGTCGTCCAGATGGCCGGGTTCCTGCTCTTCACGGTCGGCTCGCTCCTGCTGGTGATCGCGCTGATCCGGGCCCGGTCGGTGCCGCTGTGGCTGCCGATCGCCTTCATCGTGCTGGTGGTGGCCCAGTTCGCCCCGGTGCCCAGTCGGATCCTCGACTTCGTCCAGGTCGCGCTGATGGCCCTGATCGTGGCCCTGGCCTGGATGTTCCACCGCTCGCGCGTCTGATCATCGGGGCCTCCTGGCCGCCCTGCCGACACTAAGGTGAGACGTCGGCGGGGCGGACAGGAGACGCCATGACCTCAGTTGCCGGCACCACCGGCCGCGAACCGCGCTCGTGGTCGTGGCTCTGGCTCCTCGTCGGGGCCGCTCTGCTGCCGTTCACGAACCTGCAGACGCTCCTGCCGGTGGCCTCCTGGCTCGCGCCGGTGTTCCTGTTGCGGTTCTCGCGCAGCCATCGACTGCGGGTCGCCGTGCCGGCGTTGATCGTCGTGATGGCCGCGACCGTGGCCGTGGCGATGCGGAACGGCTTCTTCCCCATTGCCGGAGGTGCCGATTACGTCATCTTCGTGATCGGCCTGGGCTTGTTCGGCACGGTGCCGTACGTCGTGGACCACCTCCTGGTACCTCGGCTGGGGGTCTTGCCGCGGACCTTGGTCTTCCCGGCGGCCGTCACGACGGTCGAGCTGCTCGGGACCATCGGCAACCCGTTCGGGACGGCGGGCAGCACGGCGTACTCGCAATACGCCAGCCTCCCGCTGATGCAGGTGGCCTCGGTGACCGGTATCTGGGGACTGACGTTCCTCGTCTGCTGGCTGGGACCGGTCATCAACGAGATCTGGGAGCACGGAATCGATGGGCGGGACGTGAGACGGGCGACCGCCGTGTTCGTCGTCGCCGTGCTCACGGCGATGATCTTCGGTGGCACCCGTCTCGCCTTCGCGGGCACTGCCACCGAAGAGGTTCGTGTGGCCGCGCTGGCGCCCGACCGGGAGCTGAACGACCGGGCCTTCGCCGAGCGCGGCGTGCACCTGGCGCCCGTGCTCGACGATCTGTTCTCGCGCTCGGAGATCGAGGCCCGGGCCGGCGCCAAGATCATCGCCTGGTCGGAGGCCGCGGCGCTCGTGCGCGAGCAGGACCTGCGGGGCGTGATGAACCGGGCCACCGAGCTGGCAGACACCGAGAACGTCTACCTGCAGCTCTCGATGGTCGTCGAGCTGCCCACCCCCGCGAGTAACGGCGACGTGAACGAGAACCACGCCATGCTCTTCGGCCCCGACGGCGACGTCCTGTGGGACTACCTGAAGTCCAAGCCGACGCCGGGCGACGGCCACAGCGCCGGGCCCGGCCACATCCCGGACGTCGACACGCCGTACGGGCGGCTGGCGACCGTGATCTGCCAGGACGACTTCTTCCCGTCGCTGCTGCGCCAGGCAGGCCGGAAGGACGTGGACATCCTCTTGCTGCCCTCGAGCGACTGGGAGGCCATCACCGACTGGCACGCTCAGCAGGCACCCTTCCGGGCCGTCGAGAACGGCACGGCGCTCGTGCGTCCCACTCGGAAGGGCATCTCGCTGGCCACGGACTCGCTCGGCCGGACGGTTGGCCAGAAGTCCGACTACTTCACCGGCGACGACCACACGTTGGTGACATCGGTGCCCATCAGGGGCCGGGACACCGTCTACTCGGTCGTTGGCGACGCCTTCGCGTACGCCTGCGCCGCGGGGCTCGTCGTGATGTCCGGCTGGGCCGTGCGAAGGCGCATGGCTTCGCAGCAGACGCCTTCGGCGTGACACGCTCAACCTGACTGAACGCGCCCCCTACTCGCTGGCGCTCGTTCGGTTCAGTCAAAGTCGAGGCGCTCGTCGATCTCCTCGCGGGTGTAGCCGCTCGCGTACAGCAGGTCGGCGGCGAGTGACCGGACCTGGGCGGCGATGGATGCGCTGTTCATGGTCACCGCATCGGGCAGCGCCAGGGACGCCATCCGTGCCGCCTGCACCAGCTCGCCGCGGGCCTCCTCGAAGTCGTCCCGCTCGGACAGGTCGTCCGCAAAGATGCCGATCGCGCCGGCGAGAGCATCGATCGCCAGCGCCATGTCACCCGGCACCTCCTCGTGGTGTCGGAGCAGGGCCGACGTCTTGCGGGCCAGCACGCGTGCGTCGCGCACAGCGTTGTCGAGGTCGATCACGGTCGACGTGTAGAGGTGCACGTGCGCTCGCTGCCTCCACCTGAGCGGCGAGATGCGGGCGACCTCGGCGACGTTGTTCGCCGTCGAGGTCATGGAGTCGACGAGCGGCTGCATGCTCCGGGCGTCGTTCAACGCGCGGTCGGCGAGGCGAGCGTCCTGGTCGCGTAGTGCGGCGGCGATGCGGGTCAGCACGGCGGCGAGCCGCGTGAGGAACTTCTGCACCTCGCGGTCGATGTCACGCACCGGATTGCGCGGGATGAGCAGCACCATTGCCAGCCCGACCAGCCCACCGACCAGCGCGTCCAGGAAGCGCGTCACCGCCGGGTTGCCGGTGCCCGCGAACGGGATCACGGCCGTCAGCAGCACCGAGGAGGTCGCCGCCTGCGTGAGCGCCAGCCCGGTGAGTCCCAGCAGCGTGCCGACGACGACGGCGAGCGCGACGACCAGGGCCATCTGCCAGGCGCCGCGGCCGATGCCGAGGATGAGCAGCTCGCCGACCAGCACTCCGGTGGACACGCCGAGCACCAGCTCGAGGACCGTGCGGACCCGTGCGCCGCCGCCGGAGATGAGCGCGACGATGGCGGCGATCGGCGCGAAGAACGCCTGCTGGTGGTCGAGCACCTCGGTGGCGATGAAGTACGCGATCGAAGTGGCGAGGCTGAGCCGCAGCAGCAGCCGCCAGCGCCTCCGGACCGTCCAGAGCCGGTCGGTGAACGACTCGGCGGAGGATGGCAACCGCAACCGCCTGAACGGGATGTCGCGCGCCGGGCTCATCGCGGTCAGCTCCGGGCGATCAATGGGGAGACGCCACGGCGCGCCTCATCAGCGCGTCAGTCGACGGATGATGACGATCGCCGTGACGACTGCTGCCGCGCCCGCGACGACCGGCACGATCGTCTCGAACTTGGGAGAGCCCTGCTCGTCGACGAAACGACTCTTCAGGTTGTGAAGGCTGCGCTGCGCGATGCTCCTCGGGTGCGCACGGTCGACGAGCTCGTCGACCGTGTTGGCCAGCCGCAGCCGGATCTGCTCGATCTCGTCGACCAGCTCGTCGGTCTCGGACTTGCCCACGGGTGCCTCGCTCATCTCGGGAACTTCGTATTGAAAGGATAGGGCCCATGGCGACGCGACTGCAGCCCGGCGACCCCGCACCCGACTTCACCCTCCCCACCGACACCGGCGAGACGGTGACGCTGTCCGACCTGCGCGGGAGTCGCGTCATCGTCTACTTCTATCCCACTGCGATGACGCCCGGCTGCACCACGCAGGCCTGCGACTTCAGCGACTCGCTCGACCACCTGAACGCCGAGGGCTACACCGTGCTCGGAATCTCGAAGGACACCACGGAGCGACTCGCGAAGTTCCGCGAGAAGGAAGGCCTGACGATCACCTTGCTCTCCGACGTCGACAAGGACGTCCTCAACGCCTGGGGCGCGTTCGGCGAGAAGAAGCTGTACGGCAAGGTCGTCGAGGGTGTCATCCGCTCGACGTTCGTCGTCGACGCCGACGGCAAGATCGAGCTGGCCCAGTACAACGTCAAGGCCACCGGGCACGTCGCGAAGCTGCGGAAGGATCTCGGCCTCGAGGCGGCCTGAGCGACATGGAGCCCACCGACGACGACGTCGACGCCTTCCTGGCCGACCTCGGCAGCGACGACATGGCGACGCTCGACACGCACATCGCCGACGTCTTCGGCGCTGACCGCGTGCTCTGGCGGGGCATCTTCTGGGGTGGCAGCGAGCAAGCCATCATCGGCTACGGCGACTGGACCTACCGGCGGCCCGGCAAGCCCGACGTCAATTGGTTCATGGTCGGCCTCGCCCAGCAGAAGAACGCCATCAGCGTCTACATCATGGCTGTCGAAGACGGCCAGTACGCGGTGAAGAAGTACGCCGACACCTTCGCGTCGGGCACCGGAGCCAAGCCGAAGGTCGGGAGCTCGGTCGTCAGCTTCAAGCGGCTGTCGGACGTGGACCTCGAGGCACTGCTTCGGGTGATCCGGATCGGGCGCGAACAGCTGGACGCTTGAGACCGGCCCGGGGAGCACCGCCCTGTCCTCGTCTCGCCTACTCTTTGGGCACGGGCCGAAGTGGTGGAACTGGTAGACACGCAGGTCTTAGGAACCTGTGCCTTCGGGCGTGCGGGTTCGAATCCCGCCTTCGGCACCCTCCTATGCTTCCTTCGTGACCGACGTCTTCCGAGCTCCGATGCGATCTCGACGCGACGACATCGATCCCCGGCTCGCCGTGGAGCGGGCTCTCGAGCTCGGGCTCTGCGGTATGGGTGCGGCCGACGACGTCCGTGCTGAGCGTCGGCTTGAACGGTTCGTGGCCGCTCCCGAGGGCACCTACGTCTGGACGCGGGGCCCGGATGGATTCCACCTCGGACGGCTGGCCGGCCCGTGCCGGCCCGACGAGTCCGAAGCCGCCGCTGCCGCCGACCTGGTCCATGTCCGCCCGTGCGACTGGATCGACGGACCGGTCGATCCCACCCTCGTGCCCGAGCAGGTGTCGTACGCGTTCTCCCGTGGCGGACGCAACCTCCAGCGCATCGGCACCCCTGGCGCCGGCGAGGCGACGCAGGCCACCTGGGAGCGGGTCGCCTCGTGATCCTCACAAGATGTGCGAGCGTGGGGTCATCGACCCCTTCTAGGCTGGGCGGATGATCCTCGTCGTGGGAGAAGCACTCGTCGACGTCGTCGAGCGCTCGGACGGATCACGGAGCGAGCATGCGGGTGGGAGTCCCGCCAACGTCGCCGTGGGGCTGGGCCGCCTCGGGCTCGACGTCACGCTGGCCACCGCGATCGGCGACGACGCCTACGGAGGCCTGATCGAGACCCACCTCCGCGACTCCGGCGTCACCCTCTCCGACGGCTCCCGCAGGGTCGGGCTAACCTCCTCCGCCGTCGCCCACCTCGCCCCTGACGGCTCAGCCACCTACGACTTCGAGGTCACTTGGGATCCGGGCCTGATTCCCGCGCCGGACGGCGTGAGTGCGGTGCACACCGGCTCGATCGCGGCCTCGCTCGCACCCGGGGCCGACGACGTCGAGATGCTCCTGCGTGAGCTCGCGCCGTCGGCGATCGTCTCGTTCGACCCAAACATCCGGCCACCACTGCTCCCTGACCACGACGACGTGGCGAGGCGGATCGGACGGCTGGTCGGGCTGGCCGACGTCGTGAAGGTCAGCGACGAGGACCTCGCCTGGCTGAGCCCGGACGAGCCCGTCGATGCCGTGGCCGAGCGGTGGCTCGAGGCCGGGCCGGCGATCGTCGTCGTCACCCGGGGTGCCGACGGCTCGACAGCCTTCGCGCGAACAGGGCGCATCGACGTCTCCACGACGCCGACCACGGTCGTCGACACCGTGGGGGCGGGCGACTCCTACATGTCCGGGCTGATCGCCGCACTCGATCGAGAAGGCCTGCTCTCGGTCGGGCGCCGCGACGATCTGGGCTCCATCGACCCCAAGACGCTGGCGCGCGTCACCTCGGCGGCGTCGGCCTCGGCCGCGTGGACCGTCTCCCGCCCGGGCGCAGAACTTCCCTCACCCGAGGCGATTTGGCCCTAGATTGAAGACGTGCCAGACACGCAGTACGCCCGCTGCGGTGATCTGAGCCTCGCCTACCAGGTGTTCGGCTCCGGCCCGCTGAACATCGTCGTGTCCGGATCGTTCGTCACGAACGTCGAGGTGTTGTGGACCTCGCCCGAGTACAAGGCCTTCTTCGACCACCTCGCCTCGTTCGCCCGCGTGCTGATCTTCGACAAGGCCGGCGTCGGCATGTCCGACCCCATCGCCAAGGTGCGGACGATCGAGGAGCGGGTCACCGAGATCGAGGCGTTGATGGATACCGTCGGGTTCGAGCAAGCCGCGCTGATCGGCTTCAGCGAGGGTGGCGCGGCGTCGATCCTGTTCGCCGCGATGAAGCCCGAACGGGTGAGCGGCCTCGTGATCATCGGGTCGACGGCGATCAATCCCGTGCCGGTCACGATGGACTGGGAGGACGTGGTGGACATGGAGCCGTCCATGTTCGTCGAGGTACCTCGGCGAGATGCTCGGTGACGCGTACACGCCCTCCGAGCAGCAGGTGGCCCGTTTGCAGCACGTCGGCCGCGCAGTGCGGGACTCGTGGGGGACGGGCGAGGCCATGAGCCTGTTCATGCCCTCCGTGACTTCTCGTCAGCAGCTCGGCATGATCGAGCGGGTCAGCGCCAGCCCGGGCATGGCGCGAGCAACCTTGACGGCGATGACCGGTCTGGACCTGCGGGCGGTCCTGCCCACGCTCCGCGTGCCGACGCTGGTGATCCACGCGACCGACGACGTCGTGCCGGTGCAGCTCGGCCGGTACCTTGCCGACTGCATCCCCGGTGCAAAGATGCTCGAAGTGCCCGGGCACGACCATGCGCCCTGGCTGTACGAGGGCGACCTGACCGTCGACACCATCGAGGAGTTCCTGACCGGCTCACAGCATCGCACCCAAACGCAGCGGGCACTCCGCACGATCCTGTTCACCGACATCGTGGGCTCCACCGAGCGTGCGGCAGCGATGGGCGACGAACGCTGGCACGCACTGCTCGATCGCCACGACGAGGTCACCCGCAGCACGGTCGAGCTGTACGCCGGCCTGGTCGTCAAGAGCACCGGTGACGGCCACCTGGCCACCCTGGACGGCCCGGCTCAGGGGATTCGATGCGCCGAGGCGCTGCTGTCGGCCGTCGAGCCGCTCGGCATCGAGCTCCGGCTCGGCGTCCACACCGGTGAGTGCGAGCTGATGGGTGACGACATCGGCGGCATTGGCGTGCACATCGCCGCCCGCGTCATGGCACAGGCAGCGCCCAGCGAGATCATGGTCTCGAGCACCGTGCGGGACCTCGTCACCGGCAGCGGCATCGGCTTCGACGACCGCGGTGTCCACGCCCTCAAGGGCGTTCCCGGGGAGTGGCGGCTGCTCGCCGTCGATCGTGCCGGAGCCAGCCCGACGTCCCGTGAAGGCCGCCTGGCTGCGCAACCGACGCCGCCGATGAGCGAGGGCATGCGACGCTCCGACCGCGCGGCCGCGGTCGTCGCCCGTCGTGCGCCATCCGTCATGCGGGGATTCTCCAAGCTGTCGAGCCGCACGTCATCCTGACTCCGGATCAGTCGACGAGCTTGGGCAGACCCTTCGTGAGCTGCCGGGTGATGGCCGTGGCGACCAGTCCGGCCATGCCGGGCACCGGGGCGTCGAAGCCGATCCGGTAGTCGAGCTCGGTGCCACCGTCCGCCGTCGGGGTCAGACGCTGGACGCCCCAGTGGCCCTTCATTGGCGTGCCCTTGGTGATCGTGTACTCGATCAAGGTGTTCGGCTCGGCCGCCGTGACGGTCTCCTCGAACGTGGGCAGCGGGCCGATCTTCAGCCGACGCGTCGAGCCGGCGCCGTTGCGGGAGGCGTCTCCGTCACGGACCCGGGTGACCTTCGCGCCCATGACGCGGCTGAGGTTCTCGTGCTCGGAGAGCGCCTCGAAGACGGTGGCGGGGTCGGATCGGTAGGTGTGCGTGACGTGAACGCGCTGGGGGGTTGGCATGGTGGTGGAGTCTAGGCCGTGCCTCCTGGCGTGTGGTGGGTAGGGCGCGCGGCGTCCGCGCCCAGCTGGCAAGGCCGAGGAGGGAGGCGCACCGGGGTTGTGCGGCGACCGACGAGAACGCCGCCAGGTGGGATGCGGCGTCGTGCGCCAGCCGCCACAGGCCAGGAGGTACGGCCTAGGCTCTTGGCCTGATGTTCCGCATGCTGTTCCACGAGCCGAGAATTCCCGGCAACACCGGCAACGCGATCCGCCTTGCCGCGGCCACGGGAGCCGAGCTGCACCTGGTCGAGCCGCTCGGATTCGACCTCTCCGACGCCCAGCTGCGCCGCGCCGGCCTCGACTACCACGACCTCGCGGTGATGACGGTCCACCCGGACCTCGACACCGCCTTCGAAGCGCTCGGTCCGGCGCGGGTGTTCGCCTTCACCACTGCCGCCGAGCGCATCTACACCGACGTCGCGTACGAACCGGGCGACGTCCTGATGTTCGGCGCCGAACCGGACGGCCTCCCCCAGGACGTCCTGGCGCATGCCCGCATCTCCGATCTCCTGCGCCTACCGATGCTCCCGGGACGCCGCTCGATGAACCTCGCGAACTGCGCGTCGATCGCCGTCTACGAGGCGTGGCGCCAGCACGGGTTCAGCTGAGCTTGGAGCGCGCCCGCGGTCGTTGACGATGCAGGATCGGGCGACTGAGGATCCGCATGAGCCCGGGTGAACGTTGAGTGGCGGCGAGCAGGGCGCGATCCCGCGGGCGCATGGTTTCACTCGCGCCCGGCGTCAGGGCGGCGACCTCGCGCGACACCTCGCTCACGGATCGTGCATCGGAGCGACCATCACCCGTGACAGCGTAGAGATGCCACTCGTCCGGCACCCCCTTGAGCGTGTAGGCGCCGCGCTCGACGAACTCGATGCCCGACCCGAGCACGAGCTCTCGCACCGTGCTCGACACCAGCACCTCACCGGCGTCGGCATGCGCGACGATCCGGGCCGCCACGTTGACGGCGATCCCCGAGAGGTCCTCGTCTCGCCGCTCGCACTCGCCCGTGTGGACCCCGGCGCGGATCTCGATCCCCAGTCCACGAACCGCGTCGCCCATCGCGCGTGCAGCGCGAATGGCCTTGGCCGGTCCCTCGAACACGGCCAGGAAGCCATCCCCCAGAGTCTTGATCGGCCGGCCGCCGTATCGCTCGATCTCGACCCGGATGATCTCGTTGTGGCGATCCACCAGTGCATGCCAACGCTCGTCGCCGACCTCCGCTGCTCGCTCCGTCGACGAGACGATGTCGGTGAACAGGATGGTCGCCAGCGGGCGGTCAGGGTGAGCGCGGTGCCGCGCACCCGTCAGGAACTCCTCGATCTCGTCGACGATCGGCTCCCAGTCCCCGACCCAGGTCAGGTGATCCTGTCCCTCGAACTCGACATACTTGGCCGCTGGTAGCTGTTGCGCCAGATACCTGCTGAAGCTGATGGGGATGATGCTCTTGTCCCGATGAATGATCAGGGTGGGAACGGCGATCCCCGGCAGGGCGGCACGCACATCGGTCAGCTTCGTCGCCTCGAGCGATGCCCTCGCCATCCCCGGGCTGGCGCAGATGCGCTCCGCGCTCCCCATCAGCTGGACCGAACCGGGCACGGTCGTCGACATGCTCGGAGCCCACAGCCCCATCACCCGTCCGTCCCCCCACGTCGAAAAGGCATCCACGAGGAGATCCCACATGGCGTCGATGACGGCGGACTCATCGGGCAGGTAGTCAGGCGCCCAGAACCACTTCGCGGCGGTCTCAAGGAGGATCAAGGCGTCGCAACGCTCCGGATACGTCGCCGCGAACATCATCGACGGCCCGCCCCCCTCGGAGAACCCCAGCAAGGAAGCGTGCTCGAGCCCGACGGCGTCCATCACCACCCGGATGTCCTCGAGCCGTTGCTCAGGTGACGGCGGACCCGCGACCGGATCCGAGAATCCCGTGCCGGGCTTGTCGAACATGACCAGCCGACAGAACGACGAAATGCGGCGGAACATGGCGTTCGCCTGCGGGTCGCTCCACATCAGCCCCATGTGCGAGACGATCCCGCTGGACAGGACCACGTCGATCGGACCGTCACCGATGACCTGGTAGGCGATGCTGATGTCGCCCTTCTTGGCGTACCGCGTCTCTGGCGCCATTTCGCCACGGTAGTGCCGCGGTATGAGCCCTCGCGGAGTATCCGGGAAGACGCCGTGTTCCCCTGCTCACATGACGTTCAGATGACTTTGGAAATTTGGCCGAACAACCGGTCGGTTCCGACTTATGCTTTGCCTGCATTCTCGGGAGGAACTGCCGTGTCCAGGTCGGTCTTGCGCAGCGTGGTCGTCGTCGCCATCGCGGCCGTTCTGCTGACCCTCTGGCAGCGAGCCGGCGAAGGCGAGCAGCCCACGGTCGACGGTCCCTTCAAGGCCGGCATCGTCGTGGTCGGTGACTCCATCACGGCCGAGTACAACGACGACGAGGGCGACGAGCTCGAGGGCTGGTGGAGCATGGTCGGGCGCCATTTCGGGGCGCACGTCACGACCCATGCGCAGTCCGGCTCGGGCTACCTGCGCCAGGGCGAGGCGTGCAGCGGCAACCGGTTCATCGACCGCCCCCAGGCCTTCCGCGACACGGCACCGTCGCTGTTCATCGTGGAGGGCGGCCGCAACGACTGGGCCTCGTGCATCGAGGGCCACCACGTCGCGGCTCCCGACGCCGACATCGCTCGCGCCGTCAACCACTACCTCGACGTGCTCCAGGCGAACCTGCCTCGATCCACCCGCATCATCGTGCTGGGTCCGCCGTGGGGAACACTCGACCAGCTGGGTCGCAAAAGGCTGACCGCGATCGTCTTCAACGCGGCCAAGGCCCACGGCGTTCAGTACATCAGCACCATGGGGACGCTCGATCGTCGCGAGCGGGTCCTCGACGGCATCCACCCGAATCGCGCCGGCAGCCGGGCGCTCGCCGACCGCGTCATCGCCGCGCTCGAGAAGTAGTCAGCCGAGCGCGGCCACGACGTGTGGCGCGATGGCGGCGATGGCCTGACCCCGATGGCTGATGCGGTCCTTGTCGCGCGGCGGAAGCTGCGCGGTGGAGACGTCGTAGCCGTCGGCGGCGAACAGCGGGTCGTAGCCGAAGCCGCCGTCACCCTGCTCGGCACGCAGGATCCGGCCGGTCATCTCGCCGGTCTCGACGAACTCGAGTCCGTCGGGCGTGCAGAACGCCATGGCACAGTGGAACGTCGCGCCGCGACGCGCGTCGGGAACATCGCCGAGCTGGCTCAGCAGCAACGCGTTGTTGGCCTGATCTCCGCCTTCATCCTTGGCGACCCCGCTCCACCGGGCCGACAGGACGCCGGGCATGCCGTTGAGTGCGTCGACGCACAGTCCGGAGTCGTCGGCGAGCGACGGCAGGCCGGTGGCCTTGACGCAGGCGCGGGCCTTGAGCAACGCGTTGCCCCCGAATGTCGCCTCGGTCTCGGCAGGTTCGGGATACGGCGTGACGTCGTCCAGCCCGAGCACCGCGTTGCCGGGCAACAGGCGGTCGAGGATGCGCCGGAGCTCGGCCAGCTTCTTGTCGTTGCGCGACGCGAGCACCACCCGACGCGACGTCACGGGCTCAGGGCCTCGGTCTGCAGCGTGGTGAGGTCGGCGCAGCCCTTGGCCGCCAGGGTGAGGAGGGCGTCGAGCTCGGCCCGGTCGAACGGTGCGCCCTCGGCGGTGCCCTGGATCTCGACGAAGGAGCCCGATCCGGTCATGACGACGTTCATGTCGGTCTCGGCCCGCACGTCCTCGACGTAGGGGAGGTCGAGCAGCGGAGCTCCGTCGATGATGCCGACGCTGATCGCCGCGACGGACTCGACCAGTGGCTCGCCGACGAGCGCGCCGGCGTCACGCAGATGAGCGACCGCGTCGGCCAGGGCGATGTAGGCGCCGGTGATGGCAGCCGTGCGGGTGCCGCCGTCGGCCTGGAGGACGTCACAGTCGATGGTGATGGTGTTCTCGCCGAGCGCGCTGTAGTCGATCGCCGCGCGCAGCGAGCGTCCGATCAGCCGAGAGATCTCGTGAGTGCGCCCGCCGATGCGGCCCTTGACGGACTCGCGCTGCGAGCGGTCGTGGGTGGCCTGCGGGAGCATCGCGTACTCGGCCGTGACCCAGCCGAGGCCCGAGCCCTTGCGCCAGCGCGGAACACCTTCGGACGCCGCCGCGGCACACAGCACTCGGGTCTTGCCGAACTCGATGAGGCAGGAGCCCTGCGCGTGGTCGAGCCAGTTTCGGGTGATCGTGACAGGACGGAGCTCGTCGGGCGCACGTCCGTCTTCGCGAGATGCCATGGAGGGGAGCCTAGCGAGCGGGCCCGTCAGAGCTCGTAGGTGGCGTCGGAGATGACCAGGTCCAGGGGTCCGTCCCAGGTCGTCTTGGCGTCCGCCTCGACCTCGGCACGGTCGGTCCAGGCCGGGATGTGGGTGAGCAGGAGCTGGCCGACACCTGCGGCGCTCGCCGATGCGCCGGCCTGAGCGCCGGTCAGGTGTAGATGGGGAGGGTTGTCGCCCGACTCCACGAACGACGCCTCGCACAAGTACAGGTCGGCGCCGGAGGCCAGCGCGTCCAGCTTCTCGCTGGGCCCGGAGTCACCGGAGTAGACCAGCACGTGGTCGTCGGTCTCGACCCGCATCGCGTAGGCCTCCACCGGGTGGTCGGTTCGCGTGACAGTGACGCGGAACGGTCCGACCTCGACCGTCTCGCCGTCCTGCCAGTCGTGGCAGGCGAAGTGGTTGAGGATGCCCGGATCCGGCTCGGGACCGTAGGCGACCGCCAGAAAGCGGGCGGCCCCTGCCGGCGCGAACAGCGGAAGCCGGTCGAGGGCTCCGTCCGGGTGGTACCGGCTCACGACGTAGTAGCCGGCGAGGTCGAAGCAGTGGTCGGCGTGCAGGTGCGAGATGGCGACGGCATCCAGGTCGCGGAGGTCGATGTGCCGCTGCAACGCGCCCAAGGCACCGTTGCCGAGATCGAGCACCAGGTGATAGGTACGACCCTCGAACGGCGCCTGCACGAGGTAACAGCTGGATGGCGAGTCGGGCCCCGGGAATGACCCAGCACAGCCGATCACCGTGAGTTTCATACCGCTCATGCTGTCACCACCCATGAGAACTGCTCAACGGTCTCCACTTCTGGCCCGAGAAAGCGGCGTCCGAGGACACCGAAGTCGACGGGTCGCCCGGTGGTGAGGAAGTGGTGCTGCGGCTCCGCGGTGTCGAGCCCACGCTCGAGGCCCTCACGCGCCAACAGCGCGTAGACGTCTTTGGCGGTCTCGTCCGCACTGGACACCAGCGTGACGTCGGGGCCCATGACGTAGGAGATGGCGCCGGTGAGCAACGGGTAGTGCGTGCATCCCAGCACGAGCGTGTCGATGTCGGCGTCGACCAGCGGTTGCAGATACTCGTGGGCGACCGCCTCGATCTCGGGTCCGCTGGTGATGCCGGCCTCGACGAGCTCGACGAAGCGTGGACACGGCTGGGTGTGTAGCTCGACGGACGGATTGGCGGCGAACGCGTCGTCATAGGCACGGGAGGTCGCCGTGGCCTGCGTGCAGATGACTCCGACGCGACCGTTGCGGGTGGCACTGACGGCACGGCGAGTGGCGGGGATGATGACCTCGACCACCGGGACGTCATACCGTTCCCGGGCGTCGCGCAGCACGGCGGCGCTGGCGGAGTTGCAGGCGATGACCAACGTCTTGACGCCCTGGTCGACGAGGTGGTCGAGGCAGTCGAGGGCGTACTCGCGCACGGCGGCGATCGGCTGGGAGCCATACGGCTGGCGGGCGGTGTCGCCGAGGTAGAGCACCGGCTCGTGCGGCAGCTGGTCGATGACCGCGCGGGCAACCGTCAACCCGCCGAAGCCGGAGTCGAAGATGCCGATCGGTGCGTCCGTCACAACCGTCAGCGTACGGAACGTGAACGTCCAATGGACAGCGGATGTGCTGCAAGCCCTACAAGGGCAGCTTGGGTTGCGGCGGTGCGTGCGCCGGGTCGACGCCGTCGAAGAGGCTCGAGACCGACTCCCCCGCGTGGATGCGGGCGATGGCCTCGGCGAAGAGCCGCGACACGGTGCGTACCTGGAGCTCCGGCCATCCCTCGGGCGCCGGAACGGTGTCGGTGGTGACGACCTCGGTGATCGACGGATGGTCGCGCAGACGCTCCACCGCCTTGCCGGTGAACAACCCGTGGGTGCAGGCCACCGACGCCTCGTGGCAGCCCTCTTCCTCGAGCTTGGACATCAGCTCGATGATGGAGCCGCCGGTGGCGATCTCGTCGTCGAGCACGATCGCCGTCCGGCCGGAGACGTCGCCGACGATGGCGTCGATGACCACCTTGTCGTCGGCCTGGCGCTGCTTGCTGCCGGCGGCGACCGGCACGCCGAGGAGCCGCGCGAAGAGCGACGCGGTCTTGGCGTTGCCGAGGTCGGGCGAGACCACGACGGTGTTGGTCAGGTCGCGGCCTCGGTAGTGGTCGGCGATCTCGCCGATCGCGGTGAGGTGGTCGACCGGGGTGCTGAAGAACCCGTGCACCTGCGGGGCGTGGAGCGTCATCGTCACGACGCGGTCGGCGCCGGCCGTGCTGAGCATGTCGGCCACGAGGCGTCCGCCGATGGAGATCCGGGACGCGTCCTTCTTGTCCGACCGCGCGTAGGCGTAGTGCGGGATGACCGCCGTGACCGACTCGGCCGACGCGCCGCGGGCGGCGTCGATCATCAGGAGCAGCTCCATCAGGTGGTCCTGCGTCGGCGGGACCAGCGGCTGGATGATGTAGACGTCCTTCTTGCGGCAGTTCGCGAGCAGCTGGATCTGCAGGCAGTCGTTGCTGAAGCGGACGGTGTCGGACGCGGAGAGTGGTTGGCCGAGCTCGGAGCAGATCTTCTCGGCGAGTGGACGGTGCGCGCTTCCCGAGAACACGACGATCTCGCTCACGGGACCGAGGCTATCCGACGCAAGCGCCTCGCGGCACCCACTTGATCGACCCGGTCTCGCTCAAGCCCAGAGCTGGCCCTCGAGGCGGTCCTCGGCTTCGTCGAGGGTGCCCTCGTAGGCACCGGTGGAGAGGTACTTCCAGCCGCCGTCGGCGACGACGAAGCAGATGTCGGCGCGCTCACCCGCCTCGACCGCCTTGTCGGCCTGGGCCAGCGCGGCATGCAGGATCGCACCGGTGGAGACGCCGGCGAAGATCCCCTCGGACTCGATCAGCTGGCGCGTGCGGCGCACGGCGTCGCGCGGGCCGACGGAGAAGCGGGAGTCGATCAGCGAGTCGTCGAAGAGCTCGGGGACGAAGCCTTCGTCGAGGTTGCGCAGTCCGTAGACGAGCTCGCCGTAACGCGGCTCGGCCGCGACGATGCGCACCTCCGGCTGGTGCTCACGGAAGTACCGGCCGACGCCCATCAGCGTGCCGGTGGTGCCGAGGCCGGCGACGAAGTGCGTGATGGTCGGCAGGTCGGCGTAGATCTCCGGGCCGGTACCGGCGTAGTGGGAGTCGGCGTTGGCCGGGTTGCCGTACTGGTAGAGCATCACCCAGTCGGGATGCTCGGCCGCCATCTCCTTGGCCACCCGCACGGCTTCGTTGGAACCGCCGGCTGCGGGCGACGGCACGATCTCCGCGCCCCACATGCGGAGCAGCTGCCGCCGTTCCTCGGACGTGTTCTCGGGCATCACGCAGATCAGCCGGTAACCGCGCATCGAGGCGACCATCGCCATCGAGATGCCGGTGTTGCCACTGGTGGGCTCGAGGATCGTGGCACCGGGCGAGAGGCGTCCCTCGTCCTCGGCGCGCTCGATCATGTGCAGCGCCGGCCGGTCCTTGACCGAACCGGTGGGGTTGTGGTCCTCGAGCTTGGCCCACAGCCGGACGTCTTCCGACGGCGACAGCGTCGGCAGCCCGACCAGCGGCGTGTTGCCGACCGAGTCGACGAGCGACTCGTAACGAGTCATCCCCCGGCGACCGCTGTGTCGATGCGACCCTCCGGGCCGCGACGCGGCCCGCCTGCAGCTACGGGTGCGAGATCGAACTGCTGCGCGCCCCCGGCGACCGCTGGGAGAATGACGACGGTGTCGCCGTCCTTCAGCGTCGTGTCGAGGCCACCGGTGTAGCGGATGTCCTCGTCGTTGACGTAGACGTTGACGAAGCGACGGACCGTGCCATCCTCCACGAGCCGCTCCTTGATGCCGGCGTGGTTCGCCTCGATGTCCTCGATGAGCTCGGCCACGGTGGCTCCAGTGCCGTCGACGGCCCGCTCACCGTCGGTGAACGGACGCAGGATCGTGGGAATGCGGACCTCGATGGCCATCAGTCTGCTGCCTTCTGTGTCGGGAATGCGTCGTCGTCGGCATAACGCTCGACGATGGTCACTTCTTCCTCGCTGACCTCGCCGTCGACGATGCGGAAGGAGCGGAAGTCGACCGGCCCGCTCTCGTGGGCACCGTCGCGGGTGGACACCAGCACGTAGTGGGCGTCAGGTTCCTGAGCGAGGGAGATGTCGGTGCGCGACGGGTAGGCCTCGGTGGCGGTGTGCGAGTGGTAGATGACGACCGGCTCCTCGTCGTTGTCGTCCATCTCGCGGTAGAGCTTGAGCAGGTCACCGGAGTCGAACTCGTAGAACGTCGGCGACATCGCCGCGTTGAGCATCGGCACGAGCCGCGCCGGACGGTCGGAACCAGCGGGTCCCGCGACGACGCCGCACGCCTCGTCGGGGTGGTCGCGACGGGCGTGCTCGACGATGGCGTCGCGCGTGGCGCGGTCGATGGTGAGCACCTGACGAGCCTATCGAGGCAGCCCAGACGAGATCAGCCCAGTGCGGTGACCAGCGTCTCCTGCACGTAGCCGAGCCAGTCGTAGAGCTCGGTCATGGCGATGACGGCCTCATCCTCCGACTGGTGCAGCAGCATCATGTCCTCGTCGGACTCGATGCCGAGGCGCACCGCGAGCGACAGGCGGACGTCGGTGAGCGTGCGCAGCCAGGCCTGGACGGCCTCGGCGTCGAGCTCCACCTCCAACGGCTCCTGGTCCTCGGCGTCCTCGTCGTCGACCCTCGTCTCGTCGAGACCGGCGTCCCGGAGCGTCGCGAGCAGAACCTCGGCATTGGCGACCTTGGCGGATGTCAGGGATCGCTCGGTGAAGCGGCGGAACTCGGCGGACTCGTCGGAGTCGTCGCGATAGGCGTCCGGCAGCAACCGCTGGAGCACCGGGTCGTCCGGCGGCAACGACGGCCCTCCGCTGAGCCCCAGCTCGCCGGCGAGCGGGTCGGGATCGGACGCCGACTCGCCGTTGCGGTCGCGCAGCAGCTCGACCACCTGGCTGGCGAGACTCGCGATGACCTGCGCCTCACCCGGCTCGAACGTGGCGAGGAGGCCGCCGCGGCGGCGGCGCTTGAACGGCTTCACTGGTCGGCCCGCTGCAGCGTGGCCCAGAGCCCGTACTCGTGCATCGCCTGCACGTGACGCTCCATCTGCTCGCGGCTGCCGCTGGACACGACGGCCTTGCCCTCGTGGTGGACGGCCAGCATCAGCTCGGTGGCCTTCTCCTCGGTGTAGCCGAAGTAGTTGCGGAACACGTACGCGACGTACGACATCAGGTTGACCGGGTCGTTCCAGACGATCGTGACCCACGGGTTCTCGAGCTCGACGACGATGTCGGCGTCGGGCTCGTCGATCTCCACCGGGGTCGGCGTCGGCGTGCTCACACCCCCATTGTGGACCAGCGGGCCCGACGGCCAAATCCTTGCCGCCGCCTAGGCTGGGCGGGTGCCCGCCTCGACCGCACTGCTCACCGACCACTATGAGCTGACGATGCTGCAGGCGTCGCTGGCCGATGGCACCGCCGAGCGTCGCTCCGTCTTCGAGCTGTTCGCCCGTCGGCTGCCGCCCGGACGACGCTATGGCGTGGTGGCCGGCACGGGGCGGGCCCTCGACGCGCTCGAGCAGTTCCGCTTCGGCGCGGCCGAGATCGCGTGGCTGCACGACCACGAGATCGTCGACGACGCCACGTGCGACTGGCTCGCCGAGTACCGGTTCGCCGGAGACATCTGGGGCTACCCGGAGGGCGAGATGTACTTTCCTTCGTCGCCGGTCATGGTCGTCGAGGGCACGTTCGCCGAGACGGTGCTGCTCGAGACCCTGCTGCTCTCGGTGCTCAACCACGACTCCGCCGTGGCCTCCGCCGCGGCACGGATGATCGGGGCCGCCGCTGGACGCCCCTGCATCGAGATGGGGTCGCGGCGCACGCAGGAGTGGTCGGCCGTCGCCGCGGCCCGTGCGGCCTACATCGCGGGGTTCGCCACCACCTCGAACCTCGAGGCGGGCCGCACCCACGGCATCCCCACCGCCGGCACGAGCGCGCACTCGTTCACCCTCGTCCATGACGCCGAGCGCGACGCGTTCACGTCTCAGGTGGAGTCGCTGGGTGCCGGCACCACGCTGCTGGTCGACACCTACGACATCGCCGAGGCGGTCAGAGTCGGCGTCGAGGTGGCGGGTTCTGGGCTCGGAGCGGTGCGCATCGACTCCGGCGACCTCGTCTCCCTCGCTCACCAGGTTCGCGCGCAGCTCGACGACCTCGGCGCCACCGAAACCCGCATCATCGTGACCAGCGACCTCGACGAGCGCGCGATCGCCACGCTCGCCGCGGCGCCGGTCGACGGCTACGGCGTCGGCACCGCCCTCGTCACGGGCTCGGGCGCACCCACCAGCGGTTTCGTCTTCAAGCTGGTGGCCCGAGCGGACGCCACCGGCACGCTCGTCCCGGTGGCGAAGAAGAGCACCGAGAAGCTCTCCGTCGGCGGACGAAAGTACGCGATGCGGCGACGTTCGGCGTCAGGCAAGGCCGTGGCGGAGGTCATCGGCATCGGCGAGCCGCCTGCCGACGACGGCGACGACCGCAACCTGCTGGTGCCGCTGGTCGAGTCAGGTCGCCGCGTGCACCACGACTCGCTCGACGACGCCCGGGCCCGTCATCGTGCCGCGCTCGACGAGCTTCCCGACGCGGCTCGCCGGCTGTCGCGTGGCGAACCCGTGATCGAGTCCATCTTCGAGACGGGTCCCGGACGATGAGACGCGCAGTGGCACGTCGCGATGCCCTGACGCGTTCGTGGTTTCATGTGACCCGTCGGACTCGTTCTACTCCCGGGGGACCATGTACCGAAAGATCGCCGTCCTTGTCGTCTGCCTGACCGGATGGTTCTCCATCGGGATGGTGGGCGCCCACGCAGCAGCACCGAGAACAGAGCCGACTGCCACGCCGGATTGTGGCGAGCCGGCGCCGATCAAGCGCGATGGCACCCGATGGGCGTGCACCTTCGCCGATGAGTTCGACGCCGGCCGGCTCGACCGGTCCAAGTGGACCCCGCAGGTCCGCCACGGCTCCGGAACCGACGAAGCTCGCGCCTGCCACGTCGACGACCCGCGGAATGTTGCCGTCTCCGACGGCGCCCTTCGCCTGACCGTGCGCAAGGTGAAGGCGCCGGTGGAATGCGACCGGGAGCCGGCCGACTACACCGCGGGCAACATCACGACCTACGACAAGTTCAGTCAGCAGTACGGCCGGTTCGAGGCCCGGATCAAGTCGGCGGACGCCGACGCGCCCGGTCTGCAGGAGGCCTTCTGGCTCTGGCCGGACGTTCGCAAGACCCCCGTGACGTTGTGGCCGCTGTCCGGGGAGATCGACATCGCGGAGACCTACTCGCACAAGCCGAACCTCGCGATTCCGTTCCTGCACTACCTGTCGGTCGACACGTTGATCACCCGGCCGGGGCACAACACGGCGTGGGACTGCAAGGCCGAGCGCGGCACCTTCAACACGTACACCCTGACGTGGACGCGGAAGTCGATCACCATCGACGTCAACGGGAAGACCTGCCTGGTCAACAAGTCCCAGAACCATGCGTTCCGCAAGCCCTTCATCGCGGCCTTCAGCAGCGCACTCGGCAAGGGTCGCAACGCCCTCACCCCGGAGACGCCACTTCCCGCCACGATGAGCGTCGACTACTTCCGGGTGTGGCGCTGACGCGTCAGCGAACGTTCAGCACCGGCGCGAGGAAGCGACTGATCAACCGCCGCTCCTCCTCCTCGTCCGCCCCGGGCACGGCCAGGAACGACACGATGCAGCGGAGGACCCACCGAGCCAGGTCGAGGTCGGGCAGGTCGTCGCGCCCGCCCACGAAACGGGCCGTGAAGGTCTCGATCAGGGGTGACTCGCGCATCAGCTCGCTGATCTGGCCGGCGTCGCCCGGACCGATCCATGCCAACAGCGTCGGCTTGGTGCGGACCTCCCGGATCGCGGCGGCGACCGCCTCGACCGCGCGATCGTGCGGGTCGTCGATCGCCTCGAGCCGGTTGGCCACCGACTCGACGATCGAGCGCGCCTCGCGGTGCGCAAAGGCGAACTCGAGCGCGCGCTTGTTGTCGAAGTATCGGTAGAGGGTCGCTCGAGAGCAGCCGGCCGCCTTCGCGACTGCGTCCATTCCGACGCCCTGCGGACCGCTCTCGGCGAACAGGTGCTCGGCGGCGTCGAGGATGCGCTCGACGGCGACCTCGGAAACCTCGTCGGTGATCCACGGCATCAGAGAACCTCCAGGGGTACGACGGTGGGACGGCGGACGTAGCTGCCTTCGGCCCAGGTGACTGCGTCCAGGTCGACGCGGAAGTCGGGGATGCGGCGCAGGAGCTCATCGAGCGCGACGCGGCCCATCATCCGGGCCGCCGCAGCGCCGAGGCAGTGGTGCGCACCATGGGCGAAGGTGAGGATCATGCGCGGGTCGCGCGTGACGTCGAGCTCGTCGGCGTTCGGCCCGTAGACGTCCTGGTCCCGGTTCGCTGCGCCGTAACAGAGCAGCACCTTGTGGCCGGCGGGGATCGACGTGCCGTCGACGGTGACGTCGCGCGTCGTCGTCCGCGCCAGGCCCTGGACGGGGCAGGTCAGCCGGAGCATCTCCTCGACGGTCGCCGGAAGGTCGTGACGGGCCAGCGCCCGCTGGTCGGGTCGCTCGCTGAGCAGCTGAACCGCGCCACCGAGGAGACCCGTGCTGGTGTCGTTGCCGCCGGTGACCATGGTGAACGTGAAGGCCAGCACCGACAGCAGTCCCGCGTCGTCACCGGCCACGCCGGCGGCGACGAGGTGCGAGACGGTGTCGTCCCCCGGCTCGTGCCGGCGCCGCTCGATCAGCTCGGTGAAGTAGCCCATCAGCTCACCGACCGCGTCGGCCACGCCGTCGTACGTCGCGGTGGCGTTCGCCGCGACGATGGCGTCGGTCCACGCGTCGAAACGAGCGCGGTCCTCGTCCGGGACGCCGAGGTAGTGCGCGACGACCATGCTCGGCAGGGGCTTGAACAGATCGGCCACGATGTCGCCGCCACCGGCCGCGAGCAGGCGATCGAGCCGATCCACCACGAACGCCCGCACCGTCGGCTCGACGGACTCGACCTGCCGCGGCGTGAACCCCCGCGAGACGAGCCGCCGGAACTCGGTGTGAACGGGAGGGTCGGTCATCACCATCGGCGGGTTGTCGGCCAGGCCGATCCGCTCCAGCTCGCCGTACTCGGTGGTCAGCCCCTGCGCCGAGGAGAACGTCTCGTGCTCACGGACCGCGTCGAGGACGTCGCGGTGCCGGGTGAGCACCCAGTAGTCACCGTCCGCCACGTGGTGCACCGGGTCGCGCTCGCGCAGCGCGGCGTACATCCCGAACGGGTCACGCCACGTCTCGCCCGAGCGAGGCACGAACGCCGCGTGAGACACATCCGACGACATGTCTCAACAATGAGACAGAGCGTCCCGCTTGTCAATCAGGCGACGGATTCGACCTTCCCGGCGGCATCGAATGTCACAGTCACGGTCTTCTCCGCGCCGCCCGCGGTCTTGGTGCAGAAGACGAACTCGTCGCCGAGCCGGGAGTGCGGCTGGCCGGCGGTGCGGAGCACCTGCTCGACGGAGGAGCCGCTCGCGATACCGAGGACCGCGGTGTCGAGCTTGGCTGCCTCAGGGTCGCGGCAGGCGTCGTTCGTGATGCCCTCGGCACGCTCCCACATCTGCAGGTAGGCCTCCGAGCCGCGCGCCATGTCCTCGGCGATGTTGTCGCCGCCCTGCTTGCGCAGGTCCTCGATCCAGTCCGGGTACAGGCCGTAGTGGGCGACGCCGTCGACGTTGATGTCGTACGTGCGCTCACCGCTGACCTGTTGGTCGATGGAGACGCCGCCGAGCCCGTCGAACGGGTACGTCACCTTGTCCGGGGCGTTCGCGCCTCGGGCGCTGCCCTGTGCGCCGAGCCCGTTGATGTCGGCGCCGAAGCCGAACCCGAAGTAGTAGCGCGGGTCGGCCCAGGTGAGGTGCTGTTCCCACTTCTCGACGAAACCGGTGCTGTCGCCGGCGTAGGGCGTGATCATGCCACCCGCCTTGTAGATGCGCGGATAGGCGTCCGGCGTCGACCAGGAGTGGCTGGAGATGACGCCGGGGTACTCGAGCTGCTCGGTGCGGTCCAGGGACGACTTGCGGGCCTTGACGCTCATGTGGTCGGGATCGAAGATCATCTTCTTCTCGGCCATGCGCTCGATCGTGTGGTCGCCGAGCGACGTCAGGCCACGTCGGTTGCAGGTCGGCGGGGCCGGGTAGATCGGCAGCGCTCCGCCGAGGTGCAGCTTGGCGATCGCGCCGAACAGCGCGTCCTGCGCAGGTCCCTCGCCGGGCACTGAAGTCAGCTGGGTGCGGTCCTCCACGCCGGGCTCTTGCGGAGCCGGGCACTTCGGCATGTCCCAGAACGACCCCGTCTCCAGGAGGTTCGCCAGGTTGACGAACGGCGCGATCGTGCCGGAGTCGCCCGCGACACCGGCCAGGGCGTTGTCGAACTTGTTCACCAGCTCCATCTGGCGCACGCCCATGTCGTGGACCTCGTTGATCTGGCGGTCGATCTCGCCGGCGGTGCACTTCGGCCGGTCGAGCTTCATCGTGCAGCCGAAGACCACGCTGGTCTCGATGCCCATGACCACGGCCATCTTCCCTGCGTTGATGACCTTCCGGGCTTCGAACGGGTCCGTGACGATGCGGTACCAGCCGCGGCCGGGCCCGCCGTACTGTGCGTCGATGTAGCGCTCCAGCTTGCGCATGTCGTCGGCCTGCAGGCGCACCGACTTCATGTCATCGCAGGGGTTGTGCTTGATCGGGTACAGCTGGCAGAGCTTGTTGTTCTCGACCAGGAGGTTGACCAGGATCCGCTGCCCACCACGCCAGGAGCGCTCGAGCCACTTCCAGTACGTGCCCTCATGGGTCAGGGAGTCGGGTGCCGGCCAGTCCTTGAACGTGGGCCAGCCGACCGGGTCGTGCGTGCCCACCGGGGAGCCGGTGCGGGTGACGTTCTCCAGCACGGCGCCGGCACCATTGGCGAGCTGGTGGTCGGGGCAGTCCTTCAGGGCAGCAGCGACACCGTAGGGAGACCACGGGCGCCCACAGTGCACGTCGCCGCCGAGGAATTCGAATGCCATGCCGTGGGTGTGCCCGTCGACGTAGCCGCGCACCTCTTGCTGGGTCGTCGAGCCGCCGAAGGGGTCGCCCGTGACGTTCACGTCGACCTCGGGCCAGTCCTGGCAGCCGGTGGTCAGCGCCAGCTTGAACGGCGTACCGGCCTTGGCCGTGGCGAGCTTGCCGTTGGTGCCGACCTTGAGACTCTGCTTCGTGAAGAGCGTGAACACGAACGACGAGCCCGACTGCTTCACCGCCCAGTCGGCGGTCCTCGCGGGGCCCGGCGCTGCGACGATCGATGGCGCGATGTTGGACCTGACGAACTTCTTCTGCGCATCCCACAACAGGTAGCTGCCGAGATCGGTGGCCTGGAAGTGGAACGGCTCGGCGGCCGCGGCATCGGCGGCGGAGGCGACATAGCCGCTGCCGGAGCGGGCCACCCACTTGTTGTTCGTGGTCGACTGCAGCGCATAGCAGCCTCCGGCCATCGCGTGCACGTCCTCGGGCACCGGCGCGTGCGGACGCAGCTCGGCGCTCTGGGTCGGCACCAGGTCGGGGTCGGGCTCGGCACGCTGCTCGCTCACCGCGTCAGCATGAGCCAGCGCCTGCGTGGCGGTGGTCGGGTCCTGGGTCTCATCGGTGAGCGGGGCGCGGGAGATGGCGTTCTTGAGATCCTGGGGAGTCTGACCGTGAGATTTCTCGGCCCACGAGACGTATGCCGGGAAGGTCGCCATCGTCACCGCGAGCGTGGTGATCGCCACCGTGATGGGCCAGAAGTTTCTGTGCTGCCGCAAGTCGCGCATGGGACTCCTTATTACTCCACGGTCACAACGACGCAGGACCGTCGGAGGTCACGGAGCGACCGGCAGGCGTCTGAGTGCCCTAATAGACCTGGCCCCGTGAAGGCATCACGCGACGACGTGCTGCGACCCTACTGATCGCCCTGGGGGTCGCCGTCTTCGCCGGGATTCAAGCCGTCCCAGATGTCTTTGCACTCGGGACAGACGGGGAACTTCTGCGGGTCGCGGCTGGGCACCCACACCTTGCCGCACAGCGCGACGACCGGCGTGCCCATGACCATCGCCTCGGTGAGGGTGTCGGCCGGGACGTAGTGCGAGAAGCGTTCGTGGTCGCCATGATCCGCGCGCAGCTCGGTGCGCTCGTCCTGGACGGTCTGGGTACCGCGTCCGAATAGTGCCACCCAGCCATGGTAACCACGAGTGGGTCTCGGGCTAGTTGATGCCGGGATCGGGCGGGAAGGTGGCCCAGAAACGCACGTCGTCCGCCTGCCTGCGCAAGACCTCGCGCCACAGGGTCTCCGGGGTCGGTGAGCTGAGGTCGGAGTCGAGGGCATCGACGACGACCCACGATCCCTCGAGCAGCTCGTCCTCGAGCTGACCCGCGCCCCAGCCCGCATAGCCGGCGAAGACCCGCAGCCCGGCGAACTGGCCGTCACCCGGCAGCGGCCCCTCGAGGTCGACCAGGCCGACGCGGCCGGCCATCTGCCGCCAACCCAGCGGCGGCAGTCCGTCGGCCAGCACACCGACGGCGAGCGCGGAGTCCATGGCCACCGGGCCGCCGTCGAACAGGCACACCGGCGCGTTGACGTAGGCACCCCAGGAGGGCAGGACGTCGTCGACGTCGGAGTCGAGCGGGCGGTTCACGATGACGCCCAGCGCACCGTCGGCGTCGTGGTCGAGGATGAAGACCACGCTCCGCAAGAACGGGCCCGCATCGATGGCTGGAGTGGCCACCAGCAGACGGCCTCGCAGCGTGTCCATGCCTCTATGATGCCCACATGTCGCCCGTTTCGTCCGGCTCTGCGTCGCCGGAGCCGGAGGAATTCACGGTCGACGAACTCGCGGCGAGGGCGGGAATGACCGTCCGAAACGTCCGGGCCTACGCGAGCCGTGGCCTCATCGACGCTCCTCGTCTGGAGGGACGAACGGGGTACTACTCGATCGACCATCTCCAGCGACTCCAGCTCATCAGGGAGTTCATCGACCGGGGCTACACGCTGACCGCGGTTGAGCGCGCGATGAGCCGCGGACCGGGCATGTCCGCTGGTCACACCCTCGATCTCTTGCGGCTTCTCGACGAGCCGCACCACCATTCGGAGCCGGAGGTCATGTCGCGCGACGCACTGGCCGCCCTGGCTGGCGTGCCGCGCGACGACGCCCTGATCGTCGCTCTCGGTGAGTTCAACCTCGTGGAGTGGCTCGACGACGAGAACGTGCGGCTCCTCCAGCCCACCGTGGTGCGCGCCGGCGCGGCCGCGGTCTCCCTCGGACTCGATCCCACGACGGTCATCAGCCTTTTCCCGCTGCTCTCCGAGAACCTGCGTGAGATCGCGGACGCGTTCGTGTCCGGCGTGGCGACGGAGATCTTCCAGCCGTTCCTCGACGCCGGGACGCCCGAGGACGACTGGCCCCGCATCATCCAGTCCATCGAGAGCCTGCTGCCGGTGGCCAGTCAGGTGACACTCGGCATCTTCCGCAGTCAGCTCAGTGAGGCGATCGACGGCGAGGTCGCTCAGCAGCTCGGCGACTTGAGTACGTTCGACCGGCGGGATGCTCGCCGGGCCCAAGCCCCGTCCAGATGAGGCAACCCCGCCCCGGACGCCTCAAGGGGAGGGAGGGCGCCGGGGCGGGGTGGTTCGGTGCTGGCTCAGGCCGCGAGAGCGTGGCGCAGTCGGGCCATCAGACCGCTGTCGACCGCGTCCTTGCCGGACGGGTCGTAGGCGACCGTGTCGCGCGCCTTCTCGACGACGAATCGGCCTCGTGCCTCGAGCTCGGGGTGCTCGTCGGGCACGCCGGCGGCGATCGCCATGAACCGGTTCTCGTGGCCGAGCGCCTTGGCCATCTCCGGTCGGCGGAGGTTGGTGTCCAGCAGGGTGCGAGCGCCGGGCATGGCGGCGGCCGCAGCCTGCCAGGCGTCGATGGCGGTCTGCTCGGGGTCGTCGGAACCCGCAGTCAGATGCATCTCCATCTGGCCGCTCAGTCGCTGGAACCAGCGCATCTGCACGTCGAGCAGTAGGTCGGTGGGGTCGTCGAAGACGTGCCGGGCTTCTGGCACGGATTCGATGGCCTCATCCACGGTGATGTCCCGACGCCGATCGGCGACCGCGAGGACCTCACGCAGAACGGGAGTACGACGGTTGTAGGCATCCCAGGTCATGGTGGTGCTCCCTTCTTTCCGTCGATACCGAGACTCCATACTCTCGGTATGTATTTCCAGTATGTACAGCCCTGACCTGCGAAGACAACGTCCACGACTGTGACGCTCGACACCAGCACGTACGATGACCGCCTATGGCCGGCACAGCGAAGGTGAGCCCCGGGAAGGTCCTCCGTGCGGCGCGCAAGACATCGCGGCGGCAGGACTTCTCCTCCAGCACGAAGCGCGCCTTGATGGAGAACGCCCTCCATCTGTTCACCGATCACGGCTACGCCGGCACCTCGCTCGACGAGGTCGTGGCTGCCGCCCGCGTCACCAAGGGCGCGCTCTATCACCACTTCCCGAGCAAGCTGGCGCTGTTCGAGAGCGTCTACGACCGGCTTCAGGAGCAGACGACCCGCGAGATCGAGAAGGAGATCGGCCGCAGCAAGGACCCGTGGGAGCGTGCGCAGATCGGTCTCAGGGCCTTCCTCGACGTGTGCCGCGAGCCGCACTTCCGGCGGATCTGCCTGCAGGAGGGACCCGTCGCCCTCGGCCACGAGCGGTGGACCGAAGCCGAACGGGCCGCGTCGCTCGGCATCGTGCAACGCACCGTCAACGACCTGCTCAAGGACCTCGGCGGCGGCGAGGAGCTCAGCGAGTCGTTCGCGATCGTGTTCTACGGGGCCATCCGGTCGGCGTCGGAGTACGTCGCCGATGCTGCTGATCCCGACGCCGCCTCTCAGGAGGTGCAGGCCACCATCGGCGCCATCCTGGCCGGCATGCGGCTACTGCCAGCGTCCGGCCTGGAGATCGAGACGGCAGCCGAAACCGTCGCCGGTCAGTAGTTCACCTTGCCCTTGCCCTTGGGCACCATCTCGAGCCAGACCTTGCCGGGATCGATCGTCAGGGGCTGGCCGTCCTCGGTCTCGAAGCTGATCGTGTCGTCGATCGACGGCTTGTTCCACGTCGCCTCGGTGGCCGTGCCGTCGTGCAGCACGACCGCTCGCCCGGAGCCCTCGACGAGGGTCTCGGGAACGGGGTTGCCGGCAGGATCGCGGTAGCCGGCGTCGCCGACCTGGCAGAACATGACGATCAGGGTGTCGGCTTCGAACTCCTGGCCCGGGGCCGCGTGCCCGTTCTTGCGGGTCCAGTGGCCACCCGCGAACTTCCAGTTCGTCCCCCGCGAGTTGGAGAATCGCACGTTGGCCTTGGTGGTCTTCTTCGGCTCCGGCGCTGCGGATGCGGAGTCCGACGGGTCGGGGCTCGGCGCCTCCGTCTTGGAACCCTCCGCCGGCGTCCAGGAGAGGTACGGGCCGGGGATGCTGTTCTTCTTCGCCGATGCGCCCAGGCGCTTCAGGTTGACGATGACGTTGTAGGGGGCCGGCTTGCCGTCGCGGCTGAAGCCGGGGCTGCTCATGCCGAAGATGCGGACGCCGGCGCTCTTGAGCTGCCGGGCGGCCTTCGCCGCCCCACCGGAGGCCACGACCTTGCCCGCGACCGGCTTGGCGATCCCGATGTCCGTGGTGCGCAGCGATCGCACGTGCCCGACCTTGCTCGGCAGCTTCGAGTAGTAGAGCGCGGCGAGGCGGGTCAGGCCACCCTCGACCAGCTCCTCGACGACCAGGTCGGCCTGATCGACCCCGTATTGCGGTTCACCGTTCGCGGTGTTCTCGACCTTGACGACGAACACCGGGTTCTCGGGTTGTCCATCGGGCAACGGCAGACCGGTGAGGGGTGAGACCTCGACGAGCTTCTCGCTGTCCCCGTTCTTGGCGGATGGATCGGACGAGGAGCCGTCTGAGCAGGCTGAGAGGAGGAGCGCCGCAGCAATCGCAGGCGCCAGGAGTCGAAACTTCATGCGGCCCAGCATGCCGCAGCCGGATGCACGATCCGGGCACCACCCCCTCGAGTCGGGCCATGGGGTGCTTGAACCCTCTGCGCCTGTCATACCGGGCTGCAACGATGGGAAGATGTCGGACGCTCTGGACCGCTTCGCTCCTGCGACGCATGAGTGGTTCTCGCAGACCTTCGCCGCGCCCACTCCGGCGCAGGTCGGGACCTGGGAAGGGTTCGACGACTCCGACCACGTGCTCGTCGTGGCGCCCACCGGCTCGGGCAAGACGCTCGCCGCGTTCCTGTCGAGCATCGACCGACTGCTGCACGACGCTCCCCCGTCTCCCGACGATCGCCAGCTCGGTTCCCGGGTGCTGTACGTGTCCCCGCTCAAGGCGCTCGCCGTCGACGTCGAGCGCAACCTTCGCTCACCCCTCGTGGGGATCACCCAGGCGGCGGCGCGTCGAGGCGAGTCGTTCCACGAGGTCACCGTCGGGGTCCGCTCCGGCGACACCCCGCAGCAGGAGCGCCGCCGGCTGGTCTCGCATCCGCCCGACATCCTCATCACCACGCCGGAGTCGCTGTTCCTGATGCTCACGTCATCGGCTCGCGAGGCGCTGCGCGACGTCGACACCGTCATCGTCGACGAGATCCACGCCGTCGCCGGCACCAAGCGAGGCGCCCATCTCGCCCTCTCGCTCGAGCGCCTCGACGATCTGCTCGATCAGCCCGCCCGCCGGGTCGGGCTCAGCGCCACGGTGCGACCGCACGACGAGGTCGCCCGGTTCCTGGGCGGACGCGCGCCTGTGCGCATCGTGGCGCCCGAGAGCGAGTCCCTGCTCCTCCTCGACGTCACCGTTCCAGTCGACGACATGACCAACCTCGGCGAGGAGGGGTCCATGTGGCCGCACGTCGAGCACGACCTGCTCGATCGGTTGCTGGAGGTCCGCTCCACCATCGTTTTCTGCAACTCCCGCGGCCTGGCCGAGCGGCTCACGGCGCGACTCAACGAGGCGTGGGCCGAGCGGCAGGACGTCGCCGACGCACCCGAGGTATCCCGATCGCCGGCCCAGCTGATGGGCGGCAGCGCCACCGGCCAGGGTGCCGAGCCGACGCTGGCCCGGGCCCACCACGGCTCGGTCAGCAAGGAGCAACGCGGCCTCATCGAGGACGACCTCAAGTCGGGTCGGCTGCGGTGCGTCGTGGCCACGTCCAGCCTCGAGCTCGGCATCGACATGGGTGCCGTCGACCTCGTGGTGCAGATCAACACGCCCCCGTCGGTGGCCAGTGGGCTGCAGCGGGTCGGCCGAGCCGGGCACCAGGTCGGCGAGGTCTCGCGCGGCATCCTCTACCCCACGTCGCGGCACGAGCTCGTCGGTGCCGCCGTCACGGCCGAGCGCATGCGCGACGGCCTCATCGAGCAGCTCGTCGTGCCGGCCAACCCGCTCGACGTGCTCGCCCAGCAGACCGTGGCGGCCGCCGCTCTCGAGCCGCTCGACGTCGAGGAATGGTTCGACGTCGTCCGCCGCAGCGCGCCGTACTCGTCCGTGCCGCGCTCGGCATTCGATGCCACTCTCGACCTCCTGGCCGGGCGTTACCCGTCTGATGAGTTCGCCGAGCTGCGTCCCCGGCTGGTCTGGGACCGCGACGCCGGCACGCTCACCGGACGTCCCGGCTCCCAGTGGCTGGCGGTCACCAGTGGCGGCACCATCCCCGACCGCGGCATGTTCGCCGTCACGCTCGCAGAAGGCGTCGATGAGTCGGGAGGGCGGTCCGGCGGGCGACGGGTCGGCGAGCTCGACGAAGAGATGGTCTACGAGTCGCGCATCAACGACGTCTTTGCTCTTGGTGCCACCAGCTGGCGCATCCAGGAGATCACCCACGACCGCGTCGTCGTCACGCCCGCGTTCGGCGAGCCTGCCCGGCTGCCGTTCTGGAAGGGCGACACCATCGGGCGGCCCTACGAGCTCGGCGCCGCCATCGGCGACTTCGTCCGGCGGAATGTTGACGGTGAGTCGCCGCGGGACCTCGACACCCGTGCGGGCACGAACCTCGCCTCGTTCCTCCTCGAACAGCGCGAGGCCACCGGCGTCGTTCCCACCGACCGCACGCTCGTCGTCGAACGGTTCCGCGATGAGCTCGGCGACTGGCGCGTGGTGCTGCTCTCGCCGTACGGGCGGCGCGTGCACGCGCCGTGGGCACTCGCCGTGGGCGCCCGCATCCTCGAGCAGTTCGGCATCGACGGGTCGGTGGTCGCCTCCGACGACGGCATCGTGGCCCGGCTTCCCGACACCGGTGGTGAGCCGCCAGGGGCCGAGATCTTCGTGTTCGAGGCCGACGAGCTCGACCAGATCGTCACGATCGAGGTCGGCGGGTCGGCGCTGTTCGCGTCGCGCTTCCGGGAGTGCGCGGCCCGGGCGCTGCTCCTGCCCCGCCGCAACCCGGGCGCCCGCGCACCGCTGTGGCAGCAGCGCCAGCGATCCGCCCAGCTGCTCGAGGTCGCCCGCAAGTATCCCGACTTCCCGATCCTGCTCGAGACCGCGCGCGAGTGCCTCCAGGACGTCTACGACCTGCCGTCGCTGGGCGAGCTGACGCGCCGCATCGCGTCGCGCGAGGTGCAGCTCGCCGAGGTCACCACCGAACGGGCGTCTCCGTTCGCCCAGACGCTCCTGTTCGGCTATGTCGCCTCGTTCCTCTACGAGGGCGACACCCCGCTGGCCGAGCGGCGAGCCGCGGCGCTCACCCTCGACCCCACCTTGCTCGCCGAGCTGCTCGGTCGGGCCGAGCTGCGCGAGCTGCTCGACCCGGAGGTCATCGAACGCACCGAGGCCGAGCTGCAACGGCTGGTCGACGACCGCCGGGTCAGCGGAGTCGAGGGTGTAGCCGATCTGCTGCGCATCCTCGGCCCTCTCACCACCGACGAGGTGCAGCAGCGGCTGTCCGGCGGAGAGGCCGGGCCGTTGCTGGAGGAGCTGCGCGACAGCAAACGAGCCATCGAGGTGGCGATCGGCGGTCACACTCGGTGGGCCGCCGTCGAGGACGCCGGTCGCCTTCGCGACGCGCTGGGCGCGGCCCTGCCGCTGGGAGTGGTGGAAGCCCATCTGACCAGCGTCGACGACCCCCTCGCCGACCTGCTCTCCCGCTACGCCCGTACGCACGGTCCGTTCACCACGGCAGAGGCCGCCGCCGGTTTCGGGCTCGGCACGGCGGTCGTCGCCGACGTGCTGCGGCGGCTGGCCCGCGACAGCCGACTGGTCGAGGGCGAGTTCCGGCCCCAGGCCACCGGCAGTGAGTGGGTCGAGCCCGGGGTGCTCCGACGCCTGCGCAGCCGGTCCCTCGCCGCAGCGCGCAAGCAGGTCGAGCCGGTCGACCCGGCCGCGCTCGCTCGATTCCTGCCGTCGTGGCAGGGCGTGGGTGGCAACACCCGCGGAGTCGAGGGTGTGCTCGCAGTCATCGACCAGCTCGCGGGGCTGTCGTTGCCGGCGTCGGCGTGGGAGAGCCTGGTGCTGCCGGCCCGAGTGGCCGACTACTCCCCCGCGATGCTCGATGAGCTGCTGGGCGCCGGCGAGGTGGTCTGGACCGGTGCCGGCACCCTTCCCGGCAGCGACGGATGGGTGCAGCTGCACCCGGCCGACCTGGTCCTCCCGGTCCTGCGAGACGCACCCGAGCCCGACGCCGTCGGCCAGGCCGTCCTCGATGCGCTCGACGGCGGTGGCGCATTCCTGTTCCGCCAGCTCGCCACGGCCGTCGGCGAGCAGGACGACTCCCTCGTGGCCGAAGCGCTCTGGCAGCTGGTGTGGTCGGGGCGGGTCGCCGGCGACACCTTCGCGCCCCTGCGCGCGATGCTCGGCAGTCGCGGCGCCCACCGCTCCGCGTCGCGCTCGCCCCGCGCCCGGCTTCGATCCGGCCGGGGACGCGCCGCCTCACCCCGGCTGGCGCTGCAGGGTCCGCCCACCGTCTCCGGACGCTGGTTCCGGCTCGACGACGCCGAGTCGGATCCCACGAAGCTCCAGCTGGCCCGCACCGAGGCACTGCTCGCGCGGTACGGCGTCGTGACGCGTGGCTCCGTCGTCGCCGAGCAGACACCGGGCGGATTCGCCGCCACCTACCGAGTGCTGCGCGAGCTCGAGCAGACCGGGGCCTGCCTCCGCGGCTACTACGTCGACACCCTCGGCGCGGCCCAGTTCGCGTCACCGGCCACGGTCGACCGACTCCGCTCACACCAGCACGACGACGACCAACCCGTCGAAGGCTCGGCTCTCGTGCTCGCGGCCACCGACCCCGCCAACCCCTTCGGCGCGGCGCTCCCCTGGCCCGACGTCGTCGATCCCGACGAGTCGTCCCGCCACCGGCCGGCCCGCAAGGCCGGATCGCTCGCGGTGATCCACGACGGACACGCGGTGCTGTACCTCGAACGCGGGGGCCGCAAGGCACTTGTGCTCCACGACGATCCCCGTCGACTCGCACCGGCGGCCACCGCACTCGCCGCCCTGGTCCGCACCGGCCGCATCCCTCGTCTCACCGTCGAGACGGCCGGCGGGAGGTCCATCGGCTCCACCGCCCTCGGGGAGGCGTTGCGCGAGGCGGGGTTCGACCAGCACCCGAAGGGCCTTCGCCTCGATGCCCGAAGGTGACACCGTCTGGCGCGCTGCACGTCGCTTGAACGACGCGCTCGCCGGCCGACCTCTCACCCGCTCCGATATCCGGGTGCCACGGTGGGCCACGCTCGATCTGAGCGGAGTCACCGTCGACGACGCCGTGAGCCGGGGCAAGCACCTGTTCATCCGGGCCGGCGACGTCTCGCTGCACACTCACCTCAAGATGGAGGGCGTCTGGCACGTCTACCCCCACGGCGGACGGTGGCGACGCCCCGCACACATGGCCCGCGTCGTGCTCGAGAACGCCGATCATCAGGCCGTCGGGTTCTCGCTCGGGCTGGTCGAGGTGCTGGACCGGGCGGCCGAGGACGACGCGATGGCGTGGCTCGGCCCCGATCTCCTCGGACCCGACTGGTCGCTCGACGACGCGGTGCGGCGGGTGACCTCCGATCCCGGCCGCCCGGTGTTCCTTGCGCTGCACGACCAGCGCAACCTCGCCGGATTCGGCAACGAGTACGTCAACGAGATCTGCTTCCTGCACGGCCTGCTACCCACCCGTCCGGTCGGCGAGGTGCCCGACGTCGGGCACGTGATCGATCGAGGACGCAGGCTCCTCTCCCTCAACTGCGATCGCGTTCTGAGGTCTTTCACCGGCAACACCCGCACAGGTGAGGAGCGCTGGGTGTTCGATCGCGAACGTCGACCCTGCCGGCGGTGCGGCACCATGATCCGAAGCGGCGAGCTCGGTGACGATCCCCTCCGCATGCGCAACGCCTTCTGGTGCCCACACTGCCAGACCTGACGACCACAGAGCTCAGGTGAGCCCTGAGCGATAGGCCAGCACCACGGCCTGCAGGCGATCGCGCACCCCGAGCTTCATGAGAATGCGGGCGACGTGGGTCTTCACCGTTCCCTCCCCGATGTGGAGCCGGCCGCCGATCTCGGCGTTCGAGCAACCATCTGCCATGAGGGCGAGCACCTCCCGCTCCCGATCGGTGAGAGCTTCGAGCCCGCCAAGATCCAGCTGAGGCGTGCGGCCGGCGATCTCGGCGGCGATCCTCTTGGCGACCGGACGGGCCAGCACGGCGTCCCCCGCCGCTGCGGCCCGGATCGCCGTGACCAGCTGACCCGCCGGCGCATCCTTGAGCAAAAACCCACTGGCCCCGCCAGCCAGGGCCTCATGCACGTTGGCGTCGGCATCGAACGTCGTCAGGATGACCACCCTGGTCCGCGTGCCGGCCGCTTGTAGCTCGCGCGTGGCAGCAAGACCGTCGAGCACGGGCATGCGGATGTCGAGCAGAAGCACGTCCGGCGAAAGCTCGGACACCAGCCGAACGGCCTCGGCTCCGTCGACCGCTTCAGCAAGAACCTCCAGGTCGGACTCGGCCGACAGGATCATGCGCAGGCCGGTGCGAACGAGCTCCTCGTCATCCGCGATGACCACGCTGATGCTCACGTCACTCCTGTCGGCAAGGTGGCCAGCACGCCGAATCCGCCTTCGGCCAGCGGGCCGGCCTCGATCCGGCCCCCGTACAGGGCCGCACGCTCTTGCATGCCGATCAGGCCGTGACCAAGTCGCGGATTGGAGCCTGGTGGACGAGTGGCCGGTGTCCCGCTGTCGACCACTCGGATGTCGACGGCATCGGGCCGGTATGTCACGTCGACCGTGGCACTGGCAGGACGACCGGCATGCTTCAGCGTGTTCGTGAGGGCCTCCTGCACGATCCGGTACGCGGACAGGTCGACACCTGGCGATAGCGGTCGGAACTCACCCTCGACCGTGACCGACACCGGCAGCCCGGCGTCGCGCACCCTTTCCACGAGGTGGTCAAGCTGCTGCAGGCCGGGACGTGGCTCGAGGTCGTCATCATCCGCCTGGTCCACGAGCAGGTCCAACAGCCGGCGCAGCTCTTCGAGGCCGGCACGGCCCGTCGTGTCGATGGCCTCCAGAGCCCGGCGAGCCGACGCGGGATCGGTGTCGAGTACGCGATCGGCGGCCTGTGCCTGCAACACGATCACCGCCAGGCTGTGCGCGACGAGATCGTGCAGCTCCCGGGCGATCCGCGCGCGCTCGTGAGCGACTGCTGCGCTGGCCGCCGCCTGCCGGTCGTGCTCCGCGGCTTCGGTGCGCTCGGTCAGCGTGTCGAGCTCGCGGCGCCGATGCTGCATCCACCGACCCAGCCCCCATGTACCGGCCACGATGAACCACGCCGGGATCACTTCGTCGATCGGCGCACCATCACGGAGGCGCGGAATGTCGTAGGCCAGGATCACACCAGCGACGGCACCCATCCCGAGTCCGGCCGCGCCGGCCGATGCGTGGGCTCCGAGCGCGTACACCGCCAGCAGAACGGCGAACCACGGTTGGCCAAGCTCGCTTCCCGAGATGCCGTTGACGACCGCGGCTCCCACGACCACGAGCAGCACCGGCAGCGGCCACACGCGGGCGACGATGAGCGGGAAGGTGAACGCCGCGGCGACGAAAGCATTGAGCGCCCGGCCGCCGATCTCAAAGGCCGGTGGCGAAGTCCAGATCTGGGCCTGGGCGGAGACGAAGAGCACCACGACGGTGCCCACCAGACACACCCGAGCCAACCGAGGCCAAGTCACCAGCCCAGCGTATGGGTGCACGCCGGCCGCGACATCTGCCTTGAGACAGACGGCCATGCGGCAGACGACACGGCGTCGTCGCCGTCCCTAGCCTCGTGCCAGTTCATTTCACCCAGGAGGTTCCCATGTCACTCAGCACGTCACCCAGCACCTTGAGCCCACGCGCGATCGCCGCCGCAGGCGCTCTGATCATCCCTGTCGCTGCAGAGCTGATCTGGCCCTCGTTCGGCGACAGCGGCCACCTCGTGTTCGCGATCTGCCAGCTCATCGGCTGGGTTCTGGTGGCAAGCATCATCCTCGATGTCGACCGACTCTTCCCCTCGCTGCGCACGACGCGTGCCGGCCGAGTGGGTCGCCGGGTCCTGCTGATCGGATGCACCCTTCAGGTCTTGTTCGCGTTGACGTACGGCGTCACGGCCGCGGTCATCGGAGAGCCGAACGAGGCGGCCTTCCTGTTGTTTCTCTCCGGCTTCCTGGCCCAGCTGATCGGTGGGATCGTCTGGTGGCGGGCCATGCGGTCCGAGCCGAGGCTGCGCGTGACACGCATCGGCGCGTTGGCCACGGCCACGTTGGGCTTCCTCGCGATGGCAATCGGCTCCGACCCGTTCCACGACATCTTCCTGCTGTCGAGCTATGCCGCTTGGGCGGCGGTCGGGGTGAGTGCATCGCGCGCCTCGGCCACACCGATGGCGACGATCAGCTCGCCGCAGCGACTCGCTCCCTAGCGGTCCAGACCATGGCCTCGTCGAGGTCGCTGCGGCGGCTGTCCCACGAGTCGAGGAACCAGTTCTGGCGGATCGTCCACGGTGAGGTGGTGCCCTGCTGCGGAAGGATGCCGGCCACGCGCTGCACGTATCCCGACTGGAGGTCCAGCAACGGTGCGGACTCACCCGCGGCCCCGGCCGGGTCAGGCATGCCGAAGGCGTACCCGTTCTCGTCCATGTGGTTGATGAATCGGCACACGTACTTCGACGTGAGGTCGGCGCGCAGCGTCCACGACGCATTCGTGTAGCCGACGCACCAGGCGAAGTTCGGGATGCCGCTGAACATCATGCCCTTGTAGACGTACGTCTCGTGCGAGTCGATCTTGCGCCCGTCGACCTCGACGGAGATCTGGCCGAACGCCACCACTTGCAGGCCAGTGGCCGTGATCACCAGGTCGGCCGGGAGATGGCCGCCCGACTCCAGGTCGATGCCGGTCTTGGTGAACCGGGCGATGTGGTCGGTGGCGATGGATGCCTTGCCGGACTTCAGCGTTCGCCACAGGTCGCCGTTCGGGACGATGCACAGGCGCTGGTCCCACGGGTTGTACTTGGGCTTCAGGTGCTTGACGTCGAAATCATCCGGCAGCGCACGGCGGGCCCGGCCGATCAGGAACCTCCGAGCGAGCTTCGGGAACCGCTGGGAGAACACGTAGAAGCCGATCGCGATGGCGGCATTCTTCCGGCGGGTCAGCCGATGGGCCAGCCCCAGGGGCAGCACCTTGCGCAGACCCGACGCGATCGGGTCGCCCTGCGGCAACGACGTGATGTAGGTCGGCGAACGCTGCAGCATCGTCACGTGCTTCGTGCGATCGGCCATCGACGGGATGAGCGTCACCGCGGTGGCGCCCGAGCCGATCACGACGACCTCCTTGTCGTCGTAGCTCACGTCGTCGGTCCAGAACTGCGGGTGCACGACCTCGCCCTCGAAGTCCTCGAGACCCGGGAACTCGGGGGTGAAGCCGGCGTCGTAGTTGTAGTAACCGCTGCACAGGTAGAGGAACGAGGCGGTGACGGTGACCGGCCCGTCATCGCTCGTGGCGTCGATCGTCCACCGTGCGTCGTCCGACGACCACGACGCACGCGTGACCCGGTGCCCGTACCGGATGTGCTGGTCGATGCCGTTCTCGTGGGCCGTCTCGTGGATGTAGCGGCGGATGTCCTCGCCGTCGGCGATCGCGTTGCCGTGCGTCCATGGCTTGAACGGGTAGCTGAGGGTGTACATGTCCGAGTCCGAGCGGATGCCGGGATACCGGAACAGGTCCCACGTGCCGCCGGACGCATCCCGCGATTCGAGGATCGCGTACGTCTTGCCCTTGCACTTCGTCTGCAGGCGGTAGGCGGCCCCGATGCCGGAAAGTCCTGCGCCGACGATCAGCACGTCAACGTGGTCGGTCATCGGAAGCCTCCGGGGGAGTCGGTGACGTGAGACTAACTAGGATCGAGCCGTGACCGCTACCGATGAGACCGACGTGCCACTCAACGCTGAGCCCGACACCGAACCGGGCCATCGCACTCCCCACGTGCTGATGACCATCGCCGGCGTCATCGGCCTGGCGGCCGCGGTCCAGCTGACGATCGACAAGTTCATCCTCCTGCAGAACAAGATCGACGGCGTCGAGACCGCGCTCAGCTGCGACTTCAGCGCCTTCGTGAGCTGTGGCGGCGTGATGGACTCCGCCCAGGCCGAGGCGTTCGGCTTTCCCAACTCGATCATCGGGATCGTGGGGTTCAGCGTCGTCACGGTGCTCGGGGTGCTGTTCTGGACCGGTGCACCGGTGGTCCGCTGGGTGTGGACCGGCCTGCAGCTGGGCTGCCTGTTCGGCATCGGTTTCGTGACGTGGCTGCAGTACCAGAGCATCTACCAGCTCGAGCTGTTGTGCCCGTACTGCATGGTCGTGTGGGCGGTGATGATCCCGCTGTTCGTCTACGTCACGGCCTGCAGCCTGCGCGGCGTCGCACCGCAGAGCCCCGTGACCCGGTTCGTGTCGAACTGGTCGGTGCTCATCGTCGCGCTCTGGTACATCGCCATCGCGAGCGCGATCTGGTTCCAGTTCGGCGAGCGGCTCTGGGCCTAGGAGGCGATTGCGTCGAGCATCTTCGCCAGCGCGAGGTCGCGATCGGTGATGCCGCCCGCGTCGTGGCTGCTCAGCCGCACGTCGATGCGGTTGTAGACGTTGGTCCACTCCGGGTGGTGGTCAGTCCGGTCAATGGGCCCCGCCGCCCGCTGCATGAAGTCCATGGCGGCGGCGAAGTCGTCGAACGTGAACGTCTTGGTGATGGCGTCACCGTCGTTCGTCCAGCCATCGAGCTCGGCCAGGGCGATGTCGACGATGGAGGGATCGAGAGTCATCGCAGCACCTGGCTGTGCGAGACGGCCTCGTAGTAGCTGCTCGATTCCTTCCTCCACAGGAGGATCAGGATGATGACCGCCAGGACCATGCTGATGGCGCTGATGATCGCCGAGACGGACGTCATGCCCGGCTGGGTGAAGCCGACGAGGGTGAAGAGCACGTTGAGCCCGCCGAAGATGGTCGCCACGATGCGAGCCCATGACCGGCCCTGCCCGTTCTTCCAGGCCATCCACAGCCACAAGCCCACCGAGAGGATGCCCACGACGACGGTCGAGGCCATGCCCACCGTGTACGCGGCGTCGATCGTGCTCTGAGAGACGTTGGCGTCGGCCTCGCGCATCGACTCCTCGATCATCTCCTTGATCGTGTCGAGCATGAAGAACGAGGCGATGACGGACAGCAGGCTGAGCGCAGCGCCTGCGTACATGAGCTTGACCGCTGTCGCGATGCTGGCGGGTTGTCCGGCGACCGGAGGCGCGGCGGCACCGGGCGGTGGTGGCGGCGGCGGAGGAGGCGGAGGCGGGCCACCCTCGGATGAGCCCTCGCCGGGGTACTTCGGATACTCGGGCCCGGAATCTCGCTCGGACATGGACTCCCCCTGATCTCCCGTCACGCTGGCACCTCCGACCCTGCCAGTCCCGAGCGGCGGCAGCAACGCGGCGTGCCGGTCGACCTCGTTTCTGTCCGGGCTGCGCCTCGACGACACATCCGTCATAGGTTGTCGTCCATGTCCACGGCCGAGAACGACGTGTCGCGCCCGCCGGCGCTCCGATGGTTCGTCACCGAGCCTCTGCGTGGGGCGGTCTCCCTCGCCCGCCTGCCCTTCGCCCGAGCCCTGCTCCGTGACGCCCCGCGAGGTGACGGCGGCGGCGTGCTCGTGCTTCCGGGCCTGCTCGCCGATGACGTCAGCACCGGTCCCATGCGCCGATTCCTGCGCGGGCTCGATCACCGGGCGTACGGCTGGGGCCTCGGCCGCAACCGCGGGCCGACGCGCGAGGTGGTCGACGAGCTGCCGCGGCGGCTCCAGCACGTCTTCGACCGCACCGGACAACCGGTGTCGCTCGTCGGCTGGAGCCTCGGCGGCATCCTGGCCCGAGAGCTGGCACGGCGGCAGCCCGACCTCGTGCAGCAGGTCATCACCCTGGCCAGCCCGTACATGGGCGACGAGAGCACGCCGAGCCGTGCGGATGCGGCGTATCGCCGAGGCTCGCGACAGCATGTCGGCAGCAATACGCCCGCGTCCCAGATGGGGCTGCGGGAGCCGATCTCAGTCCCGAGCACGTCGGTCTACTCGCGTACGGACGGCATCGTCCACTGGCGAGCCTGCATCGAGCCGGAGACCTCCACTCACGAGAACATCGAGGTCCGCGCCGGCCACCTCGGCATCGGCGTCGACGCTGCCGTGCTGTGGCTGCTCGCGGACCGGCTCGCCCAGCCCCTGGGCGAGTGGGCGCCGTTTCAGCCTCCGGCCCGACTGCGGTCGATGTTTCCGGTGCAGGGCTGAGCGAGCCTGGATTTGACCGCTGCCGGGAGCCCTTTCCGGGCGGCTTCGCCGCATCGGAGGGGCCCACTTCGATTCACTCGGTCTGATTCACGACATGGAAGGACCCGCAAGCACGCAGAAGAACCCCCGAGCCGAGTGGCTTGGGGGTCCTTCCATGTCGTGGAGCTGCCGGGAATCGAACCCGGGTCCTCTGGCGCCACATCAGGTCTTCTCCGGGTGCAGTTCGTCTGGCGCTTTTCTCGGCCCCGGAGCTCGGACGAACACGTCTCCGACAGGCCCAGCCGCAGAAAAGTCCCGATCACGCCCTACGGCGATTCGTGATCAGCAAGTCCCCTTGATGAGACAGACGATCCGGGACGGGGACGCTCCCGGGTCTGCCCTTCACCAGTCGCTGTCAGGCAGCGAGGGCGAAGTCAGTGCGCTTTGAATCGGCACTTGTAGTTTCCAAGGGACGTTTGAGAGATGACCTTGGATTCTCTACCCGCTTCTCCTGATCTGAAACGACCACAGTCGAAACCGATCAGCCCCTCTTGAGTTGTCAACTGCCGCTTTCGCAGCACCCTCCATGGTACCTCGCCCAGGACTCCGGGCTAAGCGACGTCTGTCTCGGACTCCTGAACGACCTCGTCGAAGCGCACCGGCTTCTGGATCATCGCGAGAGCGAACACACCGGCGACTGCCAGCATCCCCGCACAGATCATCACCCCGATGCGGAAGCCGGGGCTGAACACCTCCGGTGAGGAGAAGTCGGCGCCGGCGATCCCCGCCAGCGGCGGGATCGCTGCCACAGCCAAGAGACCGGCGGTGCGGGCCACGGCGTTGTTGATGCCCGAGGCAATGCCGGCCTGATCAGCCGGCGCGGACGCAAGGACCGAGGTGGTGAGTGGGGCGACCAGGATGGTCAGCCCGATCCCGAACACGATGCCCGGGACGAGAACCTCGACGAGGTTGGCATCGGCATCGACGCGAAGGTAGAGCACCATGGACGCGGCAGCGATCAAAGGCCCGAACGTCATCGGCAGGCGTGGACCGAACTTTTCGCCGAGTGCCCCGGCCCGCCCGGAGAACAGCAGCAGGAGGATCGTCGGCGGCAGCGTGGCGAGGCCGGCTTCGAGCGGCGAGTATCCCGTCACGTACTGCAGCTGCAGCACCAAGAGGAACATCCCGCCGCTCAACGCCCCGTAGATCGCGAACGTGCAGATGTTCAGCGCGGTGAACACCCGATCCGCGAACAGTTCCAGCGGCACCAACGCATGCGGCGTCCGCCGCTGGTGCAAGACGAAGGTGATCAGCAGGACGAGGCCGGCGACCGTGGGGATCCACTCCTCCACCACCAGGCCGTAGGTCAGGAATGCCAGGCTCACGACGGTGAGACCTGCGCCGCCGAAATCGATGCGTCCCTGATCTCCCTTGGTCTCCGGAACGTGGCGCAGGCTGATGGCGATGGTGGCCACGACAAGCGGCACGTTGATCCAGAAGATGGCGCGCCAGCCCAGCTGGTCGACCAACCAACCACCCAGCAGCGGCCCGACGGCGGCGGCCACGCCGGAGAGCCCGGCCCAGGTGCCGATGGCACGACCCCGGTCCTCGCGGTCGATCGAGGACGAGATGATCGCCAGACTGCCCGGGGTGAGCAGCGCGCCACCGATGCCCTGAAGCGCGCGAGCGGCGACGAGCATCTCGATCGACGGAGCGGCGGCACACAGGATCGAGGCGACACCGAACCAGATGACGCCCACGTTGAACACGAGCCGTCGTCCGAGACGATCCCCGAGCGATCCCGCCACCAGGACGAGTGCGGAGAGCGTCAGCATGTACGCATTGACCGTCCACTGGAGCCCCACCAGACCGGCGTTCAGGTCACGGTCGATGTCCGGCAGGGCAAGGCTGACGATCGAGCCGTCGAGGAACGCCATGCCCGACGCCAGCACCATCGCGGTGACCAGCCATCGTCCCTCCGAGCTCGCGAGCTTCATGCCACCACCACGTCGTCGGTACCGAACAGGCGCGCACCGTTGTTCCAGAGCACGTCGCGCATCCAGTCGTCGCCGAGGTCGAGGCGCTGCAACGCCTCCACCTGGTGGGCGTAGTCGTACGGGATGTTGGGGAAGTCGGTGCCGAACAGCACGCGGTCCTGCAGGCCGGGCAGCCGTTGCACCACCGCCGGGTCGGTTGGCTCATCCCAGAAGTCGACGAACGCCATGGTCGTGTCGAGCATCACATTTGCGTAACCGTCGGCGAGGTCCATGAATTCCGCGATCTCCGGCATCCCCATGTGGGCGATCACCAGACGGAGCTCCGGATGACGAGCCATCACGCGGGCGACACCGTCTGGTCCGGTGAAGCGGCCCGGAGCCGGGCCGGACCCGGCGTGCAGCACGATCGGCGTCCGGCTCTCGGCGAGCGTGCCCCACACGGGCTCGAGCAGAGAGTCGTCCGCCGCGAAGTCACCGACCTGCAGGTGCGCCTTGAACACCTGAGCACCGGCGTCGACCAGCTTCGGCACGTAGTCCGCTGCCTCGGTCTCGGCGTAGAAGGTCGCCGACCACAGGGTGTCGGGAGTGTGCTCGGCGAACTCACGCGTCCAGTCGTTGAGGAAGCCCGCGATGCCCGGCTTGTGCGCGTACGAGAGCGAGGAGAAGCGTCGCACTCCCATCGATCGCAAATGGGCCACGCGCTCGTCGTCCGTGCCGCGGTACTGGACTGGCCAGAGTCCCGCCGGCAGCTCGCCGGCGCCATCGAAGTACGCCCACACCTTGGCCAACACGCGGGGATGCATGAAGTGCACATGGACGTCGAAGATCCCGGGGAGCCCGAGCTCCTCGGCGTACGCCGGCAGGTCCTCATCCGTCAGCGGCAGAGTCGTCACTCCATGCCCTTGAGGCGCCGGCCGACCTCACGCTGGGCGTCGGCCTTGGCCTGACGCTCAGCGATCGCGTGGCGCTTGTCGTACTGCTTCTTGCCGCGCGCGAGCGCGATCTCGACCTTGGCGCGGCCGTCCTTGAAGTAGAGCGCGAGCGGCACGATCGTCAGGCCCTTGGCGTTGACGCGCTGCTCGATGCGGTCGATCTCGTGCCGGTTGAGCAGCATCTTGCGACGACGACGCGTCTCGTGGTTCGTCCAGGTGCCCTGCGTGTACTCGGGGATGTGCACCTGGAGCAGCCAGGCCTCACCCTTCTCGACCTCGCCGAATCCGTCGACCAGGGATGCGCGACCGGCACGCAGCGACTTCACCTCGGTACCGGTGAGGACCAGGCCGGCCTCGTAGGTGTCCTCGATGTGGAAGTCGTGGCGTGCCTTCTTGTTCTGGGCGACAATCTTGCGCCCGGTCTCCTTGGCCACCGGACCATTCTCGCAGGACCTACAACCAGTTCATGGGGTTGGTGGTGCGGCCGTTGGCGATCACCATGAAGTGCAGGTGGCAGCCGGTCGAGTAGCCGGTGCTGCCGACGTAGCCGATCACCTGGCCGCGCGAGACGCGGGCGCCTCTGCTCTTGGCGAATCGCGAGAGGTGGTTGTACGTCGTCACGATGCTCTTGCCGCGCTTGATGCCGTTGTTGATGATGACGCGGTTGCCATAGCCACCGTTGTAGTACTGCTCGATGATCCTGCCGGCGGCGGCGGCACGGATGGGTGTACCGCACCCGGCAGAGAAGTCGGTGCCGTCGTGGAGCTTGTAGACCTTGGTGATCGGGTGCCGGCGCATGCCGTACGGCGACGTGATCGGCCCGCCGACCGGGCGTGAGAGGGTTCCGCCGCCATCGCCACCGGCCCCCTTGCCGCCGGACTTCCGGTCCTTGGCGGCCAGCGCGGCGAGGCGGGCGTTCAGACGGGCTCGCTCGTTCTCGAGCTCCCTGAGCTGCTTCTCGTCCTCACGCTTGATCGCGGCGGCGGAGCTCCTGGCGTCTTCCCGTTGACCGACGAGCCGGTCGACCTCTTCGGCCTGGTTCTCGGCGGAGGCCTCGAGCTGTTGCTTGAGCACGAGGTTCGCGGCCGCGGCCTTGCGGGCGGCAGCAACCTGGTCGCGTAGTGCCTGCACCTTCCTACGGTTGAGCTGCAGGATCACCTTCGACGCCGCCAGTCGCTGCATCGTGGCCAGCTGGGCATCGCTCACCGAGTCGCTGAGGCTCATCTTCTGCGAGAACTGCGTGGGGCTCTCGCCGCGGAGCAGGTCGCCGAAGGCCTGCAGCCCACGGTCGCCCTCCTGCATCGACTCGACCGTGAACTGCTGCACCCTGACCTCGGAGGACTTGAGCTCCTTCTTGCCCTGCGCGAGCTTGTCGATGGCGACGACGAGCTCGGCCTCGCTCTTGATCAGCTCGGCCTGCATCTGTGCATCACGCGCCTCGGCGGTCGCGAGCTCACCTCGCGTCGAGCCGAGATGCGCCTCGGCGGCGTCGAGCTGGGCCTGAGCCTTCCTGAGCGCTGCGACAGCGCCCGCGAACTTCTTGCTCGACTCGTCCAGCGACTTCTTGGCGTCACCGACCTGGCCGCTGACGCCTCGCTTCTGGCGCTGGAGATCGTCCTTCTCGTCGGCGGCCGAGGGGCTGGCGACGGCCGCGGCGGTCAACGCGAGCACGACAAGGCCGGCCACGAAGGCCCTGCGCGTGCTGGGAACCATGACCTCGACCTTGGGGAAGACCTCCCGCAGGCGGGAGGGTGTCGACGGATGTGACTGGAGTTACTCATGTGACTCTAGGTCATCTGACGCGCAGGTCAAGGCATTTCCGGGCACCCGCGCGCGCCTGAGGGGTAGGTCTAGACGTCGAGGTACTTGCGGGTCATGACCAGCGTCGGGACCAGCGCCAACAGCAGGGCGAGCGCCGTGGTGTAGCCCATGACCATGATCGACTCCTGCCAGCGCACCCAGGTGGTGATCTGCCCCAGGGTGTCGCGCAGGTAGCCGTAGACGACGACGTACATGAAGATGCCCAGCCCGAGGGCCGCCAGCGCCGCGGAGATCAGGGCGGCGAGCATCGACTCGAGCACGAATGGCAGCTGGATGTGCCAGCTGGACGCGCCGACCAGACGCATGATGCCGATCTCGCGGCGGCGCGCATAGGCCGTCATCCGGATCGTGTTCGAGACCTGCAGGATCGCCGCGACGATGAGCAAGAGTGACGTGCCGAGGGCGGCCCAACGCATCTTCTCGAGGATCTCGAACAACGGGCCGAGCAGCTTGCGCAGGGAGTTGACGTTGCCGACTCCGTCCATGCCGGACACCTGGCTGACGACGCCGTCGAACTCCTGCGGGTCCTTGAGCGTCACGAAGTACGACTCCGGGAACGCGCTCGGGCCGAGCGTCGCGAGCTGCTTCTTGCCGGTGTCGGTCTGGCCGAGCAGCTCGCGCGCCTGCTCGTAGTTGGAGGACGGCGTGCGCACGTCGAACGTCTTCACCTCGGGGTTGGTGTTCAGCGCCTCCTTGACCGCGGTCTTCTGGTCCTCGGTCGCCACCCCGCCGAGACAGGTGGCACTCGGCGAGTTCTTGGTGCACAGGTTGACCTGCAGCTGGAGTCGGTCGCCGAAGTACTTCTCGGTGCGGTCGGCCTGGCTCTGGATCAGCAGGCCCAGCGCTGCCAGCAGCAGCGAGACGGTCATCGTGACGACGAGTGAGATCGTCATCGACTTGTTGCGGGACAGGCTCGTGCGGAGCTCGCTCAACGTCGTTCTCATCGGCGCCTCAGCTCTGGTATCCGTAGATGCCGCGTGCCTCGTCGCGCACGATGTGCCCGTCGTCGAGCTCGATGACGCGCTTGCGCATCTGGTCGACGATCGTGGAGTCGTGGGTGGCCATGACGACGGTGGTGTCGGTGCGGTTGATGCGGTCGAGCAGCTTCATGATGCCGACGCTGGTGGCGGGGTCGAGGTTTCCGGTCGGCTCGTCGGCGATGAGGATCATCGGCCGGTTGACGAAGGCCCGGGCGATCGCGACGCGCTGCTGCTCACCGCCGGACAGCTCGTCGGGCATGCGGTGTCCCTTGCCACCGAGGTCGACGAGCTCGAGCGTCTCGGGCACCAGCTTGGCGATCTCGTGGCGGGACTTGCCGATGACCTGCAGCGCGAACGCCACGTTCTCGGAGACGGTCTTGTTGGGGAGAAGGCGGAAGTCCTGGAACACCGTGCCGACCTGGCGGCGCAGCTTGGGGACCTTCCAGCTGGAGAGCTTGTTGATCTCCTTGCCGGCGACGTAGACGCGTCCGTCGGACGGCCGGGTCTCGCGCAGCACGAGGCGGAGGAACGTCGACTTGCCAGAGCCCGAGGCACCCACGAGAAAGACGAACTCGCCCTTCTCGACCTCGAGATCGACGCCCTGCAGCGCCGGTCTTTTCTGGCCGGGATAGGTCTTGGTCACCTTGTCGAAGCGAATCACTCGGACGAGTCTAGGCAGACGTCGCCACAGCCCTGCGGACCCTCGCCGGTAGGCCGGTCGAAACCGCCTACCTCAGCGGAACAAAGCTGTACGAGCCGTGGGTGGTGATGTCGGCGTCGCCAGTGTCGGAACCAGTGCGTCGCACGCGGGTCATCGTGGCCACGACGGGCACCACCATCACGCCGTCGTCGGTGAGCTGCTCGACCAGCTCGTCCGGGAGTTGGCGCGCTGCCGCGGACACGAGGACGCGGTCGAAGGGTGCTTCGGCCGGGGCACCGAGGACGTCGGGGTCGGCGGCGCGGATCGACGCCCATGGCGTGTCCTGGCGACCGAGGTTCTCCGCGCCCCAGGTCGCGAGGTCAGGCTCGAGCTCGACACCGAGGACGCTTCCGGTCGGCCCGACCAGGCGGGCCAGCAGCGCCGTCGTCCATCCGGACCCTGACCCGACGTCGAGCACGCGCTGCCCCGCCTCGACCTCGAGCAGCTGCAGCATCGCCCGGACGGTGCGCGGCTGGGAGTTGGTCTGGCCCAGACCGATCGAGAGCGGCTCGTCGATGCCGGCCACCGCGCGGTCGTGCGGCCGCAGGAACTCGGCACGATCGACCACGGCGAACGCCTCGTCGACCGTGCTGTGAGCCACGGATCCAGTCAAGCAGCGTTGCCGGGTTCGTGCCGTGAACGGTCTCAGCGTGCTCCGCCTGCGACGACCAGCGCCCAGGCGAGCAGGCCGAACGCAGCCGAGTTGGCGATCGTCCGGATCAGGTTCCAGCGCGCCCACCGTGCCTCGTCGAAGGCGGCGCGCACCTGCGACACGTCGATGTGGTCCGGGTCGCCCGCGGCCTTGATGGCGTCGTTGCGCGGGACGTTGACGGTCACCGTGGCGATGACGGTGAAGAGGTAGAGCGCGAAGGCGACGACGATCCACCAGAACGGGTCCTCGCCGATGTACAGAAGCGCGGCGACCCCGGTGAACACCAGGGCGCCGCCGAAGCTGGTCACCATGAACCACGGGTTGATGATGGCCCGGTCGATCGCCTGGAACGCCGCCACGAAGGTGCGATCGTCCGTTCGTCGAAGCCCCGGCATGATCGTGTGCGCGTAGAGCAGGAAGACCCCGGCCGCGAGCCCCATCGCCAGCGTCGCGACGATCAGCACGGTCAGCCCGAGATCCATCGGCTACGCCTCGTGCGCCCGGCGCCAGCGGATGCCGGCCTCGATGAAGTCGTCGATCTCGCCGTCGAGCACGGCCTGGGTGTTGCCGGTCTCGTGCTCGGTGCGCAGGTCCTTGACCATCTGGTACGGGTTGAGCACGTAGTTGCGCATCTGGTCTCCCCAGGACGCCAGCACGTCGCCGCGGAGCTCGTCGAGCTGGGCCCGCTCCTCGGCCTTCTTGAGCGCGAGCAGCTTGGCCTTGAGGATCACCATGGCGCTGGCCTTGTTCTGCAGCTGGCTCTTCTCGTTCTGGCAGCTGACGACCACACCGGTGGGGATGTGGGTGAGACGCACCGCCGAGTCGGTGGTGTTGACGCTCTGGCCGCCGGGCCCGGACGAGCGGTAGACGTCGACGCGCACCTCCTCGTCGGGGATCTCGATCTCATCGGTCTCCTCCAGCACCGGCACCACCTCGACCGCGGCGAACGACGTCTGCCGACGGCCCTGGTTGTCGAACGGCGAGATGCGGACGAGCCGGTGGGTGCCGGCCTCGACCGAGAGCGTTCCGTAGGCGTAGGGCGCCTTGATGGCGAACGTCGTGGACTTGAGGCCGGCCTCCTCGGCGTAGGAGACGTCGTAGATCTCGACCCCGTACTGGTGTCGCTCGGCCCAGCGGACGTACATGCGCTGCAGCATCTCGGCGAAGTCCGCCGCGTCGACGCCACCGGCGCCGGATCTGATCGACACGATGGCGTCGCGCTCGTCGTACTCGCCGGACAGCAACGTGCGGACCTCGAGTGACTCGATCTGGGCGTGCAGGCGGCCGAGCTCGTTCTCGGCCTCGACGAGCGACTCGGCGTCGTCCTCCTCCTGGCCGAGCTGGACCATGATCTCGAGGTCGTCGAGGCGCTGGCGCAGGCCCGTGATGCGTTCGAGGTCGGCTTGAAGGGTCGAGAGGCGTCCGGTGACGCGCTGGGCGTTGATCTGGTCGTCCCAGAGGTCGGGAGCGCCGACCTCCTCCTGGAGCTTGCTGATCTCGGCCCGCATGGCGTCGAGGTCGAGCACCTTCTCGATCGACGTCAGGGTCGCACCGAGCTCCTTGATCTGCTCGGGAAAGTCGACGGTCGCCACCCGACGAGACTACCCAGCGCCCATGGCGAGGGACCGACGGGCACGCGTCAGGATTTCTCCCATGGGGCCCTGATCGGGAAGTACGCCTCCATGAACGCCGCCATGGCCGAGTCGTGCTCCTCGGCCGGCAGGTCGTTCTCCCCGGTGTCGTTGAGGCAGAACGTCTCGAGGTGACGTCGCGCCAGGATCTCGCGCATGAGCGGCTGGTGCTCGCGCGTACCCGCCTTCACGTAGCGCGACCGCACCTCGCCGTGCACGAACTTGCCGGCTTCGACGCCGCAGGCCTGCACGAAGACGGTCGCGAAGGCATGGTCGGACAGGGACCGGAACCGGCTGTGCATGGTCTCCCGCCACTCCTCCGGGAACTTCTTCTCGAGCTCGTCCATGACGCTGACGCGCAGGGCGTAGGGGGCGTGCAGGTAGCTGTGCACGACCGTGCGGCCGTAGGCCCGCGCGAACAGGTCGCGATCGTTCTTGCGGTAGGCGAAGAACAGCCGATCGAGCTCGTCCTGCGGACCGGGCGGAATGTACACACCGGACTGGAAGGCCACCGCCTGGCCGACGGGCGTGAAGAACTTGCTCGGGTGGAGCATCTGCCCGATGAAGAAGTCGTCGTTGAAGTAGACGAAGTGCTCCGAAAGACCCGGGATGTGATGGAGCTGGGACTCGATCGAGTGGGAGTTGAAGGTCGGAAGAGCTGCGGGATCCCGGAAGATCTCGCGGTGGTCGACCACGGTGACGTCGGGATGGCTGGCGTCGAGCCACTCAGGGGTCTGGCGGTCGGTGACGACGTAGAGGTGTCCGAACCACGGCGCGTACATCGCCACCGATCGCATCGAGTACATCAGCTCGTCGCGGTTCACGAACCGTGCCGCGACGTGCGGGTCGGAGAGGCGGCCGCCGGAGGCCAGCAGGTGCTCGTCGCGGCGCTCACGCCACTCCGTGTCGTCGTCGTCGAGCCACGTCCACACGAAGTCGATGGGGAAGGTGATGTCGTCGTTCGTGGGTTCGAGCATCTCGCGCTTGGTGGCGATGTCCCGGTCGCCGACCGTCACCGTCGCGTCCGGGACCAGGCTCGGAAGGGCGAATCCGCGTCGGGAGGGGACGGCGGGCGGCGACATGAAGTGCTGGGTCGCCGGATCCTGCGACCAGAACTCGATGCCGCAGCCCTGCTCGGGCCCATAGACCAGGGTGCGCGACGTCGTGACCACGGATCGGTACACGATGATCGAGGGTGCGTCGGCGGCGTCCTCGATCTGCCGGGCCAGGACGGTCGCCCTGGTTTCTGCGAGGTCATCGAGCAGGTCCACGTAGAACGGGCCATCGCGCAGACCACGGGCGAGGGCGCTGGACACCGCGGCGCGGTCGTCCTCGCTGACGGCGATGCGTCCCGGTTCGAAGTGGTCGGAGACCAGGATGTGGGCGATGTCGGCCTGTTCGAGCACCGACACCACGTCGTGGAGGTTGCGGTTCCAGATCTCGCTCTCGAGCTGCGTGTCGTGCACCTCGGACAGCCGTCCGCGCCATCTCGCCAGGCCCGGTTGGTCGGCAGCCAGCCCCTCCTCGGCCTTCCGGAGACCAGGGCCGGGAGTCGGCGCCGCCAGCGGATCGATGGGGAAGGCCAACGCGGCCTCCACACCGAGACGGCGCTCACCACGGCTCGCGGCCGGCGACTTGCCCTGGGCGAGCTGCTCCAGGAAGTCGTTCCAGAACGCGTCCCGGTCGCCCGGCGGGCTGGCAGGACCCGCAGGAGCGATCGCTGGGGCGATGGATTCGGGCTCGAGACCCACGAGGTGGGAAAGAACACTGTGGATCGATGTCGGGTCTGCAGGGACGGCTTGGAGGTCTGGCTCGCCGGACACGAGGTCGGCAGCCGCGCACGAACCGATGGCCACGACGCGCACGCCGCGTGACAGCGCATCGGCAGCGACCTCGGCGGACTCGTCGTCGTCTGAGGGACCGACGAGAAGTGCGCTCGGGGCGGCGTCGCCGACGCTGCGCCAGCTGTCATGTGGGCCGAAGGTGATGGCACCATGCCGTCCGCTGTGGCTGATCGGACGTCGCAACGGCCGCAGCGGTTCGTCATCGATGCACACGTGCAGGTGTGCAGACGGCAGCGTTTCGGTCGCCTCGAGGAAGGCCTCCTCCACCTGCTCGATGAACTCCGAGTCCGCCGTGCCGCACACCGCGACGGTGACCTCATCAGATGGCCCAGCCGATGAGGTCGGACTCGTGGGTGTGGGAACGGAAAGTGGCTCCGTGACCACCCAGGGCGCCGATGCGGCGAAGAAGTCCTCCAACGCGTGCGCCGTCACCTCGCGGGAGGTGACCACCGCGTCGGCGCGAGCCAGGTGACCCAGCACCTCCGGACTCGGTGCACCGGGGTGCAGGGCGACCACTACGACGGCGGCCGGGGCGGCATCGCTGACCACCGGGACCAGCCTCGCGTCCGAAACCATCATGACGTCGGCATCGACGGTCGAAAGTGCGTGGTTCAGCTCGAGCTCGGCGAGTCGCGTCAGCTCATCCTCCGACTCCGACGCCGTCGTCGGGGCAACAGCGAGCAGGCGCAGCTGGTCTGCCGAGAGCGAGTGCTTCCGGGTTGGTTCGGTGCCGGCGCTTGGCCTCCACGAGCAGGGCCTGCTGATCGACGTTCGGCGCGAGCGACGGCGCATCGCCGGCCCACACGCTCAGCAACGAGACCTGGTGCCGGTCGGCCAGCTGGTTGACGGTACGAATGGCGCGTCGTCGCGCGACCGAGGTGTCCTCCGGTCGATCGGTGACGACGACGATTTTCATGCAGGAACCTTCCCGGGAAGTCGTTCGGAAACGACGCGCAGCTCACCGTCGGGCTGCGACTTGACCCTGAACCGGATGAACGTACCTCCGGGCAGGGCGACCACGGTGAGCGGGACGGTGATGAGTCCGTGTTCGTGGAGCTCCTTCTGCGGAACCCGACCCAGGATCCGCCTCTTGCTCCCGTCGCTCAGCACGAGCTGTGTCTCGGACACGCCGTCGAGCTGGGACAGCTGCTGGAGCGGAACGTCGAGCTCGAACCCACCGTCCGTCCGTCGCACGTCGACCGGGATGACGGCGAGATGCCGTGCGACGACGGCTGAGCACTCCAGACGTGCGGCATCGGAGAAGCCGCGACCGTGCACGATCAGTCGTGCCGAGGACCGATCCATGCGGGACACATGGGCCAGGCCGACCTGGGCTGCGCTGAGCCTGAGGAGAGGTGACCGTCGTGCGGCCAGGATGCGACGGAGGGCTGAACGGATGCCGTGCCGCCGCACGAGCGACACGAGCCGAGCCAACCTCCGTTTCACCATCCGTCGAGGGTATCGAGCATGTGATGAGATTCCGGCATGGACCCGACCTCATCTCCTGACTGTCAGTTCTGCAAGATCGTGCGCGGCGAGGTCGACGCCGAGATCGTGCTGGACGAGGAGCACGTGGTGGGTTTCCTCGACATCCGCCCGGTGTTCAAGGGACACACGCTGCTGGTGCCGCGCGAGCACATCGACACGTTGGTCGACCTGCCTGAGTCGCTCGTCGTGCCGCTGTTCACCACGTCGCAGCGGGTTGCAGCAGTGATGACGTCCGCGCTCGGCGCCCAGGGCACGTTCGTGGCCATGAACAACGTGGTGTCGCAGAGCGTCCCGCACCTGCACGTGCACGTCGTGCCCCGCACGAAGGGCGACGGCCTGCGCGGGTTCTTCTGGCCGCGCACCAAGTACAAGGGCGGCGAGGCGGCCGAGTACGGCGAACGGCTGCGTTCCGCCCTGGCCTAGCGCTCAGATCTGCCGCTCAGATGCTCTTGCGGCGGAACTCCTTGACCTCGATCGGCTTGTCGGCGCCGTGTGACTTCTCGCTGGTGTCGTGCTCGGCGCCCTCGGCGGTCGCATGCTGGTTCTTTTCCTTCTTCTCCAGCGCCTTGCGGAACTTGGCCTTCATGTCGTCGTCGGTCACTTCGCCTCCCAGCTCTGCTGCCACCATAACCAGCGAATGCGTCCGAATGACTATGGCGGGGTGGTCACCGCCCTGCCACGATCAACGACCATGACTCCCTTCCGACTCCCGGCGGCAGCCGTGCTGGCTGCCGCACTGTTGCTGTCCAGCGCCTGCGGCGCCTCCGAGCCCGATGACAAGGGCGCAGCCGCACCCTCAGAGGAGGCCGCGTCGTCCTCGAGCCCCTCGCCCGCCGAGGCCGAGCTCATCACGTATGACCAGAAGCCTGCGGGGGTGACCATTGCCAAGGCCGCCGATGTCTCCAAGCTCGAGGGAGCACCGGAGGACTTCAAGCAGTTCATCGCCGGCCTCATCGACGGCCTGGAGACGCCTCCGGGCGAGGACTGCCAGCTCACGGTTGGTGTGGAGAAGATCGACACGTCCGGCTTCGCCTTCGGGAGCCAGCACTCGTGCGGTGGTGCGGTGTACATCTGGTCCAAGCAGGACGGCGTGTGGCAGGAGATCTGGGGCGGGCAGGAGCTCCCTGACTGCGACACCATGGAGAAGTACTCGGTGCCCACGAGCATCGTCGGCGACAAGTGCCTGGACGCCAAGAAGCAGGGCCACGTCCCCTACCCCCGCTGAACCGGATTCACGGTCCGCGGCGCAGCTGGGCGTTCGCGTCGGCGACGATCGTCGTGCGTGACGTCCAGCCGGGCGGCGTGAGGGCCAGGTCGAGGTCGCGCTCGAGATGAACGCTGACGGTGTCGCCGTCCGTGCTCACGTCGGTGACTCGCACCTCTTCGCCTGACAGGTAGTCACTCACCAGCTGTCTGGCTTCCTCGGGATCGAGCACGACGCGGCGGTCCGTGTAGAAGCCCGCCTCGTCGAGACCGTCGGCCGCGGTGAGCGCGGCACCGTCGGCGAGGTTGTTCAGCCGCTGACGCTCGAGGAATGCCGACGAGGAGTTGACCACCACGACGGTGAGCAGACCCAGCAGGAGAAGGAACCCGATGGTCATGACCGTGACCGTGCCGCGTTCGCGTGTCATGAGCGCCCCGCCCGGTAGGTGCCGAACGACTCCGTGTGGGTGCTGTCGACCGCGATGCCGCCGAGCTGGTCGCCGAGCGCCGACGGTGTGAGCGGCAACGGCTGCACGGTGTGGACGACCACGCGTACTGACGACCCGGGCTGCAGGCAGTCGGCCGGACTGGGCTCACAGGAGATGACGACGTCGGCGTCGACGTCCTGGTCGTCGAGGGCCACGCGGGCGGCAACGCGCGCTCGCTGCTCGCCGGATGCGGGATCGGCGGCCTGGAGAAACGCTCGGGCCGCGGACCTGCTTGCGGCCGAGACAGCGAACGACGCACGCTGGATGTCGAACACCGCGATCAAGGCGTAGGCGAACGGAACGAGCAACAGGATGGTCAACCAGATGAACTCGACCGTCGCCGTGCCCCTTTCGCGACGTCGCGTCACGGCGCGACCTCCTGCACGGCGTGTCCTTCCGCGGTGAGCTCGATGGACGGCCCCAGGAATCCCAGCGCCGGCACGCGGGCACGTACGACGACCTCCGTGGCAGGCACTCCCCCGAGTGACGTGATGGAGGCGCTGACTTGGTCGGCGTAGCGGTCGGCCAGGCCGCCGCGGATCAGCTCTTGCGCGCGTTCGACGCCGTCTGCCGGCGTGGCGCCGAGCGGAGCGGCAGCCCGCGCGCCGTCCGACGCGGCCGCGGTCAGCGTGTTGCGTACGTGCAGGACCAGCCCGACCTGCGCGATGCCGAGCACGAGCGGCACGAGCACCACCATGACGAGCACGAAGTCGACAACGGCGGACCCTCGTTCGTGCTCAGCCACCGACGGCGGAGAGGGCATTCTCGAGCATCGAGCGGAGCTGGGGCCCGGCGACGGCCGTGAGGATCGCCACGAGGCCGGCGGACATCACGGTGATCATCACCCAGCCGGGCACATCGCCGCGCTCGTCGCGAACGGACAGCAGGTAGGACTTCATCTCGGTTCCTCTCTCTCAAGACGTCAAGTGCAGCCCGACATAGCCGGGGAAGAAGGCGAACACGACGGTGACGGGCAGGATGAGGAAGACGACCGGGATCATCATCGCGACCTCCTTGCGGCCGCCGGCCTCGATGAGGTCGCGGCGCGTGGCCTCGCGGACATCGGCGGCCTGGGCGTGCAGGACGTCGACCAGCGGCGTGCCGCGCTCGATCGCGACGGCCATGCCCTCCGCGAACCTGGCGATGCTCGGGACACCCGTTCGGGCGGCGAGCGCGTCAAAGGCGGACGCGACCGGTGTGCCGGTGCGGACGTCGGCCAGAACCCGCCCGATCTCATGGCCGAGGCTTCCGTGGATCACATTGAGGATGCGCTCGAGCCCGGCGACCGGGCTCTCTCCGGCGGCGACCGCCAGCGCCAAGAGGTCCGCCACGACCGGGAACTCGGCACGCATGTGCTCTTCACGGGTGCGCACCTGAGCGGAAAGCCTGTTGTCGCAGGCCAGGACTCCGGCCAGGAACCCGACCAGGCAGAAGATGAGCAGAGCCAGGACGTTGCCGCCGCGCGCCGACCAGACGAACGTCGCCACTACCGCCGAGGCAGTGAACCCCGCCACGCCCCAGATCACCTGGCGAACGCGGAACTGCTCGACCGTTGAGGCGGAGCCGAGCCGGACCAGCCGCCGTTGCACGCTGGCCGAACCACCGAGGACTCCGCCGACGGAGTCGGCGGCGACTCGCACCATCGGCCCGAACACCGCACCCGTGACGCCCGGGCGCGACGGAACCTCCACGTACGGGTGGACGTCGCGGACGTACGGCAGCACTCGCAGCTCCAGAGCCGGACGGCGAACGCGGCGCCAGCCGGACACGACGAGAACAACGCCGGTGCCGATGAGCGCGCCGAGTACCGCACCGAACAGAGATGTACTCATGCCAGGACGCGCCGCTCAGTAGGTAGTCGACCGATCCAGAGCATGAGCCGGTATGCGACGACGCAGAGGATCGCCCCGACGACCAGCACGATCGCTCCGGTTGGGGACGCATACCGAGCGACGACCTCACGCTGGAAGCTCATCGCCAGGAGCACGGCCCACGGTGCCACCACGGCGAGCCGGGCACCGTTGACCGTCCAGGACTGACGAGACTCGAGCTCACCGCGGGTCCGGAGGTCGTCACGGAGGAAACCCGACAACGCGCGGAGCATCCGGCCGAGATCCCCGCCGCCGACATCACGGGCGATGCGCAGTGCCTCGATGACACGGTCGCCGACTGGGTCGGCCAGACGGCCCTTGAGCAGGTCGAGCGACTCGTCGAACCGGCCGGTGGCCTGGTAGTCACGATCGAACTGGACGAAAGGATCTCGCAGGCCCTCCGGTCCACGCTGGCCCAGCTGAGCCAGCGACTCCGGCAACGAGAGCCCGGCGCGCACGGCGGAGGCGAGGTTGTCGACAGCGTCCGGCCAGAGCTCGGCATGCTCGCGCAGACGTCGAAGTGCCCGGCCGCGGAGGACGGCGATCGGTAACCCTGCGGACAGAAGACCGAACACCAGCCCGATGGCCAGGACGCCCGAGATCGCCGACATCACCAGCGTCGCCAGCACGAAGGAGGCGGTGCACAGTCCGGCGAGACTGCGCGGGGACACCTCGGTGAGTCCGGCCCGCGCCAGGAGTCCCCGGAATCCGTCGCGACGCTCACGCGGCCGCGGTCGCCACTCCGGGTCGCCAAACGTCCAGACGACGAGCACGAGACCGATGCCCGCGAGCAGGCCGATCAGGGCTCCCATTGAACCGAACCGTTAGGGAGGGCGCCGTGGCCGAGGATGTCGTCGAGATCGATGCCGGCCGTCTCGTAGGCCTCGCGTCGTGCCGGCATGCCGTTGTCGCGGACCAACTCTCCGTCGCGACGCGTGAACAGCGGCTCGCTCTCGATGGTGCCGTTCTCGACACGACCGGTGACGGCCACGATCTCGCGCACCCGGCGTGCACCGTCACCGTCGAACGCCGTGTGGACGACGATGTCGACCGAAGAGGCAACCGTGGGTACCACGAAGCCAGCACCGATGTTCTCGCCGGCCAACAGCGGCAGCGTGCACATCTTGACCAGCGCCTGCCGGGCCGAGTTCGCGTGGATGCTCACCATGCCCGGCAACCCCGCGTTGAGGGCGAGGAGAAGGTCAAGGCACTCGGCCGAGCGGACCTCGCCGACGATGAGCCTCGTCGGCCGCATGCGCAGCGCCTCCTTGACCAGCGCCCGCAGCGTGATCTCGCCGGTGCCCTCGAGCCCGGGCTGTCGCGTCTGCAGAGCCACCCAGTCCGGGTGCCAGCATTTCAGCTCGAAGACCTCCTCGACCGAGACGAGCCGCTGCGAGCCGGGAATGGCGGCCGCGAGGCAGTTCAGCAGCGTGGTCTTGCCCGCCTGCGTACCGCCGGAGACGACGATGTTGAGCCCGGCGACGACGCTCGCGTTCAGGAACCTCGCCGCCGCGTCGTTGACGGTGCCGAGCTCGACGAGGTCGTCGAGGTTGTGCGCCTTCGCGACGTACTTGCGGATGTTGACGGCGGCGAAGTCGCGGCTGATGCCCTCGAGCACGACGTGCAGGCGGTGGCCTCCAGGAAGCATCGCGTCGACGAACGGCTGACTGATGTCGAGCCGTCGCCCGGACGAGGACAGCATCCTCTCGACCAGCTCTCGCACCTGCGACGAGGTGAGCACAGTGGGTGTGAGCTCGTGCTGACCGTCGCGGGCGACGAACACCCGGTCGGGCTGGTTGATCCAGATCTCCTCGACAGTCGGGTCGTCGAGGAAGGACTGCAGCGGACCGAAGCCGGAAAGGTCCGCAACGATCTGGCCCACGACGAGCTCGGGCTCGTCGATGGAGCGGACGACGCCGGTGAGGCTGCGGCGCTCGTGCTCGGCGACGACGTCGAGTGCCAGGTTGCGTACCGCTGCGGCGTCGGTGCGCGGATCGATGCGTCGATCGCGAACCAGCTCGCGGACGCGCTCGGACAGCGCAGGCGCTTGTGAATCCATCCCCCGATGGCCCTTCCCCCGAAGCAACTGGGGCGATCCTCCCTCATCTCGTCAGATCAGGGAAGTACCGGCCTGACGGCTGTGGACGAGCGTGTCGATTGGACGAAACGGCTGACCCGCCAGTAGCCTCACGTACGTCGGTCTCGGGTCGGCATCCGCAGCTCCCCATCACGCCATCGGGACGGGAACGGAAGATCTCGGGTCCGCCTCGCCGGCGTCTCGACCACACAGTTCCCTTGCGCGCGCGCTGGACCCCCTCGGCACCTAGTGTCGGTGGATGACGCGCGTGCGCAAGGTCGGGGTCGAGGAGGAGATGTTCCTCGTCGACCCGCAGACGTTCCACATCAAGCCCGTGTCTGCCCATGCCATCCGGGCCGACGAGCGCGAGGACGATCAGCCCGAGGAGCTCGAGCAGGAGCTGTTCCTCCAGCAGATCGAGGTCAACACCGAGCCGGCGCATCCGCTCAGCGAGCTGCGTGCACACCTGGCCGCCGGGCGAGAGCGCGTTGTCTCGGCCGCCGAGAAGGCCGGCGCCGCCGTCATCGCCGTGCCCACCCCGCTCTTCGGCGGTCACGAAGGCGACGTGACCCCGAAACCCCGCTACCAGGAGATGCTCGAGATGTACGGCGCGGTCGGCAAGCGCGGGCCGGTCTGCGGCATGCACGTCCACGTCGAGGTCGACGGCGACGACGAGGGCGTCCGCGTGCTCGACCGCATCCAGCCCTGGCTGCCGGTGCTGGTCGCCCTGTCCGCCAACTCGCCGTTCGACCGAGGTATCGACACCTCCTACGCCAGCTGGCGCGAACAGGTGTGGGACGGCTGGCCGAGCGCGGGGCCGGTCGAACCGTTCGGCGATGCCGAGGGATATCACGAGGCGGTGCGTCGACTCGTCGCAACCGACGCCATCATCGACAAGGCGATGGTGTACTTCGACGTCCGGCTCGCGGAGAACTATCCGACCGTCGAGATCCGCGTCGCCGACGTCTGCACCGACATCGACGACGCCATGGTGGTCGCCGCCGTGACCCGTGCTCTGGTCGACACGATGGCGTCCGCGGACGACCCTGAACCACCATGGCGCATCGAGATGCTCCGCGCCGGCCGCTGGCTCGCGCGGCGATACGGCCTGACCGGCTCCCTGCTCCATCCCGAAACGGGTAGGCCGGAGCCGGCAGCCGACGTGGTGAGATTCGTTCTCGATCGTGTGGCGGACGCACTGCAAACCACCGAAGACGAGGAGACCGTGCGCGACGGCGTCGAGCTGCTGCTGCGCGACGGAGGCGGCGCCGGCCGTCAGCGAGCCGCCGCGGGAGACGACCTGGACCTCGACGCCGTGGGGCAGGATCTGCTCCTGCGAACACGGGCCAGCATTTCCTGACTGGCGCGCCGCGGTTGTCTGGCTCCGGGCCTTCGGACAAGATCGAACCGTGATGTCGATGAAGCGTGCGCTCCTGACGTCCCTGTTCCTGACTCTCGGCACGCTGGCGTCCGGCGCCTCCCTCACCTCGGCCCACGCCGAGGACCCGATCGACGTTGCCGGGCAGATCACCGACGAGGCCGGCGTCCTCGGGGCCGACCAGATGGAGGTCCGGCAGGCCCTCGACCGGTTCTTCGACCGCACCGGCCTGCAGCTCTTCGTGGTCTTCGTGCCGACGTTCGACGACCTCACCGGCAAGGAGTGGGCGGCCAAGACGTCCGAGAAGTCGGGGCTCGGTCGGGCCGACGTGCTGCTGGTCGTGGCCACGAAGGACCGCGCCTACGGCTTGGACACCGAGAACGAGACGTTCACGGCCGAGGACCTCGAGACGGTCGACCGCACCAGGATCCTGCCCGCGCTGCGCAACGACGACTTCACCGGCGCCACGCTCGAGGCGGCCGACGGCCTTGGCGACGTCGCCGAGGACGACGGCCTGCCGTGGGGCTGGATCGTCACCGCCATCGTGCTCGTGCTCGCGATCAGCGGCGTCGTGGTCCACCGCGTCCGCCGGCGCTTCGAGCGGAGCCACCACGTTCTCGACGAGCACGGCAACCCCGTCGACCCGGCGGCTCTCCTGGAGATCGAGGAGCTGGAGGAGGTGGCCAACCGCGCCCTGGTCGCGGTCGACGACGCCCTCCTGACCTCGAACAACGAGCTCCGTCACGCCGAGGCGGAGCACCGACGTGACCGGACCGACGGCTTCCGCTTCACCGTCGATCGTGGCCGTTCCTCGATGCGCGACGCGTTCAGGCTGAGCCTTCAGCTCGACGACTCCCCGAGGATGTCCGACCAGGAACGGCGCCGAACCAACTCGCGCATCATCTCGATCTGCGAGGACGTGGACCGCTCGCTCGACGCCCAGGTCGAGGCCTTCGACGAGCTGCGCGACCTGGGCAGCCGCGTGCCGCAGGTGCTCGACGGCCTGGTCGAGCACGCCGACGATCTGACCGCGCGGCAGCCCGGCGGCCAGGCCGGCCGGCTGGTGGTCGCCGCGGTGGAACAGATCGAACGCGGCCGCAAGGCGCTCGCGGACGACGAGCCGAAGAACGCCATCCTCCACGCACGCGCGGCGGAGGAGGCTGTCGCGCAGGCCGCGACGCTGCTGGAGGAGCAACCCGACGCCCGCGCCGTCGTCGACGAATACATCACGACCCACCGCGCGGCCGTCCGTGCCCCGGCGAGGGCACGGCTCTCGGAGGCGGGCCGACATCTCAGCTCCGGAAACACGGCCGAGGCCGAACGGCTGATCGAGGCTGCACGGATGGCCGCCGAGTCCGATGTGGCGGCCTGGACCGGGCGGCAGGAGACCCGCGGCGACCGCCGTCGCTCGCCGAACATCGAGACGTTGGTGCTGGGGGGCATCCTGGTGAAGCCCATCGGACGCAACGGACTCGGTGGCATCGGCAGCCTGATCGGAGGCTCGACGCACGGCGGTGGATCCGGTGAGCCGTACGGTGGAAGCGAACGCCCCGGCTCGACCCGCACTCCAGGAAGCTTCGGCGGCACCCGCACCCGCGGACGGCGCGGCGGCGGCGGCCGCTTCTAACCCCAAACCTCACGAAAGAGAGACCACCATGGCCCAGCGACAGTCGATTCTCGGACGCATCTCACAGCTCACCCGCGCCAACATCAACAGCCTCCTCGACAAGGCCGAGGACCCCGAGAAGATGCTCGACCAGCTGGTCCGCGACTACACGAGCTCGATCGCCGAGGCCGAGGAGGCCGTGGCGATCACGATCGGCAACCTGCGGATGGCGGAGGCCGATCACGCCGAGGACGTCTCCGCCGCCAAGGAGTGGGGCGGCAAGGCGCTGGCAGCGTCGCGAAAGGCCGACACCCTGCGCTCGTCCAACCAGGCTGGCGAGGCCGACAAGTTCGACCATCTCGCCAAGATCGCGCTCGGCAAGCAGATCGGGTTCGAGAACGAGGCCAAGGACGCCGCGCCGATGATCGCCTCGCAGGGCGAGACCGTCGAGAAGCTCAAGACTGGTCTCGTGCAGATGAAGGTCAAGCTCGACGAGCTGCAGACCAAGCGCGACCAGCTCGTCGCCCGAGCGAAGACCGCCGAGGCCCAAGCAACCGTTCATGACGCGGTCAAGTCGATCGACGTCCTCGATCCCACCAGCGAGGTGTCCCGGTTCGAGGAGAAGGTGCGTCGCGAGGAGGCGCGGGTGGCCGGTCAGGCCGAGCTCGCGGCATCCAGCCTCGACGCCCAGTTCGAGGAGCTCGAGGGCGACAGCACCGCGGCCGAGGTCGAAGCCAGGCTCTCCGAGCTGAAGGCCGGGGCCGGCACGCCGCCGGAGCTCGAGACGCAGGCAGCGGACGGCAGCGAGCATGAGGTGCCGGAGACCACCGAAGACAATGTGCGATAGGGGCCCGCGCGCCTAGGCTGGTGCCATGGCGGGCCTTCGTTGGACGACCGCGTTGATCGACCTTCCGCCGAGCGTCTTCGATGACGACACGGCGTTCTGGCGGGCGGTCACGGGCAGTGGCCTGTCAGCTTTGCGGGGGGAGCACCACGAGTTCGCGACGCTCGTGCCTCGCGACGGCGACCCGTACCTCAAGGTGCAACGGATCGCCGACGGGTCGGCCGGCATTCACCTCGACCTGCACACGGACGACATGGCGGGCTTCGTCGAGCAGGCCACGTCACTCGGCGCACAGGTGAAATGGAGTGGCGACCACGTCGTCATGACCTCGCCCGGCGGATTCACGTTCTGCGTCGTCCCGCACCCGGCCGGCCAGACCCTTCCGTCGCCGGTGCCATGGTGGGGCGGCACGAGCATCGTCGACCAGATCTGCCTCGACATCCCCCACGGCCGGCACGAGGCCGAGACGGCGTTCTGGATGGCACTCACGGGGTGGGAGCACACCGAAGGACGCTTCCCGGAGTTCAGCCGTCTCGAGCGTCCCGCCGGTCAGCCACTTCGCCTGCTGCTGCAGCGGCTCGAGTCCGACGACGGGCCCGTGCGCGCCCACATCGACCTCTCGAGCGCCGACCGAGTGGCCGAGGTCGTCCGCCACCGTTCGCTGGACGCCGATCTCGTGCGCGACACCGGCAACTGGACAGTCCTCCGCGACCCTGCCGGCCTGGAGTACTGCGTCACTGACCGGGATCCCACTACAGGGAAGCTGCCGCCGGTCCGCTGACGTCGACGACGTTCAGGAGCGGCCGGCCCTCCTGCAGGCGAGCGAGCTGCGCGCGCACGAGCGACTCGACCCGGTCGTGCATGGTCGTCACCGCGCCGCCGACATGGGGCGAGATGAACACGCCGGGCGTGGTCCAGAGCGGGTGGTCAGGTGGCAGTGGTTCCGGGTCCCACACGTCCGAGGCGATCCGGATGTGACCAGATGCCGCCTGACGCACGAGCGCGTCGGTGTCCGCGACCTTGCCCCGTGAGACGTTGACGACGAGGGAGCCCGGACGCATCGACGTGAGGAAGTCGTCGTCGACGAGGTGATGCGTCGCAGGGCCCGTAGGGCACCGCGACGACGACGGCGTCGACGCCGGGCAGCAGGGACGGCAGCGCGTCGATGCCGTGGATGTCGCCGTGCTCGTCGCTGCGAGCGGTGCGCGCCACGCGCACGAGGTCGACCCCGAATCCGTCGAGCCGCGCATGGATCTGGGTGCCGATGCCGCCGTACCCGAGCAGCAGGACCCGGGAGCCCAGCAGGCCGGGATTCCAGCCGCGCACCCAGCGACCCTCGGGCATCGCGCGCGCGAACTCGTCGAAGCCGCGCAGGGTGGCGATGAGCAGCCCGACGGCGATCTCCGCCGCGGGGCCTTCGTGCACGCCGATCGCGTTGCACCAGGTGATGCCGTCGGGCACGTGGCCGACTGCGTCGTCGTAGCCGAGCGTCTGCGACTGCACGGCCCGGACGCGCTCGGGGTCGAGCAGGGTCAGGTCGCCCTGGAGCACGTACGGCCGGACGGCGAGGTCGATCGGGACGGCACCAGGCAGCGGGCTTGCGAAGTCCCAGACCACGACCTCGACGTCGGTGATGTCGGTGAACCGCGCCAGCGTCCGCTGGTCGGGCAGGCTCAGTCGCACGCTCACACGACCCCCCAGGCGATGCCATCGAGGATGTCGTGCTCGCTGATCAGAACGGTATCGGTGTCCAGGGGCAGCAGCTCGAGCACGCGGTCGAGAACCAGCGCCCCACCTCCGATGACGTCGGCACGGCCCGGGTGCATGAACGGCAGCGCGCGGCGATCGGCGACCGACATCTGCACGAGCGAGAGACAGGCCGACCGGATCACGTCGGACGTCAGGCGCGCGCCGTGGATCGCGTCGCGGTCGTAGGACGGAAGGTCGAGGGCGTGCGCCGCCACCGTGGTGACCGTGCCCGCGACTCCCACGATCGACGCGACCGGGTCGAGATCGGCCACGGCCGGCGCCAGCACGGAGTCGAGGTGGTTCATGGCACCGGTGACCTCGGCCACCCGCGGCGGATCACCGTGCAGGAAGCGTTCGGTGAGCCGGACGGCGCCGATGTCGAGGGACGTCGACCACTCGACGTCCGCCCCCTCCCCCACGACGAGCTCGGTGGAGCCGCCCCCGATGTCGACCACGAGCGCCCGATGATCATCGAGTCCGCGCGTGGCGCCGACGAACGAGGCCAGCGCCTCCTCCTTGCCGGTGAGCACCTGCGGGCGGACCCCGAGGACGGACTCGACCGCCGCGGCGAAGTCGTCGGCGTTCTCGGCGTCCCGCGCTGCCGAGGTGGCGCAGAACCGGACCCGCTCGGCGCCCAGCATCGTGATCAGCTCGGCGTACTCACGGGTGGCCTGCAGCGTTCGTTCGATCGCCTCGTCGGCCAGCCTTCCGGTGGCGTCGACGCCCTGCCCGAGGCGCACGATGCGCATCTCGCGCACGAGCTCGCTGGCCTTCCCGTCAGCGATGTCGGTGACGAGCAGGCGGATCGAGTTGGTGCCACAGTCGATCGCCGCAACGCGGTCCCGGCGGGGCATGCCCAGAGAATAGCGCTGCGGTTGGCGGCGTCCATGCGGGTCGAATCAGTCTTGCGTGTTCGGGTCGGCGTCGGCATCCGCGGCTGCGCGGGCACGATCCTCCGGTTCATCGTCGAGCATCGTCCGCTCGTCGAACGGGTCGTCCCCGGAGAGCACGTGGTCGAGCCGGTCGTGGTCGAGCGTGCTCGTCCAGTGGCCCACCAGCACCGTGGCGATGCTGTTGCCGGCGAAGTTGGTGAGCGCTCGTGCCTCGGACATGAAGCGGTCGATGCCCACGATGAGGCCCACGCCCTCGACGAGGTCCGGCCGGTGCGAAGCGAGTCCGCCCGCCAGCGTGGCAAGACCGGCTCCTGACACCCCCGCCGCGCCCTTGGACGCGATGATCATGAACAGCAGCAGCGAGATCTGCTCGCCGATCGAGAACGGCTCGCCCAGCGCCTCGGCGATGAAGAGCGACGCCATCGTCAGGTAGATGGCCGTGCCGTCGAGGTTGAACGAGTAGCCGGTGGGCACCACGACGCCGACCGTGGTCTGCTGCACGCCGGCGTGCTCCATCTTGGCGATGAGCCGCGGGAGCGCCGTCTCGGAGGACGACGTCGACAGGATCAGCAGGAACTCACGGCCGAGGTAGCGGAACAGGCTCAGGATGTTGACGCCGGTCACGACGCGCAGCAGGGTCCCGAGCAGCACGAACACGAACAGCACACAGGTGAGGTAGAACGCGAGCATCATCGTCAGCAGGCTCGTGAGCGCGTCCCAGCCGGTGGCGCCGACCACGGCGGCCATGGCACCGAAGGCGCCGACCGGGGCGAGCCACATCACCATCGCGAGGATGCGGAACACGAGCCGCTGCAGGTGAGCGACGCCGACGAGGATCGGCTGGCCGGCCGAACCCATGGACTGGAGCGCGAACCCGACCAGCAGGGCCACGAAGAGCGTCTGCAGGATCTCGCCTGACGTGAGAGCGGACACGAGCGTGTCCGGGATGATCCCGAGGATGAAGTCCCAGCTGCCCACGGCCTCGCCGGTCTGCTCCTTGCCGGTCTTCGCCAGCTCGTCGGTGAGGTTGAGACCTTCGCCGGGCTTGATGATGTTGCCGACGACCAGGCCGATGGCCAGCGCGAACGTCGACATCGTCAGGAAGTAGCCGAGCGCCAGTCCGCCGACCTTGCCGACCTGGGCTGCGTTCGCGACCGAGCCCACGCCGAGGACGATCGTGCAGAAGATGATCGGCGCGATCATCATCTTGATGATGTTGATGAACAGGTCGCCCAGCGGCTGCAGCTTCACCGCGAAGTCGGGCGCGGCGAACCCGACGGCAACGCCAGCGAAGACGGCGACGATGACCAGGATGTAGAGCCAGTGCGTGCGGTCGCGCGTTGTTTCTGATGATGCGGACGTCTGGTCGGACACGGTGAACCCCCTGGGTCGACAACCTGGCCCAGCATGTCCTAGGTCATGCGGACGCGCATTCCGAGCCGCTCCACCAGTCGCCGAGCAGCTCGACGGCCTCGTCACCGAGCGGGTTGACGCCCGGCCCCACGGCGAGCGCGTGGCCGACGAGCACGTGCAGGCACTTCACCCGTGTCGGCATCCCGCCGGCCGAGATGCCCTCGATCTCGGGCACGCTCGCCAGCGCTTCCCGTTCGGCGAGATACGCGTCGTGCGCCGTGGCGTAGGCATGAGCCAGACCAGAGTCCTCGGAGAGGCGGGTGGTCATCTCGGCCATCAGCCCGGACGCCTCCAGCGTGCCGATGGAGCCGGACAGGCGCGGGCAGGTGACGTAGTACAGGGTCGGGAACGGCGTCCCGTCGGGCAGCCGCGGCTCGGTCTTGACGACATTGGGATGTCCGGACGGGCAGCGTGACGAGACCTCGACGATCCCCCGCGCCGGACGCCCGAGCTGTTCGGTCACGGCCTCCAGGTCGACTGGTGCGACACTCACTGCTTCTTCAGCACTTCGTCCGGGTCCTCGACGGGCTTGGGCTTGGCCGGCTTCTTGCCGGCCTGCTCGACGCTCCCCCAGAGCGTGTCGTACCAGGGACGAGCCTTGGCCGCCGTCGCCGGCGCGTCGAGCGTCGGGACCTGGCCCTGCACCGACCCGTCACTGCCGATGACGCGGTATCCGATCTCACCGGGCATCACCCACCCGAACCGGGCACGCGCCTGCTGCTTGATGAACGCCGGGTCGTCGAAGCGCGCCTTGGTGTCCTTGAGCTGGTTGATCGCGTCGCGACGCATGACGATCTCGGCCTTGGCCGCCTGGATCTCGCCGCGCTGCTCCCACCAGGCGTGCAACGCCGAGGTGTACGACGCCACAAGGAGCAGCACCACCGACAGGAGGACCACCGCCCTCGTGGTGAACCGCGGAGCCTGCCGGCCCCGTGGTTCCGTCGGCCGGCTACGCCCGGTGCCGACCGGGCGCCGACTCGCCGTTGACGACCCGGCGGGGCGTCGAGACGAGGACCGACCCGGACCGCGCGAGGATGCCATCGTTCGGCCTCAGAGCACCAGCCGTGGGAACGCGGACGCGCCGGCGTACGTCGCCGAGCCGCCGAGCAGCTCCTCGATGCGCAGGAGCTGGTTGTACTTGGCGACGCGGTCGGACCGGGCCGGAGCGCCGGTCTTGATCTGGCCGCAGTTCGTGGCGACCGCGAGGTCGGCAATCGTGACGTCCTCGGTCTCGCCGGAGCGGTGGCTCATCATGCAGGTGAACCCGTGGCGGTGGGCGAGGTCGACCGAGTCCAGCGTCTCGGTGAGCGAGCCGATCTGGTTGACCTTGACCAGCAAGGCGTTCGCCGCTCCTTCGCTGATGCCGCGGCTCAGCCGCTCGACGTTCGTGACGAACAGGTCGTCGCCGACGATCTGCACCTGATCGCCGATGGCCTCGGTGAGGGCGGTCCAGCCGTCCCAGTCCTCCTCGTCGAGCGGGTCCTCGATCGACACGATCGGGTACGAGGCGACGAGATCGGCGTAGTAGTCGGCCATCTCGGCGGACGTCTTGGCGGCACCCTCGAACGTGTACGTGCCGTCGTCGCAGAACTCCGACGCCGCGACATCGAGGGCGAGCGCGATGTCGGTGCCGAGGTCGAATCCCGCTTCCTCGACCGCCTTCGCGATCAGGTCGAGTGCGGCTCGGTTGGACGACAGGTCGGGAGCGAACCCGCCCTCGTCACCGAGCCCGGTGGACAGTCCGTCGGCCTTCAGCACGGACTTGAGCGCGTGGTAGACCTCAGCGCCCTGGCGCAGCGCCTCGGCGAAGCTCGGAGCGCCGATCGGAGCGATCATGAACTCCTGCACGTCGACGTTGGAGTCGGCGTGGGCGCCGCCGTTGAGGATGTTCATCATCGGCACCGGGAGGATGTGGGCGTTGGGTCCGCCGACGTAGCGGAACAGCGGCAGGCGGGCCGAATCGGCCGCAGCCTTCGCCACGGCGAGCGAGACACCGAGGATCGCGTTGGCGCCGACCTTCGCCTTGTTGGCCGTTCCATCGACGTCGAGCATGGCCAGGTCGACGGAGCGTTGGTCGTCGGCGTCGAAGCCGATCAGGGCATCACCCAGCTTGGTGTTGACGGCATCACAGGCCTTCTGGACGCCCTTGCCGAGGTAACGCTTGCCGCCGTCGCGCAGCTCGACGGCCTCGAACTGGCCGGTGGAGGCTCCCGACGGCACCGCCGCACGACCGATGGTGCCGTCGTCGAGCGCCACTTCGACCTCGACGGTGGGGTTGCCGCGCGAGTCCAGGATCTCGCGGGCTCCGACGGCTTCGATGCTGGCCAAGGGACTGCTCCTCTGGGGGTTTGGACGTACTGGGACAGCCTAGTCGGCGGGTCAGTAGATCCCGGCCCGCCTCACCGGCACTGGATCACCGGCCCTCCTTCTCGGCCGCCTTGATCCGGTTCCACTGGGCGTCGACTTCCTCAGGCGTGGAGGCCTCGGCATCGCCGAACACGTGCGGGTTGCGTCGCACCAGCTTGGCGGTGATGCCGGCCGCGACGTCGTCGACGTCCCAGCCGTGCGGATCGTCGGGGGTGCCCTCGGCGGCCACGGCGGCATGGAAGACGACCTGCATCAGGAGGTCGCCCAGCTCCTCACGGAGATGTTCGGTGTCGCCGGACTCCAGCGCCTCGAACGTCTCCTGGGCCTCCTCCAGCACGTACGGTGCGAGCGACTCATGGGTCTGGATCCGGGTCCACGGGCACTCGCGGCGCAGTCGACCCATCACGTCGACGAGGTCGAGCAGACGGGCGCCCGGGAGGTCGTGCGATCCGAGCACGATCTCGACCTCCGGCTCGTCCCCGCTCACGAGCGAGTCGGCGATGTCGCGGGCCCACTGCAGGTCGCCGGGTGGGGCGATCCAGACGACGTCGCCGCCGGCGCTCTCGCCCGGGCGGTCCGGCGAGATCTCGACGTCGATACCGGCCGATCGGATCCCCTGCACATGAGGTCCGTCCTCGGCCGACAGCACGCTATCGGCCTGACCGCAAGGCGTCCCAGGCCTCGAGCGTCAGGATGCCGGGGGCGACGCGGGGGCTGACGACGATGACGCGCATCAGCTCGTGCACTGCTGCGTGGCAGGGAGCCCTTCCCGAGACGGGTCCGGCGGCTCGACCGGCACCGACAACGAGCCGGTGGCGGCCTTCTGAGTGCCGTCGCCGGCGATGCCGAAACGCGGGTCGAACCGTACGTCCCGGCGGGCGACCTCGGCCTGGATCAGCTGGAGACCCTGCTGGCGCAGCTGCTCGGCATCGGCGTCCGGAGTGTCGTTCTTCTGGGCCCCGAGCCGCTCGGCGATGGCGAAGGTGCGCTGCGAGGCGTTGATCGCGTCGATCACCGGGTCGAGCTCGTCCTCGGCGACCGACTGGGCGATCTCCTTGCGCTGGGCTGGGGTGATCTCGTAGGTCGACGCGTTGGGTGACACGTTCGCCTTGTCGGCCATCTCACCCGCCACCACTCCGACGACGAGGTCGGTGACGGCCTGACGGCGGACGTCCGCGTTGCTGATGGGCGTGCCTGCGGGTGCGCTGGCCAGGGCGAGCTGGCAGTAGACCGCGGCGACGTCGTCGGCCTGACCCATCGAGATCGTGGTGTCGTCGACGACCGCCGCAGCGCCGGGATGGATCGATCCGCAGCCCGCGAGCAGCAGCGCCACCGCGGCCGCGACGAGGACGCGCAGCTTCATGGCGCCACCCTACCGACGGCCGTCCTCACGTCAGGCGGGTGGGACGAGGGTGTCGACGACGGCGCGGGTCCACTCGAGCAGCTCGCGGTCGCGCAGCGGCGATCCGCCGACCGGCGCCGTGCGCGGGTGGGGCACGAGGGCGATCTCCGCGGCCTGCTTGTAGATGCTCTTCGGATGGATGCGACGCAGCCGCAGCTGGGACGATTCCGGCAGCGCGACTCCGGCGAACCGGACGTTCGAACCCGCGGTGGTGACCTCGCTGATGCCGGCCTCGGCGATCCGGACCCGGAGCCGTGCGACCTCCAGCAGCGTCTCGACGGCGTCCGGCGGCTCGCCGTAGCGGTCGACCAGCTCGGCGCGAAGACCGTCGACCTCGTCTGCGGTGCGGACGGCGGCTAGGTGCTTGTACATCTCCAGGCGCAGCCGCTCGCTCGGCACGTAGTCGTGCGGGAGGTGGGCCGCGATGGGCAGCTCGATCTTGATCTCGCGTTCCGGCGCAGCCTCGCCGCGGAACTCCGAGACCGCCTCGCCAACGAGCCGTACGTAGAGGTCGAAACCGACCTCGGCGATGTGGCCGGACTGCTCGCCACCGAGCAGGTTGCCGGCGCCGCGGATCTCCAGGTCCTTCATGGCCACCTGCATGCCGCCGCCGAGCTCGGAGTGCTGTGCGATCGTGGCCAGCCGGTCGTGGGCCGTCTCGGTGAGCGGCTTGTCGGGCGGGTAGAGGAAGTATGCGTAGGCCCGCTCGCGTCCGCGTCCCACCCGGCCGCGCAGCTGGTGCAGCTGCGAGAGACCGAGGGCGTCGGCGCGCTCGATGATCATGGTGTTCGCGTTGGACACGTCGAGGCCGGACTCGACGATGGTGGTGCACACCAGCACGTCGAACTGTTTCTCCCAGAAATCGACCATCACCTGCTCGAGCTTGTGCTCCCCCATCTGGCCGTGCGCGGCGGCGATGCGAGCCTCTGGCACCAGCTCCTGCAGGCGCCGCACCGCCCGGTCGATGCTCTGGACCCGGTTGTGGATGTAGAACACCTGGCCCTCGCGCAGCAGCTCGCGCCGGATCGCCGCGGTGACCTGCTTCTCGTCGAATCCGCCGACGAAGCTCAGCACCGGGTGGCGCTCCTCCGGTGGTGTCGCGATGGTCGACATCTCGCGGATGCCGGTGATCGCCATCTCGAGCGTGCGCGGGATCGGCGTCGCGGACATGCTGAGCACGTCGACGGCGGCCCGCAGGTGCTTGAGGGCCTCCTTGTGCTCGACGCCGAAGCGCTGCTCCTCGTCGACGATCACCAGGCCGAGGTCCTTGATCCGGATGCCGGGCTGCAGCAGGCGGTGGGTTCCGATGACGAGGTCGACCGTGCCGTCCTCGAGGCCGGCCAGCGTCTCGTTGGACTCGCGGTCGCTCTGGAACCGTGAGAGCGGGCGGATGTTGACCGGGAACTGGCCGAATCGCTCGGCGAACGTGGCGAAGTGCTGCTGCACGAGCAGCGTCGTCGGCACCAGCAGGATGACCTGCTTGCCGTCCTGGATCGCCTTGAACGCCGCGCGCACGGCGATCTCGGTCTTGCCGTAGCCGACGTCGCCGCAGACCAGCCGGTCCATGGGCACCGTCCGCTCCATGTCGCGCTTGACCTCCTCGACGCTGGAGAGCTGGTCGGGAGTCTCGACGAAGGCGAAGGCGTCCTCGAGCTCGGCCTGCCACGGCGTGTCGGGACCGAACGCGTGGCCCTTGGTGGCCTGGCGCGCCGCGTAGAGCTTGATCAGCTCGCCGGCGATCTGGCGCACGGCCTTGCGGGCCCGGCCCTTGCGCGCGCCCCAGTCGGACCCGCCCAGCTTGTCGAGGCCCGGGTTCTCGCCGCCGACGTAGCGGCTGACCTGGTCGAGCTGGTCCATCGGGACGAAGAGTCGGTCGCCCGGCTGCCCCCGCTTGCCCGGCGCGTACTCGATGACGAGGTACTCGCGGGCCGAACCGTGCACGGTGCGGTTGACGAGCTCGACGTAGCGTCCGACGCCGTGCTGCTCGTGCACGACGTGGTCGCCGGCCGTGAGCTCGAGCGGGTCGATCTGCTTGCGGCGCCGCGCCGGCATGCTGGTGCGTTCGCTCCGCTCCGCGGCGCGCTGACCGACGAGGTCGTCGTGGGTCACGACGACGAGGTCGAGCGACGGCAGCACCAGTCCGTGACCGAGCTCGCCGCACAGCACCTGCACGACGCTGCTGGGCGCGTCGGGTTCGAGCGACCCCGGGATGTCGTGCTCGGCCAGCCACTCCACCGTGCGCTGTGCCTGCCCGTGGCCGGGCACGACGATGACGACGCGGCGCGCTGAGTCCAGCCAGCCGCGGACGTCGGCGAGCGCCGTCTCCGTCTCGCCGCGGTACGTCGGCGTGGCCTCGATGTCGGAGCCGGTCGACTCGTCGTCGAGGCCGAACGGCGACAGGCCCAGCCACGGGTGTCCGAGCGCCCGGGTCTCGTCGTGGGCGTCGTCGAGGGTGCGGAACGCGGCCGGGCCGAGGTCGATCGGAGCCTCTGCGCCGGTCGCGGCCGCCGCCCACGAGGCCTGGAGGAACTCATCACTGGTCGCGACGAGGTCGTGGGCGCGGGCCCGCACCCGCTCCGGGTCACAGATCAGGACCGATCCGGGGCTGGGCAGCAGGCTGACCAGCGACTCCATGTCGCCGACGAGCACCGGGGCCAGCGACTCCATGCCTTCGACGGCGTGGCCCTCGGCCAGCTTGGAGAACAGGTCGTCCAGCGAGGGGTGCTCGCGAGCCAGCTCGGCCGCCCGTGCCCTGACCTCGTCGGTGAGCAGCAGCTCGCGGCAGGGCGGCGCCCACAGGTCGTCGACGGCGTCGAGCGAGCGCTGGTCGGCCACCGCGAACCGGCGGATCTCCTCGACGGTGTCGCCCCAGAACTCCACCCGCAGCGGATGCTCCTCGGTGGGCGGGAAGACGTCGACGATGCCGCCACGCACCGCGAACTCACCGCGCCGCTCCACCAGGTCGACGCGCACGTAGGCGGCCGCGGCCAAATCGCGAACCAGGTGCTCCAGACCTTTGTCGTCGCCGGTCGAGACGGACACCGGCGCAAGCTCGGCCAGGCCCTTGACCTGCGGCTGCAGCAGCGATCGCACCGGTGCCACGATGACGTTGAGGGGGATCGGGTCGGCGTGGACGAGGCGCCGCAGCACCGCCAGACGCCGGCCCACGGTGTCCGAGCGCGGCGAGAGCCGCTCGTGCGGCAGCGTCTCCCAGGCCGGGTAGAAGGCCACGGCGTCGGATCCGATGAGGTCGCCCAGCTCGACGACGAGGTCCTCGCCCTCACGCTGGGTGGCGGTGACGACCAGCACGGTGCCGGCCCCCGCCAATGCGGCGGAGACGAACGGTCGAAGCGCTTCCGGCCCCCGTTGCGTGAGCTCGTCGACACCGTCCCGCTCGACGAACCGGGCCACACCCGGGTCGGATCCGACCAAACCGGCGAGCGAGGCCAGCGGGGCGTCGACCCGTGCGGTGGAGGTGCTCACCGGTTGAAGCTGCTCTGGGTGGCCTCGAGGCCTCGCGTCATCAGGCTCTCGACGGCGTCGGCGGCCTCCTCGATGTAGACCGGGAGCTCCTTGCGATCGGACCGCGAGAAGGTCTTGAGCACGTGGTCTCGCACGCCGCCACCGCCGCCGGGCCGGCCGATGCCGATGCGGACCCGGAAGTAGTCGCCGGTGCCCAGCGCGCTGCGGATGTCACGCAGTCCGTTGTGGCCGTTGTCGCCGCCGCCGAACTTGACCCGCAGCGACCCGAACGGGAGGTCGAGCTCGTCCTGCACGACGATCAGCTGCTCGGGCTCGACGTCGTAGTACTTCGCCAGCGTGGAGACCGCACCGCCGCTGTCGTTCATGTACGAGCGGGAGCGTCCCAGCACGGCGCGCTCACCGGCCAGCCGTCCTTCGACGACGTCGGCGCGCTTCGAGGTGTGCGCCTTGAAGTCGCCGCCCATGCGTGCAGCCAGGACGTCCGTGACGAGATAGCCGACGTTGTGCCGGGTGGCGGAGTACGACGGACCCGGGTTGCCGAGACCGACGACCAACCAGGTCATTCGTCTTCGGAGTCCCCACCAGAGGAGTCGCCCTCGCTGGACTCACCGCCGGCACCCTCACCGCTCGGCACCCTCGCCTTCGGCGCCTTCACCTTCGGCGCCCTCACCCTCGGCACCTTCGGCCTCGATCTCCTCGTCGGAGAGGTCGTGCTCGATGCCGGCCTCGGCCTCGGCCGCTTCGAGCTCGGCCTCGATCTCCTCGGCGGTGGGCGCGGCGATGACGTTGACGATGAGCCATTCCTCGGGGATGGCCAGCGAGCTGCCGTCCGGGAGCTGGAGGTCGCCGGCGTGGATCTGCGATCCGACCTCGAGTCCCTCGATGGACACCTCGACCGACTCGGGGATGTGCGTGGCCTCGGCCTCGACCGAGATGGTCGAGTTCTCGGTGACGATCAGGGCCTCCGGTGAGGCCTCGCCCACCAGGTGGACGCGGATGTCGACGGTGACCTTCTGGCCCTTCTTCACGAGCAGCAGGTCGGCGTGCTCGATGACGCCCTTGAGCGGGTCGCGCTGGACCTGCTTGGGGATGGCGAGGTGGGTGTCGGACCCGATGACGATCGACAGCAGCGCGTTGGAGTTCTTCAGCGCGAGCGCGAGGTCGTGGCCCGGAAGCGTGATGTGCGTCGGGTCGATGCCCGAGCCGTACAGCACGGCGGGCACCTTGTCGGCGCGCCGGATGCGGCGGGCGGCGCCCTTGCCGAACTCGGTGCGGTTCTCGGCGGCGATCTTGATCTCGGCCACGGGTTGATGCTCCTCGGAAGTTCTCGGTCGGGTGTCGGATCGGCGGGCGGTGTCTTCGGATTAGGGCGCTCGACACGGAACTCTCCAGTGGAGCACCCTGTCGATCACGGCCTGGGACTGGGTCCCGGCCCTCGCCGAGGCAACCCGGAGAGTCTATCGCAGCACCACGTGGCGCCGAAATTGAGGCCGACCAAGCGAGCGCAGCGAGCGAGCGTCGGACCAGGTCGAGTGTGCGCGCCGAAGTCGCCCGGCGTATCGAGACCAGACAGCTAGCGGTTCTTCTTGCGCGACTTGCGCTGCTGCTTCGCCTTCTGACGGTTCTTGTTCTTGGCCTTCATCTGCCGCTGGCGGTCGAGCTCAGACGTGTCCGGCGTGCTCGAGCCCTCGCGGACCTCGGCCTCGCCGTCCTCCGACGGCGCGGAGTACGAGAGCTTCTGCGCGGTCTTGCGCTCCTGAAGGCCCTTGGCGAAGAGCTGGGGCTGTGCGCCCACCGAGTCGGCCGGGGTGGCCGCCTGCTCCTGCTCCACCTGGACGTCGAGGTTGAACAGGAAGCCCACCGACTCCTCGGCGATGGCGTCCATCATGGCGGTGAACAGGTCGAACCCCTCGCGCTGGTACTCCACGAGCGGGTCGCGCTGCGAGTACGCCCGCAGGCCGATGCCCTCGCGCAGGTAGTCCATCTCGTACAGGTGCTCGCGCCACTTGCGGTCGAGCACGCTGAGCACGACGCGGCGCTCCAGCTCACGCATGACCGGTGTGCCGAGCTCCTCCTCGCGGGTGACGTAGGCGGCGCGGGCGTCCTCGGTGATCAGCTCCTGCAGGTACTCGCGGGTCAGCGCCTCTCGCCCGCCGGCCTCGGCCTCGACGCCCTCGACGGTGAGGCTGATCGGGTAGAGCGTGCTCAGTGCGGTCCAGAGCTGGTCGAGGTCCCACTCCTCCGGGAATCCCTCGGTGGCACCGGTGATGTAGGCGCCGGTGACCTCGCCGATCATGTCGTGCACCCACTCCTGCATGTCCTCGCCCTCGAGGACCTGGCGACGCTCGGTGTAGATGACCTCACGCTGACGGCTCATGACGTCGTCGTACTTGAGGATGTTCTTGCGGGTGTCGAAGTTCTGCGCCTCCACCTGCGCCTGCGCCGAGGCGATCGCGCCGGTGACGCGCTTGTTCTCGATCGGCACGTCGTCGGGGATCTTCATGGTCTGCAGCACCCAGTTGACCCAGTCGGCCTTGAACAGCCGCATCAGGTCGTCCTCGAGCGACAGGTAGAACCGGGTCTCGCCGGGGTCGCCCTGACGTCCGGAACGGCCGCGCAGCTGGTTGTCGATGCGGCGTGACTCGTGCCGCTCGGTGCCGATGACCGCCAGGCCACCGGCGGCGGTGACCTCGTCGTGTTCCGCAGCCACCTGGGCCTCGATCTGCTTCAGCGTGTCGGGCCAGGCGGCCTCGTAGGCCTCGGAGTCCTCCAGGGGGTCGAGGCCCTTGTCGCGCAGCGCCTGGTCGGCGAGGAACTCGACGCTGCCGCCGAGCATGATGTCGGTGCCGCGGCCGGCCATGTTGGTGGCCACCGTGACGGCGCCCTTGTGCCCCGCCATCGCGACGATGGAGGCTTCACGCTCGTGCTGCTTGGCGTTGAGCACCTCGTGCGGGACGCCCTGCTTGCGCAGCTGCTTGGAGAGCCGCTCGCTCTTCGCGACGCTGGTGGTGCCGACCAGGATCGGCTGCCCGGCGGAATGACGTTCGACGATGTCGGCGACGACTGCGTCGAACTTGGCGTCCTCGGTGCGGTAGACGAGGTCGGCCTGGTCGACCCGTGCCACCGGCTGGTTGGTGGGGATCGGCACGACGCCGAGCTTGTAGATCTTGTCGAACTCCGACGCCTCGGTGAGCGCGGTGCCGGTCATGCCGGCGAGCTTCTCGTACAGGCGGAAGTAGTTCTGCAGCGTGATCGTGGCGAGGGTCTGGTACTCCTCACGGATCCGCACGTTCTCCTTCGCCTCGATGGCCTGGTGCAGGCCCTCGTTGTAGCGACGGCCCTCGAGCATGCGGCCGGTGTGCTCGTCGACGATGAGGACGTTGCCGTCCATGACGACGTAGTCCTTGTCGCGCTTGAACAGCTCCTTGGCCTTGATGGCGTTGTTCAGGAAGCTGATGAGCGGGGTGTTGACGGCGTCGTAGAGGTTGTCGATGCCGAGCTGGTCTTCGACGACCTCGATGCCATCCTCGCTGACCGCGATGGTGCGCTTCTTCTCGTCTACCTCGTAGTGCTCGTCGATCTTCATGGCTCCGACGATGCGCGCGAACTCGCCGTACCACTTGACCTCGTCCTCGGTGGGGCCGGAGATGATCAGCGGGGTACGAGCCTCGTCGATGAGGATCGAGTCGACCTCGTCGACGATCGCGAAGCTGTGGCCGCGCTGCACGCACGCGGCGATGTCGTCAGCCATGTTGTCGCGCAGGTAGTCGAAGCCGAACTCGTTGTTGGTGCCGTAGGTGATGTCGGCGCCGTAGGCCTCGCGGCGCTGGTCGGGCGTCATGCTCGGCAGGATCATGCCCACGGTGAGGCCGAGGAAGTGGTAGATGCGGCCCATCCACTCGGCGTGGTACCTGGCGAGGTAGTCGTTGACGGTGACGACGTGGACGCCGTGGCCGTTGAGCCCGTTCAAGTAGCACGGGAGCGTGGCGACGAGGGTCTTGCCCTCACCAGTCTTCATCTCGGCGATGTTGCCGAGGTGCAGCGCGGCGCCGCCCATGATCTGCACGTCGAAGTGGCGCTGACCGAGCACCCGCCGGGCGGCTTCGCGCACGGTGGCGAACGCCTCGGGCATCAGGTCATCCAGGGTCTCCCCGGCGGCGAGACGCTCACGGAACTCCGGAGTCATGGCCTGGAGCTCGGCGTCGCTCATCGCCTCGTACTCGGGCTCGAGCGCGTTGACCTGCTTGGCGACCGCCTCGAGCTGACGAAGGATCTTGCCCTCGCCCATGCGAAGGATCTTGTCGATGACCTTGGGTGCCACGAAACGAACTCCTGACGAGCGGACGGAACTGGTCCAGTCTAGGGCGTGTCTCCTCATCCGGTCCGGACAGGGAGCGGTGCTCCGGGCCCGATCCGGCAAGGCAGAGGAGGGAGGCGCACCGGGGTGGGGGTACCTCCCACGCGCGCAGCGCGTAGGGGGCGGCGGCGACCGACGATAACGCCGCCGGTCGGGATTCGGAGTGCCGCGAGCCCGGACCGGATGGGGAGGCGCGCCCTAGGTGGCCAAGGAGCCGGGTTCGAGTGCGTGGAGCGCCGCTCCCAGATCGACCGCGAGGTCGCCGTGGCGGGCCACGGACACCGTGTCGAGCCCCAGCCATCCGGCCATCAGCGTGAGCTCCTCGGCCAGCTCGGCGGCGGTGTCGGTGGGCGCGTGCGGCTCGGCAAACGCGCCCTTGACCCGCAGCACGCCCGCGGCACGGTCGGCCTTGAGGTCGACGCGGGCCACGAGGCGGTCGCCGAGCAGGAACGGCAGCACGTAGTAGCCGTGGACCCGCTTGTGCGCCGGCACGTAGATCTCGATGCGATAGCGGAAGTCGAACAGCACCTCGGTGCGGGTGCGCTCGAACACGAGCGGGTCGAACGGGCTGAGCAGGGCGCGAGCACGCACGGTGCGTGGACGGACGGCCTCGGCGTGCAGGAAGGCCGGGCGCTTCCAGCCGGTGACGGTGGCCGGCAGCAGCTCGCCGTCGTCGACCAGCGCCGCGATCGCCCGTGCCGTGGGGTCGGGAGACAGGCGGAAGTAGTCGCGCAGGCACTGCGCCGAGCCGATGCCCAGGGCCCGGGCGGCGTGCCGGACCAGCTCGAGATGCGCAGCCTCTTCGTCGAGGGGCGGACGGGCCAGGACCGTGGCCGGAAGCACGCGCTCGGGCACGTCGTAGACGCGCTCGAACTGGCTGTTGCGGCGCGCGGCCGTGACCTCGCCCTTGTAGAAGAGGTACTCCAGGGCGATCTTGACCTCGGACCAGTTCCAGCCCCAGTTGGCCCTGCCTCGTGGAGCGTCATGCTCGACTTCGCGCGCCGTCAGCGGCCCGTTCGCGCGCACCTCGTCGAGCACCCACGCGACGAACTCGGGCTTCATCTTCTGGATCTCCGCCATGCTCCCCCACATGCGGGCGCCGGAGTCCATCCGGAACTGGAACGCCGGTCGCAGGTTGACGTCGACGTAGGCCGCCTCGTGGGCCCAGTACTCGAACAGCCGACGCGGCGCCCGACCGGCGGCCCGATGGATCAGCTCGACGTCGTAGGGCCCCATGCGCGAGTACAGCGGGAGGTACTGCGCGCGCTGCAGCACGTTGACGGAGTCGATCTGGAAGAACCCGAGCCGGGCGATGGTGGCGTTGAGGTGACGACTGGTGACCGCGGCCGGCCGGGCCCGGGTGAAGCCCTGTGCCCCGAGCGCGACGCGCCTGGCCTGCAGCGGGCTGAGCGAGATCACGATTCCAGCATGGCGGGAGCCACCGACACTGGAAGGGTCAGGGCTGGTCGTCGAGCAGGTTGCTGCGCACGGCGAACATGGCGGCTTCCATGCGCGACTTCATCTGGAGCTTCTCGAGCATGTTGCGGATGTGGTTCTTGACCGTGTTCTCACTGATGAACAGCTCTTCGGCGATCTCGCGGTTGCTCTGGCCGTGGGCGACCTGGCGCAGCACCTGGAGCTCACGGGCGGTGAGTGACGCCGCCGGACTCGGGCTCTTGGTCATGCTGACGAACTCGTCGAGGAGCTTGGTGGCCATGCTCGGGCTGATGAGCGACTGGCCACCGGCGACGAGCCGCACGGCCTCGGCGACCTGGTCGTAGGTGGAGCCGTCCTTGAGCAGGTAGCCCGACGCGCCGCTCTTGATCGACTCGTAGAGGTCGGTCTCCTCGTCGCTCGCGGTCAGCATGATGATGCCGGTGGACGGAGAGATCTCCTTGATCGCGGCACACACGTCGACGCCACTGCGGCCGGGCATGCGCACATCGAGGAGAACGACATCCGGAGGGTTCTGCTCGACCGCGGCGATGGCCTTGTCGCCGTCGTCGACCTCTTCGAGCTCGAGAGTCTCGTCGGCGCTGAGCACCATCTTGACGCCACGCCGGAACAGTTCTTGGTCGTCGACCAGCAAGACGCGGATGTTGACTTCCCGAGCAGGCACGATCCGATCATGCCATGACCGGTGGCAGGATTCCCTTCCAAACGGTGCGAGGTCATTCCTCCACGTCGAGGTGGATGACGCCGTAGTCGTAGCCTTTGCGCAGGTAGACGACACTCGGGCGCATCGAATCCTTCTCCATGAACAGGAAGAAGTCGTGGCCCACGAGCTCCATCTCGTGGAGTGCCTGGTCGAGCGTCATCGGGGCTCCCGCGTGCGTCTTCTCGCGCACGACGAGCGGGCTGTCCTCTCCTTGGACCTCCATGCCGCCGACGAGATGCGTGGGCACACCGTTCTCCTCGGGGCCGGGAACGAGGAGACCGTCCGGGACGTCAGCGGTGGCCTCGGCGAGAGACCTGGGCTTGTGCTGCCCATGGCTGATGCGCCGACGGTCGGTGACTCGCCGCAGACGCGACTCGAGCTTGTCGATCGCAGCGTCCAGCGCGGAGTGCTGGTCGGTGGACGAGGCCTCCGCCCGGACGGCCGGACCCCTGGAGAGCAATGTCATCTCGACGCGGGCGGCCTTGTCGTGCTGGCGATGGTTCTTCTCGTGGGTGACCTCCACTTCGACGCGGAGGATCTTCTGACGCTGGTCGTATTTGTCGATCCGGTGGAGCTTCTCGAGCACATGCTCCCGGAACCGGTCGGAGATCTCGCTGTTCCGACCTGTGACGACGATTTCCATGGGGCCTCCCTGCGTCGAGAACGTGAACTCATGCCATACCTGTGACGGTAGCCCCGGAGTGTCTGGCTGGCCAGAGGTGCGGCCAACTCGGTCGCCGAACGGCATCACCGGAGTGGCCGATGGGCGACGACGGCAGCCATATGTGGACGGTGTCCGGCCGCGGTGAGCGCGCGGACCGCCTCGGCGATCGTGGCTCCGGTCGTGACGATGTCGTCCACGACCACGACGGTGCCGTCGGCCAGGCCGTCGTCGGACCGGAGCGCGAAGGCTCCCGCGAGGTTGCGTGCGCGGTCACGTGCATCGAGACCGGACTGGTCCGCGGTCCGGCGGGCCACCCTGAGCGCCTGACGGACGGCGACATCGGCACCGGCGCCGCGCAGCAGTCCGGCGGCCGCGCAGGCGAGCTGGTCGACGACGTCGGCGCCGCGGGCCAGGCGGCTCCGCCGGCTCGTCGGCA
>CAWIWE010000025.1:0-13335 GCA_963839625.1 uncultured Actinomycetota bacterium | reverse complement strand
CTGCGCGTATGGGCGGGCATCTTCATCGTGTCCCTCCGCCGAGTGCACGGCAAGGCGGCAGCGGAAGGCGATCATCGATTCCCAGGAAGAGCGGTGCGCGATCGGGCTACCCTCGGTGCGGCAAACGACGCCATATGGATTCGAGACCATGAGCACCTCTTCCTTGATCGGCCGCCCTGACGAGATCAGAGCCGGCGTCATCGTGCCCTGTGACATGGCCTTGGACGCCGAGATGTGGCGCTGGGCTCCTGACGGCGTCAGCCTGCTGTTCACCCGCATCCAGCACGCCGAGACCCCGGTGCCTGCGGGGGCGGCCGATGTCGACGAGGCGGCGCTCTGGCAATGCATCTTCGACCTGCGCACCGCAGCTCCGGCTGCGTTCGCGTATGTCGGATCTGGTGGCCTCCTCAAAGGTCCGGAGGCGGAGAAGCTGCTGGTGGAGGCCATGCGGTCTGCTGGCGGAGCCGAGGCTGTCACCACGGCCGGTGCGATGCACTCGGCGCTGATGCATCTGGGGATTCGTCGCGTGGCGATCGCGACACCGCACGACGCCCAGGTCACAGACACGTGGGCGAGGTTCCTCGCGGAGGCAGAGGTCGATGTGGTCAGCCGCGCCCACCTCACCCTCACTCGCGACGTCTGGGCGGTGCCGTATGAGCAGACGCTGCAGCTCGTGCGTGACGCGAATTCCGACGAGGCCGAGGCCGTCGTGATCCCGTGCAGCAACCTGGCCACCTACGACGTGATCGCCAATCTCGAAGCCGAGCTCAGCAAGCCGATCCTCACGGCGAACCAGGTCACGATGTGGGCCCTGCTCGCGGCGATTGGCCGACAGGCGGTCGGCCCGCACCAATGGCTCATGAGTGGACCCCGGGTTCGGGACAACGCGGGTTGATCACCTCCTGGGCGACCCCGCGGTCTGCGAGAGTGGAGACAGGTTTCGAGTAGTGCGCGCCCCACACGTGCCACAGAAAAGAGGGTCCGATGGCTGAGCTCTCCTCCGTCCTGAAGCAGGCCACCGGCGTGGTGGCAGCCCGCGGGGAAGGCGTCCTTCTCTTCGATGAGGACGACCGCCGATACCTGGACTTCACCGCCGGCATCGGCGTCACCAGCACCGGCCACTGCCACCCCAAGGTGGTCGAGGCCGCCCAGCGCCAGGTCGCGACGCTCATCCACGCCCAGTACACGACCGTGAAGCACCGGCCGCTGCTCACCCTCGTCGAGCGGATGGGCGAGGTGCTGCCGGCCGGCCTCGACCGGATGTTCTTCGCCAACTCCGGGTCCGAGGCCGTCGAGGCGGCCCTGCGCCTCGCGCGCATGTCCACCGGTCGGCCGAACGTGATCGTCTTCCACGGCGGATTCCACGGACGCACGGTCGCGGCATCATCCATGACGACGTCCGGTACCAAGTTCCGGTCCGGATTCAGCCCAACGATGAGTGGCGTGGTGATCTCGCCGTTCCCGAACCCGACCCATTACGGCTGGACCCAGGACGAGGCCACCGACTTCGCGCTGCGCGAGCTCGACCACATCCTGCAGACCGTGACGCCGCCGAACGACACCGCCGCGTTCTTCGTCGAGCCGGTGCTCGGCGAGGGCGGCTACGTCCCGGCCAACAGCCGCTTCCTGGCCGGGCTGCGTGAGCGTGCCGACCAGCACGGCATCCGCCTGGTGATCGACGAGGTGCAGACCGGATTCGGCCGCACCGGGGAGTTCTGGGGTGCCGACCACTTCGACGTCGCCGGCGACATCCTGGTCACCGCCAAGGGCCTGGCCTCCGGCTTTCCGCTGTCCGCCATCGCGGCACCCGAGGAGATCATGGACAAGGCCTGGCCCGGATCGCAGGGAGGCACGTACGGCGCGAACGCGGTGGCGTGCGCCGCCGCCCTGGCCACGCTCGACGTCATCCAGGAGGAGAAGCTCGTCGACAACGCGGCCCAGCGTGGCACCGAGCTGAGGGCTGCGCTGCAAGGCGTCGCCGACCAGCATGCGGCGATCACCGACGTTCGCGGTCTCGGCCTGATGCTGGGCAGTGAGTTCCGTGACGCCGACGGAAACCCGGACGCCGCCACGGCGGCCGCGGCCCAGCAGGAGGCCGCCCGACGTGGTCTGCTGCTGCTCACCTGCGGCGCATGGGGTCAGGTCGTCCGCTTCATCCCCGCGCTCGTCGTCGAGTCCGAGCACATCACCGAGGCGTCGAGCATCTGGGCCGACTGCGTCGCTGCCGTCACCGACTAGCGACCCGGTCAGCCGTCGGCGCCGAGGTGGCCGGACCGCTCGAGCGCACGCTGTGCGCGGGCGTGCGGCATCGGGTCGAGGGGGTGGCGGACGAGGTTGCGCACGGCCGCTCTCGGGACGGTGCGGCTGAAGAACGACCCGACGTCGAACGTCCCGCGTACCTCCCGGACGTGCTCCTTCGGGATGCCCGAGCGGATCAGTCCTTGGCTGAGGTCGGCGAGATCGGCCCGGCGCAGCGGCTCGGCCAGCCGGGCGTGCCGGTCTCGGTAGGTCCCGAACCGGTGGTGTTGCGCGACGACGACCGCGAGCTCGTCCGCCCATGCGCTGCGACCGGTTCGTTCGAGCCAGGCGTCCTGCGTGTGGATGGACGGCGCGAGGTAGTCGAGCCCCGCGAAGGCTTCGATGTCGTGGAATGCCGACGCGATCGCGAGCTTGTCGTCGCGGTCGTCGGCGTCGTCGACCTGCGCACGAGCCAGGTTGAACACCCGGTAGACGTGGCCGCGATACCCGGCGAAGCCGCCCTCGTCCCCGCGTGCGCGATCGGCATGGGCGTCGAGGATCTCCTCGATCAAGGGGTGGGTGGTGAGGATCGGTGGTGTCGTCACGGTCGTAGCCTGTCAGAGTGACGCCGCAGCAGCTGCTCGAGAACGCTCGGCAAAGCCCGGCGCGTGGCCGGACAACCCGTGGGGTCACGACCACCCGGTCACTACCCCGACGACGCGTCGGTGATGGCCTACATCGGCCGGTCCGGCTGGAAGGGCCAGGACCTCACCAGGTCGCGGCAACGCTCTCCGGCACCACACCGTGACGCACGCGCTGGGGGTGGTCGCCGACCGGGAGGTAGGCCAGCTCCTGCTTCGTGTCGAAGTCGATGACCGCCACCGAGTCCGTGTCGCTGAGCGAGATCCAGCAGGTGTCGTTCAGGCCCTCGGTCGACCAGTACGGCTTGCCGTAGCTGTGGCCGGTGGTCTCGGTGTCGAAGAACGTCGGGTCACCGGACTCGCGGTCGACCAGCGCGACGTAGTCGTCCATCGTGCCCGCCGCGCACAGCGTCGTGCCGGCGCTGTTCATCGCGAGGCCGTGGTGGGCGGAGTCGTTGACGTACTTCGAGTTCGGCACGCTCGGGATCCGGTTCGGGAGGTTGATCAGCCGGGTGACCGCACCAATTGAGGGTTCGGGATGCGAACCGGAGGTGTAGTTCACCGCGTTGTTGATGTCAGCGGCTTGGGTGTCGAACTCGACGATGCCGTGGAAGTACGACACCTGGAAGTAGATGAATCGCTCGTCGGGTGCCAGGGCCATCGGACGGACCGCCGCGCTCATGCCGGGGTGACCGGCCTCGGCGAGCTCCACGTTCATCTGCCAGCGCTTGGCGATCGTGAAGTCGTCGTTGTTCACGATCTGGAACCAGCGGTCGCCCTTGATGGCGTCGTGGCCGGGAGCCTTCGGGTTGTCGAACGCCGTGTAGACCTTGCCGATCGACGCGTGGAAGATCTGCCCGCCGTCATCGGTGTAGTTGCTCTCGTGCGGCGTCTCGCCCGACTCGAACGTGCGCAGCCGGTCGCCCAGAGCGATCTCCTGGCCCTCGAAGGTCTCGTTCACCATGGAGTACTCGATGACCTGCTTCTTGGTGGAGTCCGACACCAGCAGGCGGCGCCCGTCGGGTGACATGGCCATGTGGTCGGTGCGGTAGCCGTCCATGCTCTGCTCGGCCACGATGCTGTCGGGGCCTCCGGTGCTCGTCGCCTTGGCGATGTCGATCCACACCACGTCGCCCAGGCTCGGCCGGGACACCGCCAGGTGCTTGCCGTCCGTGGTGGCGAACATGTCGTCGACGAACTGGTCGTGGCCCTCTCCGGGCAAGGCCCGGATCAGGCGGAACTGCGTGTAACGAACGGCGCTCTTTCGGATGTCGCGCAGTTCCTGCGCCTTGTCGGGAACCAGGTTGACGCCGGTCTTGAGCACCTCCAGCGAGTTCTCGTCGACGATCGTGGCGGTGCCGGCCCAGTTGTTGCCGACCCACATGACGTCGCGGAAGTCGTCCGGCGTCTGGGCGGGCGCGGCCGATGCGGGGACGACTGCCGCAGCGCCTGCGCCGGCCAGTGCGCCGACGAGTGCAAGGACGGCCAGGAGTGCGTGACGAGGGCTCACGGGGGATCCTTCCGGATGTGGCCTGAGATTCTAGACCGATCAACGATCGAACAGTCATGCTGTCACGATGACTCCCCAGGTTTCGGTCATCGGCAGCGGTGCGAGGTGGGAGGACGCGGCAGAGGAGATCGGCCGGCTGCTCGCAGAACACGGCTGCACGGTGGTGACGGGCGGTCTCGGTGAAGTCATGGCCGCCGCCCACCGTGGTGCGAAGGCCGCGGGCGGCACGACCATCGCGATCCTTCCCGGTGAGCGACGTGCCGACGCGAACCCGTGGGCCGACCACGTCGTCGTCACCGGCATCGGCCACGCCCGCAATCTCGCCGTGGCAGCCTCGGGCGACGCCGTCATCGCCGTCGGCGGTGCGTGGGGGACGCTCGCCGAGATCGCGTTCGCCCAGGCCCTCGGCCGGGTGGTCGTCGCACTCGACGGCGCTCCCGAGGTCGACGGACTTCGAACCGCCGCGACTCCGGCCGAGGCGGTCGAGCTCGCTCTCGCGGGAATCGAGTAGGCATCGTCTGACGAGCGGCGACGTCGTGCCGGGTGGAGGATGAATCGCATGACGGACCTCGGAGAAGCGCTCGTCCAGCTGACGATCCGTTTGGAGGACGAGCAGCGACTCGACCCACTCGTCGACCTCCTGCGGCCCTTGGCTTCGGCTCTCATCGACTCGCCGGCACGACGAGACCTGCTGCACGGAACCTGGATGGGACATGCGTTGCACCCGTTGCTCACCGACCTGCCCATCGGGTTCTGGACGTCCGCGAACGTGCTGGACGTCGTGGGTGGACGACGGTCTCGAGACGCGTCGACGCAGCTCGTCGGCCTGGGGGTTCTCTCAGCGGCCCCCACCGCGCTCGCCGGGTGGGCCGAGTGGGCGGTTGCGGACCGGCAGGTGCAGCGGGTCGGCGTGGTTCACGCGCTCTCCAATACCGCGGCGATCGGCCTCTACGCCGCCTCGTGGCGGGCCCGCCGCCAGGCACGGCACGGTCGCGGGGTTCTGCTCGGTCTCGCCGGCGCGACGGTGGCCACCGTCGGTGGTTACCTCGGCGGGCACCTGACAGCGGCTCGCAAGGTATCGACCCGTCATCCGGTCTTCGAGCAATCCTCGGCTGTTCACCGACGGTCAAGCGTGGGTCCGGCGTCCTGACTGGTGGTCGTCACCTGCTCGCTGATTGTTTGGTCCATACCCGACTGCCCGGCGGCAGTGTTCGCGACCAACCGGGTGGATCACCCTACGGTGGATGGATGAGAACCCGAACCGGGCAGCTGATCGCCGTCGCCGTTCCGCACTTGCTGATCGCCGCGATCGGCCTCACTCACCCGGCCACCTTGACGGTCGGCTCGGCTCATCACTGGCAGGTGATGCACACCGTGCTGCTTCCGCTCTTCCCGCTGCTCGCGGTCGCCCCGTGGCTCGTCGCCCGAGTCGTCGACCCCAGGTCGAGCGTGATCGTGGGCGTGATCGCCTTCGTGTATGCGTGCTTCTACACGGCGCTCGACATCCTCGCCGGCATCGGTGGCGGGGCCATCAAGGACGCCGAGGCGGGCGGACTGGGCATCATCTTCCCGGTCGCCGGAGACCTCGGGGCGATTGGTTCGTACGCCCACCTGGCCGCCACCGCACTCGCGGCTGGGCTGGCCCTTCGCGTCACCGGACTCGGGCGCGGACTCGCTGGCACCGTGCTCGTCCTGGTGGGATCACTCATGTTCTGGCAGGAGCACGTTTACCGACCGTGGGGAGTGCTGGCGATGGTCGTCCTCGCTGGCGGGTGGTCGTTGCTGGTCGTCGCAGTGGATCGGGCCACCATGGACTAAGTGCGTTTGTCGCGTGCGATGCCGTCGTCGATCATCTGCTGGAAGTGCTCGACCAAGGTCTCCTCGGCTGGACGGAACTCGGCGCCGAGCTCCTTGCGCGCGCGAGTGTTGTCGAACCTCAGAGGATGCCCGACGTTGGCTGACACGTACTGGTGGGTCAGGCCGACCGCCGGCGCCACCAGCCACACCATCGCCTTCGGCAGGGTCCGTCGCGGGAAGCTGGACCGATTCCCGAAGTGTTCGGCGAGCACTCGACCCATCTCGAGCATCGACATCGACCGGCTGACACAGATGTGGCGACCGGACGCATCCGGCGTGTACCCGGCCTTGATGTGGGCCATCGCGATGTCTCGGACGTCGACGACGCCGAACTCGAGCGCTGGCGCACCCGCCCTCAAGCTCCCGTCCACGTACTGCCGGATCGTCTTGAGGCTGTACGAGTCGCTGCTCGTGGTGAGCGACGGGCCGAGCACGAAGCCGGGGTTGATCACCACCAGGTCCCAGCGATCCTGGGCGTCCGCGATCTCCCAGGCGACCTTCTCGGCCGCGACCTTGGAGTAGCTGTACGGCTGGTGCGTGAGGCTGCTGGTGGTGTTCCAGTCTTCCTCGGTGAACACGTCGCCCATGGCGTCCTTCAGGTCGGCGGCGTCACCGTAGATGCTGACGACGCTGGACGTGAGCACCACCCGATCGACGGTGCGCGTCCGGTCGGCGGACTCGAGCACACTGCGGGTGCCCGCCACCGCTGGATCGACCAGCTCCTTCTGCGGGTCCTTGATCCCGGAGAACACGAAGGGCGAGGCGGTGTGGAACACCAGCTGACAACCGCCCATGGCCACGTCGAAGGCGCCGTCGTCCAGGAGGTCGGCCTCGAACAGGGTCAGCCTGCCTGGCGCCGACTCCGCGATTCGCTTCAGGTGGCCGACCTTGGCGTCGTCCGACTTGTTCCGCACCGTTGCGTGGACGTCGATGCCGTCGTCGAGCAGGTACTTGACCAACCACGAGGCGATGTACCCGCTCCCCCCTGTGACCAGAACGGGCTTGGACCGGTCGATGTTCATGGGAGTCTCCGAAGCTCGGAAGGTCTCCCAAAATACCGGGGTCGAGGCGCCTTAGTGGCCCTTTCGGGCACGACGGTCGAGCTCGTCGGCCTCCTCGAGCGTCGGTGCGGAACCGCCGAGACGCGCCGGCACCCAGTCCTCACCGCCGGGGTGTGCGCCGTAGGCGGCCTGGACGTCGAGGAGCATCGACTGCATCTCATCCCGCAGCCTCGCGGTGAGCTCCTCGGTCGTTCCGGTGGCGGCGATCGGCTCGCCGATGGACACCATCACGGGCGTCTTGGTGCGACCGAGGTGTCGGGGCCGTCCCTTCGTGGCGATGCGTTGGGCCCCCCAGACGATCGCCGGGATGATCGGCACGTCCGCCTCCAGGGCCATCCGCGCCGCACCGGACTTGAACTCCTTGATCTCGAAGCTCCGGCTGATCGTGGCCTCGGGATAGATCCCGACCAGCTCGCCGCGGCGCAGCTCCTCGACCGCGGCGACGTACGAGTCACGTCCTGCGGACCGGTCGACCAGGATGACCCCGCATCCACGCATCGCCCAGCGCAGCACCGGGTTGGCGGAAAGCTCGACCTTGCCCATGAATCGCACCTGACGCCGATCGCGCCGGTAGGCCTCCAGGCCGACGTAGATGAAGTCGACGTACGCGGTGTGGTTGATCGCCAGCACCGCCGCTCCGCCCGCCGGCACGCGCGCGTCGCCTCGGCGGAGGACCCGGTGCCCGGTGACCAGGTTGAACAGCCGGACGACGGTGACCACCAGCCAGAACGTCACAGCTCGTCCAGGATCTCGAGCGTGCGGGTCCACGCGGACGTCGTCGTGTCGATGAGCACGAAATGGTCGCCCTCGACGGTGGCCAGTGCGGCCCGCGCCCCGGCGGCGCGGGCGGCCCTGACGTAGGTCTGCGACTGCTCGATCGGCACCTGGAGGTCGTCGCGTCCGTGGATGCACCACACCGGAACGTCGAGCGGTACGCGGGCGAGCGGATCGGCGAGGTCGTGGGTCGCACGGTCGGTGCCGAGGAACTCCTCGACCGCACCGCCGCCGAGCCAGTCCTCGGCCGCACTGCGGAGATCGAGCACGCCCGCCTGTGACACCGCCGCGGTCACCGGCACTCGCGGGTTCGACCACCTGGCGTCATCGAGCTGTGGCCGGCCCGCCGCCCAGACCGCGAGCAGACCGCCCGCCGAGTGGCCCAGCGTGATGACGCGCGACGTGTCGAGATCGTCGACATCGGCGAGCAGGTCGATTCCGGCGGTGACGTCGTCGAACGTCTCGGGGGAGCCGCCACCGTTGCCCACGCGCCGGTACTCCAGGTTGAGCGCCGTCCATCCGTGCCGCGCCAGCGACTCGGCGAGCGGCCGCCCGAGTGAGAAGTCGTATGCCGCCCGCCAGAACCCACCGTGCAGCACGACGACCACACCGTGACTGCGAGAGGCCGGACGGTGCAGCTCCGCCTTCTGCTCGGGGTCGTCGCCGTAGGTCAGGACCTCCACGTCGCCCATCGTGGCACTGCTCGCCCTGGCCGTGGGTCCATCGTCGCGGGAGCATGCCGGGAGCACCGACGCGAGCGCCGCGCTCGCGCCGAGCCCCAGCAGCCGACGGCGGTCCATGGCTCCAGCCAACCGGAGAGAGCGACTCCTGTCAGGGCAAATGCCACCCGAGGCCGACCGATAGGATCAGGTTCCGGCGAGGGCGAGGAGGGGATGCGTGGACATCCACGAGCTCGACAACCTCCTCCTGATCGGGTCCGCCGTCCTCATTGCGGCGGTCCTCGCCGTGCGGGTCTCTGTCTTCGCCGGCCTCCCCTCCCTGCTCGCCTACCTCGGCCTCGGTCTCCTGCTCGGCGACTCCGGTGCAGGCATCGAGTTCGCCGACGCCGACCTCGCACTCGCGCTCGGGTTCGCGGCCCTGGTGCTCATCCTCGCCGAGGGCGGTCTCACCACGCCGTGGGACGACGTGCGGCCGTCCCTCGGCCTCGGACTGGTGCTGGCGACGCTGGGGTCGGTCGTCAGCGTCGCCGTCGTCGCGCTCGGTGCGCACTACCTGCTCGACCTCCGCTGGGAGCTGGCCGTGCTGCTCGCGGCCGTGCTGACGCCCACGGACGCGGCCGCGGTCTTCTCCGTGCTCCGCACCGTGCCGTTGCGCAAGGCGGTCACGGGAACGCTCGAGGTCGAGTCGGGCCTCAACGACGCACCGATCGTGGTGCTGGTCATCGCGATCAGCGCGGGCGACATTCAGTCCGACGGCCCCTGGGCGTTCACCGGCCTGATCGTGTTCGAGCTGATCGTGGGCGCCGCCATGGGTCTCCTGGTCGGCTTCGGTGCCGCCCGCCTGCTGCGCAACCTGGCTCTGCCTGCGTCCGGCCTGTATCCGCTGGTGGTCATCTCGTTCACCGTGCTCGCCTACGGCGCCGCCGCATTCGTGCATGCCAGCGGCTTCGCGGCGGTCTACCTCGCCGCGCTCGTTCTGGGCAACACCGAGCTGCCGCACCGCCGGGCGACCCGCTCGTTCGTGGAGGGGATCGGCTGGCTGGCCCAGATCGCGTTGTTCGTCATGCTCGGCCTGCTCGCCAGTCCCGACTCGTTCGAGTCCTGGCACGTGTGGACGGGCCTCGCGGCCGGCGCGATCCTGACGTTCGTCGCGCGGCCGCTGTCGATCGCGATCAGTGCCGTGTTCTTCTCCCGCCCCTGGCGTGAACAGATCTTCCTCGGCTGGGCCGGGTTGCGCGGGGCCGTGCCGATCATCCTCGCCACCATCCCGCTCGCCGCCGACGTGGAGGGATCGGAGGACCTGTTCAACATCGTCTTCGTGGCGGTCGTCGTCTACACGCTGGTGCAGGCTGCTCCGCTCGGCCGTCTCGCCGCCTGGTGCGGTGTCCTGACCGACGCAGCCCGAGACATCGAGGTCGAGGCTGCGCCACTGGAACGCATCTCCGCCGACCTCCTTCAGGTGCGGGTACCGCGGGGATCCAAGCTCGCCGGGGTGGAGATCGGCGAGCTCCGCCTGCCCGAAGGCGCATCGGTGACGCTGGTGGTCCGAGACGACAAGCCGTTCGTGCCACATCGCACCACGCGCCTGAAGCAGGGTGACGACATGCTGGTCGTTGCCACCCGTGCGGCCCGCGAAGAGACCGAGCAGCGGCTGAGCGACGTCGGGCGCCACGGCCGGCTGGCCGGGTGGGGCCGGGACTAGCGATGGACCGGTCGGAGCCGTTCGTCCGCGAGGCGACGGCCTCGGTCACATGGGCCCGGTCACGCACCCGGACCAGGGCAATGACGTCATCGAGCGGTTCCTCGACCGTTGACGGACGTCAGGACGCGTCGGTGTCGACGGTGGGAATGCACACGGTGACCGTCCGGTCGGCCTCGATCTCTCGTGGAGCCTCGACGAGCTCCTTGTAGCCATCGCCAACGATGACGGTGACGCCGTCGGCGATCTTGATGTCCGGTTCGCTGAACTCGACGTCGTCGAACTGCTGGGCCACCAGCTTGACCCTCGGGTCGTCACGGTTGTCGGTGAGGACGGCGACGCCGTCGGGCTTCACCTCACTCGTGCTGTTGGCCACGGTGCCGGCCAGGAACCCGCGGCGTTGCAGGTTGATGCCGACCCGGTTGGCCAGGCCGGCACGCTGGCTGGCGTTGTAGACGTTGACCGTCACGAGGTTGCTGGTGAGCTGCTTGCCCTCGGCCACCGTGCGGTTCTCGCACGTCGGTGCGGCGTCGAACGTGTCGGCGCTCGCGGTGAGCAGCTTGAAGCCGACGAACAGGCCGACCACGAACAGGATGATGGAGACGACGACTGTCGCACTCCGATGGGTCTCGTTCATTCCTCGTCACCGATCTCGTGGACGCGTGCGTGCAGCATGCCGCGCTGCTGCAGCGCGGCCCGGACGGCACGGTGCAGTCCATCTTCCAGGTAGAGCTCGCTTTGCCACTGGACGACGTGCGCGAAGAGGTCGCCGAAGTAGGTGGAGTCCTCGTCGAGGAGGTGCTGGAGATCGAGCGTCTTCTTGGTGGTGGTGAGCTCGGCAAGGCGGACCTGGGTGGGGGAAATCTCGGCCCAGTCGCGCTGCGCGAGGCCATGATCGGGATACGGACGCCCGTCGCTCACCCGCCTGAAGATCACCTGGTCAGTGTAGACAGGGCCGAGCCGCCCGGTTCGAAGCCACTAGCCTGAGCGCATGACGACGAGCGACGACGCGAGGCTGGCCGCCGAGGAGGCCGCGCAGGCTGCGGCCGAGGCCGAGGAGGCGGCGGAGGCGGCCCGCAAGAAGGCCGATGAGCTCGCGAAGGCGGCGGCGCAGCAGGAGGAGGCCACCGCTGCCGTCGAGACTGAGCCGGTCGGCTCAACGACCAAGGGGTCGGACATCGTCGAGACCGTCAAGGCCGGATACGCGTTCGAGGGCCCCGCCCTGGTGATCGGCGCGCTGGTCGACGGCGACGCGGTGCCCGAGGCACAGGTGCGCATCCCGCTGGGCATGCTCAACCGGCACGGGCTGGTGGCGGGCGCGACCGGTACCGGAAAGACCAAGACGCTGCAGGTGCTCGCCGAGCAGCTCGCCGCGCAGGGCGTGCCGGTGTTCGCCGCCGACATCAAGGGCGACCTGTCAGGCATCGCGTCGGCAGGCGTCTCGAACGACAAGCTCGCGGCGCGCTGCGAGAGCATCGGCCAGGAGTGGCAACCGACCGCGTCCCCCACCGAGTACTTCACGCTCGGCGGTCTCGGCACGGGCGTCCCGATCAGGGCGTCCGTCGACACGTTCGGACCGCTGCTGCTGTCGAAGGTGCTCGGGCTCAACGAGACCCAGGAGTCGTCCCTCAGCCTGGTGTTCCACTACGCCCGGGAGGCGAACCAGCCGCTCGTCGACCTCGGCGATCTCCGGTCCGTCCTCATCTACCTCACCGGCACCGGCAAGGCGGACCTGAAGAAGCTCGGCGGACTGTCAGCCTCCACCGCCGGTGTCATCCTGCGTGAGCTGATCGCGTTCGCCGACCAGGGCGCCGACGTGTTCTTCGGCCAGCCCGAGATCGTGACGTCAGACTTCCTGCGCACCACGTCGGACGGCAAGGGCATCGTCTCGCTGCTGGAGGTGCCGAGCGTCCAGGACAAGCCGGCCCTGTTCTCGACGTTCCTGATGTACCTGCTCAGCCAGCTGTTCAAGGAGCTGCCCGAGGTCGGCGACACCGACAAGCCCAAGCTGGTGTTCTTCTTCGACGAGGCCCACCTGCTGTTCAAGGACGCGTCGAAGGACTTCCTCGAGCAGGTCGCGCAGACCGTCCGCCTGATCCGGTCCAAGGGGGTCGGCGTCTTCTTCGTCACCCAGACGCCCAAGGACGTGCCCTCTGACGTGCTGGCCCAGCTCGGCTCGCGTGTGCAGCACCAGCTGCGTGCCCACACGCCCGACGCCGCGAAGGCGCTCAAGGCCACCGTGTCCACCTACCCGCACACCACCTATGACTTGGAGGAAGTGCTCACCCAGCTGTCGATCGGCGAGGCCATCGTCACCGTCATGAACGAGAAGGGCGCGCCGTCGCCGGTGGCCTGGACGCGGGTGCGCGCGCCGCAGGGTTCGATGGAGCCGACGCCGGCCGCGACGATCCAGGCCACGGTCGCCGCCTCGCCGTTGCTCGCCAAGTACGGCACGGCCGTCAACCCACCCTCGGCCACGGAGACGCTGGATGGGCGAGAAGCGGCCGCGGCGGCCGAGCAGAGGAAGAAGGAGGAAGAAGAACGCTGGGCCGACGAGATCAAGAGTCACTCGCGGCGTGAGCGGTCGACCCGCACCCGCACGACGACCAGGTCGCAACGTCAGACGCCCATGGAGAAGGCCGCCGGCGAGGCCGGACGAACGCTCGCCCGCGAGATCATCAAGAACATCTTCAGGCGACGGCGCTGAGGGCGCGTCGGGCGTCCGGCGCCGGGTTGGTGCCGTCCGGCCGAGCTTGGCGGCCTGCGTGCGGAGGCAAGCCTCCGCCGGCTCGAGCTGCATTTCACCAGCGGGGCATTGGTCACGTTCGGCGGAGGATAGGGGACTCCGTCGCAAGCTCCTCCCCGAATCCGCTCT
>CAWIWE010000024.1:0-21116 GCA_963839625.1 uncultured Actinomycetota bacterium | reverse complement strand
TCGAGCCACCGATGTTGAACGACGCGATCGGATGGCCGGCACCGAAGCCCCACGACCACCGGTCGCGGGACTTGAAGGTGAACCGCGTCTCCTGCCAGCTCGTGCCGGCGGTGTTGGTGGCACGGCGCAGGCGAACCCCCTCGCTGAGCGAGTCCAGGCGACGGCCGCCCAGGAGACCGTCGATCGTCGCGTTCGACAGCTGACGCGGCGAGAAGGCGCCCGTCCCGGTGACCGTGGCGGACACCTGATCGGTCGTGCCCCTGCCACTGCCGTCCCAGAACCAGCCGTCGCGACCGCGGCCGACGAGCACCCAGCCGCCACCGTCGGTCGTCATGTCGCAGTAGAACTGTGCCGGCGCCTTCAGCTGCGGCGTGATGAGCCAGTAGCGCCCGTCAGAGGCGTTCGGCTGGTTCTGCTTGATCTCCCAGCACGACGCGGCGGCACGATGCGCGGCCGAACCGTCGTAGACGACGGCGGAGTGGGCCGGCGAGCTCACCAGTGCGGCGGCCGGCAAGCAGGTGAGCACGAGGACGGACCCCAACCGTCGCAGGCGTCGAAGTCGGGAGGCGCGCACAGGAATCCTTCGGTCGGTTGACAGGTGTCACGGCGAGGGATCCACGCGTGGTGAGGTCCTCAGGGTTAGAGAGGACCGAGCTCACCGGTCATGACGCGCCAAACGTCCGGGATTTGCAGCGTCAGCGACTGGCTAGGCGTCCCGCCGCAGGAAAAGGGCGGCACTGATGCCCAGCAGGATCGCGACGAACGTCCCCATCACCAAGCCGCCACCGAGAGGTCCGAAGGGGACCACACCGAAGATCTCGAGCATGTCGCCGACCGACAGCCGAGTGTACATCTGGCCACCCGCGTCGTAGGGCAGGAACTTGACCAGCTCCACCAGGCCGTCCTGACTGCGTGGGTCATCGGACGTCGCCTTGATGGACAGGATGATGGCCTTGATGATCGCTTCGATCACCGTGGGCAACAGCAGCATGAGGGCGACCGCCGCGGTCTGGTTGCGGGTGATCGCCGCGAGGGCCAGGCCCGAGATCGAGAACAGGGCCGTGAAGATCAGCGTGCCGAGGGTGATCTCGCGGAATCCCGTGGCCGTCGGCATGCCCACGTCGAAGACCCAGACACTCAGGAGCGCGATCAGGACGCAGGCCAGTGCCGCGAGAGCCGAGATGGCCGCGACCACCAGGACCTTCGCGGCGAGCACGACCGGCCGGCTCGGCATCGCCGTCAGGGTGGCGCGGATCATCCCGTGCCGGTACTCGTGGCCCATCGAGAAGACACCGATGAGCCCGATGATGTACGCGATGAACAGCGGCGCGATTCCCGTGGACGCGCCGATCGTCACCAGGATGGCGAACGCCTCGTCGCCGCCGGAGAGCGGGCCGGAGGACGGGACCCGCGAACCGATCAGCATGGTCATCGCCAGCTGGAAGATCAGGGCGATGCCGATCAGCCAGTAGGTGGAACGGATCGTGCGCAGACGCACGAACTCAAAACGCAGGGCGTCGATCACTGGTCGCGCCCCCGAAACTCTTCATCCTTGTCGGTGGCCGACAGGAAGGCCTCCTCAAGCGTCGCCTGACGCGTGACCAGCTGGTGCAGGCGCACGCCGAACTCGTGGGCTGCGTCTCCGATCGCTGCGGCGTCGAGACCCGTCACCGAGACGGACTCCCCTGAACCGACGACCGTGGCGCCGCGGCCCTTGAGGACCGGGAGCAGGACGTCCAGGTCGGGCGACGTCACTTCGATGGTGCCGAGGCCGCTCGAGGACACGAAGTCGGCCACCGGGCCGTTGGCGACCAGCCGCCCGCGTCCGATGACGACGAGCTCGTCGGCCAGCACGGCCATCTCCTGCAAGAGGTGGCTGGAGACGAACACCGACCGGCCCTCGCCGGCGAGGTGCTTGAGCAGCGTGCGCAACCAGGTGATGCCCTGGGGGTCGAGCCCGTTGCTCGGCTCGTCCAGCAGCAGGGTGTGCGGGTCGCCCAGGAGCGCGGCGGCGATGCCGAGGCGTTGCCCCATGCCGAGACTGAACTTGCGTGGTCGTCCATCGGCGACCGACTCGAGCCCGACGAGCCCCAGCGCCTCGTCGACCCGGGCATTGCTGACGCCGTTGGCGGCCGCCAGCATCCGCAGGTGGTCGCGCGCACGCCGGGTCGGATGGAACGGCTTGGCCTCCAGCAGCGCGCCCACGTGGCGCATCGGGTGGTCGAGCTCGGTGAACTTGCGGCCGTCGAACGTGGTGCTGCCCTCGCCCCGGTCGAGGCCGAGCATGAGCCGCATCGTCGTGGACTTGCCCGATCCGTTCGGACCCAGGAATCCCGTGACGCTGCCCGGCCGCACGGTGAAGCTGAGCCCGTCGACGGCGCGGGTGGCCCCGTAGGACTTGCCGAGCCCGGTGGCCTCGATCAACGACATGCGCCCCAGCCTGCCATGCGGGTCCAGAGCAGGCAGGCGTGCCCTGAAGCCCGTGAATTCCTAGCCGCGCCCGCTGCTCTTGCGGGCCCGGCGCGACAAGGAGTCGATCGTGACGGCCAGGAGCAGCACGGCCCCGGTGACCATGTAGCGGACCTCGGCCTCGACGCCGATGAGGTTGAGCCCGCTGGTGATCGACTGCAGCACCAGCATCCCGAAGAGCGCGGCGTACGCCGACCCGCGGCCGCCGAACAGGCTGGTGCCGCCGATGACCGCCGCGGCGATCGCCATCAGGTTGGTGTCCGTGCCGCCGCTGGACTGCGCGACCGATTGCAGCCGGGCCGCCGCGAGCACGCCGCCGAGGGCCGCGAATCCCGAGCACAGCGCGAACACCGAGAGGTAGATCCGCTCGACGCCGATGCCCGACCGCCGGGCCGCCTCCTCGTTGCCGCCGACGGCGAACACGTGGCGACCCCAGCTGGTGCGGCGCAGCACGAGGTCGACGACCACGACCGTGAGGACCCACAGCAGCGGCATCCAGCCGATGCCACGGTCGATGTTCAGGTAGTAGGCACCTGCGGCGATCGCGGCGGCGATCAGCACCGCCCGAATGGCGACGCTGCGGATCGACGGCGCGGACAGGTTCGCCGCATTGCGGCGACGGATCGTGGCCGCTCGCCCCACGAAGTACAGGACCCCGGCCAGCGCGGCCAGCACGTACGAGACGACGGGCGGGAGGAACTTGAAGTTGGCGAAGTCGACGAGCCACGAGTTCACCGGCAGGTTGATGGTGCCGTTGCTGCCCAGCACCGACAGCTGGAGACCGAGGAAGCCCAGCAGGCCCGCCAGCGTGATGACGAAGCTCGGCACTCCGAATCGGGTGTAGAGCAGGCCGTACAGGACACCGATGGCCAGGCCGGTGGCGACCGCCGCAAGGATCGCCGTGGGAAGGGGCCACCCCTTGTAGACGAGCAGCACGGCGAGGATCGCTCCTGATGCGCCGCTGACCGACCCGATCGACAGGTCGATCTCGCCGAGGAGGAGGACCAGCACCACGCCGATCGAGATCATCCCGATGGTGGCGGAGTCGAGGCTCAGCTCGACGAGGTTGCGCGAGGACAGGAACCGCGAGTTCTGGGTGTAGAACACGATCCAGATGACGATCAGGCCGATGATCACCGGCATCATGCCGAGGTCGCCGGACCGGATGCGTCGCATGAAGCCGTCCAGCAGGGCGCGGGGTGAGGAGTCGACCGTGAGCCGCTCGTCGCTCTTGTCCAGCGAGGTGCTCATGCTTCCGGACCTTCCGTGGTCGGTTCGTCCGGAGTGATGTCCTCCGGTGCCAGCGGTTCCTCGCCTCGAGCGGCACGCTGCGAGACCACGTTGTCCGAGGCGCCGGTGATGGCGGCGACGAGCTGTTCGGTGGTGACATCGTCGATCGAGAACTCCGCACCGTTCTGTCCGAGCCGCAGCACGTAGATGCGGTCGGCGACGGCCTGGACGTCGGCCATGTTGTGGCTGATCAGCACCACACCGAGGCCACGACCGCGCAGGCGCTCGACGAGGTTGAGCACCTCGGCCGTCTGGGCGACACCCAGCGCGGCGGTGGGCTCGTCGAGCATGACGACCTTGGGGTCGCCCACGAGGCTGCGGGCGATGGCGACGGTCTGTCGCTGGCCGCCGGACAGGGACGCGATGGTGATGCGCACCGACGGGATCTTGGCGGAGAGCTGGCGCAGCAGCTCCCACGAGCGCTTCTCCATCTCGACCTCGTCCAACGTGCCGCCGGCCGTGTGCTCCTGGCCGAGGTAGAGGTTGGCGACGACGTCGAGGTTGTCGCAGAGGGCGAGGTCCTGGAAGACCGTCGCGATGCCCAGGTCCTGCGCCTGCTTCGGGCCGTTGATCGTGACCGGCTTGCCGTCGAAGACCATCTCGCCCTCATCGGCGGTGTAGACCCCGGCCATGATCTTGACGAGCGTCGACTTGCCGGCGCCGTTGTCGCCCACGAGGGCGACGACCTCGCCGGGATGCACGTCGATCGCGACGTCCTTGAGCGCCTGCACGGCGCCGAATCGCTTGCCGATGCCCGTCATCGAGAGCACGGGTGCAGTTGCGGTGGCAGTCATGGGCAGACCCTAGAACCTTTCCGGGTGCGGGTGTGGAAGGAGCGGGACAGGGGGTGGCCCTGTCCCGCTCCTGACCTGACTCAGCTGACGCCGGCGTCCGCGCAGGCGCTCGCGTAGTCCGCGGTGCAGATGTCGGCGGCCTTGTAGAAGCCGTCCGCCACCACCGTGTCCTTGACGTTGTCCTTCGTGACGACCACCGGGTCGAAGATGAAGGACTTGACGCCCTGGAAGTCGGTCGTGCCCGTGACGTCGTCACCGTTGACGATCGCGACCGCGGTCTCGGCGGCCTTGTCGGCCTCGACCTTGATCGGCTTGTAGATCGTCATGTACTGCTGATCGGAGACGATGCGCTGGATCGCTGCGAGCTCGGCATCCTGACCCGTGATCGGCGGCATCTCCTTGACGCCCGCGGCACGCAGCGCGGCGTAGACGCCACCGGCCTGCCCGTCGTTGGCGGCATAGACGCCGGCGATGTCGCCCGGGTCGATCTTGTTGAGCTGGCTGCTGGTGAACTTCTGTGCGTTCTCCGGCGTCCAGTCGGGGTTGTCGTACTCGGCAGCGATCTTCAGGTTGCTCCCGTCGAGCACGCTGTGCGCGCCCTTCTTGAACTGGGCCGCGTTCGGGTCGGTGGGGGCACCGTTGAGCATCAGGATCTCGCCCTTGTCGCCCGTGGCCTCGACGAGTGCCTCGCCCTGCTTCTTGCCGACGGTCTCGTTGTCGAAGGACAGGTAGTAGTCGGCGCCCTCGACGAAGCGGTCGTAGGCGACCACCGGGACGTCGGACGACTGCGCCGACTTGACCACGCCGGCGGCGGCCTTGCCGTCGACCGGGTCGAGAACCAGCACCGACGCACCGTTGGTGAGGGCCGACTCAGCCTGCTGCTGCTGCTTCGACGCATCCTGGTCGGCGTTGAGGTAGTTGAGCTTGCAGTCGGAGCACAGCTCCTTCATCTTCTTCTCGAAGAGCGGCTTGTCGAACGCCTCGTAGCGGGTGGTCTTGGTCTCGGGGAGCAGCAGGGCGATGGTCTTGCCCTCGCCTCCGGAGTCCCCGTCGTCGCTGTTCGAGCCACAGGCGGCCAGGGCCCCCAGCGACAGGACAGCTGCGGCCGTCAAGACGGCGGCGCGTGTAATTCTGTTCACCATTCCTCCAGGAACTGTCTGGACGCACCCGTGTGCGCCGAAGTTCTGAACAGTGTTGCCCGTCACACCGTTGCCGTCAAGACTTGAACACTAATCGTCTCATAAACGTCACCTAGCGGGTTTTGTCTCCATGTCTTGACGACTACAGGTCTGTCAGTCAGAGTGTCCCCATGTCTGCCCCGGGTTCGACCGCGTCGCTGCGCACGGCGAACCAGCATCGCGTCGTCGACGCGATCCGAGCCGGGAACGAGCTCAGCCAGGCCGAGATCTCCCGGCTCACCGAGCTGGCGCCGGCCACGGTCTCCAACATCGTCCGGGTCCTCTCGACGGCCGGATTCCTCGAGCAGACCGCCGGTTCGGGCCGCCGCGGCGCAACGGTGCGCATCTCCCGCCAGGCCGGCCTCGTGGCCGGTGTCGACTTCGGGCACTCCCACGTCCAGGTCTCGATCGGCGACCTCGCCGGCCAGGTCATCGCCACCAAGGCTCGGCCGCTCGACAACGACCATGCGCACAAGGAGGGCCTGGCGCTCGCGCGCCGGTTGCTCAAGGGCCTGCTCTCCGACCTTCAGAAGACGCACGGCGCGCTGCAGGCCGTCGGCCTCGGGCTGCCGTCGCCCATCGGTCGTACCGGAGTCATCGACTCCGGCTCGATCCTGCCGGGCTGGGTCGGCGTGCAGGCGGCCGAGGCCGCGGGCGCGGTGTTCGACGTTCCCACCGTGGCCGACAACGACGCCAATCTCGGCGCCCTCGCGGAGTCCCGGGTCGGTGCGGGCGTCGGCCTCTCGTCGATGGTCTACCTCAAGATCGCGTCCGGTGTCGGCGCCGGCCTCGTGCTCGACGGTCGCGTCTACCGCGGCGGGCTCGGCACCGCCGGCGAGATCGGCCACATGACGATGAACGAGAACGGCCCGCTGTGCCGGTGCGGCAGCCGCGGCTGTCTCGAGGCGTATGTCGGCGGGTTCTCCCTGGTCAACCAGCTCGCACCCCTCCAGCCCGACATCACGATCGCCGGCCTCGTCGAGCTCGCCCAGGCGGAGGACGTCAGCGCGCGCCGGCTGATGGAGGACGCCGGGCGCCACCTGGGCCGGGCCGCGGCGATGATCGCCAACCTCATCGGTCCGGAGATCATCGTCGTCGGTGGCGACCTCGCCGCCGCGGGCAATCTGTTGCTCGACGGCGTCCGCGACGGGATGCGACGGCACGCCCTTGAGCCGGTCGAGCGCGAGATCCGGGTGGAACGAGCCGCACTCGGCGACCAGTCGTCCGCCGTCGGATCCATCCTGCTGGCGCTCGACGCGGTCGAGCTGCCGTCCTAGGGTTCACCGCACGGGCTAGCGTGGTCGGATGACGTCGTACCGGCCGATCGAGGACGGGGTGGCCACGGACCTGCAGGGTGAGCTCACGTATGCGGGGTACCTGCACCTCGACGCTCTGCTGTCCGCCCAGCAGCCGCTCTCGGACCACCACGACGAGATGCTGTTCATCATCCAGCACCAGGTCACCGAGCTGTGGCTCAAACAGCTGGTGCACGAGCTGCGCTCGGCCATCGGTCTGCTCGACGTCGACGACATCGCCCCCGCGCTCAAGCGGCTCGCCCGCATCAAGGCCATCCAGAAGCAGCTGTTCGAGCAGTGGTCGGTGCTCGAGACCCTCACCCCGGTCGAGTACGTGCAGTTCCGCGATCACCTCGGCAAGGCCTCCGGCTTCCAGTCCCCGCAGTACCGCACGGTCGAGTTCCTGCTGGGCAACAAGAACCCGGCGATGATCGGCGTCTTCGCCCACGACGAGGCGCTGCACGCCCAGCTGTCGGCCGATCTCGCCGCGCCCAGCCTCTATGACGCCTTTCTGCAGCTCCTCGCGCGCCACGGCCACGCCGTGCCCGCCGAGGTGCTGGATCGAGATGTCTCCCAGCCGTACGAGGCGCATCCGGGGGTGGTGGAGGTGTTCCGCCGCATCTATGCCGATCCGCACCAGCATTGGGAGGCGTACGAGGCCAGCGAGGAGCTCGTCGACGTCGAGGAGAGCTTCCAGCTCTGGCGGTTCCGGCACCTCAAGACGGTGGAGCGCATCATCGGGCACAAGCGTGGGACGGGCGGCTCCAGCGGCGTCGACTTCCTGCGTCGCGCGCTGGACCTGACGTTCTTCCCTGAGCTGCTCGATGTGCGCACGCACATCGGGGAGAGCTAACGCGCGACGAACCAGATGATGGCGGCGAGCACGACGATGCCGGCGACCGGGAGCCCGTAGCGCCGCAGCATCACGGGCAGCACCGTGGACATCAGGTTCAGCTCGGCCGCGGCCGGTTGCTGCGACCGTGGCGAGGACGGTGCCGGCGACGACGGTGGTGCGACGCCGGTCTCGTCGGTGGGGACCCGCTCGCTCGCGACCGGCTCGACCGGCTGCGCGGCAGGGGTCTCCTCTCCCAGCTGGCCCGCGATGCAGTCGACGAACTGACCGAGCAACCGGTCGCTGACGTCCTGCATGACGCCACGGCCGAACTGCGCGGGCTTGCCGGTGATGGAGAGGTCGGACGTCAGCTCGACGGCCGTGCCCTCGCCCTCGGGCAGCATGTGGGCCACGACGGTGACGCCAGCGGTGCCGTTGCCACGCTTGTCCTTGCCCGTGGCCTTGATGACCGCCCGGTGCTGCGACTCGTCGCGCTCGACGAACGTGCCCGAGCCGTTGTAGAGCATGGCGATCGGGCCGAGCTTCACCTTGACCGAGCCGGAGAAGTCATCGCCCTCGACGGACGTGATGGTGGCGCCGGGAAAGCACGGAGCGATGCGCTCGAGGTCGTTGAACGCCGCCCATGTCATCTCGACCGAGGCTGGAACGACGAACCGGTGGCTCAGATCCATCAGGCGGCTCCGGCGCCCGATGGAGCCACCCCGCCGGCGGTGCTCACAGCCCGAGCCGTCAACACGCCGGCGAGGTGGCGTCTGTAGGCGGCGTCGCCGTTGGTGTCGGAGGGCGGGTTGGTGCCCTCCCCCGCCGACGCCGTGGCCGCCGCGATGGCGGCCTCGTCGAGTGCGCAGCCGTCGAGGGCCTGCTCGACCGCGCTCGCCCGGATGGGCGTGGATCCCATGTTCGTCAGGCCGATGCGGGCCTCCGCGATGCTGTCGCCGTCGACCCGGACCGCTGCGGCCACCCCGACGATCGACCACTGCTGCTTGACCCGGGTGAACTTCTGGTAGTCCGCACCCCACCCGGTGGTCTTCGGCACCCGCACGCTGGTGAGGATCTCGTCCTCCCCCACGGCAGTCGTGAAGAGATCGACGTAGAACTCCGCGGCCGGGACGGTGCGACGTCCACCGGGTCCGGCGATCTCGAACTCGGCATCCAGTGCGAGCGCCGGAGCGTGCAGGTCACCGGCCGGGTCGGCGTGCACGACCGCGCCACCGAACGTTCCTCGGTGACGGACCTGCGGGTCGGCCACCGTCTCGGTCGCCTTGGCGATCAGGGCGGCGTGCTCGGCGACGAGCGGGTCGCCGGCGACGATGTGGTGCGGTGTCATCGCACCGATGACGATGGCCTCGCCGTCGTCGTGCACGCCCCGCAGCTCGGTGATCCGGCCGAGGTCGATGACCATCTCCGGAGCGGCCAGCCGGAGCCTCATCACCGGGAGCAGGCTCTGCCCGCCGGCGATGATCTTGCCCTCGTCGCCCGCCTCCGCGAGCGCCGACAGCGCCTCGTCGAGTGTGGTGGGTGCCAGGTAGTCGAACGCTGAGGGAATCACTGGACGTCTCCTGTCGGGACCGATCCGCTGGTGTTGATGCCGACTTGTTCAGGACTCTTCGGCTGGGTCTGCTCGGGGGTCGCTCCGGACGCCTCCTGGATCGTGGACCAGACCCGGAACGGCGAGCAGGGCATGACCATGTCGGTGACGCCGAGATGGCGGAGTGCGTCGATGACGCCGTTGACGATCGCGGGCGTCGACGCGATGGTGCCCGCCTCGCCGACACCCTTGACGCCGAGCGGGTTGGTGGTCGACGGCGTCTCGGTGCGGTCGGTCGTGAATGACGGCACATCTGGCGCGCTCGGCACGAGGTAGTCGACGAACGAGCCGGTGACCAGCGTGCCCGCGTCGTCGTGAACGGCTTCCTCGAACAGCGCCTGGGCGATGCCCTGCACGAGTCCGCCGTGCACCTGCCCCTCGACGATCATCGGGTTGACGACGTTGCCGATGTCGTCGACGCAGACGTACTTCATGATCGTGGTCTCGCCGGTCTCGGTGTCGACCTCCATGGCCGCGAGATGCGTGCCGTGCGGAAACGAGAAGTTTTCGGGGTCGAAGGTGGCGTCGGAGTCGAGCGTCGGCTCGAACCCGTCCGGCAGGTTGCTCGCGGTGAAGACCGCCAGCGAGAGCTCACCGAGCCCCATCCCCTGGTCGGTGCCCTTGACGGTGAACTGCCCGCTCGCGAACTCGATGTCGTCCCGGTTGGCCTCCATCAGGTGCGCGGCCAGGGTCTTGGCCTTCTCGACGACCTTGTCCGCGGCGTGCACGAGCGCGATGCCACCGACGGTGAGCGAGCGGGATCCGTACGTGTCGAGACCCTTGGGCGACACCTGGGTGTCGCCGTGCAGGATCTCGACGTCCTCGAACGGAACCCCGAGGCGATCGGCGACGATCTGGCTCCACGCCGTCTCGTGCCCCTGGCCGTGGGCGCTGGCGCCGGTGACGACCTCGATCTTGCCGGTGGGCAGCACCCGGATGTCTGCGTGCTCCCATCCTCCGGCCCCGTAGCTCAGTGCGCCGAGCACCCGTGACGGAGCGAGGCCGCACATCTCGGTGAAGGTGGAGATGCCGATGCCGAGCTGCACCCGCTCCCCGGCGTCGCGGCGACGCTTCTGCTCCGTGCGGAGCTCGTCGTAGCCGAACAGCTCGACCGCCTTGTCGGTGGCGGCCTCGTAGTTGCCGGTGTCGTACTCGAGCCCGGCGACCGTGGTGAACGGGAACTCGTCGTGCCCGATCCAGTTCTTCCGGCGTAGCTCGAGCGGATCCATGTCGAGCTCGACGGCGAGCTCATCCATGAGCCGCTCGATGGCGAAGGTCGCCTCCGGTCGCCCGGCGCCACGGTAGGCGTCGGTCCAGGCTTTGTTCGTGAACACGTTCGTGCACTCGAACCGGTAGGCCGGGAACTTGTAGATGGAGTTGTACATGAAGGCGCCGAGGATCGGTACGCCCGAGGAGACGATGCCGAGGTAGGCACCCATGTCGGCGAGGATGCGGACGTCGAGCGCGGTGACGATGCCGTCCTTCGTGGCCGAGAGGCGCAGCTTCTGCACCTGCGCCCGGCCGTGGTGAGCGGCCATCAGCGACTCGCTGCGGGTCTCGGTGTACTTGCACGGCTTGCCGGTCTGCCGGGCCGCCATCATGGTGATGAACTCCTCCGGCGTGACCTGCAGCTTGCCTCCGAATCCGCCTCCGACGTCGGGCGCGATGACGCGGACCTTCGACTCCGACAAGCCGAGGACCATCGCCAGCATCAGCCGCAGGATGTGCGGGACCTGGGTGGACGACCACATGGTGATCTGCTCACCGGTCGGGTCGACGATGGTCGATCGCGGCTCGATGAATGCCGGGATCAGCCGCTGCTGGACGATGGTGCGCTCGATCAGGACCTCGGCGCCGGAGATGGCCTCCTCGACGTCGCCGCCGGTGCCGGCCTCGGCGGAGTCGAAGATCCAGGTGGCGGACCGGTTGGTGCCGAGGTCGGGATGGGCGAGCACCTCATCTGAGGCCGCCGCCTCGATGCCGAGCACCACCGGCAGCTCGTCGTAGTCGATGTCGACGAGCTCGACGGCGTCACGGGCCTGGGCCGCGGAGCGCGCGACGATGCAGGCTACGACCTCGCCGGCGAAGGCGACGTGGTCGACGGCGATCGCCGGGTGCGGTGGTGCCTTCTGCTCCTCGGTGATCGGCCAGGCGTTCGGCAGGCTGCCCTGGATGTCGGCGACGTCGGCGCCGGTGATGACGGCCACGACGCCGGGTGAGGCCTTCGCCTCGTCGACGTTGATGGCCGTGATGGTGGCGTGGGCGAACGGGCTCCGGACGACCGCCAGGTGGAGCATGCCGGGCAGCGTCATGTTGTCGGTGTAGCGGGTGCGGCCGGTGATGAGCCGCTGGTCCTCCTTGCGGCGCCGGGAGGCTCCGATCTCCGGCTGGGCGTCTGTGGTCTCGGTGGCGGTCATGCCTGATCACCCGCCATCTGGCCCTCGCCGGAGGCGGCCATTTGTACAGCCTTGACGATGTTCTGGTAGCCCGTGCACCGGCACAGGTTGCCCTCGAGTCCGTCGCGGACGGTCTGCTCGTCAGGACTCGGATGTTCCTTCACCAGGTCGACGGCCTGCATGATCATGCCCGGCGTGCAGAAGCCGCACTGCAGTGCGTGACTCTCGTGGAAGGCCGCCTGCATCGGGTGCAGCTCACCGTTCTGGGACAGCCCCTCGATCGTGGTGACCTCGTGTCCGTCGGCCTGGACGGCGAGCATCGTGCACGACTTGATGCTCGAGCCATCGAAGTGGACGGTGCAGGCCCCGCAGTTGCTGGTGTCGCAGCCGACCAGGGTTCCGGTCTTGCCGAGTCGCTCTCGCAGGTACTGCACCAACAAGAGCCGTGGCTCCACGTCGTCGGTGTACTCGACCTCGTCAACCGTGACGGTGATGGACGTGGTTGATGCCATGGTGGCGCTCCCTCGATCGCTGGCTTTCATGTAAACACACCCAGTGACCCACGTCACAACGGAATTCAGCTCGAGGACGAACCGTGCACGCGATCGGTGGTCTCCGTGAGCCGGTCGCCGCTGCCGCCCCACCGGAGTGCGACGATCTCGGCGGCCACCGAGACCGCGGTCTCCTCGGGCGTCCGGCCCCCGAGGTCGAGGCCGATCGGGCTCGACAGGCGGGCGAGATGCTCATCGGTCAGTCCGGCCTCGCGGAGCCGGACGAGCCGGTCGTCGTGCGTCTTGCGTGACCCCATGGCTCCGACGAAGGCCGGCTGGTTCGCTCCCTCGAGTCGCAGCGCGAGGTCGATGACGGGCACGTCGAACTTCGGGTCGTGGGTCAGCACGCAGATGACGGTGCGACCGTCGATGCGATCGGCCTCGATCTCGCGCTGGAGGTAGTGATGCGGCCACGAGACCACCACGTCGTCGGCGTCGGGGAACCGGGCGCGCGTGGCGAAGATGGGCCGGGCGTCGCACACCGTCACGTCGTAGCCGAGCAGCTTGCCCTGGCGTGCGACCGCGGCGGCGAAGTCGATCGCGCCGAAGACGATCATTCGCGCCGGCGGCTGGAAGGACGAGACGAACACCCGCATGCCGGTGTCCATGCGCTCACCCTCGGGGCCGTAGGTGACGACCTGTGAGGCGCCCGCCGCCAGCAGGCCCCGTGCGTCGTCGACCACGGCCGCATCCGCGCGCTCGAGGCCGAGCGTGCCCTCCACCTCCTCGGGGCGCACCACCAGCCGACGTCCGACCCACTCGGGGTCGGGGTGCTCGATGACGGTGGCGATCGCGACTGGCCGACCGTCGCTCACGTCCTCGGCGATCCGGTCGAGCTCTGGGAACGTCAGCGCCGAGACCGGCTCGACGAAGATGTCGATGATGCCGCCGCAGGTCAGCCCGACAGCGAACGCCTGCTCGTCACTGAACCCGAAGCGCTGCAGCACCGGCGTGCCGTCCGCGACGACCGTCTCCGCCAGCTCGTAGACCGCGCCCTCGACGCAGCCACCTGAGACCGACCCGACCGCCGATCCGTCGGCCATCACCAGCATGGCGGCGCCCGGTGGGCGGGGGGCCGAGCGCTGCGTGCCGACGACCGTGCCGACTCCGACGACTTCATCGGAGCGCCATGCCTCCATCAGCTCCGTGAGCACGTCACGCATCGGCCACCATCTCCAGCAGGTCGGCGAACGCCGCGAACGAGTGCCCGGCGACGAGCCCGTCGATGTGCGGCAGGGCGGCGGCAATTCCACCCTGGATCGGAGCGTAGCCCTCGCGTCCACGGTGCGGGTTCGCCCAGACGACGGCATGGGCGAGCCGGCGCAGGCGCTCGACCTGCTCGCCCAGCTGCTCGGGATCGCCGCGTTCCCAGCCGTCACTGGCGATCACGACGACCGCGCCTCGCGCGACGCCGCGCTGCCCCCAGCGGTCGAGGAAGGCGCGCAGCACCTCGCCCAGCCGGGTGCCTCCCGACCAGTCGGGCACCGCGCGGCCGGCGACGTCGAGTGCCTTCTCCGGGTCCGGGATGCGCAGTGACGTGGTGATGCGGGTGAGCCGGGTCCCGATGGTGAAGACCTCCGTCGTGCGCGGCGCCGCGAGGACGACGCGGTGCGCGAGTCGCAGCAGGCTGTCGGCGTAGGGCTCCATTGAGCCGGAGACGTCGATGAGGAACACCACGCGGCGAGGGCGAGGTCGCGGACGGCGGTGACGCATGGGACCCGGCTCGCCGGCCCGGCGCAGCTGGTCACGTACCGTGCGGCCCGGGTCGATGTCGCCCCGTCGGTGCGGCCGTCGGCGCAGCCCGGCCCGGAGCGGCAGCCGGGCGTCGAGACCGGCGAACAGGCGGGCGAGATGGCGCCGCTCCTCCGGGCTGAGGTCGCCGACATCGCGGTGCCGCAGCTGTTCCTCGGCGCTGGCGACGACGGCGATGACCTGCTCCTCACCGGCCCGGTCGGCGTTGTCGTCGCCGATGGTCGATGTGGGCGAGAGTCGTCGCGGCGGGACGGCGGCGCGTTCGTCCTTGGGTGGGCGTCGGTCGCTGGAGAACCAGCGCTCGAACACGGCGTCGTACACGTCGAGGTCGTCCGGACCGGAGCACAGGGTGGCGCGACCGCTCCAGTACACGTCGCGGCGGCTGCCGGCGTCGAGCTCCCCCACCGCCTCGATGAAGGAGTGCGCATGGTCGACCTGCAGCCCGGCAGCGCGGAGGGCGCGGGTGAAGCCGATGAAGACCTCGACGGGCTCGGCTACTCCGTTCATGCCGAGAGCATCACGTCGAGCCTCGCGCGCACCCGCTCCAGGTCCTCGCGGTACTTGCAGAGAGCGCCGATGGTTGCGGCCGCGCTCTCGAGGTCGAGCTCGGTGCTGCCCAGCTCGTGCAGCGCGCGGGCCCAGTCGAGCGTCTCGGCCACTCCCGGCGGCTTGAGGAGCTCGTCACCGAACCGCAGCCGCTGCACGACGGTGACGACTTGCTCGGCCAGCTTCTCGGCCACCTCGGGGAGGCGGCTCCGGACGATCGCGGTCTCACGGGCCAGGCCGGGGTGGTCGATCCAGTGGTACAGGCACCGTCGCTTGAGCGCGTCGTGCAGCTCGCGGGTGCGGTTGGACGTCAGCACGACGATGGGCGGCGTCTCGGCGGTGATGGTGCCGAGCTCGGGGATGCTCACCTGGTGGGTCGAGAGCACCTCCAGCAGGAACGCCTCGAACTCGTCGTCGGCACGATCGATCTCGTCGACCAGCAGCACGGCAGGGCTCTCGCGCAACGCGCGGAGGATCGGCCGCGCGAGGAGGAACCGCTCGTCGAACAGGGACTCCTCGAGCGCTGCCGGGTCGGCGACCGACCCGGTGGCCTCGACGGCGCGGAGGTGGAGGATCTGGCGGGTGAAGTCCCAGTCGTAGAGCGCCTGGGAGGCGTCGATGCCCTCGTAGCACTGCAGCCGGATGAGCGGCACGCTCAATGAGGCGGCGAGCGCTTCGGCCAGTGCCGTCTTTCCGGTGCCGGGTTCGCCCTCGACCAGCAGCGGCCGGTGCATCGACAACGCGAGGTAGGTGACGGTGGAGAGTCCCTCGTCACTGAGATATCCCTGTTCGCCCAGTCGCGCGGCGATCTCGGCGGGACTGCCGAGAGGGGTGCTCATCGGCCCAGCATAGGTCCGGCATCACCGGGCGGCTGATCGACGTCGAGCCCGGCGGCGAGGTCGCCGCACTCGATGTCGAGCACGCCGTGCGCGACCAGGTAGTCGCGTGCACCTCGGTCGCCGACGGCCTCCTGGACGACTCCGTCCCAGTGGTCGCGGCCGATGAGGACGGGATGACCGGGCCGTCCGTCGTAGACAGCACGAGCCAGGGCACCGGATGACGCGTCCCGGATCAGCCGGGCCACCACGTCGGGACCGACGTCGGGCAGGTCGACGAGGTGCACGAGGGCGGCGTCCGCGTCGCCGGCGGCCGTGTGGTCGAGGCCGGCCCGGAGCGAGGCACTCATCCCATCGGCCCAGTCGGTGGCCTCGACGACATCGACCGGGAGGTCACCGAGCAGGGCGCGAGCCCTGGGTGCCTCGGCACCGATGAGGACGACGACGTCGTCGCAGCCCCCGTTGCGCAGCGTTACGCAGGCCCGGAGCAGCCACGATCCGTGTTCGTCGGACACCAACGCCTTGGGCCGGCCCATCCGGCTGCCCGCGCCCGCGGCGAGCAGAACCCCGACCACCGCCCCGCGATGCCGCACCATGCTCCGATGCTCCCATCGCGGGGCGGTCGTCCGTCAGCAGGACGACTGGTAGAGCGCGTCCTTGGCGTCCCCGTCCACGTTGTCCTTCGTGATGATGGTCGACCCGGTCTCGATCGTCTTCTTGGTGGACTTGCCGTCAAGGGCCGCCAGCGCTTGCTGCACGCCCTGCGCGCCGATGTCGTCCGGCTGCTGGGCGATGAGCGCCTGCACGGTGCCCTCACGCAGCTGCTTGACCTGGGCCGGTCCGGCGTCGAACCCGACGACGTTGACCTCACCCTGCTTGCCGGCCTGGCGGATGCCTGTCGCGCTGCCCTCGGCCGAGAACACGTTCGTCGCGAAGACGCCGACGATGTCGGGATCCTTCTGCAACGCCGCGGTCACGATCTTGGCGGCCTGCGCCGGCTCGTTGTGGCTGTACTGGACGCCGAGGAACTCGAAGTCCGCGTTCCGCTTGGCCGCGTCCTCGAAGCCCTTGGCCCGGGCGTCGACGGTCGAGACACCTGGGTCGGTGGAGACGACCAGCACCTTGCCGCCGTCCGGCGCGAGCTCCTCGATGGCCTTGAATGCGGCGACGCCGCCGCCGATGTTGTCCGAGGCGATCTGCGACACGGCGAAGGACGGGTCCTTGACGGTCGTGTCGACGAGGACGACCTCGATGCCCGCGTCGGCAGCCGCCTGCAGCGGTGCCTGCATGGCCGAGACCTCGGTCGGTGCGACCAGGATCGCGTCCGGCTTGCTGGACACGACCGAGTCGACGATGGGCTTCTGCTGGGTCGGGTCGAACTTCGCCGGGCCCTGCGTCGTGACCTTGGCTCCGCTCTTCTTCGCCTCGGCCTCGATGCCGCACTGCATGGTGATGTAGAACTCGTCGCCGGCCACTCCCTGGATGAAGGCGATGTTCTTGGCGTCCGAGCTCGAGCCCCCTCCGCCGTCGTCAGACCCGCAGGCCGCCAATGTCGCGGCGGCGAGCACGCCGACCGCGACGGCGGTCAGGCTTCGTGATGTGTGATTCATGTGACTTCTCCTCATTCCTCGGTCGAGGTGCTTCTCCTGCCCAGCAGCCTGAGCAGGACGTTTGGTTGGCCGCCACCGGCACGTACGGCCGAGGCGCGGCGGAGCTGGTCGATGTAGACGGCCCCGACCAGGACGGCGCCCACGGCGACCTGTTGCCAGAACGGCTGGACGCCGACGATGACGAACCCGTTCTGGAGCACGGCCGGGATGAACAGGCCGACCACGGTGCCGAAGATGGTGCCGACGCCGCCGAACAGCGACGTGCCACCGATGACCACGGCGGCGATGACGTTGAGGTTGGTCTGCGACTGACCGGCAATGGCCGTGGTGCCGAACTGGGCGAGCGACAGGATGCCGGCGACGCCAGCCAACAGTCCGGAGATCGCGTAGACCTTGATCAGGTGCCGGTCGACCTTCAGGCCCACCCGACGGGCCGCCTCCTCGCTCGAGCCGATGGCGTACGTGTGACGTCCGAACCGGGTGCGGTGCAGGACGACGGCGCCGATCACGACGAAGACGAGGGCGATCACAGCCAGGATCGGCACGTTGCCGAACACGTTCCCGTAGCCGATCTCGCTCTGCATCACCGTGGGCACGTCGCGGATGTCGACGCCCTTGGTGACGATCTGGGCGAGACCGAGGGCCATGCCCAAGGTGCCGAGCGTGACGATCAGCGGCGGGATCTTCGCCTTCGCAACGAGGACGCCGTTGATCACGCCCCACGCCAGGCCGGAGACGCTCGCAGCGACGATGCCGAGGGACGCGGTTCCCCAGCCGTCGCCGCCTTGTCCGATCATCACCTTGGCGCCCACGACGCCAGAGAAGACCATGACCGAGCCGATCGACAGGTCGATGCCGGCGGTGATGATCACGAACGTCATGCCCACGCCGAGGATGGCGAGGATGGACGCGTTCTGCACGATCAGGCGCATGTTGCCGACGCTGGCGAAGGTGTCGGGCTCGAGGGCGGCGAACACCAGCCAGATCGCGATGAGCACGAGCAGGATCTGAAACGCCTGCACCCGGACGATTCGTGTGAGGATCCCGTCGGCGCGCGGATCGACGGTACTCATGAGACGACTCCGTCGTCGGGGCTCATGCCGCTTCTCCAGTGGCCCCGGTCATGGCACTGACCAGCTCCTCCATCGAGGTGTCCGCAGTGGTGAAGGTGGCCACCCGGCGGCCCATCCGAAGCACCTGGACCCGGTCCGACACCTCGATGACGTGCGGCATCGAGTGGCTGATGAAGACGACGGCCACTCCCTCGTCGCGCACGCGCCGGATGGTGTCGAGCACGTTGGCGGTCTGCCGGACGCCGAGTGCGGCGGTCGGCTCGTCGAGGAAGACGACCCGGTTCGCCCAGTGCACGGCGCGCGCGATGGCGATCGCCTGACGCTGGCCGCCCGACATCGATCCCACCGGCGCGACGAGGCTGCGCACGGTGGCGCCGAGCCGCTCGAACGCCTCACCGGCCTCGGTCCGCATCCGCCGCGAGTCCATGAACCCGAGGTGTCCGAGCAGACCCGGTCGCATCAGCTCGCGACCGAGGAACATGTTCTCGGACGGGTCGAGGTGCGGCGCGAGGGCGAGGTCCTGGTAGACGGTCTCGATGCCCAGCGCGCTGGCGTCCAGCGGGGAGTCGATCGTGCACGGCTGGCCCTCGAAGAGCACCTCGCCGCTGTCGACGGCGAGGTTGCCCGACAGGGCCTTCACCAGCGTCGACTTGCCGGCGCCGTTGTCACCGATGAGGGCGGCGACCTCGCCGGGGCGCACGTCGAAGTCGGCGCCGTCCAGCGCGGTGACCCGTCCGAACGTCCTGGTCAGGCTCCGCGCCTCCAGGATGGGTGATTCGGTCATGCCTCTCCTTCGGTCTGTGCGGGTCGGGCCACGAGGAGCTCCGCATCCCCCCGCACCGTCCAGTCGCCGGCCGCCGCGGGGACGGCGAGGACGTCGCCGCGGGTGACCGGAGTGGGGCCATCTGTCGTGTCGAGCTCTCCGGCGCCGTCGAGCACGATGACGGCCGCGAAGCCGGCCGGGACCGCGGCCGTGTCGCCTGCGCGAGCGACAGCGAGATCGAGCCGGAAGAACGCGTCGGCCTGCTTCGGCAGGACGGATCGCAGGCCCGCCTCGCTGTCCGTCGCACGAAGCACCAGCTGGTCAAGGCCGTCGATCGTGGTCGCCCGGTGCGACACGGCGCGCATCGCGACGTCGAAGCCGAGGCCGAGGTGGGAGTCGTCGCGCCCGGACGTGGTCACCGACCACTCCAGGAGGATCGAGAAGTCGGTCGGCTCCTGCACTTCCGCCACGAACACACCGGCGCCGATCGAGTGCGGCACGCCGGCCGGTACGAGCACGCCGTCGCCCGCGCGCACCTCGAGGCGATGGAGGTGGTCGAGCATCCAGTCACCGTCCTGGTCGTCGCGACGCCGAGCCAGCTCGTCGGGATCGACGTCCTCGGTCCACCCGAGGTGCACGGCGGCACCGTCGTCGGCGTCGAGGACGTACCACGCCTCGGTCTTGCCGTAGGCGCAGTCGAGGTGGCTGGATGCGAACTCCCGGTCCGGGTGCGCGTGCACCGGCAGACGCTGGCCCGCGTCGAGCAGCTTCATCAGGACTCCGGTGTCGCCGCCGGTGAGATCCGTGCCCGTCCACGCCCGCGGGTCGGCCGCGACGAGGTCGCGCAGCACGTCACCGTCGGTCGTCCTGGCCGGTCCGACATCCGGCTCGCCGGCCCGCGACACGGTGGCGGCGATCCACTCCTCCGGCTGATGATCGGACGTCGTCTCGATGCCGCGCAGTGCGGCGATGCGAGCACCGCCGGCGTAGAAATGGTCGACGAGGTTGGGCTGCAGGCGCAGGGGTGTCATGCCGGCACCAGCTCCCCGGAGCCACGCGGAACCAGCTCGGTGTCGACGATCAGCTCGCGCGGCGGCTCGTCGCGGACGCTCGCCGTCACGGGCGTCCAGGTGGACGAGCACCCGCTCCGTGGCGGCGACACCGATGCCGTGCGGATCCTGGTTCACGCAGGTGATCGCCGGCGAGAGCGTCGTGGCCAACGGGAAGTCGCCGAAGCTGACCATCGCGACGTCCGTGCGACCGGACGTGTGCAGCGCATGGACCAATCCGATGCCGGCCCGCGGGTTGGCCGCGAAGAACGCCGTGGGCGGACCCGGGAGCGCGAGCAGGCGGTGCACGAGCTCGATCGCCTCGTCCTCGTCGCCGCGTCCTTCCGGATACCACGCTGGGTCAGGCTCGACGCCGACGGCCGCGAGCGCGTCGAGGTAGCCACGCAGGCGTCGAGCGGTGGTCGGGAAGTGCACGTCGTTGCCGACGAACGCGATGCGGCGGTGACCCCGTTCGATCAGGTGGTCGACCGCGCTCCGGGTGAGCCCGCGATCGTCCACCGCGACGATGTCGTAGCCGGGGATCTCCACCTGGCGGTCGACCATGACGATGGGAAGCGTGGTGCGGAACTGTTCGAGGTAGGAGTGGTCACCGGTCACCGGCGCGAGGATCAGCGCCCGGACCCGCTGCATCGCCATCCGCTCGACCTGCTGACGCTCACGGTCCGGGTCGGAGCCGGTGCTGCCGAAGATGACGGTGTACCCGGCCTCGAGCGCGCGCGACTCCACGGCGCTGATGAGTGATGCGAAGAACGGGTCGGCGATCGAGTCCATCACGACGCCGATGGTGTCGCCGCCGCCGGACTTCAGGGACCGCGCGAACGAGTTGGGCACGTACCTCAGCTCGGCCACCGACGCCGCCACTCGGGCCCGCACGGGCTCGCTCACGGCGCTCGAGCCGTTCACGACGCGGGAGACGGTCTTGATGCTGACACCGGCATGCGCAGCGACGTCGTGGAGGGTGGGGCGGCGGCTCACGCCCCCATGTTGGGGTGGAATGACAACGTTGTCAAGGCTCGACGCTCAACGTGACCGCCCCCCCCGACACAGACGGC
>CAWIWE010000023.1:0-92398 GCA_963839625.1 uncultured Actinomycetota bacterium | reverse complement strand
ACGCCCTAGTCCTTCGTGACCAGGGCAGGTGATCAAGCCGAGCAGTTTCCTGCCAGTAGCATGCGGGTTGCCCAGCGGAGCGTCTGCTTGTCCCTCAGGCTGATCACTGCAGCCACAACCATCACACCGTGTCCGCCCGGATTCTCGGGCGGATTGCTGTGTGCAGACTGAGGGAGAACCATGAAGAAGTCCTACAAGGGTGCCTTGGCGGCGTCTGCCGCGGGCGTCATCCTGCTTGGGGGTGCTGGGTCGCTTGCCTACTGGAACGCCACTGGGGACGTGCCGGGCGGCAGCATCACCAGCGGTGAGCTCAAGCTCGACAACGCCCAGTGCGGCGGTTTCGTCCTCGACAGCGTGGGCGGGCCCGGAGGAGCGTTCGACCCGTCGTCGGGTCGCATCGTGCCCGGCGACACGCTGACCAAGACCTGCACGTTCGACATCACGGCCACCGGTGATCACCTGCTCGCCGATCTCGCCGTGACGCAGCCGACCGTGAGCGGTGACGACACCCTGTCGGACGTCCTCACTGCCAGCGGCACCTTCACCGTGGACAATGCGGCCGCGACCCAGATCAGCAGCGCCAACAATGGCGACGTGCTCGAGGCTGTCGTCACGATCGATTTCCCGTACGGCGCATCAGTGGACAACCTGTCCCAGGCCGACACGGCGACGTTGTCCGACTTCACGGTCACGGCCACCCAGGTCGACAACCACTGAGGTAGCCGCCTCCCCAAGAGAAGTGGGCCGCCGCTGATGCGGTTTCCCATGCCGGCCACCTCTTCACACGATGACGACGATGCCCGAGGCACCGACGACCGACCGCGTCCGCGCGCGTCGGCGCGTCGACGCGCTCGGGATCGTCGGCGTCGTCGTCGCGTGGGCGGTGATCCTCGTCGTCGTCGGCGCGCTCGCGCTGGCCGTCGTCGTGCCGCGCGTCGGTGCGGCGACGCCTTACACGATCCTCACGAGCTCGATGCAGCCCCAGCTCCCGCCCGGAACGCTCGTGGTCGCCAAACCTGTTGCCCCGGCCGAGATCGGTGTCGGCACCGTCATCACCTATCAGCTGCGTTCCGGTGACCCGACGGTCGTGACCCACCGCGTCGTCGCGCAGGCCTTCGGTCCCGACGGTAAGCCCATCTTCCAGACCAAGGGTGACCGAAACGATGTGCCGGACGATCGCTGGGTCATGCCCGTGCAGGTCAAGGGCGAGCTCTGGTACTCCGTGCCCTATCTGGGGCGGGTGAACTCGCTGGTACCCGGCGAGAGCCGGGAGCTGGTTGGCGTCATCGTCGCGATCGGTCTTGCCGCCTACGCGCTCGCGATGTTCGTGGGCGCCGCTCGCGATCGTCGCCGCGGCCGAGGCTCGCACGAGAGAGCTGCGTCATGAGACCCGCGATGTGGCTCGCCGCCGCTGGCGTGTTCGCCTTGACCGCATCGCCCGCTGTGGCCGAGGGCGAGCTGCAGCTCAGTCGCGACGGTACGACGTGGACGACCGACCTCTCCGATCCGTTGTTCGACTCGACGGTCCGTTGGGTTCCGGGTGACACGCGGTCGTCGTCCTTCTACGTCCGCAACGTGACCTCGCAGCAGGGCCGGCTCGCAGTGGACATTCTCGACACCACCACGACCGAGCTCATCGACACCGGCGATGTCAGTGTCGATGCTCAGGGCGCCGGTGGCGCATGGACGGCAGTCACCGAAGCAGGCACCCACCGTCTGCTGTCTGACGGCGTCGTGCCCGGCGGCGAGACCCGCCGCATCGATGTGACGGTCTCCTTTGCCGCGACCTCCGGCAACAACAGCCAGGTGAAGACGCTCCCGCTGCACCTTCGCGTACAGCTGGTCGAGCATGTCGAGAGCACCGGTCCTGACGATGGAGACTCCGACGACGGTGGCTCTGATGATCATGGAGGTTTCCTGCCGGACACCGGGGCGCCGGCGTGGTGGATCGGCTTGACCAGCGCGGCGCTGATGCTGGCTGGCGCCATGGTGCGGCGGCAGTCGCGGTCCGAGGAGGCCCGACATGGCTAGGCGCGACGCGGCCGGCCGACACCGCATCCCCGCCACGTCCGGGCATCGCGGACGCCGGTCGCTGCTGGGTTCACGTCGCACGCGTGGTCTGCTGAGCCTTGGCATCATCGCGGGCATCGGCGGGATCGGGACGCTGGCGTACTGGACCGACGACGCGACGGTCACCACGGGTTCGTTCACCGCCGGCACGCTCGACGTGACGATCAACGACGCTCTTTCTGGCCAGGCGAACAACGGCGGCACGACGTCAGATGCCGCATTCGCGCTCTCCGACCTGATCCCCGGCGAGAGCATCGCGCGGACCGTCAAGATCGGCAACGCCGGGTCGATCCCACTTGCGTACACCGCGAAGGCGTGGAACAGCGGCGGTCTGGCTTCCGGGCTGCGCTGGACTGTCGTGGCCGGCTCGACTGCGTCGAACGCCGGCACCGTATCGGCGGGCAACCGCACCGGTTCCTGCTCGTCGGGATCGACGACCGCCACCAACGTGACCCTGGGGACCTCGGCAGGAACCGCGACCACAGTGGTGACGCCGTCGAGGACGATCACCACCAGCGCGTCTGAGAACATCTGCGTCATCGCCAAGCTCGACAGCGGAGCGGGCAACAGCCTTCAAGGTGCGTCAGCCACCGCGACGATCACGATCAACGGGGTCCAGCTCCCATGACGCGGGCGCGCGAAGCGATCCTGACGACGGGCGCGATCCTCGGAGTGATCTGCCTGCTGTGGGTCGCCATGACGGCGATCCTCGGCGTGAAGCCCCTGGTCGTCACTTCAGGCTCGATGGCGCCGGCGATCGCCACCGGAGACCTCGCGCTGTCGCGTCCAGCACCGCCGTCGGAGCTGCAGAAGGGCGACGTCGCGAGCGTCCTCAGCCCTGATGGGGTCCGGGTGATGCACCGTGTGGTCGAGGTGCGTCGCGCGGGGGAGCAGTACTCGTTGACCCTCAAGGGAGACGCGAACCGCTCGGTCGACGACGTCGCGTACCGCACCGACACGGCCGACCGGGTGTTCCTGACCGTTCCGCGCGGCGGGTACGTGGTCTCGGCGGTCACCAGCCGGCTCGGCGCACTCATCGGTGGAGTCGTCGTCGCAGGGCTGCTGGTGCTCGCCTTCGGCCCCGGAAGTGCCAAGCCGCGTGGAGGACGCCGCCGCGCCGAGATGTCCGCCGCGGCGTTGGTCGTCATCGCCCTGGGTGCAGCGGGTACGGCGTCGCCGTCGCAGCCCACGGTCGCTGCGTTCACCGACGATGCCTCACTCACCACCGGATCGTTCGCAGCCCACACGCTGGTCCGTCCAGACAGCGTCAGCTGCTCGTCGGCCCTGCTCTCGGCCACGATCAGCTGGCCGTCGAAGGACCCGCGCTACGACTACGAGGTCATCCTCCGACGTGTGTCGAACGGCAACGTGGTCTCGACTCGCCAAGTCACCGGAAGCTCGACGAGCACGACCTACACCGGGCTACTGGACTTCGGCCTGGTCGTCGGAGCCGGCACCGTGGACTTCACCGTCGAGGTGCGCTCCAAGCTCGCCACCGCGACTTCATGGCAGTCCGCCACGACACGGAACTACGCGAACATCCGCGTCCTCGCGATTCTCATCGGTGCCACAGCCTCGTGCACCACGTGAGTGCTGCAGCGCGGTTGGTGAACTCGTACATTCACACTGAATTTTCAGTATGAATCGAAGTGTGCAATGACCACCGAGGTCGTATATTGATCTCAGCGTCACGATCACGGAGCCGGGAGTCTCCGCGTGACGCAACAAAATGAGGGAGTCGCCACGTCTGCGGATGGCGCCGACGCCTCCCTCGCCCATCCCGATCGGGAGGGAACCGAGAGGGAGCGACGGCGGTGGTGAAGGCCCACCCCAAAACCACCGCCGTCGTCTTGGGGCTCGCGAAGCCCCGCCGCTTACGCTGGTGGTGTGAGCCCCCCGTCGATCGGCGTCTTCGCCCTGCAGGGTGACGTCCGTGAGCATCTCGTCGCGCTGTCCGAGCTCGGCGTCGACGCGTTCGCCGTCCGGCGCCTCGAGGAGCTCGAGCGGTGCGACGCGCTCGTCATGCCGGGTGGGGAGTCCACCACGATGGTCAAGCTGGCCCGCTCCTTCGACCTGTTCGACGCGTTCGCCGACCGCATCAAGACCGGCATGCCCACCCTGGGCACCTGCGCGGGGATGATCATGCTCGCGGCCCGGCTGCGTGACGGCATCGCCGGCCAGGAGACCTTCGGCGGGCTCGACGTCACCGTGCGGCGCAACGCCTTCGGCCGGCAGGTCGAGTCGTTCGAGGGCGACGTCGACTTCACGATCTTCGACGACCCGGTCCACGCCGTCTTCATCCGTGCCCCGTGGGTCGAGGAGGTCGGCCCCGACGTGGAGGTGCTTGCCAGCGTGGACGTACCCGGCGTCGGGGATAGGATCGTGGCGGTCCAGCAGGGTCCGGTCATGGCGACGTCCTTCCACCCCGAGGTGGGCGACGACCTTCGCATCCACCGGTACTTCCTGGACCTCGTCACAGCATCAGCGTCATAGAACTGGGAAAGGGATCGGGATGTCAGGCCACTCCAAGTGGGCGACGACCAAGCACAAGAAGGCGGCCATCGACGCCAAGCGCGGCAAGATGTTCGCCAAGCTCGTCAAGAACGTCGAGGTCGCCGCACGTACCGGCGGACCCGACCCGGCCGGCAACCCGACGCTCTACGACGCGATCCAGAAGGCCAAGAAGTCGTCGGTGCCCAACGACAACATCGACCGCGCGGTCAAGCGTGGGGGCGGTCTCGACGGTGGGGGAGTCGACTACGCCGCGATCACCTACGAGGGCTATGCGCCCGGCGGCGTGGCGCTGCTCGTCGAGTGCCTCACCGACAACCGGAACCGTGCCGCCATGGAGGTCCGCACGGCGATGACCCGCAGTGGCGGCACGATGGCCGACCCGGGCTCGGTGTCCTACCTGTTCACGCGCAAGGGCGTCATCATCGTCCCGGTCGAGCATGACGGTGGGAAGACGACCGAGGACGACGTCCTGATGGCCGTGCTCGATGCCGGCGCCGACGAGGTCAACGACCTCGACGGCTCGTTCGAGGTCATCTGTGAGCCCACCGACCTCGTGCAGGTGCGCACCGCCCTGCAGGAAGCCGGTCTGGACTACGACTCCGCCGAGGTCTCCTTCGTCCCGTCCGTGACGGTGGAGGTCGACGTCAGCGCCGCCACGAAGATCCTCCGACTGGTCGATGCGCTCGAGGATCTCGACGACGTGCAGGACGTCTTCAGCAACCTCGACGCCTCCGACGAGGTCATGGCCGAGGCCATGGAGCAGGCCGGCTGAGGGCTCGGCGCGTCGCCGCAGTCGGGCGCCGTGCGCCGACTAGTCTGTCGAACATGCGTTCGCAGACGGTGAGGGTGCTCGGTGTCGACCCGGGCCTCACGCGATGTGGTGTGGGCATCGTCGACGGGAGCGTCGGCCGCCCGCTCACCCTCGTCGACGTCGGCGTCGTGCGCACCCCGGCCGACCTCGACATCGCGCGCCGCCTGCACCAGCTGGAGCAGGGGATCGAGGCCGCGATCGTCGAGCACCGACCCGACGTCGTCGCCGTCGAGCGCGTGTTCAGCCAGCACAACGTCCGCACCGTCATGGGCACCGCCCAGGCCAGCGGAGTCGCCATGGTCGTCGCGGCCCGGCACGGCATCGAGGTGCGGTTGCACACCCCGAGCGAGGTCAAGGCCGCGGTCACCGGAAGTGGTCGTGCCGACAAGACCCAGGTCGCCCAGATGGTGGCTCGCCTGCTCCGCCTCGTGGAGCCGCCCAAGCCGGCCGACGCGGCCGACGCGCTCGCCCTGGCCATCTGCCAGATCTGGCGCGGCGGAGCCAACACCCGTCTCGAGGCGGCTGTCGCCAAGGCGGCAGCCCGATGAGGACAGCACAGTGATCGCGTTCGTGCGCGGGCAGGTCGCCGCGCTCACGCTCAACGCCGCCGTCGTCGACGTCGGTGGGGTGGGCTACCACGTGTTCTGCACGCCGGGCACGATCGCCGGCCTGCGTCTCGGCGCCGAGGCCGAGCTCGCCACGTCGATGGTCGTCCGGGAGGACTCCCAGACGCTCTACGGCTTCGCCGACGTCGACGAGCGCGACATGTTCGAGCTGGTCCAGACGGCCAGCGGCGTGGGCCCCAAGGTGGCGCAGGCGATGCTCGCCGTCCTGCCGCCCGACCGGCTCCGCCAGGCCATCGCCGGTGAGGATCACGCCGCGCTCACCGCCGTGCCCGGCATCGGGCGCAAGGGTGCGGAACGGATCGTCGTCGAGCTCAAGGACCGGGTCGGCACGCCGGTCGCGTCCGTCGTCAGCGGGGGAGCGGGCTGGCGCAACCAGGTCCGCGACGCCCTCCAGGGGCTCGGCTGGTCGACCCGTGACGCCGATCGCGCCGTCGACACGGTTGCTGCCGACACCGAGCTCGGTGCAGAGCCCGATGTCCCGACCCTGCTGCGCGCCGCCCTGCGCACGCTCTCGAAGGCCTGACATGGACGACGACCTCGATCTCGATTTCGACCCGGACCTCGTCACGGGGCCGGCCACACCCGAGGAGCGGGCCTTCGAGGCCACGCTGCGTCCGCGCACCCTCGACGAGCTCATCGGTCAGGAGCGCGTGCGGGAGCAGCTGTCGCTGATGCTCGAGGCGGCTGTGGCGCGCGGACGAACGCCCGACCATGTGCTGATGTCAGGGCCGCCCGGCCTCGGCAAGACCACGATCGCGATGATCATCGCCCACCAGCTCTCCGCGCCACTGCGCGTCACCAGCGGCCCGGCCATCCAGCACGCCGGCGACCTTGCGGCCATCCTGTCGGGCGTCAACGAGCACGACGTCCTGTTCATCGATGAGATCCACCGCATGTCTCGCCCGGCCGAGGAGCTGCTCTACATGGCGATGGAGGACTTCCGGGTCGACGTGGTCGTCGGCAAGGGTCCCGGCGCCACGGCCATCCCGCTGGAGATTCCGCCGTTCACGGTGGTCGGAGCCACCACCCGCGCCGGTTTGCTGCCCAGTCCGCTGCGCGACCGGTTCGGCTTCACCGCCCAGCTCGACTACTACGCGAGCGACGAGCTGCACCGCATCGTCGACCGCTCGGCCGGGCTGCTCGACCTCCAGGTCACCGCCGACGGCGGACGCGAGATCGCCTCGCGCTCGCGAGGCACTCCGCGCATCGCCAACCGGCTGCTGCGCCGGGTGCGCGACTTCGCCGAGGTGCGGGCCGACGGCACGGTCGACGAATCGGTCGCCAACGCCGCGCTCGCGCTCTACGAGGTCGACGACCTCGGCCTTGACCGTCTCGACCGCGCCGTGCTGTCGGCGCTGTGCGAGAGCTTCGGCGGCGGTCCGGTGGGCGTCGCGACACTCGCCGTGGCCGTCGGTGAGGAGCGCGAGACGGTCGAGGAGATCGCCGAACCGTTCCTGGTGCGGCTCGGATTCCTGGCCCGCACGCCGCGCGGTCGGGTGGCCACTCCGCCGGCCTGGCGCCATCTCGGCCTCGTGCCACCCGCCGCGGGCCAGCTGTCGTTCGACCAGCCCGACGCCGACGAGTGAGGCCCTTCGCCTTCCCCGGGGCGGCTGGTTAGACTACCCGGTGGCCCTCGGCCAATCCGTCGTCACTCGGCGAGACTCCACATGATTTCGGGAGCACAACCCATGTCCAACTGGGCTTCGTACCTGCCACTCGTCCTGGTCGTCATCGCCTTCTGGCTGTTGGTCCTGCGTCCGGCACGCAACCGGCAGCGGGACTTCATGAGGACGCAGAACGCCCTGGAGCCCGGCGCTCGGGTCATGCTCGCCAGCGGCATCTTCGGCGAGCTCGTCGCGGTCCGTGACGACGAGGTCGACATCCGGGTGGCGTCCGACGTCGTCCTCACCGTCGCCCGACAGGCGGTCGCCAAGATCATCATGCCCCAGGAAGTGCCGCCCGCTGACGGGCCCAACGACCCGCCGAGAACCACCGACTGATGGCAGGTCCGCCCGCTCGGCGCAACCTCCCCAGGCCTCGTCGAACCCTGCTGGTGTTCCTGGCAGCGGTCGTCGGCATGTACGGCCTTCTCGCAGTACTGGGCGCCACCGCCTCGGCGAAGGACGACAGCGTCTGGAGGCCAAACCTCGGCCTCGACCTGCAGGGCGGAACCCGCATCACCCTGCAGGCGAAGGCCACCTCGGGTGACGTCACGCCCGAGAAGCTGGCTCAGGCGCGCAGCATCATCGACCAACGCGTCAACGCCAGCGGCATCACCGAGGGTGAGGTCACCACCCAGGGCGGCAACCAGGTCATCATCGAGATCCCGGGCTCGGACGAGAGCGACATCGTCGACCAGGTCGGCCGCACGGCCCAGCTGCGGTTCCGCCTGGTGTGGGCCTCGGCCCAGAGCGCACAGAAGCCCGCCGATCCCGCCGAGGTCAAGAAGCAGAACGACGCCATCGCGAAGGTCGACTGGTCGAAGCTCTCGCTCGAGCAGATCCTCCAGGCCGAGACCGAAGGCGTGGAGTCCCTGCCGAAGGAGTACATCCCCGGCCTGAACGCGCTCAACGCGCAGGCCAAGGGCTTCGTCTGTGCCAAGAAGAACCTCCCGCAGGAGGACCGCGCCGACCGGCCTCTCGTCACCTGCGACACCAAGACCGGGGAGGTCGAGGTGCTCAGCCCCACCGTCATCGAAGGCACCGACGTCAAGAGCGCCAGTGCCGTCGTGCCGCAGAGCCAGGTGTCGTGGGTCGTCGCTCTTCAGCTGAAGGGCGAGGGCAAGAAGACGTTCGACACGGTCACGGAGGCGCTGTACCAGCAGCAGCAGCAGGGCAACGACCAAGGCAGCCGCTTCGCGATCGTGCTCGACGGCGAGGTGCTCAGCGCGCCCACCACCAACGGCCACTTCACCGACGGGTCGTCCCAGATCTCCGGCAACTTCACGGCGACGTCGTCCAAGGCGCTCGCCAACCAGCTCAAGTACGGCGCGCTCCCGCTCACCTTCGAGCTGAACGGCAGCTCGTTCGAAGGGCCGACGCTGGCCGGCACCCAGCTGAAGGCCGGGCTGATCGCCGGTGCCGTCGGGCTGGTGCTCGTCATCGTCTATCTGCTGCTCTACTACCGTGGGCTCGGCCTGGTGGCCATCGCCTCCCTGCTCGTGGCCGCGGCGCTCACGTACGCATCGGCGCTCCTGCTCGGCCGTGGAGTCGGCTTCACGCTGACCCTGCCCGGTATCGCCGGCCTCATCGTGGCGATCGGCATCACCGCCGACTCCTTCATCGTGTTCTTCGAGCGTCTGCGCGACGAGGTGCGCGAAGGAAAGTCCTTGCGCCTTGCGGTCGAGAGCGGGTGGACCCGCGCCCGGGCCACCATCCTGGCCGCCGACGCGGTCTCGATCATGGCGGCACTCATCCTGTTCATCTTCGCGATCGGCGTGGTCCGCGGGTTCGCCTTCGCGCTCGGCCTCGTGACGCTGATCGACGTGCTGGTCGTGTTCTGCTTCACCAAGCCGCTGGTGTCCGTGCTCGCCCGCACGAAGTTCTTCGGCGAAGGACATCGCCTCTCCGGGCTCGACGCGGCGCACCTCGGCATCAGCGGCCGCAAGGTCACCGAGATCGGCCGTTCCACGCCGGACCGACCCGCTACTGGTGAGGGGACCGCCTGATGGGACGCATCAGCACGTTCGGCCAGCACCTGTACTCCGGGCGCGTCTCGTTCGACTTCGTCGGACGCCGCAGGCTCTGGTACTCCATCTCCGTGGTGATCGTCCTGCTCTGCGCGATCGCCTTCGTGGTGCGCGGCTTCAACATGGGCATCGAGTTCAAGGGAGGCGTCGAGTTCACCGCCCAGGTCCAGAAGGCCGACGCCGCCGCCGTCGACGACATGACCACGGCGGTCGAGGAGTCCGGCGTCACCGAGGCCGGCGACCCCATCGTCAACACCTCTGGCAGCAACAGCGTGCGCATCCAGGTCGGGGCGCTTTCGCAGGACCAGGCCACCACGATCGAGAAGTCGCTGACCGACGCCGGCGCCACGGAGGTGAGCCAGAATCTCATCGGTCCGTCCTGGGGCAAACAGGTCGCCACCAAGGCGCTCACGGGCCTGGGCGTGTTCCTGGTGGTGGTGGTGCTGTTCATCTGGGCGTACTTCCGGGAGTGGAAGATGTCCGTGGCCGCCCTCGTGGCGCTCGCGCACGACCTGCTGATCACGGCCGGGGTGTACGCCTGGTCCGGCTTCGAGGTCACCCCGGCCACCGTCACCGGCCTGCTGACGATTCTCGGCTACTCGCTCTACGACACCGTGGTCGTCTTCGACAAGGTGAGGGAGAACACCCGCGGCGTCCTGACGTCCAAGACGCGCACCTACGCCGAGCGGGCCAACCTGGCCGTCAACCAGACCCTCGTGCGGTCCATCAACACGTCCGTCACGGCGCTGCTCCCGGTCGCGGCCCTGCTGCTCGTCGGTGCCGCGGTGCTGGGCACCGGACCGCTCAAGGACCTCGCCCTGGCGCTGTTCGTGGGCATGGCAGCGGGCACGTACTCGTCCATCTGCATCGCCACGCCGTTGGCCGTGCAGCTCAAGGACCGCGAACCGGCGGTCAAGGCCCACACGACCCGCGTCCTGTCCAAGCGGGGTCCGGAAGCGACCTCCGTGCCGATCGATGACGAGTCGGCCGAGCCGGTGAAGGTACCGGTCGCGACAGCGCCATCGCGACCACTGGCGTCGTCGGGTGCGGCAAAACGCAACCAACCCAGGCGCACCACGCGCTCGAAGCGGCCCAAGGGCCAACGCTGACCGTGCGCAACGGCGTGACATGCTGGACCCACCCGCGGCTCCGAGAACAGCCGGTTCCGCAGATCAAGGAGACTCCATGAAGACCCCACTCGCTCTCGCGTCGGCCGCTCTGGTGGCCGTGACCCTCGCCGGCTGCGGGGGCGGCGACGACGGCCCGGACAGCGAATACTGCAAGGACCTGAAGTCCGCGTCGACGCAGTTCGACTCGCTCACCTCCAACGACGTCTCGAAGCTCGACGAAGCGTTCAAGACGTTCCACACGCTGGCCGACGAGGCGCCGACCGACATCAAGGACGACTGGGCCACCCTCGACAAGGGCATCACCTCGGTCGAGAAGGCGCTCGCCGACGCCGGTCTGAAGTTCTCCGACTTCGCGGCGCTGCAGGAAGGCAAGATGCCCGAGGGCGTCGATGTCGCCAAGCTGCAGGGCCTCGCCACCGAGTTCCAGAAGCTCGACAGTGCCGAGTTCGACAAGGCGTCCAAGGCGATCGAGAAGCACGCCAAGGACACCTGCGAGGTCAACCTCTCGTCCTGAGCGCGGGCGCTGAGAGTACTGACATGGCGGATGTGACCGCACTCATCGAACGGTGGGTGCGGCCCATCCCCGACTGGCCCGTGCCGGGTGTCACGTTCCGTGACATCACCCCGCTGCTGTCCCAGCCGGAGGCGTTCGCGTCGGTCATCGACGCGCTCGCCGCGGCGGGCGAGGAGCTCGGTCCGGTCGACGCTGTGCTGGGCATCGAGGCCAGAGGCTTCATCGTCGGAGCGCCGGTCGCGCTCAAGCTCGGCACGGGTTTCGTGCCCGTCCGCAAGGCCGGCAAGCTACCCGCTGAGACGCTGTCCGTCTCGTACGCACTCGAGTACGGCGAGGCGGTCGTTCAGATCCACGCCGACGCCCTCAAGCCGGGCGATCGGGTGCTCGTCGTCGACGACCTCCTGGCCACCGGTGGAACGCTGGAGGCGGCGGCCGCGCTCGTCGAGCAGGCCGGTGCCACCGTGGCCGGTCACGTCGTGGCCATCGAGCTGCCGGATCTCGGTGGGCGCTCCCGCGTGGGCGACGTGCCTCTGCGGTCGCTCGCCACGTTCTGACCCACCCCCGACAGGAGATTTCATGAACCCGCACCAGGTACGCGTCGTGGCACTGCTGCTGGTCGCCGTGCTGGTCATCGCCGCCGCGGCCACCCTGCTGAACCAGATCCTCTGAGTCTTCGCTGGTGGGAGACCCCTCTCGGGTCCTGACCTACCATGGAGGTCTGGGCAGAACGCCCAGATCAGGAGGACCAGTGGCCGAACGCATCGACGTGGGCTCGCAGGCGTCCGAGGCACCGGCCGAACCGAAGCCGGCCGACTCGGCGCCCGCTTCGCAGCGCGTTCGCAGCCGACTGGCTCGCATCGGCCGTGGATCGTCGGCCAACCCGGTGCTCGACCCGCTGCTGAAGGTCTACCGCGAGACGCACCCCAAGGGTGACGTCGACGCCATCGAGAAGGCCTACGCGATCGCCGAGGAGATGCACGAGGGCCAGGTCCGCAAGAGCGGCGACCCGTACATCACGCACCCACTCGCGGTCGCCACCATCCTGGCTGAGCTCGGCATGACCGCTCCGACGCTGTGCGCGGCGCTCCTGCACGACACCGTCGAGGACACGCCGTACACCCTGATCCGTCTGCGCGAGGAATTCGGCGACGAGGTCCTGCAGCTCGTCGACGGCGTCACGAAGCTCGACAAGGTCAAGTACGGCGACTCCGCGCAGTCCGAGACCATCCGCAAGATGGTCGTGGCGATGAGTCGCGACATCCGCGTCCTGGTCATCAAGCTCGCCGACCGGCTCCACAACATGCGCACCCTGCGCTACCTGCGACAGGACAAGCAGGAGCGGATCGCTCGCGAGACCCTCGAGATCTTCGCTCCACTGGCCCATCGACTCGGCATGAACACCGTCAAGTGGGAGCTGGAGGACCTCGCGTTCGCGACCCTGCACCCCAAGGTCTACGACGAGATCGTGCGGCTGGTCGCCGACCGTGCACCGTCGCGTGAGGAATTCCTCGAGCGGGTCATCGGCGACGTCGAGTCCGACCTGCGGCACGCCAAGCTCAAGGCCACCGTCAAGGGCCGACCGAAGCACTACTACTCGATCTACCAGAAGATGCTGGTCCGCGGCCGCGACTTCACCGACATCTTCGACCTCGTCGGCGTACGCATCCTGGTCGACTCGGTGGCCGACTGCTACGGGGTGCTCGGGGTGCTGCACGCGCGATGGAACCCGATCCCCGGACGCTTCAAGGACTACATCTCGGTGCCGAAGTTCAACATGTACCAGTCGCTGCACACCACCGTGATCGGCCCGCAGGGCAAGGCCGTCGAGCTGCAGATCCGTTCGAACGCCATGCACCGTCGCGCCGAGTACGGCGTCGCGGCGCACTGGAAGTACAAGGAGGACGGCAAGGCCGGACGCAGCGACGGCAAGGCTCCCAGCGGCCAGGACATGGCCTGGCTGCGTGAGCTGATCGACTGGCAGTCCGAGACCGAGGACTCGGTCGACTTCCTCGACTCGCTCCGATTCGAGATGAACAACGCCGGCGTCTACGCGTACACACCCCGAGGCGACGTCCAGCAGCTGCCCGCCGAGGCCACCCCGGTCGACTTCGCCTACGCCGTGCACACCGAGGTGGGCCACGCCTGCATCGGCGCCCGCGTGAACGGCCGGCTCGTATCGCTGGAGTCGGTGCTCCAGACGGGCGACGTCGTCGAGATCTTCACGTCCAAGTCGCCCGACGCCGGCCCGAGCCGCGACTGGCTCGAGTTCGTCAAGAGCCCTCGCGCCCGCAACAAGATCCGGCAGTGGTTCACCAAGGAGCGTCGCGAGGAGGCCATCGAACGAGGCCGCGACAGCATCGCGAAGCAGATGCGCAAGGAGAACCTGCCGCTGCATCGCCTGTTCAACCACGACATGCTCGACGCCGTGGCCAAGGACCTCCACCTGGCCGACGTGTCCGCGCTCTATGCGGCCGTGGGGGAGGGCAACGTCGGCGCGCAGAACGTCGTCGAACGCGTCATCAGCCTCGCCGGTGGCCGCGAGGGCGCGGAAGAGGACCTCGCCGAGGCCACCTCGATGCCCGGCACCGGTCGGCGGACCCGGCCCGACTCCGGCGATGCCGGCGTGGTCGTCGAGGGCGTAGACGGGGAGCTGCTGGTCAAGCTCGCTCGATGTTGCACTCCGGTGCCCGGCGATGAGATTCAGGGGTTCGTCACGCGTGGGTCGGGCGTCTCGGTGCACCGGGTCGACTGCTTGAACCTCGCCGAGCTGCGCAGCCAGCCCGAACGGCTCGTGGCGGTGCATTGGGCGCCGACGGCGAAGAGCACGTTCCTGGTGGCCATCCAGGTCGAGGCCCTCGACCGGCCGCGGCTGCTGAGCGACATCACCCGGATCATCTCTGACCAGCACGTCAACATCCTGTCGGCGTCCCTGAGCACCGGCCGCGACCGCGTCGCAAAGTCGAACTTCACCTTCGAGATGGCCGACGCCAAGCACCTCGGCCACGTCCTGTCCGCCGTCCGCACCATCGACGGCGTCTTCGACGTCTACCGCCTCACGCAGTAGCGCGGCGTCACCGCTCGAACGGACTCGGCCCAGGCAGCAGCTGGTCCAGCGCGCGATGCAGGTCTTCCGTCGACAGGTCGTCGGCACCCGGGTCGGCATCGTTGAGGCAGTAGGTCTGGCAGCCGTTGCCGGCGAACCTCTCGAACACCTCGGGCTTGGTGGCGAGCTCGCCCGTCGAGTAGTAGTCGTAGTCGATCGGGCCGGGAACCGTCCGGCCGAGGAAGTACCCGGCGTGGTGATGGATCCAGGTCGACGGAACGATGTCGTCGCCTGAACGAAACGCGCTGGACGCGGTCTTCGCGAACGGTTCGCGGAAGATCTCCTCCAGCTCGTACATCAGGCTTCGCTGCTGCGGATACGGCGTGTGGCGGAACAGGTGGAGCGGGGTCACCCCGAACTGCTCGGCGATGAGCTCCTGGCAGAGCAGCCGGCCGCCCTCGAGGGCGGGTGCGGTGGCCCGGGACGTCCGCGGATCCAACGTCACCTTCGAGATGAAGAACTTCGACACGGTGGCGCTGGCGAAGAACAGCTCCTTCTCGACCGGCCGGCCCAGCAGCACGTCGTCGTTGAAGTACAGGTAGTGCTCGGCCAGTTCAGGGATGGTGTGCAGGCGGGTCTCGATGGCGCGGGAGTTGAACACCGGCAGCTCGTCCTCGCTGAAGAGCTCACGGTGATCCACCACGGTCAGGCCCGGAACGTTCTGGTCGAGCCAGCTGGGGACCTGCTGGTCGGTCACGATCCAGATGTGACGGACCCACGGGGCGTAGGCGCTCACCGAACGCAGCGAGTAGCGCAGCTCATCTCGCGAACGGAAGCGGCTCGCGTCGAGGGCAGTCTCCCGCAGCTGCTCGGACGGTGCGCCCGCCCGGGCCATGGCGTCGGCCTTTCGGCCGAGCCACGCTTCGTCATCACCGTCGACCCACGCGTACACCACGTCCACGGCCAGGTCGGGGAGTCGGCCCATGTCCGCGGTCCACGCGGGCGCGGATCGTGCGACGGTCCCGTCCACGTCCACCTTGACCACGTTGCGGATGCCGGGCGGCCGCAGCGTCTTGTGACCGGTCGGCGTGGAGAGCGTGAACGAACGGTTCTCCTCGGCGGTCCAGAATGCGATCTTCGCCGAGTCGGCGCGGGCCGGGGCGCCTGCCTGTCCCGTGCTGGTGTACCGGGTGAGCGCGATGGCGTCGGCGTGCACCAGGTCAGCGAGCGTGCGGTCATCCGTGCCCAACAGCTGCTCGCGGAGTGAGCTGGTCTCACCCGTCTGGTCCGACGCGTACCACGGCTGACGGAGCCCGGCGACGACCGTGAGCAGGGCCTTCGCGTCGACCCGGTCGATGCCGATGGTCTGCTTCGACGGGGAGCCAGGTTCGGGGATCAGCAGCGCGGAGATCCCGGCCTCCTGGCACAGGTCCAGGATCGTCTTGGCCATGGCCGGCGCAGGCTCCCCGGGCGCGTGCTCGCCCAGTCGCGGCCCCTGGTCGGTGGCGATGAGCCTGGCTCCGGATCGCCAGATCAGCCGACTCGCGTCGGCGCTGCGTGCTCCGGTGGGAAGGGTGCCAGTGATGACGTGCCAGCGGGCGATGCGTGCTCCGCGCCGCAGTCGTCGGCGCATCGCCCGCAGGCGCCACGCGAGCGCCTGGCCGATCCTGGTGCGCCACCTGGGCTCAGACATGCCCTGCAGGGTAGCGGCCCAACATGGCCGCAGATCGCGGCGAGGTCAGGAGAAGTCGGCCTGGGCCTTTTCGGCCATCTCGAGGAAGCTCTCGCGGGAGGCGAGGTCCTCCTTGAGCTTCTTGACCTTCTTGGTGTCCTTGGCCTTCTCGGCCTTCTCGAGGTCGGCCCGGGTGTCGTCGATGGCCTTCTGCAGCTTGCCGATCATGTCGTCGGCGCGAGCGGACTTCTCCGGGTCGGTGCGGTTCCACGCCTGGTCGCTGGCCTCGCGGACGGCTTGCTCGACCTTGCGGAGCCGGCCCTCCATCTCCTTGACCCGGCCGCGCGGGACCTTGCCGGCGGCCTCCCACCGGTCGGCGATCTCGAGCCAGGCGCGGCGTGCGCTCTCGAGATCCTTGATCGGCAGCAGCTTCTCGGCGTCGACGAGGATGGCCTCCTTGACGACGGCGTTCTCCTCGTACTCCTTGTCCAGGGCGGCGTTGGCCTCGTCGCGGGCGGTGAAGAAGACGTCCTGAGCGGCCCGGAACTGCTTCCAGAGCTTGTCCTCGACGTTGCGGGGCGCGGAACCGGCGGCCTTCCAGCGCGACATGAGATCGCGGTACTTGCCCGACGTCGGACCCCAGTCGGTCGACGACGACAGCTCCTCCGCCTCGACGATCAGCTTCTCCTTGACCGACTGGGCCGCCTCGCGCTGGACGTTCTGCTCGGCGAAATGGGCCTTGCGATGCCGGGTGTACGTGGTGCGTGCCGAGCTGAACCGGTGCCAGAGCTCGTCGTCGGTCTTGCGGTCCAGCCGCGCCAGCGACTTCCACTCATCGAGCAGGGCTCGCAGCGCGTCGGCGCCGCCCCGCCAGTCGGACCCGGCGGCGATCTTCTCGGCGTCCTCGGCGATGCGGGTCTTCGTGGTGAGCGCCTCGGCCGTTTTCGCGGCACGGGCAGCCTTCCGCTCCTCACGCTGCTGCGCGATGGCCGGAGCGAGCTCATCGAGACGCTTGAGCAGCGAGTCGAGATCGCCCAGGGCCTGCGCATCGGTGACCTGCTCGCGCACCGTGGCCACGGCCTTCTCGGCGTCGTCAGGGCTGAGCGTTCCGCCGGTGAGCCTCTTCTCCAGGAGATCGACCTCGACCTCCAGACCCTCGAACCGTCGCACGTAGAGGGCCAGGGCTTCCTGCGGATCGCCGCCCGGCCATTGGCCGATGACGCGCTCGCCGTCGGCCGTACGCACGTAGACCGTGCCCTCGGCGTCGACGCGGCCCCACGGGTGCTCCCCGGCGGATGTCATGCCCATCAGCATAGGAGGACGGGGCAGTTGGTCTCACGTCGCGCTCGCGTAACCTGTCGGTCGTGCTCCTCACGTCCTTCCCGGCCGGTCCGCTGCAGGCCAACTGCTACGTGGTCGCGCGGGGGCCCGGCACGGGGTGCGCCTTCGTCGACCCGGGGATGGACGCCATGGACGGCGTGCACGCCGTGGTCAGCGAGCACAACCTCACTCCGCAGGCCGTGCTGGTCACGCACGGGCACTTCGACCACATGTGGTGTGTCCAGGACGTCGCCCGCGAGTACGACTGCCCGGTCTGGATCCACCCGGCCGACCGCCACCTCCTGGCCGACCCGATGGCCGCGATCTCCGGCGAGTCGGCCTCGATGCTCCGCATGCAGGTCGGCATGACCGACATGCCCGAGTTCGCCGAGCCCGACGACGTCCGCGACGCCTCCGACGGCACGTCCATCGAGGTCGACGGGCTCTCGTTCACCGTCGACCACGTCCCCGGGCACACGCCCGGCACCGTCGTCTACCGGATCGGCTACGACGGGCCGGAAGACGTGTCCCAGCTGATGTTCTCCGGCGACTTCCTGTTCGCCGGCTCGATCGGACGCACCGATCTCACCGGCGGCTCGCACCCGGAGATGCAGCAGAGCCTGCGTGAGCGCGTGCTGCCGCTGGCCGACGACATCGTCGTGCTGCCCGGCCACGGTCCCCAGACGTCGATCGGACGCGAGCGTGCCACCAACCCGTTCCTGGCGGAGCTGGCCGGATGACCGGCATGAGTGGGTTCCCCGAGCTGCTGCCGGCGGAACGCAATGTCGAAGTGCACGTCCTCGACCACCTGCGCCGGGTCTTCGAGCTGCATGGCTTCGCGAACATCGAGACGCGCGCGGTCGAGACCACAGACACGCTGCTGCAGAAGGGTGAGATCGACAAGGAGGTCTACGGTCTGAGGCGCCTGAACGCTGCCGATGATGACGCAACCACCGATCTCGGCCTGCATTTCGACCTCACCGTCCCGTTCGCGCGGTACGTGCTGGAGAACGCCGGCCACCTCGAGTTCCCGTTCCGCCGTTACCAGATCCAGAAGGTGTGGCGCGGAGAACGCCCTCAGCAGGGCCGGTTCCGCGAGTTCACCCAGGCCGACATCGACGTGGTCGCCCAGGACGAGCTGCCGTTCCACTTCGACGTCGAGGTCGCGCAGGTCATGGCGGAGGCGCTCGGCGGACTGCCCGTGCCGCAGCTGACGCTGCAGATCAGCAACCGCAAGGTGCTCGAGGGGTTCTATCTCGGCCTCGGCGTGGCGGATCCGCCCGCCGTCATGCAGGTCGTCGACAAGCTCGACCGGGTACCGCCTGATGCGGTCGCCACCCAGCTCGGCGAGCTCGGACTCACAGAAGAGCAGGTGCGGTCCTGCCTGGCGTTGGCGGAGATCTCGACCCCTGACACGTCCTTCGTGGAGCGCGTCCGTGAGCTCGGGGTCACCCACGAGGTGCTCGACACCGGGCTGGCCGAGCTGGCCCAGGTCATCGGCTCGGTCCGTCCGGTCGACGGCGTGACCGTGGTGGCCGACCTGCGGATCGCTCGCGGCCTCGACTACTACACCGGAACCGTGTTCGAGACGCGGATGGCCGGCTACGACCAGCTGGGCTCGATCTGCTCGGGCGGGCGCTACGACCAGCTGGCCTCCGACGGCCGCCACACGTATCCCGGGACCGGGATCTCGCTCGGCGTCTCCCGGCTGCTCGTGCCCCTGCTGGCCGACGGGCTGACCAGCGACCGATCGGTGCCGTCCGCCGTGCTGGTCGCGCTGGTCGAGGAAGGGTCGCGCGACGTCAGCGACGAGGTGGCGTCCCGGCTGCGGGCCCGAGGCATCCCGGCCGAGGTCGCCGCCACGGCCCAGAAGTTCGGCAAGCAGATCCGCTACGCCGAGCGCCGCGGCATCCCGTTCGTCTGGTTCCCCGCCGCGGAGAGCAGCAATGAACCGAGCGATGTCCATGAGGTGCCCGGCGCGGAGAGCGCCCATCGGGTCCGAGACATCCGTTCGGGCGAGCAGGTCGAGGCCGACCCGGACGAGTGGAACCCGCCCGCCGACGACCTTGCGCCCCAGATCAAGGAGCCCCAAATCAAGAAGGCCCAGACGTGATCCGTACCCACGACGCCGGAAGCCTGCGCGCCGAGAACATCGGCGACCGGGTCGCCCTCGCCGGATGGGTGGCGCGGCGGCGCGATCATGGCGGCGTCGCGTTCATCGACCTGCGCGAGGCCTCGGGCGTCGTGCAAGTGGTGGTGCGCGAGGAGGTCGCACACCAGCTGCGGTCGGAGTTCTGCCTGCTGGTCACGGGCACGGTCGAGAAGCGGCCCGAGGGCAACGAGAACCCCGGCATCCCCACCGGTGACATCGAGGTGATCGCCGACGACGTCGAGATCCTCAGCTCGGCCGCCGCCCTGCCGTTCCCCATCGACGAACACATTGACGTCGGCGAGGAAGTGCGGCTCAGGCACCGGTATCTCGACCTCCGCCGGGCTGAGCCGGCCGCCGCGATCCGGCTGCGCAGCAAGGTCAACCGGGCCGCCCGTGACGTGCTCGACGCGCACGACTTCGTCGAGATCGAGACGCCCACCCTCACCCGGTCGACACCCGAAGGCGCCCGCGACTTCCTGGTGCCAGCCCGGTTGAGCCCGGGCAGCTGGTACGCCCTGCCGCAGAGCCCCCAGCTGTTCAAGCAGCTGCTGATGGTCGCCGGCATGGAGCGGTACTACCAGATCGCCCGCTGCTACCGGGACGAGGACTTCCGGGCCGATCGCCAGCCGGAGTTCACCCAGCTCGACGTCGAGATGAGCTTCGTGGAGCAGGACGACGTGCTCGAGCTGTCTGAAGAGATCATCGTCGCGCTGTGGCGTCTGGTCGGCGTCGACCTGCCCATCCCGTTCCCGCGGATGACCTACGCCGAGGCGATGCGGCGCTTCGGCACCGACAAGCCCGACCTGCGCATGGGTCAGGAGCTCGTCGAGTGCACCGAGTACTTCGCGGACACCCCGTTCCGCGTGTTCCAGGCGCCGTACGTCGGCGCGGTCGTCATGCCCGGCGGAGCCGACCAGCCGCGCCGCCAGCTCGACGCCTGGCAGGAGTGGGCGAAACAGCGCGGAGCCAAGGGCTTGGCCTACGTGCTCGTGCAGGATGACGGCGAGCTCGGGGGACCGGTCGCCAAGAACCTCAGCGAGGACGAGCGCGCGGGCCTGGCCGAGCACGTGGGCGCGAAGCCGGGCGACTGCGTGTTCTTCGGCGCGGGACCGGTCAAGTCGACGCGCGCGCTGCTCGGCGCGGCTCGACTCGAGATCGGCCGCCGCGGCGACCTCATCGACGAGTCCGCGTGGAGCTTCCTCTGGGTGGTCGACGCCCCGCTGTTCGAGCCCGCCTCGGACGCCACCGCCGCAGGAGACGTGGCCGTCGGCTCGGGATCGTGGACGGCGGTGCACCACGCGTTCACGTCGCCCAAGGACCTCGACACGTTCGACACCGACCCCGGCGACGCGCTGGCCTGGGCGTACGACATCGTCTGCAACGGCAACGAGATCGGCGGCGGCTCGATCCGTATCCATCGCGAGGACGTCCAGAAGCGCGTCTTCGCGATCATGGGGCTCGGCGAGGCGGAGGCGCAGGAGAAGTTCGGCTTCCTCCTCGACGCGTTCAAGTTCGGGGCCCCGCCGCACGGTGGCATCGCGTTCGGCTGGGACCGCATCTGCGCGCTGCTGAGCGGTTCGGACTCGATCCGGGAGGTCATCGCCTTTCCGAAGTCCGGCGGCGGGTTCGATCCGCTGACCCGGGCGCCGGCACCGGTGAGCGCCGAGCAGCGCGCCGAGACCGGGGTCGACGTCGAGCCAGACGACGACGATGGGACCTGACGCCGTGCCAGACATGTGGATCCAGCACGACGAGGACCCCCGCACGTTCGGGCAGCCGCAGGGCGAGAAGGCCACCTACGAGGAGTACCTGCACAACTACCGCCTGACCCTGCAGCTGAAGTGTGACGGGCTGGATCCGGAGCAGCTCGCGCGCCGCAGCGTCCCGCCAAGCACGTTGAGCCTGCTCGGCCTGATCCGCCACATGGCGGCCGTGGAGCACTCGTGGTTCCAGCGCGTCGCGCAGGCGACGGGGGAGGACCGGCTCTACCGGACTCCTGAGGATCGCGACCACGACTTCAACGCGGCCGTCGGCACCCAGGAGTGCGTCGACGACGCGTTCGCGTCGTGGCACCGCGAGATCGAGAAGGCCGAGACCTGGTTCGCGTCGGTGCCGGAGGCCGGTCTCGGACGCGAGATCGACAGGCCCGAGGACGACGACGTCGTCAGCATCCGCGACCTGATCGTGCACATGATCGAGGAGTACGCCCGGCACTGCGGACATGCCGACCTGCTGCGCGAGTGCATCGACGGCCGGACGGGTCAGTAGGCCCGACTAGGCTCGCGGCGTGAGTGACGACGGGCTGTTCGACCTGCCGGATGCGCCCGCGCCCGCACCCAGTGGTGGCAGCCTCGCGGACAACGACCACGCGTCGGCGCCGCTCGCCGTGCGCATGCGGCCGCGCACGCTCGACGAGCTCGTCGGCCAGGAGCACCTGCTGGCCGCCGGGTCGCCGCTGCGGCAGGTCATCGACGCCGACCAGCCACTCACGCTGCTCCTGTGGGGTCCGCCCGGCACCGGCAAGACCACGATCGCGTCGCTGATCAGCCGGCACACCAACCGGCGCTTCGTGGAGATCTCGGCCGTCTCGGCGGGCGTCAAGGAAGTGCGCGAGGTCATCACCGGTGCGCGGCGAGCCCTCGCGCAGAGCGGCATGGAGACGGTGCTGTTCGTCGATGAGGTGCACCGGTTCAGCAAGACCCAGCAGGACGCCCTGCTGCCCGGAGTCGAGAACCGGTGGGTGTCCCTCGTGGGAGCCACCACGGAGAACCCGCACTTCAGCGTCATCTCACCGCTGCTCAGCCGCTCGCTGCTGCTCACCCTCGGCTCGCTCTCCGACGACGACGTGCGCGTGCTGCTCGACCGGGCGCTCACCGAGGAACGTGGCCTCGGCGGCGCTGTGACGCTCACGGACGATGCCAAGGACCACTTGGTCCGCCTCGCCGGGGGAGACGGACGCCGTGTGCTCACCTACCTCGAGGCCGCGGCCGGCGCGGCCACGGCCCAGGGGCGACAGGAGGTCACGGTCGAGGATGCCGCGCTCGCCGTCGACCGGGCGGCCGTGCGGTACGACCGCCAGGGCGACCAGCACTACGACGTCATCAGCGCGTTCATCAAGTCGATCCGGGGCTCCGACGTCGACGCGTCGCTGCACTACCTGGCCCGGATGATCGAGGCGGGGGAGGACCCACGCTTCATCGCCCGACGGCTCATGATCCTGGCGAGCGAGGACATCGGCATGGCCGACCCCACCGCCCTGACGACGGCCGTGGCCGCGGCGCAGGCCGTGGCACTCATCGGGTTCCCGGAGGCACGGCTCACGCTGGCGCAGGCGGTCATCGCGCTCGCCACGGCACCGAAGTCGAACGCCGTCATCCGCGCCATCGACGCAGCCCAGGCCGACGTCCAGGCCGGCAAGGTCGGTGCCGTGCCACCCGCGCTGCGCGATGCGCACTACGCCGGCGCGAAGAAGCTCGGTCATGGACACGACTACCTGTACGCCCACAGCGACCCACGCGGCGTGGTCGGCCAGCAGTACGCACCCGACGACGTCGACGGCGCCACGTACTACGAGCCGGGCGAGCACGGCGAGGAGGCTGCGATCGCCGAGCGGCTCGAACGCATTCGGGCCATCCTGCGCGATCGTGCTCGCGGCGACGACACCGACTGATCGAGTGCGGTGATCACTGCCCAGTGATCGAGCCCAGCGTGGCGAGTAACCTCGTACCGTGCCCACCGACGTCCTGCTGCTTTCCATGACCGCTCTGCTCGCGGTGCTGGCTCTTGCCGCTGCCGTCGTGGCGGTCCGCGCGGCACGCCGGAGCACCGATTCCGGCCGTGCCGAGGTCGCCACTCCGCCGCCGGCCGTCGCCCCAGAACGGCTCCCAGCAGCCACGATGCTCGTGCCACTCGGTGATGACGACGACTGGCGGAGGCCGGTCCACGTCAACGGCCGCGTCGTCGTGCCACCCACCGGGCAGCAGGTCGTCGGAGCGGCGCTCAGCCGTCCGCAGGTGCGACTCGCCATCCTCCTCCACGGACTCACCTACGCCCTTCGACCGGAGAGCCGCGACCGCGTCACGGCGCTGATGCGGCGTGAGTACCGACGACGTCGGAGCGAACGACTGGCGGCAGGCCGGCGTGCGGTCCGCGCGGCTCGTCCGGCGTCCGCCGACGACTGGATGAAGCAGCCCTGGATCGCCGAGCTGCCGGCCAAGCCGCGCACGAAGACCTCGGTGGAGTCATGAGGGGCCGTACCGTCTGGTTCGTCGCCGGCACCGCGGCCGGCGTGTACGCAGCCACCAAGGCCCGTCGTGCCGCATACCGCCTGTCGATGCCCGGGCTCATCGACCAGGCGGCCGCTGCCGGACTCGGCTGGCGCGCGTTCGCCGGCGAGCTGCGTGACGGCATGACGCGGTACGAGCGCGAGGTCGCCGCCCGCCTCGACACACACCCGATCCCGAGCGAGAGCGACGCCCCCTGATGGAGACCGCGGAGATCCGCCGACGCTTCCTCGCGCACTTCGAGAACGCCGGTCACACGGTGGTGCCGTCGGCGCCACTGCTGTTCGACGATCCCAACCTCCTGTTCGTCAACGCCGGCATGGTGCCGTTCAAGCCGTACTTCCTGCAGCAGGAGACGCCGCCGTTCGACCGCGCCGTGAGCGTGCAGAAGTGCGTGCGCACCCTCGACATCGAGGAGGTCGGCAAGACCACCCGTCACGGCACGTTCTTCCAGATGAACGGCAACTTCTCCTTCGGCGACTACTTCAAGGAAGGTGCCATCGAGCACGCCTGGAACCTGGTCACCGGCTCGCTCGACGACGGCGGCTACGGCTTCGAGCCGGACTCGATCTGGGTCACCGTGCTCGAGGGCGACGACGAGGCGCGGCAGATCTGGAAGGACATCATCGGCCTGCCCGACGAGCGGATCCAGAGCCGTGGTCTGCTCGACAACTACTGGCACATGGGCGTCCCCGGCCCCGGCGGCCCGTGCAGCGAGATCTACGTCGACCGCGGGGCCGAGTTCGGTCCCGACGGCGGTCCGGTCGTCGATGAGGACCGGTTCCTGGAGATCTGGAACCTCGTGTTCATGCAGGAAGAGATCACCAACGTCCGGGCCAAGGACCAGTTCGACGTCGTCGGACCCCTGCCGAGCCAGAACATCGACACCGGCATGGGCCTGGAGCGGGTCGCCTACCTGCTGCAGGACAAGCTCAACCTGTACGACATCGACGAGGTGTTCCCGGTCATCGAGAAGGCGTCCGAGCTGAGCGGCCGGCGCTACGGAGCCGACCACGACGACGACGTGCGGTTCCGGGTCATCGCCGACCACGTCCGCAGTGGGCTGATGCTGATCGGCGACGGCGTCACACCTGGAAACGAGGCGCGTGGCTATGTGCTGCGGCGGCTGCTCCGCCGTGCGGTGCGATCGATGCGGCTGCTCGGGTACGACGACCCGGCGCTGCCCGAGCTGTTGCCGGTGAGCCTCGGACGCATGAAGGCGTCCTACCCCGAGCTCGAGCGCGACTTCGCCCGGATCTCGCAGATCGCCTACGCCGAGGAGGAGGCCTTCCGCCAGACCCTCGACAAGGGCACCCAGATCTTCGACCTCGCCGCCGCGAGCACGCAGCAGCAGGGTGGCACGCAGCTGTCCGGCGAGCGGGCCTTCGCCCTGCACGACACCTACGGGTTCCCGATCGACCTGACGCTGGAGATGGCCTCCGAGCAGGGCCTCAGCGTCGACGAGGACGGGTTCCGGGCGCTCATGGAGGAGCAGCGGGCGCGAGCCAAGGCCGACGCCAAGTCCAAGAAGGGCCAGCACGCCGACACCAGCGTCTACCGGGCCGCGCTCGACACCCACGGACCCACCGACTGGCAGGCGTACACGACGCTGTCGACCGAGTCCCGCGTGCTGGGGCTCCTCGCCGAGGGCGCAGCCGTGCCCGCCCTCACGGCCGGCACCATCGGCGAGGTCGTGCTCGACCGCACCCCGTTCTACGCCGAGTCCGGAGGCCAGAACGCCGATGCCGGCACGATCTCCTGGGATGGTGCTGGATCAGGTGGGGGCCGGGCCGAGGTGCTTGACGTGCAGCGCCCACTCCGCGGCCTCGTCGTCCACCAGGTCCGGGTGCTCGAGGGCGAGCTCACCCTCGACGAGACCGTCGAGGCACAGGTCGACCACGAGTGGCGTCTCGGCGCACGCCAGGCGCACTCCGGCACCCACGTCGTGCACGCCGCGCTCCGCGAGGTGCTCGGCCCCACCGCGTTGCAGTCCGGCTCCTACAACCGGCCGGGCTACCTGCGGCTCGACTTCGGGTGGACCGGGGGCTTGTCGCCGGAGCAGTTCCGCGACGTCGAGGAGGTCTCCAACCGCGCCCTGCGCGAGGACCTCCCGGTGTCCGCCGAGGTCATGCCCCTCGACCGCGCCAAGGAGATCGGTGCGCTGGCCCTGTTCGGCGAGACGTACGGCGAGGACGTGCGAGTCGTGGAGATCGGCGGCCCGTGGTCGCGCGAGCTCTGTGGCGGCACCCACGTCGAGCGCTCGTCGCAGATCGGCACCGTCGTGCTCACCTCCGACAGCTCGGTGGGTGCGGGCAACCGTCGCGTCGAGGCGGTCGTCGGGCTCGAGGGATTCCGCTACCTCGCCCGCGAGCGTGATCTCGTCCAGCAGCTCAGCACGATGCTGAAGGCGAGCCCCACCGATGTCCCGGCCCAGGTGCAGAAGCTCGTCGACCGCGTGCGAGCCGCCGAGAAGGAGCTGGAGCGGCTGCGGTCCGCCGAGCTCGTCGGAGCGGCTGCCGGCCTCGCCGACCAGGCCGTCGACGTCGACGGCGTCGCGTTCGTGGGCCATCGTGCCGAGGGCGCCGGCGGCGGGGATGTTCGCTCGATCGCCCTCGACGTCCGTGGTCGCCTGCAGGACAGGCCGGCGGTGGTCGTCGTCATCGGCACCGGCGATGGCAAGCCCTCAGCCGTGGTCGCCGTGAACGACGCGGCCCAGGAGCGGGGCATCGCCGCCAACGAACTGATCGGCGTCGTCGGGGAACACATCGGTGGCCGCGGCGGCGGCAAGGCCGACGTCGCCCAGGGTGGCGGCACCGACGTCGGGGGGATCGAGGCGGCACTCACCGCCGTACAGGCCCGGCTCGCGAGGTCCTGACGTGCGGCTGTGCCCGTGAGGTGGGGGCGCCGGGTCGGCGTCGACGTCGGCGACGTTCGCATCGGCGTCGCCGTGAGCGATCCCGACGGCATGCTGGCGACGCCTCTGGAGACCGTCGCCGCAGGTCCGGACGCCTTGGCCCGTCTCGGCGCGATCGTCGCCGAGCACGACGCGCTGGAGTGCGTGGTCGGCCTTCCGCTGTCGCTGTCGGGTCGCGAAGGTCCTGCGGCCGTCAAGGTGCGCGAATTCGCTGCCGTCCTGCGTGACACCATCGCGCCCGTGCCCGTTCGGCTTGTTGACGAACGCATGTCTACGATGACTGCTGACGGTCTGCTGCGAGAGAGCGGACGGTCAGGCGCCGGCAAGCGCGCGATCATCGACCAGGCCGCGGCCGTGGTGATCCTCCAGTCAGCCCTGGATGCCGAGCGCACGCGCGGGACCGCCCCGGGCGAGATCGGGTGAGGACGGTATGAGCCACAGCGGATCCGAGGTGAGGGTCACCGAGTACGGACGACCCAAGCCAGGGCGACGCCGTGCGTCCCGCCGTGCGTCCCGTCGTGGTTCCTCGCGCGGCCCCGGCCTGAGGCGGCTCTTCGTCCTGCTGCTCGTGATCGCCGGCCTCGTGTTCGCGTTCGTCAAGGTCAAGGACTTCCTGGGCGGTCCCGACGACTACAGCGGCGCCGGCACCGGCAAGGTCGTCATCGAGGTCCCGGCCGGTGCGAACGGCCAGCAGATCGCCGACGTCCTGAAGTCGAAGGACGTCGTCAAGAGCGCGGAGGCCTTCTACCAGGTCTCCCTCAACGATCCCCGCGCCCAGTCGATCCAGCCCGGTTTCTACCAGCTCCGCAAGCAGATGTCGGCGAAGGCCGCGCTGCTTGCCCTGCTCGACAAGAAGAACCGGGTCGAGGGCAGAGTCGTCGTGCCGGAGGGTGCCCGGCTCGACCAGATCGCCAAGATCGTCGCGCAGGGCACCGAGATCTCCGAGAAGGACGTCACGGCCGCCCTGAAGAAGCCGAAGGACCTGGGCCTGCCGAAGCAGGCCGAGCTCAACCCCGAGGGCTACCTGTTCCCCGCCACGTACATCGCCGAGCCGGGCACATCGGCCACCGACCTGCTCCGACAGATGGTCGCCAAGACGATCGAGGTCTCCAAGTCCCTCGACATCGACACCCGGGCCTCCGCGCTCGGGATGAGCGGTGAAGAGGTGCTCACGGTCGCCAGCATCCTGGAGTACGAGGCCAAGAAGGACGAGGACTACCCCAAGGTGGCGCGAGTCCTCTACAACCGGCTCAAGGCCAACCGGGCCCTGCAGCTCGACTCGACCGTCTCCTACGTCAGCAAGCGCAAGGGCGACGTGTTCACGACGGCCGAGGAGCGCGCCGACCCGTCGGAGTACAACACCTACAAGCACCCCGGGCTGCCGCCCGGCCCCATCGGCTCGCCGGGCGAGAAGACCATCGAGGCGGCGCTCAACCCGGCCGAGGGCAACTGGCTGTACTTCGTCGCGGTGAACCTGGAGACCGGCGAGACGGTGTTCTCCGAGACGGAGGCCGAGCACAACAAGGCGGTGGGGCAGCTGCGCGAGTACTGCCGGAGCGTGGACGACAAGATCTGCTGATGCCCTCCGCCGTCACACGCTGCGCCGTCCTGGGCTCACCCATCGCGCACTCCCTGTCACCCGTCCTGCACCGGGCCGCTTACACCGAGCTCGGGCTCGACTGGACGTACGAGGCCATCGAGGTCACGGAGGACGGGCTCGAGGCCTTCCTCGACGACCTGACCGACGAGTGGCGGGGGCTCTCCCTGACGATGCCGCTCAAGCGCGTTGCACTTGACCTGGTCGATCAACGCAGCGAAATTGCCACAGCCGTCGGCTCGGTGAACACGATCCTGCTCGGCGCCGACCACGGACGCGGTTCCGGTCACAACACGGATGTGCCCGGGGCCAGGGCCGCACTGAGCGAACGGGGCCTCGACGGTGCGCGCAGTGCGCGCATCGTGGGCGGCGGGGCGACGGCGGCGTCCATCGCCCACGCGCTGGCGACCCTCGGACTCACGGACCTCGAGATCGTCGTCCGCGACGTGTCCCGGGCGGAGATGGCTGCGCAGGTGGCGCAGCGCGCCGGCGTCGACGTGATCGTGCAGCCGATCGAGCACCCGCTCCTCGAGAAGGTCGACCTGCTGGTCTCCACCGTGCCCGGCGATGTGATCGGATCGCGATCACACGAGCTGGTCGAGTCGTCACGGTCCGTCTTCGACGTCTCCTACGACCCCTATCCCACCCCGCTGGTCACGGCGGCGGAGGACGCCGGCCTCGAGGTCGTCACCGGTCTCGACCTGTTGGCGCACCAGGCCGCGCTCCAGGTGGAGCTGATGACCGGGAGCACCATCGATCCCGGCGCGCTTCGCACAGTGGCACTCAACGCCCTCACGCCGTGACCATCGCGATCGCCGCCGTGGCGGCAGCGGTCATCGGCGCGGCCGGCCCGTTCGTCATCGCCCGCCTGCCCGAGCCTCCCGATCCGGACGACGACAAGGTCGCGTACGCCGAGCTGGCGCGCGCCCGTCAGCTGTCGCTGTGGTTCGCCGGTTCCGCGGCGGTGATGGCAGGAGTCGCCGCCTGGCGGGTGCCCCCCGAGCTCGCGCCGGTGTGGGTGCTGTTCGCCGGCGTCGGCACCTGGCTCGCCTACGTCGACTGGCGCACGCGGTTGCTGCCGTTCCTGTTCGTCGCCCCCATGTACCTCGCGACGCTCGCGCTCGTGGCCCTGGGCGCACTGCTGCTCGACGACCGGGGCGTACTGGTCGCGGCCGTCATCGGCAACGTCGTCGTGTTCGCCGTGTTCTGGATCGTCTACCAGATCGGCCGCATGTTCGGCGGGGGAGCGTTCGGATACGGGGACGTACGACTGTCCGGCGTCGTCGGCCTGGCGCTCGGTGCACTCGGGTCCGCGGAGACCTTGACCGGAACGTATGGCGGATTCGTGCTCGGTGCCGTCGGCGGCCTGGTGTTCTCGAGGCTCGGCTGGGTCGACCGGAAGGGCTTCGCGTTCGGGCCGTACATGGTGGTCGGCGCGATCGTGGGCGCGGCGTGGGGACCGTCGATCTGGCCGACCTGACGTCAGGGGCCAGGATGGTCTGTAGCGCGAAGTCGACTCTGGTCAGCTGACGCGACGTCGCGTGGGAGAATCGACACCATGCTCCGTTGGCTGACCGCCGGTGAATCACACGGCCCCGCACTCGTCGCCGTCCTCGAAGGACTGCCGGCGGGAGTCCGCGTGACCAGCAAGGACATCCAGGCCGCGCTCGCCCGTCGCCGCCTGGGCTACGGACGCGGGGCGCGGATGAGCTTCGAGGCCGACGACCTCGAGGTGATCGGCGGCATCCGGCACGGTTCCACGCTCGGCAGCCCGATCGCGCTGCGCATCGGCAACAGCGAGTGGCCGAAGTGGGAGCAGGTCATGGCAGCCGACCCGGTCGACGCCGAGATCCTGGCCGGTCTCAAGCGCGGCGCGCCGCTCACCCGGCCGCGGCCGGGCCACGCCGATCTGGTCGGCATGCAGAAGTACGGCTTCGACGAGGCCCGCCCGGTGCTCGAGCGGGCCAGCGCCCGTGAGACGGCCGCGCGGGTCGCCCTCGGCGAGGTCGCCGCCCAGTTCGTCGAGCAGACCACCGGAGCCACGCTGGTCTCCCATGTCGTGGAGCTCGGCACGGTGCGTGCGCCCGCCGGTGCGGTACCACTCCGCAGCGACCTCGAGGCCCTCGACGCCGACCCGGTGCGCTGCTTCGACGCCGACACCAGTGCGGCGATGGTCGCCGAGATCGACGCCGCCCACAAGGACGGCGACACCCTCGGCGGAGTCGTCGAGGTCGTCGTTGCAGGCTTGCCACCCGGGCTCGGCTCGCACACACACTGGGACCGCCGACTGGACTCCCGTCTCGCCGGAGCCCTGATGGGCATCCAGGCGATCAAGGGTGTGGAGGTCGGCGACGGCTTCGAGCTCGCCCGAACCCGCGGATCCCTCGCCCAGGACGAGATCGTGCCCACCGATGAGGGCATCCGACGCGTCTCCGGGCGATCCGGCGGCACCGAGGGCGGCATGTCCACCGGCGAGATCCTGCGCGTCCGGGCGGCCATGAAGCCGATCTCGACCATCCCGCGGGCGCTGCGCACGGTCGACCTCGAGACCGGCGAGGAGGCGACCGCCCACCATCAGCGGTCCGACGTGTGCGCCGTCCCAGCCGCCGGCATCGTGGCCGAGGCGATGGTGGCGCTCGTGCTCGCCGAGGCCGTCGTCGAGAAGTTCGGCGGCGACTCGGTGCCTGAGACCCGCCGCAACGTCGAGGGATACCTCGCGAACCTCAAGCACCGATGAAGCCGGTCGTCGTCATCGTCGGGCCGCCGGGCGCCGGCAAGACCACCGTGGCCGAGGAGCTCGCCACGCGGCTGGGCGTATCGATTCGTGACACCGACGCCGACATCGAGGCCGCGGCCGGCACGTCCATCCAGGACATCTTCATCGATCACGGGGAGGCCCACTTCCGCGCGCTCGAGGAGGACGTCGTCACCCGCGTGCTCGACGAGCACGACGGCGTGGTCGCCCTCGGCGGTGGTGCGGTGCTCAGCGAACGCACCCGCGAGCGGCTGCGCGACCAGCGGGTGATCTTCCTCGACGTCGGACTGACCACAGCGGTCCGACGCGTGGGGCTCGGCACGGGACGCCCGCTCCTGCTCGGCAACGTCCGGGCCCAGCTCAAGCAGCTCATGGACGCACGCCACGTCCTCTATCGTGAGGTCGCCGACCTGACCGTGCTCACCGACGACCTCGACCCCGCCCAGGTGGCCGACCAGGCGCTCGCATTCATCCAGGAGACGTCATGACCACCCGGCTCACGGTGCACACCGCGTCGCCGTATGACGTCGTCATCGGGCACGGCGTCACCGACGAAGTGCGACACGTCGTGGGTCCCGATGCCCGCCGGGTCGCCGTCATCCACCCGCCGGCGCTGCGCGACCGAGCCATGCATCTCCATGGCGGCCTCGCCGACCTGGAGGTCACCCTCGTGGAGGTGCCGGACGGAGAGGCGGCCAAGACGGTCGAAGTCCTGGCGCGCTGCTGGGACGCTCTCGGCGACGCGGGTTTCACCCGGTCCGACGTGGTCATCGGCCTGGGCGGTGGATCGACGACGGACATCGCCGGATTCGTCGCCGCCAGCTGGCTGCGGGGGGTCCGGTTCGTGAACCTGCCCACGACGGTGCTCGGCATGGTCGACGCCGCGGTCGGCGGCAAGACCGGTATCAACACCGCCTCGGGCAAGAACCTCGTCGGTGCCTTCCACGAGCCCGCGGGCGTGCTGTGCGACCTCGACACCCTGGCGTCGTTGCCGGCGGAGGAGCTGCGCAGCGGCATGGCCGAGGTCGTGAAGTGCGGGTTCATCGCCGACCCCTCCATCCTCGAGCTGATCGAGGCCGAGCCTGAGCACGCGCTGGACCCGGCGTCGCCGCTCGTCGCGGAGCTCATGGCAAAGGGCATCGCCGTGAAAGCGGCCACGGTCGAGACCGATCTGCACGAGACGGGCGCCAGCGGGGGCATCGGTCGCGAGGCGCTCAACTACGGCCACACGCTCGGCCACGCACTCGAGCGCGTGCACGGCTTCGGTCTGCGCCATGGTGAGGCGATCTCGGTCGGCATGGTGTTCGTTGCCGAGGTGGCGCGCCGCAGCGACCGCATCGACGCAGACCTGCTGGCCAGGCATCGTGCCGTTCTCGGCCTCCTCGGCTTGCCGACCACCGATGACACGGACTTCGACGAGCTTCTGGCCGCGATTCGCCTGGACAAGAAGACCCGCGGCAACCAGCTCCGGTTCGTCGTGCTCGACGGCCTGGCCCAGCCAGCAATCCTCGCCGGCCCCGACGAGGCGTTGCTGCGCGAGGCGCATCAGGCACTTCAGGCATGACCGCACCCACCGCCGAGCAGCTTTCCGACCGCCGGCGCCGTGCCGCCGACACCCTCGCCGGGCTCGGCGCGGAGGGCCTGCTGGTGACGACGCTGGTGAACGTCCGGTACCTCACCGGCTTCACCGGGTCGAACGGCGTCCTCGTGCTCGCTCCTGACGGTGCCGGCACCTTCCTCACCGACGGCCGGTACCGCGACCAGGCCGTGGACGAGGTACCGGACCTCGAGCACGTGATCACCCGCAACCTGCTCGGCGAGGCCGCCGGACGGATGACCGGACGGTTTCATGACACCTCTCCGGCGCGGTGGGCCGTCGAGACGCACACACTGAGCGTCGACCAGCACGCCACGCTCACGAAGGCAGACGTCTCGACCGTGTCGGCGGAACGCCTGGTGGAGGGCCTGCGCGAGGTCAAGGACGACGGCGAGGTCGACGCCCTGCGCCGTGCCTGCCAGATCTCCGTCGATGCCCTGCAGGGTCTGCTGGCCGGGCCGCTCGCCGGACGCACCGAGTCCGAGGTCGCGCGCGACCTGGAGTGGCGGATGCTCGAGCTCGGGGCCGAAGGCATCGCGTTCGAGACGATCCTGGCGTCCGGCCCGAACTCCGCGATCCCGCACCACAGCCCCACCGATCGCGTCCTGCAGACGGGCGACCTGGTGAAGGCCGACTTCGGCGCCCGCGTCGACGGCTACCACGCCGACTGCACCCGTACCGTCGTGCTGGGCCGCGCCGACGACTGGCAGCGGGAGGTTCATGCCGCCGTCCTGGCATCACAGACTGCGGGAGTCGCCGCGCTCCGTGAGGACGCTCCGGTGGCGGCGTCCGACGAGGCCGCGCGCGGGGTCCTCGAGGACGCGGGTTGGCTCGAGTACTTCACGACCGGCCTCGGTCACGGCGTCGGCCTGCAGATCCACGAGGACCCGTTCATCAGCCATCGGCACGCCGGTAGACTGGCGCGTCGCACCACCTTGACGATGGAGCCGGGCGTCTACGTCCCGGGTCGTGGGGGAGTGCGCATCGAAGACACCCTCCTGGTCACCCCGGACGAACCCGAGGTGCTCACCACGATGACGACCGACTTGCTGGAGATCACCTGATGGCCACCACGAACGACCTGAAGAACGGCATGGTTCTGAACCTCGACGGGCAGCTCTGGTCGGTGGTGTGGTTCCAGCACCACAAGCCGGGCAAGGGTGGCGCCGTCGTTCGCACGAAGCTCAAGAGCGTCCTGTCGGGCAAGGTCGTCGACCGCACCTTCAACGCCGACGTGAAGGTCGACATCGCGCAGGTCGACAAGCGCGACATGCAGTTCCTGTACCACGACGGTTCCGGCTTCGTCTTCATGGACAACAGCCACCTACGACCAGATGACGCTTGTCCGATGCGGTCGTCGGCGAGGCGAAGGACTACCTGCTCGACAACGGCGAGGTGATGGTCGCCGTCAACGACGGACTGCCGCTCTACATCGAGCTGCCGGCGTCGGTCGAGCTCACCGTCGAGTACACCGAGCCGGGCCTGCAGGGCGACCGTTCCAGCGGCGGCACGAAGCCGGCCCGCCTGGAGACCGGCAAGGAGATCCAGGTGCCGCTGTTCATCACCTCCGGCGAGAAGGTCAAGGTCGACACTCGCGACGGCAGCTACCTCAGCCGCGTATCCACCTGATGTCGGCTCGAACGAAGTCCCGCAAGCGTGCCCTCGACATCCTCTTCGAGTCCGAGCTCCAGGGTCTCAGCCCCGGTGGATCGCTGGCCGGACGTCGTGAGCTGAACGACCCGCCCGTGAACGAGTACACGATCCAGCTCGTCGAGGGCGTCGTGGCCGACCAGGAGCGCATCGACGCGATGCTGGCCGAGCACGCTCGCGGCTGGACCCTCGACCGCATGCCGGGCGTCGACCGCAACCTGCTGCGGATCGCCACCTACGAGATCCTCAGCGTCGACGACGTCCCCGACGCGGTGGCCATCAACGAGGCGGTCGAGCTGGCCCGCGACCTCTCCACCGACGAGTCACCCGGCTTCGTCAACGGCCTGCTGAGCGCGATCGTCCAGACGAAGGCGTCGTCGCCGCCGACGGCTGAAAGCCCGGTCACGCTCGTCCCGAATCGACTCCCTTGACGTCATTTCGGCGCTAGCCTCGCGCCGTAGCGAGGTTCGCGATGACAACGAGTGGTCCGGTCCGCCGGGGGCTGCGTCCACCGCGCGCGTAGCGAGCCCGACCGATGCAACCCGAATGCTCACCCGTTCCGGCTCCGATTCTCCGGACCCTGGTCTCGACCGTGAATTCCGTCAGCTGTACGACACCGCCGCGGTCCCGCAGGCGGTGATGGTCGGAATCGTCGGGTTCGTGGTGCGCTTCCTTCGGCGTGCTCGACGCATTCGTCGTCCAAGGCGACGTGTCGGTGTGTTCGCCATCCGCTTCGGGATCATCTGCCCAGTCATCGTCGTTTTCAGCCTGGTCCTCGTGCTGGCGCGCGAACGGGCGTGGAGGCTCGTTCAGGCGGGCATGTGCGCAGTGATCACCGTGGGGGCCTTCGGTCTGTTCGCGATGCCACTCGTGGCGGACGTTCCCGACCGACCTCGCCGGACCGCCGCGCTCCTGACCATCATGTTCCTCTGCGCCTTCGCGCCGGTGCGATTCGTCTGGGCGATGTGGACGATCACTGGTGATCTTCGCTCGGCTATCAAGGTGCGTCCCTCGTCCTGGGATTCCCTTGGACATCGCCGTCTACAACAGCTTCTACCTCGTCGCGTTCATCGTCATCGGGGCTTCACGTCCTACACCCTCGAACGTCTCAGACGGAGGGAGTTCCTTCGCGAGCGTGCGCTGGAGCAGGAGCGAGCACGCTCCGATGCGCTGCTGCACAACATCCTTCCCGAGGAGATCGCGACGCGACTCCGGACCGAGCCGGGCGCGATCGCCGAGGCCGCCGACGAGGTCAGCGTGCTCTTCGCCGACATCGTCGGCTTCACGCCATTCGCCGAAGCACTTCCGCCGGACGAGGTCGTCAAGCTTCTCGACGGTCTGTTCACGGTCTTCGACGACCTCTGCGGGCAGCACGGCGTCGAGAAGATCAAGACCATCGGCGACGCCTACATGGCAGTGGCAGGCGTCCCGCGCCCGGACCCGGACCACGCCGTGGCCATCGCCGAGCTCGCGCTCGACATGCAGGCCGCGACCGTCCTCTTCGCCGAGCACTGGCCCGGGCCGCTGGCCCTGCGCATCGGCATCAGCTCGGGTCCGGTGGTGGCCGGTGTCATCGGACATCGCAAGTTCGCGTACGACCTGTGGGGCGACACGGTGAACACGGCAAGTCGGATGGAGTCGCACGGCACACCCGGACGCATCCACGTGTCCGGAACGACACATGCGCTGCTTGACGACCGGTACATGTTCGGCGAGCCCCAGGTCACCCAGGTGAAGGGAAAGGGCACGATCGAGACGTACCTGCTGAGGGGCCGCAAACCCGAGGTCGTGGAGCCCGGTGCGAAAGCCGCCGCCGGCGCCGTCTAGGCCTGGACCGGCTTGGCGAACCAGATCGTGCGGTGGGTCCAGTGGCCCGGCCCGAGGCGGCGACCGGAGCACACGATGATCGCGATCTGCGGCGGACCTTCGCGCTCGAAGTACGGCGGGTACCCGTCCGCATCGAGCACCTCGATGCGCTTGTCGACCTCGTAGCACAGCGTGGAGCCGTGGCCCCGGAGGATGACTCGATCGCCCTTCTCGAGGTCGTCGAGCAGCTCGTTCCCGAGCGCCGAGCCATCCGGCCACGTGTGCGTGTTGAGCAGCACATTGCCCTTCGGTGAGCCGGGCTTGATCCCCGGCGGGCGGTCCCACGCCACCTGGTGCTTGCCGGCCTGGGAGAGAGGCGGAACGGATGGCACGTTGCTGCCGTCGCGCGGGAGGGCCAGCACCTTGAGGTTGCGGGCCACGCCCGGGAACGTGATCCGGGTCGGTGTGAACTCCTTCGTGGCCGGGGATTCACACGGCGACGGCGTCGGCGTGGGGCTGGGCGTGGGCGTCTGCGTCGGCGCGGGACGGGCGGCGACGGGCGTGGCGTCGTCAGGCCGGAACACCCACACGGCCACCGCGACCAGGAGCAGGGCCGCGACCACGGCAGCGACCAGCCGCACTCGACGTGCTCGTCGCGTGCGGTGCCTCTGGGTGGGAGTGCCGACGTCGTCGGTCATGGATCAAGGGTAGGTGCGTGCGGCACTTTCGATGGTGAATCTGTCCGAGCCGTCGGAACCCGCTGGTAGTGTGACGCCTGAACGACCATCGACATCCTTTAACGGCCGTCCCGTGAGGCGGAGAAGGAGGTCAGCCATGGTTGCGTCCGCTGACGCGTCCCAGTCTGACAAGCCCAGCAGCACTGACGAGCTCCCGCAGGCACGCACCGTTCTCGACGAGAACGACATCGCCCGGGCCCTCACCCGAATCACCCACGAGATCCTCGAGCGCAACCGGGGGTCCGCCGACGTGGTGCTGCTCGGGATCCCCACCCGCGGCGTCCACCTCGCCCGCCGCGTCGCACGACGCATGGCCGAGGTCGAGGGCCGCGAGATCGTCGCCGGCGCCCTCGACGTCACGATGTATCGCGACGACCTGCGGCTCAAGCCGGCTCGCGCCCTCGAGCACACCGAGCTTCCTGACGACATCGACGACAAGATCGTCGTGCTCATCGACGACGTGCTCTACTCCGGGCGCACCATCCGCGCCGCCCTCGACGCCCTGAACGAGCTCGGCCGACCGCGGGCCGTCCAGCTCGCGGTCCTGGTCGACCGTGGGCACCGCGAGCTGCCGATCCGCGCCGACTTCGTCGGCAAGAACCTGCCCACGTCGCTGGCCGAGAGAGTCAAGGTCAGCGTGGTCGAGACCGACGACGCCGACGCCGTGAGCATCACGACCACCGGAGGTGCCGCATGACGCTGACCCATCTGCTCAGCGCAGGCGACCTGAGCCGCGACGAGGCCGTGCGCATCCTCGACACCGCCGAGGAGCTGCTGTCGGTCGCCAGCCGCCCGATCAAGAAGCTGCCCACCCTGCGCGGACGCACCGTGGTCAACCTCTTCTTCGAGGACTCCACCCGCACCCGGATCTCGTTCGAGGCCGCCGCGAAACGGCTCTCGGCCGACGTCATCAACTTCTCGGCCAAGGGGTCGAGCGTCTCCAAGGGCGAGAGCCTCAAGGACACCGCGCTCACGCTGCAGGCCATGGGCGCGGACGCCGTGATCGTGCGGCACCAGAACTCCGGCGCACCACATCGCCTGGCCCATGCCAAGTGGACGCAGGGCGCCGTCATCAACGCCGGCGACGGCACGCACGAGCACCCCACGCAGGCGCTGCTCGACGCCTTCACGATGCGACGGCACCTGGGTCATCTGAACGGTGGCGAGCTGGCGGGCCGCAACGTCACGATCGTCGGCGACGTCCTGCACAGCCGCGTCGCCCGATCGAACGCCCTCCTGCTCGACACGCTCGGCGCGCACGTCACGCTGGTCGCCCCGCCGACGCTGCTCCCGGTCGGCGTCGACCACTGGCCGGTCGAGACGTCCTACGACCTCGACGCCGTCATGGAGAAGTCCGACGTCGTGATGATGCTGCGGGTGCAGCATGAACGGATGAACGCCGCGTTCTTCCCGAGCGCCCGCGAGTACAGCCGTCGTTACGGGCTCGACACCGCTCGGGTGAACCGGCTGCCCGAGCACGCCATCGTCATGCACCCCGGACCGATGAACCGGGGCATGGAGATCAGCGCGGACGTCGCCGACCACGTGCGCTCGGTCATCGTCGAGCAGGTCACCAACGGTGTGGCGGTCCGGATGGCGGTGCTGTACCTCTTGCTGGGTGGCGCCGCTGAAGATGGGGTGGCCGACGAGGCAGCAACCGACGAGGAGATGGCATGACGACGACCGTGATCCGACGGGGCCGGCCACTGGGGGAGGACGCCGTCGATCTCGTGATCACGGACGGCGTCATCGCCGAGATCGGCACCGACCTCGCGGCACCCGACGGCGCGGACGAGGTCGACGCGAGCGGACTGATCGTCCTGCCCGGACTGGTCGACCTGCACACCCACGTCCGCGAGCCCGGACGTGAAGACGCCGAGACGGTGCTCACCGGCTCGCGGGCCGCGGCCCGAGGCGGATTCACCTGCGTGCACGCGATGGCGAACACCGACCCGGTCGCGGACACGGCCGGTGTCGTCGAGCAGGTCTGGCGGCTGGGACGCGAGGGCGGCTTCTGCGATGTGCAGCCCGTCGGCGCGGTCACCGTCGGGCTGGGCGGTCAGCGGCTCGCCGAGCTCGGCGCGATGGCCGACTCCGCCGCCGGCGTCCGGGTCTTCTCCGACGACGGCATCTGCGTGTCCGACGCCGTGCTGATGCGACGGGCACTGGAGTACGTCAAGGCGTTCGACGGCGTGATCGCCCAGCACGCCCAGGAGCCCCGGCTCACCGAGAACGCCCAGATGAACGAGGGCCCCTTGTCCGGCGAGCTCGGGCTCACCGGCTGGCCCGCGGTCGCCGAGGAGGCGATCGTCGCCCGCGACGTCCTGCTCGCCGAGCACGTCGGATCACGGCTGCACGTCTGCCACGTGTCCACGCGCGGGTCCGTCGAGATCATCCGGTGGGCGAAGAGCCGCGGCATCAACGTCACCGCCGAGGTGACGCCGCACCACCTGCTGCTCACCGACGACCTCGTCCGCAGCTACGACCCGATCTACAAGGTCAACCCGCCGTTGCGCTCGGCCGACGACGTGCAGGCGGTGCGCGAGGCTCTCGTCGACGGCACCATCGACGTCGTCGCGACCGACCATGCGCCGCACCCCATGGAGGACAAGGAGTGCGAGTGGTCGGCCGCCGCGTTCGGCATGCTCGGCCTCGAGACGGCGCTCTCGGTGGTGCAACAGACGATGGTCGATCCCGGACATCTCACCTGGGCCCAGGTGGCCGAGCGGATGTCGTCGCGTCCCGCCGCGATCGGCCGGGTGGCCAACCAGGGCCGTCCGATCGAGCCGGGTGAACCGGCCAACCTGGTCCTCGTCGATGCCGACGCCACCCGCGTCCATCGAGGCGTCCGATACCGCGTCGCTGTCGCGGAACACCCCGTACGCCGGGCTCTCCGTGCCCGGCCGCGTCATGGCGACGTTCCTGCGCGGCCGCGCCACGGTGCTCGACGGCGAGCTCCAGGGAGTCCTCGTATGACGAGTGCCGTCCTCGTGCTCGAGGACGGACGCACGTTCCACGGTGATGCCTACGGCGCCGTCGGCACCACGATCGCGGAGGTGGTCTTCGCCACCGGCATGACCGGCTACCAGGAGACCCTCACCGACCCGTCGTACCGCGGCCAGATCGTCGTCATGACCGCCCCGCACATCGGCAACACCGGCGCCAACGACGAGGACTTCGAGTCGCGCCAGGTGTGGGTCGAGGGCTACGTCGTGCGTGATCCAGCCCGGGTGGCCTCCAGCTGGCGGTCACAACGCTCCCTCGACGACCTGCTCACCGAACAGGGCGTGGTGGGCATCAGCGGCATCGACACGCGAGCGCTCACCCGCCACCTGCGCGAGCGCGGCTCCATGCGTGCGGCGGTCAGCTCGGACGCCGATGACGTCGACGACCTCCTGGCGCGGGTCAACGCCGCGCCGGAGATGGCCGGTTCCGACTTCCTCGCCGATGTCACCACCGGCGAGACGTATGTCGTCCCCGCGATCGGCGACAAGCAGTTCACGGTGGCGGCAATCGACCTCGGCATCAAGGGCATGACCCCGCGCCGGATGGCCGAGCGGGGCATCGAGGTCCACGTGCTGCCGGCCACGGCGTCGGTGGACGACATCCTCGCAGTTGAGCCCGACGGCGTGTTCATGTCCAACGGCCCGGGCGACCCGGCCACGGCCGACCATGCCGTCGAGGTCCTGACAGGAGTGCTCGAACGCAAGATCCCGTACTTCGGGATCTGCCTGGGCAACCAGATCTTCGGCCGTGCACTCGGCCGCGGCACGTACAAGCTCGTGTACGGACATCGCGGCATCAACCAGCCGGTGCAGGACCGCACCACCGGCAAGGTCGAGATCACCGCGCACAACCACGGCTTCGCCGTCGACGCACCGCTGGACGACGCGTTCGACACGCCCTTCGGCCCGGCACGCGTCACCCACGTCTGCCTCAACGACGACGTCATCGAGGGGCTGGCCCTGCTCGACCAACCCGCGTTCAGCGTCCAGTACCACCCCGAGGCCGCGGCCGGCCCGCACGACGCCGCCTACCTCTTCGACCGGTTCGTCGAGCTCATGACGAGCAAAGAAAAAGAACAACCGGCTGCGGATGGGAGGGGCTGAGGTGCCCAAACGCGACGACATCGAGAGCGTCCTCGTCATCGGCTCCGGGCCCATCATCATCGGCCAGGCCTGCGAGTTCGACTACTCCGGCACGCAGGCCTGTCGGGTGCTGCGCGAAGAAGGCATCCGGGTGGTGCTCGTCAACTCCAACCCGGCCACGATCATGACCGACCCGGAGTTCGCCGACGCCACGTACGTCGAGCCGATCACGCCGGAGTTCGTCGAGAAGGTCATCGCCAAGGAGCGGCCGGACGCCCTGCTCGCCACGCTCGGCGGCCAGACGGCGCTCAACGCGGCCATTCGGCTCGCCGAGGACGGCGTCCTCGAGCGCTACGGGGTCGAGCTGATCGGCGCGTCGATCGAGGCGATCGAGAAGGGCGAGAACCGGCAGTCGTTCAAGGCCGTCGTCGAGGGACTCCCGGCCGAGTGGGGCGCCGAGGTGGCCCAGTCGGCCATCTGCCACTCGATGGACGACTGCCTGGCGGCGGTGAAGGAGCTCGGCTATCCGGTTGTCGTCCGGCCGTCGTTCACGATGGGCGGGTCGGGCAGCGGCCTGGCCTACGACGAGGACGACCTGCATAGGATCGCCGGATCGGGACTCGCGCTCAGCCCCACCACGGAGGTGCTCCTCGAGGAGTCGATCCTGGGCTGGAAGGAGTACGAGCTCGAAGTCATGCGCGACACGGCCGACAACGTCGTGATCGTCTGCTCGATCGAGAACCTCGACCCCATGGGCGTCCACACGGGCGACTCCATCACCGTCGCACCGGCGATGACGCTCACCGACGTGGAGTACCAGCGCCTGCGCGACATCGCGATCGGTGTCATCCGCGAGGTCGGCGTCGATACCGGCGGCTGCAACATCCAGTTCGCGGTCAACCCGGACGACGGGCGCATCGTCGTCATCGAGATGAACCCACGGGTGTCGCGGTCCAGCGCGCTGGCGTCGAAGGCCACCGGATTCCCGATCGCCAAGATCGCCGCCAAGGTCGCGATCGGGTACACCCTCGACGAGATCCCGAACGACATCACTCGCGAGACACCGGCCAGCTTCGAGCCGACGCTCGACTACGTCGTCGTCAAGGTGCCCCGGTTCGCGTTCGAGAAGTTCCCGGCCGCCGACGCCACGCTCACCACCCACATGAAGTCCGTGGGCGAGGCGATGGCGATCGGCCGCAACTTCACCGAGGCCCTGCAGAAGGCGCTGCGGAGCTTGGAGAGCCCCTCGGCACCGTTCGACTGGAGCCACCAGTGGGTCGACCTCGACAAGAAGTCACTGCTCGAGGAGATCCGCGTCCCGCACGACGGACGGCTCAAGAAGGTCATGGACGCCCTGCGTGCCGGTGCGAGCCTGAAGGAGATCTTCGACGCCACGGCGATCGACCCGTGGTTCATCGACCAGCTCCTGCTGATCAACGAGGTCGCCATGGAGATCCTCGACGCCGACGAGCTGACCCTCCCGCTGCTGCGCCGGGCCAAGAGGCACGGGTTCTCCGACGTCCAGATCGGCAAGCTCCGCGACATGAGCGCCGAGGTCGTGCGCGGGGTGCGGCACGCGCTCGGGGTGCGCCCGGTCTACAAGACGGTCGACACCTGCGCGGCCGAGTTCGCCGCCCGCACGCCGTACCACTACTCCTCCTACGACGAGGAGACCGAGGTGGAGCCGCGCACCAAGCCGGCCGTCCTGATCCTGGGCAGCGGCCCGAACCGCATCGGCCAGGGCATCGAGTTCGACTACTCCTGCGTGCATGCCGCGCTGACGCTGTCGGAGGTCGGCTACGAGACTGTCATGGTCAACTGCAACCCCGAGACCGTCTCCACCGACTACGACACGTCCGACCGCCTCTACTTCGAGCCGCTGACGCTCGAGGACGTCCTGGAGATCGTGCACGCGGAGCAACAGGCCGGCCCGGTCGCGGGCGTCATCGTGCAGCTCGGCGGGCAGACGCCGCTCGGCCTCGCTGCCGGACTCGAAGCGGCGGGCGTGCCGATCGTCGGCACCTCTCCCGACGCCATCCACCTGGCGGAGGAGCGCGGCGCGTTCGGGAGCGTGCTCGACGACGCCGGCCTCCCGTCGCCCAAGCACGGCATGGCCACCACGTTCGAGGCCGCCAAGCGCATCGCCGACGACATCGGATACCCCGTGCTGGTGCGTCCGTCGTACGTGCTGGGCGGCCGCGGGATGGAGATCGTCTACGACGAGCCCACCCTGCAGGACTACATCGGCCGCGCCACCGAGATCTCACCGGCGCACCCGGTGCTCGTCGACCGGTTCCTGGACGACGCGGTCGAGATCGACGTCGACGCCCTCTACGACGGCACCGAGCTGTTCCTCGGCGGCGTGATGGAGCACATCGAGGAGGCCGGCGTGCACTCCGGTGACTCGGCGTGCGCGCTGCCACCGATCACCCTCGGTGGTGAGGAGATCGCGCGCATCCGTGCCTCGACGCTCGCGATCGCGCAAGGCGTCGGCGTGCTGGGCCTCATCAACATCCAGTACGCGCTGGCCTCCGACACGCTGTTCGTGCTGGAGGCCAATCCGCGCGCCTCGCGCACCGTGCCGTTCGTGTCCAAGGCCACCGCCACCCCGCTGGCCAAGGCGGCCGCGCGGGTCATGTTGGGGGAGTCGATCGCCGAGCTGCGCGAGGCGGGGGTCCTGCCGGCCACCGGCGACGGCGGCATCCTGCCCGACTCCGCGCCGGTCGCCGTCAAGGAGGCGGTCATGCCGTTCAACCGCTTCCGCACGTACGAGGGCCGCTACGTCGACACCGTGCTGGGCCCGGAGATGCGCTCGACCGGTGAGGTCATGGGCATCGACGCCGGCTTCGGCATCGCCTACGCCAAGAGCCAGGCCGGCGCGCAGAACGGCCTGCCGACGTCAGGGCAGGTGTTCGTCTCGGTGGCCAACCGCGACAAGCGGCACATGATCTTCCCGGTCAAGCGGCTGGCCGATCTCGGCTTCGAGATCCTGGCCACCAGCGGCACCGCGTCGGTGCTGAAGCGCAACGGGGTCGAGGCCAAGGTCATCCGCAAGCTGCACGAAGAGCACACGCCCGAGGACGGGGACGGTCCGAGCACGATCGTGGACAAGATCCGGACCCACGACATCCAGCTCATCATCAACACGCCGCACGGCACCACGGCGGGCGGCAGCCCTCGCGTCGACGGCTACGAGATCCGCACGGCAGCGGTGGCCGAGGGCATCCCGTGCATCACCACGGTCCAGGGCCTGGGCGCCGCGGTGCAAGGCATCGAGGCCCTCATCGAGCAGCGTGTCGAGGTCGCCTCGCTGCAGGAGTGGGCCGAGGTCGTCCGCAAGGGACGCGGCGAGACATGACGTTCGGCTCACGAGCGCGGGCAGCGATGGACGCGTACGGGCCGGCGTGCGTGGGCATCGACCCGCACGCCGCGCTGCTCGACGACTGGGACCTGCCCGACTCGGTCGAGGGACTGGAGCGGTTCGCCGCCATCTGCGTCGAGGCGTTCGCGGGCCACGTCGGCTTCGTCAAGCCGCAGTCCGCCTTCTTCGAGCGCTTCGGCGCGCGTGGGGTAGCCGTCTTGGAACGCACGGTGCAGGACCTTCGCCACACCGGCACCCTGGTGGTGCTCGACGTGAAGCGTGGCGACATCGGCAGCACCGCGGCCGCGTACGCCGAGGCGTACCTCGACGAGGACAGCCCGATGTGCGCGGATGCCGTCACTGTCAGCCCCTTCCTCGGCTTCGGCTCGCTCGAGCCGTTCTTCGAGGTGGCCGAGAAGCACGACGGCGGGGTCTTCGTGCTGGCCCTCACCTCGAACCCCGAGGGCCCCGAGGTGCAGGCAGCGCTCAGTGACGGCGTCTCGGTCGCGGGTCGCATCCTGGCCCAGCTCAAGGCGCTCAACGGCGACCAGACGCCCATGGGTCCGTTCGGAGCCGTCGTCGGGGCCACGATCGGCACGACCGAGGAGGATCTCGCGATCAACGGCCCGCTGCTCGCACCGGGGCTCGGCGCGCAGGGCGGCACCGTCGACGACGTGGTCCGGGTGTTCGGCCCGGTCGCCCAATATGTGCTTCCGTCCACGTCACGAGGGGTTTTGGCCGCCGGACCGGATGTTCAGGCACTCCGCGATTCTGCTGCTCAGATCAATGCCGAACTTGTACGCTCGCTGCAGATGAACCGTACGTCGAGGAGTCCTCAATGATGCGTGCCGTCACCGGCGTGATCACGACTGCTGTCGCGTTCACCCTCGTGTCGGCCTGTGCCGGAGACGACCCCTACTGCACCGCTGTCAAGGGCCAGGAGTCAACACTCAACTCGCTCGGGGAGAAGCGCACGACCGCTGCATATCGGTCGTACGCGCGAGCCTTCCGGTCCGTCGCCAAGGTCTCACCACCCGCCGTCAAGAAGGACTGGACGGAGCTGGCCGAGGTCACCGCATCTGTGTTGAACGCCCAGGACAAGGTCGGCATCTCCTTGGAGGAGATGACCGATCAGGCCAAGGTCAAGAAGCTCAACACGGGACAGCTGAAAACGCTCAACAACGCGTATGAGGCGTTCAACAAGACGACCCCGCAACGCCGGGCCGTCGTGAAGAATGTCAAGGAGGAGTGCGAGATCACTCTTACGTGACTCTGCGCTCCCCCCAACAGAGAGGTGAAGTTGTGGCACTCCCCATCTTGACACCGGAGCAACGTCAGGCCGCACTCGAGAAGGCAGCACAAGCACGTCAGCTGCGAGCAGAGGTGAAGAACCGCCTCAAGAACTCTGGAGCCACGCTTGCCGAGGTCATCCAGGAAGCCAAGTTCAACGAGATCATCGCCAAGCTGAGGGTTCGAGACCTCCTGAAGTCCATGCCGGGAGTCGGCGCGGTCCGCGCGAAGGAGATCATGGATCGCATCGGCATCGCCGACAGCCGGCGGCTCAGGGGTCTGGGCGCGAACCAGATCCAGGCCCTCCTGAAGGAGTTCGGCGGCGGCAAGGGAGGCAAGACGGGTGCCTGACGGCTCCCACCAGCCATCCCCCCAGCACACCTCACCTGCACCACGCTCACGCCTCGTCGTGCTCGCCGGCCCCACCGCGGTCGGCAAGGGCACGGTGGCGGCGTGCGTGCGTGAGCAGCATCCCGACATCTGGATCTCCGTGTCGGTCACGACCCGACGGCCGCGCCCGGGGGAGGTCGACGGGCTGCACTACCACTTCATCGACGACGCCGAGTTCGACCGGCTCGTCGCCGCCGACGGCCTGCTCGAGTGGGCCGTCGTGCACCGCGCCGCCCGATACGGCACGCCACGAGCGCCCGTCGAGGAGCATCTCGCCGCTGGTCAGGCCGCTTTGCTCGAGATCGACCTGCAGGGCGCTCGTCAGGTGCGCGAGAGCATGCCCGAGGCCCTGATGGTCTTCCTCGCGCCACCCAGCCAGGCCGAGCTCGAGCGCCGGCTCGTCGGCCGGGGCACCGAGGACGCCGAAGAACGCGCCCGCCGGCTGGAGACCGCTCGCGAGGAGATGTCCGCCGAGGCCGAGTTCGACGTCACCATCGTCAACACCGATGTCGCCTCGGCGTGCGCAGCCTTGGTAGACTTGGTTCGGTCCGGCAGTCAGCCGTGACGCATTTTCATGTCAACCCAATCTCTTGTGAGGCTTTGTGACCACCACGCGCTCCGTCGCCGAGGGCATTACCAACCCGCCGATCGACGACCTGCTGGAGAAGGCGGACTCCAAGTACAAGCTCGTTTTGTACAGCGCCAAGCGCGCCCGTCAGATCAACGCCTACTACTCCCAGCTGGGTGAGGGGCTGCTCGAGTACGTCGGCCCGCTGCTGGAGACCCACGTGCAGGAGAAGCCGCTCTCCATCGCACTGCGTGAGATCAACAAGGACCTGCTGACCGTCGAGGACATCGAGCCAGACGAGGCCTGATCTTCCCGGCCGAACCGATCGAGCGGAGGCACGGATGAGCGAGATCATTGTCGGTGTCTCAGGCGGTATCGCCGCCTACAAGGCCGCCTCACTGGTGCGCCTGTTCACCGAGTCCGGCCACCAGGTCACGGTCGTCCCCACGGAGGCCGCGCTGAAGTTCGTCGGCGCCCCCACGTGGGAGGCGCTGTCCGGTCGACCCGTGCGCACGGACGTCTTCCAGGACGTGCACGAGGTGCCGCACGTCCGGCTCGGACAGCACGCCGACCTCGTGGTCGTCGCGCCCGCCACGGCCAACCTGCTCGCCAAGGCCGCGCACGGCCTCGCCGACGACCTCCTCACGAACACGCTGCTCACCGCCCGATGTCCCGTCGTGATGGCCCCGGCCATGCACACCGAGATGTGGGAGAACGCGGCAACGCGAACCAACGTGGACACGCTTCGCAACCGCGGCATCGTGGTGCTGGAGCCCGCGTCCGGCCGGCTCACCGGTGCCGATACCGGCAAGGGACGCCTACCTGAGCCCGAGGAGATCTTCTCGGCCTGCCTCAACGTCCTCGAGTCCCGGCCCCAGGACCTCGCCGGAAGGCATGTCGTCGTCTCGGCCGGCGGCACGCGCGAGTACCTCGATCCCGTCCGCTTCCTCGGCAACCGGTCGTCCGGCCGGCAGGGATATGCGCTCGCCGAGGCCGCTGTGGCCCGGGGCGCCACCGTCACGGTCGTGGCCGCCAACGTGGCGCTGCCCGACCCAGCGGGGGCCGAGGTCGTCCAGGTCGTGAGCACCGAGGATCTGCGCCGCGAGGTCTTGCTGGCAGCCGCCGACGCCGACGTCGTCGTGATGGCCGCCGCACCGGCCGACTTCCGTCCCGACGCCACCGTCGAGTCCAAGATCAAGAAGACGCCGGGCGGCGACGCCCCGCAGATCAACCTCGTCGAGAATCCGGACATCCTGGCCGAGCTCGTGCGCACGCGGGTCAGCAAGCACCCGGTCGTGGTGGGATTCGCCGCTGAAACGGGCGACGAGAACGGGTCGGTGCTCGACCACGCCCGGGTGAAGCTCGAGCGCAAGGGCTGCGACCTCCTGGTCGTCAACGACGTCAGCGGCGAGCAAGTGTTCGGCCGCGACGACAACGAGGCAGTCATCCTCGGTTCGGACGGCTCGGTCACGCCCGTGGCGTTCGGCCCGAAGATCGCGCTGGCCCACGCGGTCTGGGACGCGGTCACCGCGCTGGCCGACTAGGCCCACTATCCGGACCAATTCACCAGCATGCGGACGTTCCGTTTAGACTGCTCTGCATCCAGTGCTGGCCGGCGGGCAGGCCGCCGGCACCGATTCGCTTCCAGGAGAACTGAGTGAGCCGCTTCTTCACGTCCGAGTCCGTCACCGAGGGTCACCCGGACAAGATCGCCGACCAGATCAGCGACAGCGTCCTCGACGCGTTGCTGACTGACGACCCGAAGAGCCGGGTCGCCTGCGAGACCTTCGTCACCACGGGCATGGTGCTCGTCGGTGGCGAGGTCACCACCGAGTCCTACGTCGACATCGCCCGCGTCGCCCGCGACCGCGTGCTGGAGATCGGCTACGACTCCTCGGTCAAGGGCTTCGACGGTGAGTCCTGCGCCGTGCAGGTCACCCTCGATGCCCAGTCGCCCGACATCGCGCAGGGCGTCGACACCGCCCACGAGACCCGCGCCGGCAGCTCGGTCGACCCACTCGACCTCCAGGGCGCCGGCGACCAGGGCCTGATGTTCGGCTTCGCCTGCGACGAGACGCCCGAGCTGATGCCGCTGCCGATCACCATCGCGCACCGTCTGGCCGAGCAGCTCACCGCCGTGCGCAAGGACGGCACGCTCCCGTACCTGCGCCCGGACGGCAAGACCCAGGTCACGATCGAGTACGGCGACGACGACAAGCCCGCCCGCGTCGAGGCCATCGTCATCTCCACGCAGCACGAGGACGGCATCGACCTCGACACCCAGCTGCGTCCCGACCTGGAGAAGCACGTGATCACCGCGGTGCTCTCGAACTACGACATCGACTCCTCCGACTACAAGCTGCACACCAACCCGACCGGCAAGTTCGTCATCGGCGGCCCGATGGGCGACGCCGGCCTCACTGGCCGCAAGATCATCGTCGACACCTACGGCGGCTACGCGCGCCACGGCGGCGGCGCCTTCTCCGGCAAGGACCCGAGCAAGGTCGACCGTTCCGCGGCCTACGCCATGCGCTGGGTGGCCAAGAACATCGTCGCGGCCGGCCTGGCCACCAAGGCCGAGGTCCAGGTGGCCTACGCCATCGGCGTCGCGCACCCGGTCGGGTTCTATGTCGAGACGTTCGGCACCGAGACGGTTCCGGTCGACAAGATCCGTGCGGCCGTGCTCGAGGTGTTCGACCTGCGGCCGGGCGCCATCGTGCGCGATCTGGACCTCCTGCGCCCGATCTACGCCAAGACCGCCGCCTACGGCCACTTCGGCCGCGAGCTCGACGAGTTCACCTGGGAGAAGGCCGACCGCGCGGACGCCCTGAGGACCGCCGCCGGCGCCTGACCAGCCGGATTGCACCATGCGGTACGACGTCGTCGTCGGCTGGTAGAACTGCCACGTGACGGACGACGATGGCCAGCTGGAGCTCGTGCCATCACCCACGCCACGACGACGCCGCCCCACCAAGGCTGAGCCTGAGCCGGCCGAACAGCGCCCCGTGGCCCGGGTGGTCGTCGACTCACCGCTGGCCCACCTCGACCGTCCGTTCGACTACCTCGTCCCCACCACGCTCGACGCGGACGTCGTGCCCGGGTGCCGCGTCCGCGTGCGCTTCTCCGGCCGTCTCACCGATGCGTTCGTCATCGACCGCGTCGACACCAGCGATCACCAGGGCACGCTCGCGTTCCTGAGCAAGGTCGTCTCCGCCGAGCCGGTGCTGTCGCCGGCGGTCTTCGGACTCTGCCGCGCGGTCGCCGATCGCTGGGCCGGCACGCTCAGCGACGTGCTGCGGCTCGCGGTCCCGCCGCGGCACGCGCGAGCGGAGGCACAGCCATCCAGTGGGTCCGACGACCCGTTGCCGGCCGTCACCGACGACGCCTGGACGTCGTGGCCGCACGGTGCGTCGTTCGTCGCTGCTCTCGCGGCGGGGGAGCGGCCCCGCGCGTGCTGGGCCGCGCTGCCGGCCCACGACCCGGCCGCAGCCGTGGCCGAGGCGGCCCTCGCAGCTCTGCATGCGGGCCGGGGAAGCATCGTGTGCGTGCCCGACGTTCGCGACGCCGCCAGGTGGCACGAGACGTTCACGGCGGTGCTGGGGGAGGGCCGGCACGTCGTCCTCACCGGGTCACAGAAGCCCGCCGAGCGGTATCGCGCGTTCCTGGCGGTGGCGCGCGGCGCGGTGCAGGTGGTGCTGGGCACGCGCGGTGCCGCGTTCGCGCCGGTGGCCGACCTGGGGCTGGTCGCGATGTTCGACGACGGCGACGACCTCTTCGCCGAGCCACGGGCGCCGTACCCACACACGCGCGAGATCCTGCTCACCCGTGCCACTCGAGAAGGGGCTGCCGTGCTCCTCGGCGGTCACGCGCGCACCGCGGAGAGCCAGGCGCTCGTCGAGAGCGGCTGGTGCTCCGACCTCGTCGCCGAACCGGTCACGCGCAGGCGACGCTGGCCGACCGTGGAGGTCACCGACGGCATCGTCGACGGCGACGTCCCGGCCCGTCTGCCGCACCCCGTGTTCCGGGCCATCCGAGCGACCGACGGCCCGGTGCTCGTCCAGGTGCCGCGTCGGGGTTATCGCGCGTGGCTGGCGTGCCAGCGATGCCGCGAACCGGCACGGTGTCTGGAGTGCCAGGGGCCGCTCGCCCAGGGTGGCGCGGGTCAGGCTGTCGCGTGCCGCTGGTGCGGACACCATGCGTCGCCATGGACCTGTCCGGAATGCGGTGGCGATGCGCTCCGAGCCCCGAGCCAAGGGCACGTGCGAACCGCCGAGGAGTACGCGAAGGCCTTCCCGGACCACCAAGTCGTCACGTCAGGTGGCGACACGGTCCTCGACACCGTCGGGGACGGCAGCATCATCGTCCTCGCCACTCCTGGCGCGGAGCCGATGGCGGCCGAGGGCTACGCGCTCGTCGTCCTCATGGACACCTGGTTGATGCTGTCGCGCGACGACGTCCGGGTGGTCGAGGAGTCGTACCGGCGATGGTTCAACGCGCTCGCCCTCGCCCGCGAGACGGCGCCGGCCGTGGCGGTCGGCGATCCGTCCACCCTGCAAGCGCTCGTGCGCGCCGACCCGATCGGCCTCGCCTCGCACGAGCTCGCCATCCGTGCCGAGACCCACTTGCCGCCCATCGGACGACTCGCCACCGTCGACGGCCCGGCCGACGTCGTCGAGCCGCTCGCCAGCCGCGCGTGGACGCCGAACACCGAAGTGCTCGGCCCGGTTCCCACCGACGACGGTGAGCGACTCGTCCTCCGGGCTCCGCGACGCGAGGGTGCCGCGCTGGCGGCAGCGCTGCAGGGCCTCCAGGCCGAGCGCAGCGCGGTCAAGCTTCCGCCCGTCCGCGTCCGCGTCGACCCGCTGACCTACTAGCCACCCAGGGCCGCCCGAGACCCGGCACCCGCACCGGGCTCCTACACTCGGGCCCGTGAGGATCGTGTTCGCCGGGACGCCGCAGACGGCCGTCCCGACCCTCGACGCGTTGCTCGACAGCCGGCACGATGTCGCAGCGGTGCTCACTCGGCCCGACGCCCCGTCCGGGCGCGGACGCCAGCTCCTGCCGTCGCCGATCGCCCAGCACGCGTCCTCGCACGGCATCGAGGTCCTGACACCTCCCACGCCGTCCGATCCGGAGTTCCTCGAGCGGCTTCGTGCCATCGGTCCCGCCTGCTGTCCGATCGTGGCGTATGGCGCCCTGCTGCGCCGTGAGGTGCTCGACGTGCCCGAGTACGGGTGGATCAACCTGCACTTCTCCGTGCTGCCTGCGTGGCGCGGTGCTGCGCCGGTCCAGCGGGCGATCATGGCCGGCGACGAGGTCACCGGTGCCACCGTGTTCAGCCTGGTCGAGGCGCTCGACGAGGGTCCGGTGGTCGGCACGATCACCGAACGCATCCGCGACGACGACACCGCCGGCACGCTGCTCGACCGGCTGGCTCGAGAGGGAGCCGCTCTGCTCGTGGACGCCCTCGACCACATCGAGGACGGCGACGCAGCCGCCCACCCGCAGCCGGAGGACGGCGTCTCCTACGCAGCCAAGCTCACCACTGACGACGCCCACGTCGACTGGAACACCCCCGCGTTCGCGGTCGACCGGCAGATCCGCGGATGCACCCCCGAGCCCGGTGCCTGGACGATGCTCGGGGACGACCGGCTCAAGCTCGGACCGGCCGGCGTCGCGGACGAATCCACTCTCGAACCGGGACACCTCGGCGTCGGCAAGCGCGAGGTGCGGGTGGGCACGGCGACGACCGACGTCGTGCTCGGCGACGTGCAGCCGTTCGGCCGCAAGCGCATGCCGGCCGCCGACTGGGCCCGCGGCGCGACGTTCCCCGGCGCAGCAGTGCTGACATGACGGACTCCGTCCGGGGCTTCTCGTGACCGACCCGGTCCGGTCGGTCGCGTTCCACGTGCTGCGCGCCGTCGCCGAGCGCGACGCCTACGTGAACCTCGTCCTGCCCGCGATGCTCACCGAGCACCACATCACCGGCCGCGACGCCGCCTTCGCCACCGAGCTCGTGCACGGCACGATCCGCCGTCAGGGCACCTACGACGCGGTGATCGACCACGTCGCCAGCAAGGGCATCGGCTCGATCGACGCACCGGTGCTCGACGCGCTCCGGCTCGGTGCGCACCAGCTGCTCGGCATGCGGGTGCCGGCACACGCCGCGGTTTCGACGACCGTCGACGTCGTGCGGCGCGAAATCGGCCACAAGCCCGTCCACTTCGCGAACGCGCTGCTTCGCTCGATCGGCAAGCGGGACCTCGACGACTGGCTCGAGACGGTCACCTCAGCTCTCGACGGCGACGAGGCCACGGCCATCCGTTCGTCGCACCCGGTCTGGATCCTGCGGGCGTTCCGCGAGGCCCTGGGTCCGGATGGAAATCTGGCGGCGCTGCTCGAGGCCGACAACGCGCCACCCCGTGTCACGCTCGTGGCCCGGCCCGGTCTGTGCGAGCCGGACGAGCTGCCCGGTGAGCCTGGACTCCTGTCGCCCTACGCGCGCATCCTCGACGGCGGCGACCCCGGAGAGATCCCGGCCGTGCGGGAAGGTCGCGCCGGCGTGCAGGACGAAGGCTCCCAGCTCGTCGCGATCACCCTCGTCGACGCGGTCGTGGACGGCCGGGACGAGCGATGGCTCGACCTGTGCGCCGGCCCCGGCGGAAAGGCGGCACTGCTCGGTGCCCTGGCTGCCCAGCGAGACGCGACGCTGGTCGCCAACGAGCTGCAGCCGCACCGGGCCGAGCTGGTCCGCCAGGCCGTGCGACTGCAGTCGAATATCGAGGTCACCGAGCACGACGGGCGTGAGGGTCCGTGGACGGAGGGATCGTTCGATCGTGTGCTCGTCGACGCCCCGTGCACCGGCCTGGGCGCGCTCCGGCGTCGTCCGGAGGCCCGCTGGCGGCGCACCCCCGACGACCTGACCACGCTCGTGCCACTCCAACGCGCGCTGCTGACGCGGGCTCTGGCCCTCGTGCGGCCGGGTGGTGTGGTCGCCTACGCCACCTGCTCGCCGCACGTCGCCGAGACGCGTGACGTCCTCGCAGCGGTACCCGGCGGGGTCGTCGAGTCCGTGCGCCAGCTGTGGCCGCACATCGACGGCACCGACGCGATGTTCTTCGCCGTTCTTCGGCGTTCGCCTCGCTAGGCTTCGACCATGGGTATCCAGATCGCGCCGAGCATGCTGGCGGCGGACTTCGCGAACCTCGAGGCCGAGGCCGCGCGGATCGCTGGTGCCGACTGGCTGCACGTCGACGTCATGGACAACCACTTCGTCCCCAACCTGACGATCGGTGTCCCTGTCGTCGAGGCGCTGGCGAAGGTCGCCCGGCAACCGATCGACGCCCACCTGATGATCGACGAGCCCGACCGCTGGGCACCCGGCTACGTCGAGGCGGGCGCGCAGAGCGTCACGTTCCACGTCGAGGCCGCGCAGGCACCGGTCCGGCTGGCGCGGGAGATCCGGTCGAAGGGCGCGCGGGCCTCGATGGGCCTCCGTCCGGCCACCCCGATCGAGCCGTACGAGGACCTCCTGCCCGAGCTCGACATGGTGCTGCTGATGACGGTCGAACCCGGGTTCGGCGGCCAGGCGTTCCTCGACGTCTGCCTGCCCAAGATCCGACGCACGCGGGAGCTGCTCGACAAGCATGGCGGCGACATCTGGCTGCAGGTCGACGGCGGTATCGCCGACGACACCATCGAGCGCTGCGCGGAGGCCGGCGCCGACGTCTTCGTGGCCGGATCCGCCGTGTTCGGCGCGGACGACCCGGATGCCATGGTGGCCCAGCTGCGTTCGAGTGCTGAACGACACAGTCACGCCTGAGGGCGGCTCGGCTAGAATGAGTCTCGACGAGCTCACGCTCGCGTGCTCCGGGGTCGGTGAAATTCCGAGCCGGCGGTCATAGTCCGCGACCCGGGTCCTGCAGTCTGGGACACGGTTGAACCGGTGGAACTCCGGTACCGACGGTGAAAGTCCGGATGGGAGGCGCACGCCGGTTTCGCTCCGCGTCAGCGGCGCGTCGTCCAGTCACCCCGGAATGTGCAGAGCTTGCACCGACCGGAGGAATGATGGCGAACGACAGCGAGACGCAGGCACTGCGCCGCGCGATCGACGCTGCCGGGACGGTGCCGCGCACCTTGCCCAATCCCCGCGTGGGCTGCGTCCTCCTGCGCCCGGACGCCCCAGATTTCGAGCACAGTGTGATCGCCGTCGGCGTGCACCGCGGTGCCGGCTCGCCGCACGCGGAGATCGACGCCCTCACCCAGGCCGGCGACGAGGCCAAGGGCGCTACCGCCGTGGTCACGCTCGAGCCCTGCAACCACACCGGACGCACGGGTCCGTGCACGAAGGCCCTGATCGACGCCGGCGTCGCGCGCGTGGTCTACGGGCAGACCGACCCCGACTCTGCCGCCGCCGGGGGAGCGGAAGCCCTCAGGAAGGCCGGCATCGACGTCGAGGCCGGCGTGCTCGCCGAGGCGGCCGAGGCACTGAACGTCGAGTGGACGCATGCGGTCACCACGGGCCGCCCGTTCGTCACCTGGAAGTACGCCGCCACGATGGACGGGCTCAGCGCCGCGCCCGACGGCAGCAGCAAGTGGATCACCAGCCCCGAGGCACGCCGCGACGTCCACGTCTTCCGGGTCGAGGCCGACGCGGTCATGGCCGGCACCGGCACCATCCTCGCCGACGACCCGCGCCTCACCGTCCGGGACGACGACGACCTGCCGCTGCCGTACGAGCAGCAGCCGCTGCGGGTCGTCGTCGGCGAGACGCCGATCCCGGACTACTACCAAGTCCACGACCATGTCGCCCCGACCCTGGTCCTGCCGACCCGCGACCCCCAGGCGGTGCTCGACGCCATGGTCGAGCGGGAGATCCGGCACGTGTGGCTCGAGGGCGGTCCCCGTCTGGCCGGAGCCTTCTGGAACGCCGGCCTGATCGACCGCGTCATCGGCTACATCGCCCCGGCCATGCTCGGCTCGGGCCGCGCGGCGCTGGAGGGCGAGGCCACCACACTGGCCGATCTTCGTCCCATCGACATCCAGGACCTGCGCAGGATCGGCCCCGACATCCGCATCATCGGCACGCCGGGCGCCGTCGCACGGGAGGTGACGGACTGATGTTCACCGGACTCGTCGAGGAGAAGGGCACCGTCACCGCGCTGGACCAGCTCGGCGACGCGGCGCGCCTCACCATCCGCGGGCCCCTCGTCACGACCGACGCGGCCCACGGCGACTCGATCTCGGTCAACGGCTGCTGCCTCACCGTCGCGGCACTCGACGGCGACGCGTTCTCGGCCGACGTCATGGCCGAGTCGCTCACCCGCACCTCCCTGGGCGACCTCGAACCGGGCTCGGAGGTCAACCTCGAACGGGCGATGGCGGCCGGTGACCGCATGGGCGGGCATATCGTGCAGGGCCACGTCGACGGCACCGCCAGCCTGATCGACCGCACGCCCAGCGAGAACTGGCACCTCCTGAGGTTCAGCCTTCCGGCCGACCTGGCCCGCTACCTGGTGGAGAAGGGCTCGATCACGGTCGACGGGGTGTCGCTCACGGTCGTCGAGGTCGTCGACGCCGCAGCAGGCGCCGAGGCCTGGTTCTCGGTGTCGCTCATTCCCACCACGCTCACGGACACCACGCTCGGCAGCCGGATGCCCGGCGACCGGGTCAACCTCGAGGTCGACATCCTCGCCAAGTACGTGGAGCGGCTCCTCGCCGCCCCAGGAGATCAGGCACAGAAGGGAGGCCGGTCATGACGAAGATCCGGCTCGACAGCATCGAACAGGCCCTCGCCGACATCCGCGACGGCAAGCCCATCGTCGTGGTCGACGACGAGGACCGCGAGAACGAGGGCGACCTCATCTTCGCGGCGAGCAAGGCCACGCCGGAGCTCATGGCCTTCCTCGTGCGGCACTCCAGCGGCTACGTGTGCGCACCGATCACCGGTGACACGCTCGACCGGCTCGGCATCCCGCTGATGACGACGCGCAACCGCGAGCTGATGCGCACGGCCTACACGATCTCCATCGACGCCCGCGACGGCATCACCACCGGCATCTCGGCCGCCGATCGGGCTCGCACCTGCCGGGTGTTGGCCGACTCCGCGACGGAGCCGTTCGAGCTCGTCCAGCCCGGACACGTGTTGCCCTTGCGAGCCGAGGAGGGTGGGGTCCTCGCCCGCCCCGGCCACACCGAGGCCGCGGTCGACCTGACACGACTCGCCGGCCTCACCCCGGCGGGCGTCCTCGGAGAAGTGATCCATGACGACGGAACGATGATGCGAGGACCGGCCTTGCGTGAGTTCGCCGACGAGCACGGGCTGGCTCTCGTCTCCATCGCAGACCTGAAGGTGTATCGCCGACTGCACGAGTCGCAGGTCGAGCGAGTCGCCGAGTCGCGCCTGCCAACGGAGTTCGGCGAGTTCACCGCGATCGGGTACCGCGACGTCATCGTCGGAGCTGAGCACATCGCCCTCGTGCACGGCGATCCAGGTCCCGAGACCTTGGTCCGACTCCACTCGGAGTGCCTCACCGGTGACGTCCTCGGATCGCGGCGTTGCGACTGCGGCCCGCAGCTCCAGGCGTCGATGGCGGCGATCACCGCGGAGGGTGCGGGCATCGTGGTGTACTTGCGCGGCCACGAAGGGCGTGGCATCGGGCTGCTCGGCAAGCTGAAGGCGTACGCGCTGCAGGACGGTGGCCGCGACACCGTGGACGCGAACCTCGACCTCGGCTTCGGCGAGGACGAGCGCAACTACGCGGCGGGCGCCCAGATCCTGCGCGACCTCGGGGTCACGTCGGTCCGGCTGCTGACCAACAATCCGGACAAGGCAGCCGGGCTGGAGACGTACGGCGTCAAGGTGGCCGAGCGGCTGACACTCGCGGTCGAGCCCACCCCCGACAACCTGCGCTACCTGCAGACCAAGGCCCGTCGGATGGGTCACGACCTGCCCGAGCTGGCCCAACCCACGGAGGACGACGCATGAGCGGTCACGGAGCGCCCGACCTGCAGGTCGACGGGTCCGAGGCCCGGGTGGCGGTCGTCGCGTCCAGCTGGCACCAGCCGGTGATGGACGGGCTGCTCGCCGGAGCGCAACGTGCCCTCGACGACGCCGGCGCCACTGACGTCACCGTGCTGCGGGCGCCGGGATCGTTCGAGCTGCCGTTGCTGGCGCAGGCCTGCGCGGCCGAAGGGTACGACGCGATCGTGGCGCTCGGCGTCATCATCCGTGGTGGCACCCCGCACTTCGAGTACGTCTCGGCCGCGGCCACGGACGGGCTGGCCCGGGTGGCGCTCGACACCGGCGTCCCGGTCGGGTTCGGCCTCCTCACCTGCGACGACGAGCAGCAGGCGCTCGACCGTGCCGGTCTTCCGGACAGCCACGAGGACAAGGGTCGCGAGGCTGCCGAGGCCGCACTGTCGACCTGGAGCGTCTTGCGCGGCCTCCGCCAGGCCTAGGGCGCACCGCCCTGACGGTCCTTCCACTGGCGTTCGACCTGCCGGGTGAGCGCCGGGTAGACGATCAGGAGCCTGAACGGCTTGATGAACGCCATGTACGCCTTGCCGAACGCGCCGCGCGGCTTGACGTAGACGGCCATCTGGCCTTGATAGCGACCTGCACCCTGCTCGGCCCAGCCCAGGTGCATGACGCCGTGCACCGTCTTGTTGGAGATCTCCGCGGCCGCCTCCGTGCCGATGCGGTACAGGGGCTGGAAGGGCAGGGAGCCGAAGTCGTGGTCCCACGGTGAGCTTCGCAGATCGTCCGGCAGCCGTCCGGCCAGCGAGGTCTCGTTCGTTCCGGGGATCGGCAACCCTGCTTCGCCGTCATCGGGTTCTGAGATCCGGCCGAGGTCGAACCACGCGCCGAGACGGTCACGGATCCGCCAGAGCGCACGCGCGGGCAGGGAGCTCGCGTTCGCGGGATCGAGCGACGTCGCCAGCTCGAGCAGCTTCGGGAAGTCGTCGGGCCCACCGTCGACGGGAAGTGCCCAGACGTCCTCCAGGGTGAAGTCCGGCACGATCTCCTTGATCCGCCAGGAGCCCGCCTCGTGCACCGCGTTCGGAAGCCTCATCGTGGCGTCAGGATGCCATGTCGCGCAGGCGGCGGCGTCGGAGCCGATACGCTGGGGCCACGATGAAGACCTTCGACCAGCTGTTCTCCGAGCTCGCCGACAAGGCGAGCGCACGCCCCGAGGGCTCGCGCACCGTCGCCGAGCTCGACGCCGGCGTGCACGCGATCGGGAAGAAGCTGATCGAGGAGGCGGCGGAGTCCTGGATGGCGGCCGAGCACGAGAGTGCCGACCGCGCCGCCGAGGAGATCAGCCAGCTGCTCTACCACGCGCAGGTCATGATGCTCGCGAAGGGAATCGGGCTCGAGGACGTCTACGCGCATCTGTGACGGGTGGGCTGCCCAGAAACATGCTGAGTGTCCATCCGTGCCTTCGCTGCCCGTCACTTCTTGCCTGAAAAGAGAAATCCATGCTCACCGTTGCCGTGCCCAACAAGGGCACCCTCGCCGAGTCCGCCGCCCAGATGCTGGCGGAGGCCGGCTACCGCCAGCGCCGCTCCGCCAAGGACCTCGTCACCATCGACGCCGACAACGACGTCGAGTTCTTCTACCTGCGTCCGCGCGACATCGCGATCTACGTGGGGGAGGGGACGCTCGACGTCGGCATCACCGGACGTGACCTGCTGCTCGACTCCGGTGCACATGCGGCCGAGGCCCTGCCGCTGGGCTTCGGCGGGTCAACGTTCCGCTTCGCCGCGCCGTCCGGCCGCATGAGCGACATCGCCGATCTCGCCGGCGCACGCATCGCCACGTCCTACCAGGGCATCGTCGAGTCGTACCTTGCCGAACGCGGGATCGAGGCCTCCGTGGTGCGGCTCGACGGCGCTGTCGAGTCCTCGGTGCGCCTCGGTGTCGCCGACGCGATCGCCGATGTCGTCGAGACCGGCAGCACGCTGCGTCAGGCCGACCTGGAGGTGTTCGGTGACCCGATCCTGTCCTCCGAGGCGGTGCTGATCACCCACAACAGTGATCGGGAGATGCCCGCAGGGTTCGAGACGTTCAAGCGCCGCCTCGACGGCGTCCTCGTCGCCCGCACCTACGTGATGATGGAGTACGACATCCCGGTCGAGCACGTGGACCGCGCGGTCGAGCTCACGCCCGGTATCGACTCACCCACCGTCTCGCCGTTGCGCCGGGAGGGCTGGGTCGAGGTGCGCTCGATGGTGCCGCGCGACGGTGCCCAGAAGATCATGGACGCACTCTTCGAGGTCGGCGCCCGCGGCATCCTGGTCACCGACATCCTGGCGTGCCGGCTGTGACGACGTACCGCCCGGTGGGAGCCCGGGTGGTGGCTTACGGCGCCTGCGCCGCCGTGATCGCCGTGACGATCGTCATCGGTGTGGCGTTGCCGGCGGAGATCACGTTCACCCCGTTCGAGCTGGTCACCTTGGCGTTCACGCTGTTGACGATCCTGGCGATCCTGCACGGCATCGGGCGCAGCTACGTGCGGGTCGACGACGACGGCCTCGAGGTGCTCAACGGCTACCGCCGCCGGCGCATCCCGTGGGGTGTCATGCGTGGTATCTCGATGAACCGCGGTGCCCCGTGGCCGACCCTCGTGCTGCACGACGACGAACGGGTCTTGTTGTTCGCCATCCAGGGCAGTGACGGTCACGCCGCCAGTGAGGCCGTGCAGGACCTCGTCCGGAGGATCTCGTGACGCATCGACCCTCGCTCGCCGAGCCGGCGTTCCCCGACGACGACGGCACGGTCGATCCTGTGCTCGCCGAGGCGTTCGGCGACGACGCGCGCGTGCTCGCGGTTCTCGGTGGCGTGCGGGTGTTCGTGCCGGTCGTCGCCCTCCTCGGTGACGAGCCTGCGGGTTCGGACAAGGAGGCCGACATGGCGGCGGTGCTCATGACCGGAGCGGATGGGCGGAACGCCCTGCTGGCGTTCAGCAGCGTCGCCACGATGACGACCTGGGACCCGGACGCCCGCCCGGTGCCGGTGTGGGGTCGTGAGGCCGCCCGCGCCGCGCTCGACGAGGGTGCGTCCGCGATGCTGCTCGACCTGGCCGGCCCGACGTTCACGGTCGTCGAGACCGCCGACGTCGAGCACCTGGCGGCCGGCCACCGGCTCATCAGGACCGACGCCGGGGCGGCCTGGGTGGCGTGAGCGCCTTGGCTCACGGGGTTTCGGCAGATGGCGGCTTCGCCGCACCGGGCGCAACCTCCTCCGGCGCCTCCGCCCCCGACTCGCTGGCGCTCGTGGGGCGACCCCCAGCTGCGCTCGTCGCGCCTCCGGATTTCACCAGAGCACATGCTCGCTGGTAGTCTGGATGGCGAAGTGGAGGACCACCTCCCACCTGCTCGATCGAAAGATCTTGGGGTTTCGGCTGAAGCCGTGCGTTCCGCGCGCGCCTGACGCCGGCTGGTGGTCTCCGTTTCGACGGGGGCCATTTTTCGTGGCCTCCCTCACGACCACAGGAGGATCCATCACCACAGAGCTGCGCGTCAACGACCGCATCCGCGTCCCGGAGGTCCGTCTCGTCGGCCCAGGCGGCGAACAGGTCGGCATCGTCCGTATCGAAGATGCCCTACGCCTCGCCGCAGAAGCCGATCTTGATCTCGTCGAGGTCGCCCCGACGGCACGTCCGCCGGTGTGCCGCCTCATGGACTACGGCAAGTTCAAGTACGAAGCCGCCCAGAAGGCACGCGAGTCACGACGCAACCAGACCAACACCGTCATCAAGGAGATGAAGCTTCGCCCGAAGATCGACCAGCACGACTACGACACCAAGAAGGGTCACGTCGTGCGCTTCCTCCGGGCAGGCGACAAGGTCAAGATCACGATCATGTTCAGAGGCCGCGAACAGCACCGACCCGAGCTCGGGTACCGACTGCTGCAGAAGCTGGCCGAGGACGTCGAGGATCTGGGAATCGTCGAGGCGCACCCGCGTCAGGACGGTCGCAACATGACGATGGTGATCGCGCCACTCAAGAAGAAGTCCGAGGCGCAGGCGGAGGTGAAGGCCGAGAAGGCCCGCAGCACCGCAGAGAAGGCCGCCGAACGGGAGGCCGAGGCGGAGGCCGAGAAGGCCCACCGCGAAGAGCAGAAGAAGACCGCAACGCCCAAGAAACCCCGACGGCGTTCAGAGAACCTCGATCCAGACATGGAGGCATAGATGCCGAAGTTCAAGCCCCACTCGGGCATGAAGAAGCGCGTCAAGATCACCGGCAAGGGCAAGCTCCGCCGTGAGCAGGCCAACCGCCGGCACAACTTCGAGCACAAGCCCACGACCCGCACCCGCCGACTCGACGGCACGGTCGAGGTTGCGAAGGCCGACACGAAGAGGGTCAAGAAGCTGCTCGGTCTCTGAGCCCCTCAGGTACAGCCCCCACGTTCCCGTTTGAAGGAGAATTGAGATGGCACGCGTCAAGCGTTCTGTCAACGCACAGAAGAAGCGCCGAGAGACCCTCGAGCGCGCCGCGGGCTACCGCGGTCAGCGGTCGCGCCTGTACCGCAAGGCCAAGGAACAGGTCACGCACTCGCTGGTCTATTCCTACCGCGACCGCAAGGCGCGCAAGGGCGACTTCCGCCGGCTCTGGATCCAGCGCATCAACGCCGCCGTCCGCGCCGAGGGCATGACCTACAACCGCTTCATCCAGGGCCTCAAGGCCGCGGGTGTCGAGGTCGACCGCAAGAACCTGGCCGAGCTCGCCGTCAGCGAGCCGGCCGCGTTCTCCGCGCTGGTCCAGGTCGCCAAGGACAACCTGCCCGACGACGTGAACGCGCCCCGCGCCGACGACGCCGCCTGATCAACCCCACGCAGTGGTGAGTGCCGTACCTCCAGAGGTGGGGCCCCTCACCGTCCGCAGTGGACGCGTGAAGCACGCCCGGAGGCTCGCCTCTCGCGCTTTCCGGGCCACCGAGCACGAGTTCTTGGCCGAGGGCCCGCAGGCGGTGCGGGAGGCACTGGCCGAGCCTGACGTCGTCATCGAGGTCTTCGCGACCGCCGAGGCGACCGAACGGCATGCCGAGCTGGTGACGCACGCAGAAGCGGCCGGCGTCGACTGGCACGTGGTCACCGACGACGTCGTGGCCGAGGTCGCCGACTCAGTCACGCCGCAGGGCCTGGTGGCCCGCTGCCACAGCATCGTGCGCTCCCTGGCCGAGCTGCCGTCCGATGTCGGCTTCGTCGTCGTGTGCGCCGACGTCCGCGACCCCGGCAACGCCGGCGCGGTCATCCGCTGCGCCGACGCGGCCGGAGCCGATGCCGTCATCCTCGCCGGCGACAGCGTCGACCCGCTGAACCCGAAGGCGGTCCGCGCCAGTGCGGGCAGCCTGTTCCATCTCCCGATCGCCGTCCATCGAGACGTCCCGGAAGCGCTGGGCGAGCTGCGCTCGCGCGGCCTGCAGGTCTTCGCCGCCGATGCGTCCGGAGAGCACCACATCTTCGACACCCGAGTCGACGCCGCCCTGCCCACGGCGTGGGTCTTCGGCAACGAGGCCTGGGGGCTGCCGGAGCCGACGCTCGCGCTGGCCGACACCGTGGTGTCGGTGCCCATCTTCGGCCGGGCCGAGAGCCTGAACCTCGCCACGGCGGCTGCGGTGTGCCTGTACGCCACGGCGTGGGCGCGACGCTCCTCCTCTGACAGGTAGTCGCTTCGTACTAGATTGACGAGCGTGGATCTCGACGACTTCCCGGACGGCGTCCTCATCGCCGGTCCCGATGGGAAGGTCGAGTACGTCAACGAACGCATCCGGGAGATGGCGCGCGCGACGGACGACGAGATGATCGGCATGCACATCGACGAGGCGTTGCCGTTCGACGACCTCAACGGCAACTCCTGGTTCACGTGCACCCAGCCCTACGCCGGGCTTGCCACCCGGACCCGCGTCTCCGAGCAGGCCTGGTGGTCGCCGCGGGGGAGTGAGTACCTCATCACGGCACGGCTCGTGCGAGAGCACTCGGCCGGTCCGGTGCAGCGCGTCATCGTGAGCGTGCGCAACGCGCGGGTGCGCAACCAGCGCGATCGTGAACGGTCCGACCTCGTCGCCACCGTGGCGCACGAGCTGCGATCACCGCTCACCGGCATCAAGGGGTTCACCTCCACCCTGCTCACCAAGTGGGCACGGTTCTCCGACGACCAGCGCCACCTGATGCTCGAGACCGTCGACGCCGACGCCGACCGGCTCAGCCGACTCATCACCGAGCTCCTCGACGCCGCCCGCATCGACGCCGGACGACTCACGCTGCGGCGTGGACCCGTGCGGCTCGACGATCTCGTCCGTCGCGTGCTCACCAACATGTCCGGTGGGTCCGGCGACCCGTTCGAGATCACCATCGGCGACGACCTCGCGGTCGTCTGGGGCGACGACGACCGCATCATCCAGGTCGTCACGAACCTGGTCGAGAACGCGGGGCGCCACGGCTTCGGGCTCAAGAAGCTGCTCGTGCAGAACACGAAGGACCCCGACGGAGTGAGTCTGGAGGTCCACGACAACGGCCCGGGGATCCCCGAGGAGATGCGCCAGCGCGTCTTCAGCCGGTTCTGGCGCGCCGGACCGGGTGCCGGCAGCGGGCTGGGCATGTACATCGTGCGCGGCATCGTCGAGCAGCACGGTGGCCACATCGACATCCTCGACGCCGATGGCGGTGGTGCCCGAATCCAGGTCTGGTTCCCGATCAACGAGCCGGACTCCCTGACCGATTGACAGACGGCCGGACCCTAGACTGTCGTCCGTCCCTGAAGATCGAAAGGCCTGCATGTCCGCGCCCAACTCCGACTACGACCCCGTCGAGGTCACGCCGCTGCGTGCCGACGAGGTGGAGAGGCGTCGTGACGAGGCGTTGGCGGCGATTGCTTCCGCCGGGACGATCGAGGATCTGAAGCAGGTCCGGCTCGCCCATGCCGGTGATCGATCGCCCTTGGCCCTGGCGAATCGAGAGATCGGTGCGCTGCCGCCGCAAGCGCGCAAGGAGGCCGGCCAGCGCGTCGGCCAGGCCCGCGGGGCGATCAACGACGCGCTCGCAGCCCGCACCCTCGAGGTCGAGTCTGCCGAGGAAGAGCACATGCTGGCCGGGGAGCAGGTCGACGTCACGCTGCCGTGGGACGTCGAGCCCGTCGGCTCGCGACACCCGCTCACCATGATCTCCGAGCACGTCGCCGACATCTTCGTGGCGATGGGCTGGGAGGTCGCCGAGGGCCCCGAGGTGGAGGCCGAGTGGCTCAACTTCGACGCGATGAACCTCGGTCCCGACCATCCGGCCCGAACCATGCAGGACACGTTCTGGGTCAAGTCGGAGAGCGCCAGTGATTCCGGCATGGTGCTCCGCACGCACACGTCGCCCGTGCAGGCGCGCACGATGCTGACCCGCGAGCCACCGATCTATGTCGCCGTCCCCGGACGGGTGTTCCGCACCGACGAGCTCGACGCCACGCACTCGCCGGTGTTCCACCAGGTGGAGGGTCTCGCGGTCGACGAGGGCCTGTCCATGGCCCACCTCAAGGGCACCCTCGACCACTTCGCCGAGGCGATGTTCGGCGAGGGCATCACCACGCGGTTCCGCCCGTCCTACTTCCCGTTCACCGAGCCCAGCGCCGAGGTCGACCTGCTCTGCCACGTGTGCCGCAACGAGCCGGGCGTCGTCGACACCTGCCGCACCTGCAAGGGCGGGGGCTGGATCGAGTGGGGCGGCTGTGGAGTCGTCAACCCGCGGGTGCTGATCGCCTGTGGCATCGACCCCGAGCGCTACTCCGGCTTCGCCTTCGGCATGGGCCTCGACCGCACCATCACGGGGCGCTACGAGATCGCCGACCTGCGCGACCTGTTCGACGGCGACATCCGTTTCACCGAGCCGTTCGGGGTGGGTCTCTAGTGCGTGTACCCGTCACCTGGCTGCGCGAGATGGTGGAGCTCCCGGGCTCGGTCGACACGGAGCAGCTCGCCGCCCGCCTCACCTCCTTCGACCTCAAGCTCGAGGAGATCCACACGGCCGGCGCCGGCCTGGAGGGCCCGCTCGTCGTGGGTCGCGTGCTGAGCGCCGAAGCCGAGCCGCAGAAGAACGGCAAGACCATCAACTGGTGCTCGGTCGACGTGGGGGAGAAGGAGCCGCGCGGCATCGTCTGTGGTGCCCACAACTTCGGCGTCGACGACCTCGTCGTCGTGGCTCTGCCCGGGGCGGTGCTGCCCGGCGGCTTCGCCATCAGCGCCCGCAAGACCTACGGCCACGTGTCCGACGGCATGATCTGCTCGCCGCCCGAGCTCGGCCTGCTGGGCGATGCCGGCGGCATCCTGGTGCTGGACACGGACGCCCAACCCGGCGACGACGCATCCGCGCTGCTCGGCCTGCACGACGAGGTGCTCGAGCTGGAGGTCAATCCCGACCGCGGCTACGCACTCTCGATGCGTGGGGTGGCCCGAGACACCGCTCTCGCGTTCGACCTGCCGTTCGACGATCCCGCCGACCTGGAGGTCCCGTTCACGGGCGAGGGCTTCTCGGTGCGGGTCGACGACCCAGATGCCTGCCCGGTGTTCGCAGCCCGCACCGTCACCGGTTTCGATCCCACCCGTCCGACGCCGGAGTGGATGGCTCGGCGGCTCGAGCAGGCCGGCATGCGCTCCATCTCGCTGGCGGTCGACGTCACGAACTACGTCATGCTCGAGCTCGGTCATCCGATCCACGGCTACGACCTCCCGTCCCTGCAGGGCGGCATCGTCGTCCGGCGCGCCACCGAGGGGGAGAAGCTCACGACGCTCGACGGTGCGGTTCGCACCCTGTCGGTCGACGACACCGTCGTGTGCGACGACCGCGGACCGATCGGCCTGGCCGGTGTCATGGGCGGCGCGGAGACCGAGCTGTCAGACACCACGACCGACCTCCTGATCGAGGCAGCGCACTGGAAGGCGCCGATGATCGCCCGCACGGCTCGGACGCACAAGCTGTCGTCCGAGGCGTCGAAGCGCTATGAGCGTGGGGTCGACCCCGCGCTTCCGGCGCGTGCGACCCAGCGCGTCGCCGAGCTGCTGGTCGAGCACGGTGGCGGCGCGATCGACCCTGGACTCACCGTCGTCGGCGAGCCGGCGGAGCGAGCGGCGGTGACGATCCCTGACGACCTGCCGGCCCGCATCAGCGGGGTCCGCATCGACGGCGCCACTGCGGCAGCCGCGCTGGCAGCCGGGGGAGGCGAGCTCGAGCACGTCGACGGGCGCATCACCCTGACCCCGCCGAGCTGGCGGTTCGACCTCTCCGACCCGTACGACCTCGTCGAGGACGTCCTGCGCGTGGTCGGCTACGACCAGGTCCCGTCGGTGCTGCCACCGGCGCCGGCGGGCCGTGGGCTGACGGCCGCCCAGGAGCTGCGTCGGCGCGTCGGCATGGTGCTCGCCGGGGCCGGGCTCGTGGAGGTCAAGACGTTCCCGTTCGCCGGCCCGGCCGACTTCGACCGGCTCGGGTTGTCCGGCGACGACGATCGACGCCACCAGGTGCTCCTCGAGAACCCGTTGTCGGCCGAGCAGCCGGGCATGACCACCACCCTGCTGGCCGGGCTGCTGTCCACGGCCGAGCTCAACCTCGGCCGGGGCCACACCGACGTCCAGATCGTCGAGACCGGCCGGGTGTTCCTCCCGCAGCCGGATGCCTCGGCCGCACCGATCTACGGAGTGGACCGCCGGCCGACCGACGCCGAGCTCGACGCCCTGGATGCCGCGCTGCCGTCGCAGCCGCACCATGTCGCGTACGTGATGAGCGGCGAGCGCGAACGAGCCGGTTGGCCCGGACCGGGCCGGCCGGTTGCCTGGGGCGACGCCGTGGCCGTGGCGCACCGAGTCGCGGCGGCCCTGCACCTGCGGCTGACCGCGGAGCCGGCCGTCCGGGCACCCTGGCATCCCGGCCGGTGTGCCGCGCTGCTGCTCGACGGAACCGTCGTCGGTCACGCCGGCGAGCTGCACCCGCGAGTGGCGCGAAGCTACGGATTCACCGGCCGTGTGGCCGCAGCCGAGATCCACCTCGACGTGCTCATCGACGCCGCACCCGACGCCGGTCCACGACCGCAGTTCTCGACGTTCCCGGTCGCCAAGGAAGACCTCGCCCTCGTCGTCGACTCCGACGTCCCGGCAGCCGCCGTCCACGCCGCGCTCGTCGACGCGAGCCCGCTGATCGAGTCGGTTCGGCTGTTCGACGTCTACACCGGAGACCAGGTGCCGGAGGGCAAGAAGTCGCTGGCCTTCGCCCTGCGTCTGCGCGCTCCTGATCGCACCCTCACCGACGACGAGATCCGCGAGGCCCGCGACGCCGCAGTCGCCGCAGCCACGTCCGCCGCCGGCGCCACCCTCCGCACCTGACCGGCTGCCCTACTTGGGAGCCAGGCTCCTCGCGAACGTCACCCCGCGCTCGACCCACGCCTCGAGCTCCTGATCGGTTCGCACGCCCTCGGCGTCGACCCGCAGCCATCCGCGGAGCTCGCGACCCCGCATCACCATCGGTTCGACGTGCTTGCCCTCGAGCAGTGACTCGGTGTCGTCGGGCGGCACCCTGACCAGGAGGCCGCCCTGCCCACTGGCTGCGACGGACATGTTGCCGTTGACCAGGAACGCCAGGCCGCCGAACATGCGCTTCTCCGTGACGCCGGACCCGGATCCGAGGAGTTCGCGGATACGCGCGGCGAGGTCTTCGTCGTAGGCCATGGGGGGACGCTACTGCCGACCTCGGACAGTCAGAAGTCAGAACTGGACGGCGGGCGGTGCCTGCTGGCCCTCGGGTGCGTCGTAGAACGGCCGCTCGTGGACGCTGGCGATGCCGGTGAAGAACATCCACGGAATCGTCTTGACGAGGTTGTTCAGGGTCTTGACGGCGTCGTTGTAGAACTGCCGTGAGAACGACAGCTGGTTCTCGGTTTCTGTCAGGTCGGTCTGCAGCTGCTGGAAGTTCACCGACGCCTTCAGGTCCGGGTACGCCTCCGCCACCGCGAGCACGTCGATGATCGCCTTGTCGAGGCGAGCCTCCGCCTGTGCCTTCTCCTGGACGGTGCCCCGTTCTGCTGCCGCAGCGACGCCGGCGCGTGCCGCGGTCACCTCGTCGAAGACGGCCCGTTCGTGCGCCGCGTAGCCCTTGACGGCGTTCACGAGATTCGGGATGAGGTCGGCTCGGCGGGTCAGCTGGACGTCGATGCCGCCGAGCGCTTCCTCGCATCCGATGTCGGCACGGCGCAGCTTGTTGAACGCGTACACGCCGAACAGGACCAGGGCCGCGAAGGCGACCAAGATGATGATGATCAGGGACATGGGTCTTCTCCTCGAAGGGTGATGATGACTGGCTTACCAGGAGCCTCCGCCACCGCCTCCGCCGCCGCCACCGCCGCCACCACCGCCGCCGCCTCCACCTGAGGAGGACGACGACTGGGTCGCGGCGTACGCGGAGATGGACGATGACAAGGACGACTCGAAGCTGGAGAACGAGTCGCCGGAACCGAAGAATGAGTGCTGGCCGGACGACGTGCCACCGCTGTACCAGATCGGGGTCGGCGCATCGGTGCCGGTGGCCGTCTCGTACTTGCGGGCCCAGCGCTCTGCGCAGTCGAACGCGACGGCGAACGGGATGTAGGCCGTGTAGAGCTCGCGCTTGCCGCTGAAGTCGAAGCGGTCCTTGGCCGAGTCGGTCGAGAGCAGCCGCTCGAACCCGCCGGCCTTCGACCACACGTCTCGGCCCAGCAGGGTGCGCCGACGACCGACGCCGGGCACCAGCAGACCGATCGCGCCCACCGTGAACGCGGCGAACGGGATCACGTAGAGCGAGCTCCCCAGTGGGAAGAACGTCAGCACCGCGGTCAGGAGTGCGGAGAGCCCGACCAGGGTCCGCCCGATCCGCTCCGACCTCGCCGGGCTCTGGACTCCGGCGGCAGTGGCCCAGGCATCCGCGACCGTCGCGATGCTGGCCTTGAGGGACTGCAACGTGCTGCCCGCCGACGCCGTTCCGTCGGCCTCGAACGTCGAACCGGGCGTGGTGACGCCGAGGCTCTGCCCGACGTGCCGCGTGATGTCGTCGGTCGCGGCCCACGCCTTCTCGTCGCCGATGCCCTCGATCTTCCAGTCGTCGCCGTCCTGGGTGAGCTTCGTGAGCCCCTGCGCCGCCTGGTACAGCAAGGTGGCCGTGAGGGCGCGATTGGGCACCTGCTCGGTCGTGACGTACGCCGTCTGTACCGGGCCGAGGCCGGCGGGTGGTTCGTACATCACGGGGTACCCGGGTTGGCGCTCGCGGGCGCGGCGGTCCCACGCGTAGCCGATCACGAGGGCGATCGCGCCGAGGATCCCGATGACGATCGCGGCGCCCTCGCTGCGTCCGAGCAGCCGGTCGTAGCCGATGTCCCACGGGACGCTCGGACGGTCAGGGGTCGGCACGGGAACGTCCGCGCGCAGGGTCACCGCTGTGTACGGGGGAAGGTTCTTCGCGGAAATCGTGAGCGTGTCGGTACCGGCGCCCCCGACGCTGCAGTCGCGCCCGTCCCGGATGGCGCACTGGGCGTCATCGGACGCCTCCGGCAGCTTGACCGTGATGTCGGCGCGGTCCATCGCCATGGCCCAGCCGCCGGCCACGACCTGCCAGTTCAAGACTGAACGCTTCGAGGCCTCCACGCTCCAGCTCGACGAGGTCCCGGCCTCGACCGACGCAGGAGCGAGGGCTCCGGGGATGCGATAGGTGATGACGTAGGTGTGCTTGCCGGGCGCGAGCGTGACCTCGGCGTCGCCGACCTTCGCCACCCGGAACCGGCGTCCGGACTCCCAGAGCATCTCCCTCGGCTCGTCCTCACCGTCACGAGTGATCTCGATGTCCTTCGGGACGAGGCGAACGCGCTCGTCGCCGAAGTCCTTGAGGTCCCAGTACCGGAAGATGCCGTGCCGGCCGTACGGGAAGTCGCCGGTGAGGGTTTCCTTGCCGAAGAGCGTGCCGTCCTTGTTCACGTTGTACTCGGCCTTGTACTCGGTGACGCGGACGGGATCGGGCGATGAGGACTGCGACGTCGGGACGAGCCCGGCCAGGAGTGGGATGAACAACAGCGCACCGACCGCGAGGATCGCGAACACCCGCAGCAGGATCCGCCTCATGGCCCATACAGTAGGGCTCGCGGCGCACCGCGTGCGACGAATTCACGACAGACCCTGTGGTCAGACCCGGTGTGCAAGAACTTGCAGTGTCGTGCAAGAATGTGAGCCATGTCCAAAGTTCTCACCACGCTGCCCCTCGGCGAGCGGGTCGGCATCGCGTTCTCCGGAGGTCTCGACACGTCGGTCGCCGTCGCCTGGATGCGCGACAAGGGCGCCATCCCGTGCACCTACACCGCCGACATCGGGCAGTACGACGAGCCCGACATCGCGGGCATCCCGGGCCGCGCGCTGGAGTACGGTGCCGAGCTCGCGCGTTCGATCGACTGCAAGCGGCCCCTCGTCGACGAAGGTCTGGCCGCGCTGGCGTGCGGGGCGTTCCACATCCGGTCCGCCGGCAGGACGTACTTCAACACGACGCCGCTCGGCCGAGCCGTCACCGGCACCTTGCTCGTGCGGGCGATGCACGAGGACGGCGTCGACATCTGGGGCGACGGCTCGACGTTCAAGGGCAATGACATCGAGCGGTTCTACCGGTACGGACTCCTCGCGAACCCCGAGCTGCAGATCTACAAGCCGTGGCTCGACGCCGACTTCGTGCACGAGCTGGGCGGTCGCAAGGAGATGAGCCAGTGGCTCACCGAGCGCGACCTTCCGTACCGGGACAGCCAGGAGAAGGCCTACTCGACCGACGCCAACATCTGGGGCGCGACACACGAGGCGAAGACGCTCGAGCACCTCGATACGTCCCTGGAGACCGTCGACCCGATCATGGGCGTGAGGTTCTGGGACCCCGCGGTCGAGATCGCCGCCGAGGACGTCACGATCTCCTTCGAGGCGGGCCGTCCTGTCGCGATCAACGGTGTGATGTTCGGGGACCCGGTCACTCTCGTCCACGAGGCGAACGCCATCGGTGGCCGCCACGGTCTGGGCATGTCCGACCAGATCGAGAACCGCATCATCGAGGCCAAGAGCCGCGGCGTCTACGAGGCACCGGGCATGGCCCTGCTGCACATCGCGTACGAGCGCCTCGTCAACGCGATCCACAACGAGGACACGATCGCCAACTTCCAGGAGCACGGCCGTCGACTCGGCCGGCTGATGTACGAGGGGCGGTGGCTCGACCCGCAGGCGATGATGCTGCGCGAGTCCGTGCAGCGCTGGATCGCCTCGGTCGTCGGCGGTGACGTGACGCTGCGGCTGCGGCGGGGCGAGGACTACTCGATCCTCGACACCCAGGGCGCCAACTTCTCGTACCACCCGGAGAAGCTGTCGATGGAGCGCACCGAGAACGCGGCGTTCGGGCCCACCGATCGCATCGGCCAGCTGACGATGCGCAATCTCGACATCGCCGACTCGCGCGCCATGCTCGAGCTCTACGCCGACCAACCGCTCGATCAGGGCCAGGTGCTCGTCGAGAACGGCACGCTCTTCGGTGAGCTGCCCGCGGGCGGCGCCACCAGGATCGAGGCCAATCCGGGCGCCGACGTCGACGAGGAACAAGCGCTCGACGCCGCGGCCATGGAATTCGGAACCGACTGAGATCTGGAAGGGTGGAAGGATGAGCACGATCACTGCGGCCGTCGCCGGAGCGAGCGGGTACGTCGGGGGAGAGGTGCTGCGCACCCTCCTCGGCCATCCCGGCGTCACCATCGGCGCCGTCACCGCGTCGTCCAACGCCGGGCACCGCCTTGGCGAGCTTCAACCGCACCTGCTCCCGCTCGCCGACCGGGTGCTCGACCCGACCGACGCCGAGCACCTCATCGGGCACGACGTCGTGTTCCTGGGTCTCCCGCACGGTGCGTCGGCCGACGTGGCCGCGATGCTCGGCGACGACGTCCTCGTCATCGACTGCGGAGCCGACTTCCGGCTGGAGAGTTCTGATGACTGGGACGAGTTCTACGGCGGCGACGGTGCACACGATTGGGCGGGATCGTGGCCGTACGGTCTTCCCGAGCTCCCCGGTCAGCGGCAGGCCCTGGCGGGCACGCGCCGCATCGCCGTGCCCGGTTGCTTTCCCACCATCTCGACGCTCACCGCGCTGCCCGCGGTCGTGGCCGACCTGATCGTCCCGGACCTGACGGTCGTCGCTCCGACCGGCTCGTCCGGCGCCGGCAAGAAGATGGCCACCACGTTCCTCGCGTCCGAAGTCATGGGTCAGGCCAGCGCCTACGGCGTCGGTGGCGTCCACCGGCACACGCCGGAGATCGAGCAGAACCTGCGTGCCGCTGGCGCGGTCGACCCGGTGGTGTCGTTCACGCCGATCCTGGCCCCGATGGCGCGAGGCATCCTCGCCACGGTCAGTGCACCACTGCGCGACGGTGTCACGGTCGGGGACGTCCGTGAGGCGTACATCAAGGCGTACGCCGACGAGCCCTTCGTGCACGTGCTCCCCGAGGACACCTGGCCGCAGACCAAGGCCGTGCTCGGCTCGAACGCCGTGCACGTGCAGGCCACCGTCGACGAGCGGGCGTCGAAGCTCGTCGCGATCGGCGCGATGGACAATCTCGCCAAGGGCACGGCCGGGGGAGCGGTGCAGTCGATGAATCTCGCCCTCGGCATCCCCGAGACGACCGGGCTCACCACGGTCGGAGTAGCGCCATGAGTGTCACGGCAGCGCAGGGTTTCCGGGCGTCGGGCGTCGCCGCGGGGCTCAAATCCAGTGGCGCCTCTGACGTCGCGATGATCGTCAACGACGGCCCGTCGTCGACTGCCGCAGCGGTGTTCACCGGCAATCGGTGCAAGGCCAACCCCGTCATCTGGAGCCAGGAGGCCATCAAGGCCGGATCAGCACGTGCGGTCGCCATCAACTCCGGCGGCGCGAACTGCTACACCGGTGCGGACGGATTCGCCGTCACTCACGCCACCGCCGAGACCGTCGCCGACGAGCTGAGCATCGGCGCCGTCGACGTCCAGGTCTGCTCCACCGGGCTCATCGGCCTGCTCAACGACCGCGAGGACCTGCTTGCCGGCGTCCGTCGCGCGATGGACGTCCTTGACGCCGACGGCGGTCCAGCCGCGGCCGAGGCGATCATGACCACCGACTCCGTCCCGAAGGAATCCGTCGTGACCCGCGACGGCTACACCGTCGGCGGCATGGCCAAGGGAGCCGGGATGCTCGCTCCGGCGCTGGCGACGATGCTCGTCTTCATCACGACCGATGCCGAGCTCGATGCCGACCAGGCGGACGCGGCCCTGCGTTCCGCCACCCGCACGACGTTCGACCGGCTCGACTCCGACGGGTGCCAGTCCACCAACGACACCGTCCTGCTGATGGCGAGCGGCGCCTCAGGCGTGCGTCCCGACCCGGACGCGTTCGCCGAGTCGCTGCGCGAGGTCTGCCACGACCTCGCTCTGCAGCTCCTCGCCGATGCCGAGGGTGCCGACCACGAGATCACCATCGACGTCGTCAACGCCGCCAGCGAGGACGACGCCGTCGAGGTCGGACGCTCCATCGCCCGCAGCAACCTGTTCAAGTGCGCCATCTTCGGCAAGGACCCGAACTGGGGCCGCATCCTGGCCTCGGTCGGGACGACCGAGGCTGCATTCGACCCGGCCGACCTCGACGTCGCCCTGAACGATGTCTGGGTGTGCCGGAACAGCGGCCCGGGGGAGCCGCCGACGTCCGTGAGCCTGGAGGAGCGCGCCGTCACCGTGACGGTCGACCTCAAGGCCGGCGATGCCCGCGCGTCGGTCTGGACCAACGACCTCACCCACGCCTACGTCCACGAGAACTCGGCCTACTCCACATGAGCGACACGATGAACGATCCAGAAGACACCTCCTCGGTCGACGAGTCGTTCGAGGCCGATCCCGACTACGGACACAGCCCGGAGACATGGAAGGAAGCCACCACGAAGGCCTCCGCCCTCGCCGAGGCGCTCCCGTGGCTGCAGAAGTACCACGACAAGGTCGTGGTGGTGAAGTACGGCGGCAACGCCATGACCGACGACAAGCTCAAGGAGGCGTTCGCCGAGGACATCGTCTTCCTGCGGCTCGCCGGATTCCATCCCGTCGTCGTGCACGGTGGCGGCCCGCAGATCAGCGCGATGCTCGAGCGGCTCGGCATCGAGTCCGAGTTCCGCGCCGGGCTCCGGGTCACGACACCGGAGGCGATGGACGTCGTGCGCATGGTGCTCACCGGACAGGTCAGCCGCGAGCTCGTCGGCCTGCTCAACCAGCACGGCGCATTCGCGGTCGGGCTCTCCGGCGAGGACGCCGGGCTGTTCACCGCCGAGAAGACGATGCCGGTCGTCGACGGCGAGGAAGTCGACATCGGACTGGTCGGCGAGGTCACGTCCGTGCGCCCCGAGGCGGTGCTCGACCTCATCGAGGCCGGCCGCATCCCCGTCGTGTCTTCGGTGGCGCCGGACGCCGCGGGCCAGGTGCACAACGTCAACGCCGACACTGCCGCCGCCGCGCTCGCCATCGCGCTGGATGCGGAGAAGCTGCTCGTGCTCACCGACGTCGAGGGCCTCTACGCCGACTGGCCGAACAGCACCGACGTCATCGGGGAGATCTCCCCGGAGTCGTTGGCCGAGCTCATCCCGGAGCTCGCGTCCGGGATGATCCCCAAGATGACCGCCTGCCTCAAGGCGGTCGAGGGCGGTGTCCGCGGCGCGACGGTCGTCGACGGACGCGAGCCGCACTCGGTGCTCCTCGAGATCTTCACCGACGAGGGTGTGGGCACGCAGGTGCTGCCCGACGTGCCGACCCGCGTGCGCACGGCCATCTACACGACCAGCGTCCCGAAGACGAAGCGATGACGTACGCGGGCACGCCGCAGGATCGCGGCGCGAACAGGATCACGGGCTCGGAGTGGATCGAGCGCTACCAGGGCGCGCTCATGAACACGTTCGGTCCACCGCAACGTGTGCTCGTCCGCGGCGACGGTGCGTACGTCTGGGACGTCGACGGCAACCGCTACCTCGACCTGCTCGGCGGCATCGCCGTCAACGCGCTCGGTCATGCCCACCCGGCGATCCTCGACGCCGTCACCACGCAGCTCAGCACCCTCGGGCACGTCTCCAACTTCTTCACCTCCACCCCGCAGATCGAGCTCGCCGAGAAGCTGCTCCAGCTCATCGGAGCGGATGGCAGGGTGTTCTTCACCAGCTCCGGCGCCGAGGCCAACGAGGCCGCGTTCAAGGCGACCCGGCGCACCGGCCGCACGACGGTCGTCGCAGCGGAGGGCAGCTTCCACGGCCGCACGATGGGCGCGCTCGCACTGACGTCCAAGGAGGCGTACCGCGAACCGTTCGAGCCGCTGCCCGGCGACATCCGCTGGGTGCCATACGGCGACAGCGACGCGCTCGAGACCGCCGTCGACGACACCGTGGCCGCGGTGCTGCTCGAACCCATCCAGGGTGAGGCCGGCGTCATCGACCCACCTGACGACTACCTCCCCGCAGCTCGCCGGATCACGTCCGAGCATGGTGCGTTGCTGTGGCTCGACGAGGTGCAGACCGGCATCGGCCGCGCCGGCGACTGGTTCGCCCACCGTTCAAGCGGCGTCACGCCCGACCTCGTCACCGTGGCCAAGGGGCTCGGCGGTGGCATCCCGATCGGTGCGTGCATCGCCCTGGGCGACGCCGGAACGCTCCTGCAGCCCGGCAACCACGGCACGACGTTCGGCGGAAACCCGGTGGCCACCGCCGCCGCGCTGGCCGTCATCGCGACGATCGAGGACGACGGCCTGCTCGAGAACGCCCGCACCGTCGGCGACCGCATCCGCGCCGGCCTGGCCGACCACCCGCTGGTCGTCGACACCACCGGCCGGGGCCTGCTCATCGGGATCGTCCTCGCTCAACCGGTCTCGGCCGACGTCCAGAGGGCCGCGCTCGACGCCGGCCTCATCGTCAACAACCCCACACCCGACCGTCTGCGCCTCGCCCCGGCGCTCATCCTCACCGGGGAGCAGGCCGACGACGCGGTCAAGACCCTGCGATCACTGCTCGACGAGGCGGAGGGGTCGGAGTCATGAGGCACTTCCTGCGCGACGACGACCTCTCACCGGACGAGCAGGCTGCGGTGCTTGCGCTGGCCGCCGAGGTGAAGGCCGACCCCTACGCACAGCGGCCGCTCGATGGTCCGCAGACGGTGGCCGTGCTGTTCGACAAGGCGTCCACCCGCACGCGGGTCTCGTTCTCGGTGGGCATCGCCGATCTCGGCGGCATGCCGCTGGTCCTGGACACCGGCGCCACCCAGATCGGCCGAGGCGAGTCCGTGGCCGACACTGCCCGCGTCCTCGGGCGCATGACGTCGGCCATCGCCTGGCGCACGTTCCACCAGGCCGATCTCGAGGAGATGGCCGCGCACGCCGGCGTCCCGGTGATCAACGCCCTCACCGACGACTTCCACCCGTGCCAAATCCTGGCCGACTGGCTCACGGTCCGCGAGCACAAGGGCGACCTCGCCGGCCTCAACGCCGTCTACCTCGGCGACGGCGCGAACAACATGGGCCACTCCTACCTGCTGGGTGGGGCCACCGCAGGCATGAACATCCGCGTCGGCGCACCGGTCGGCCACCAGCCGCGGCCGGCGATCGTCGCGGACGCGGAGAAGATCGCCGCGGGCACCGGGGGATCGGTGAACGTCACCGATGACCCGGTCGAGGCCATCGCCGGCGCCGACGTGGTCATCACCGACACGTGGGTCTCCATGGGCAACGAGGACGAGAAGGACGCCCGACTGGCCCGGTTCGCCGACTACGCCGTCAGCGTCGAGGCCTTCGCGAACGCCGACCCCGACGCGATCGTCCTGCACTGCCTGCCCGCCTACCGGGGCCTCGAGATCGCCGCCGACGTGCTCGACGGCCCGCGGAGCGTCGTCTGGGACCAGGCCGAGAACCGGCTTCATGCGCAGAAGGCACTGCTCGTGTGGCTCCTGCAGCAGAGGGAGGCGTCATGACCGAGCCGCGGATTCCTGCCACCAAGGCGGCCCGCCAACAGCTCATCGTCGACCTGCTCGGCAAGGAGGCGGTGCGTTCACAGGGCGATCTGGTCGAGCTGCTCACCTCGCATGGCGTGCACTCGACGCCGTCCACGGTGTCGCGCGACCTCGTCGAGCTGGACGCCGTCCGGGTCCGCCATCCAGATGGCACGCTCGTCTATGCCGTACCCGGCGAGGGCGGCGATCGCACCCCACGGGCGGCCGAGGACAGCGCGGCAGCTCACCTACGGCTACAGCGACTCGCTCGTGAGCTCGTCGTTTCGGCCGACGGGTCCGCCAACCTCGTCATCCTGCGCACGCCTCCTGGCGCGGCGCAGTACCTCGCTTCGGCCATCGACCACTCGGCCCAGCCGGAGCTCCTGGGCACCATCGCCGGTGACGACACGGTGCTGCTCATCTGCCGCGACCCGCTCGGCGGTCCCGGCATCGCCAGCCGGTTCACCACCCTCGCGGACCTCCCCGCGTGACGCAGGAAGAGACTGCAGCCATGAGTGACGACACCGATCCGGTCCAGCCGACCAGCCTGTGGGGTGGCCGGTTCGCTTCCGGACCGACCACGTCCCTCGCCGACCTCTCCAAGTCGACGCACTTCGACTGGCGGCTGGCGCCGTACGACCTGGTCGGCTCCAAGGCCCACGCCTCCGTGCTCCACGGCGCCGGGCTGCTCGACGACGAGGCTCTCGAAGCACTGCTCGAGGGCATCGACGCACTCCTGGCCGACGTGCTCTCCGGTGCGTTCGTCGCCGAGCCCGATGACGAGGACGTCCATACGGCGCTCGAGCGTGGGTTGATCGAACGCCTCGGCCCCGACCTCGGCGGTCGCCTCCGGGCCGGCCGGTCTCGCAACGACCAGATCGCGACGCTGTTCCGGCTGTTCCTGCGCGACCACGGACTCCAGATCGCCCAGCTGGTGCGTGAGCTGATCGAGTCGCTGGCCGCGCAGGCTGAGCGCCACCTCGGCGTGGCCATGCCCGGGCGCACGCACCTCCAGCACGCTCAGCCCGTCCTCCTCTCGCACCACCTGCTCGCCCACGCGTGGCCGCTCGTCCGCGACCTCGACCGGCTGGCCGAGTGGGACGCCCGCGTCGCGGCCGACTCCCCGTACGGCTCCGGTGCGCTGGCCGGCTCCTCGCTCGGGCTCGATCCCGAGCAGGTCGCCGCCGACCTCGGATTCACCGGATCGACGCCCAACTCCATCGACGGCACCGCGGCGCGCGACTTCGTGGCGGAGTTCGCGTACATCGCCGCCCAGATCGGTGTCGACGTCTCCCGGTTCGCCGAGGAGATCATCATCTGGAACACCCAGGAGTTCGGCTTCGTCACGCTCGACGACGGCTACTCCACCGGGTCGAGCATCATGCCGCAGAAGAAGAACCCCGACGTCGCCGAGCTCGCCCGCGGCAAGTCCGGCCGGCTGATCGGCAACCTGTCCGGCCTGCTCGCCACGCTCAAGGCGCTGCCACTCGCGTACAACCGCGACCTGCAGGAGGACAAGGAGCCGGTGTTCGACTCCGTCGACACCCTCGAGGTCCTGCTGCCGGCGTTCACCGGCATGGTCGCCACGATGTCGTTCGACACCGCCCGGCTCGAGGAGCTGGCCCCTCAGGGATTCGCCCTGGCCACGGACATCGCGGAATGGCTGGTCCGCCAGGGCGTCTCGTTCCGCGAGGCCCACGAGATCTCCGGCACCTGCGTGCGGATCTGCGAGGAAAGGCACATCGAGCTCGTCGAGCTCTGGGACGAGGACCTCTCGGAGATCTCGCCGCACCTGTCACCCGAGATCCGGGACGTGCTCACCGTCGCGGGCTCGATCGCCTCCCGCGACGCGCGGGGCGGCACGGCACAGGCCCGGGTCAGCGAGCAGCTCGCCGAGCTTCGCTCGCGGCTCTGACGCCCACTCAGCGGGTCGTCGTCCGGTAGCGGCGCTCGGGCCGGCCAGCGGTGCCGTAGTTCAGGCGGACCTCCGCCTCACCCTGCGCCGCCAGGTGCTCCAGGTAGCGGCGCGCGCTCACTCGTGAGATGCCGACGCGCTCCCCGCACTCGGTCGCCGACACCTCGCCGGCGTCGGTCAGGATGTCGCGCACCAGGACGATCGTCTCGGCGCTGAGCCCCTTGGGGAGTACCTCGGTCGGCGTCGACGCGGGCGGTACGCCGAACGCACGGTCGATCTGCTCCTGGTCGGCGCTGCCGGACGTCAGCCGGTCGAGAGTGGACTTGACGTGCTCGAGACGGGAGCGGAGGTCGTCCTGGGTGAACGGCTTGACGAGGTACTGCATCGCCCCGCCGTGCAACGCCTCGCGAACAGCGTCCATGTCGCTCTCGGCGGTCACGACGAACACGCCGACGAGGTGGTGCCCGGCCCGGAGCCGCCCCAGCACCTCGAGGCCGCTGATGTCGGGAAGATGGACGTCGAGAAGAATCAGCTGCGGTCGCAGCTCGTCGACCATCCGCAGGGCCTCGGCGCCCGTTCTGGCCACGCCAACCGTACGAAAGCCGGTCGTGCCGTCGACGAACCGGGCGTGGACCTTCGCCACCATGAAGTCGTCGTCGACCACGAGCACGTTGATCACCGTCCGACCTCCGTGGTGAGCAGGCCGATGTCGACGACGAACCGGGCGCCTGCATCGTTGCGCACGGTCGCCGTGCCGTCACGTCGATGGCAGATGAGTCGCACGAGCGGCAGGCCGATGCCGCGCACCTCAGACCCGTCGGACTTGGTCGAGAAACCACGGACGAAGATCGACTCCGCCAGGTCGTCGGGCACGCCCGGCCCGTTGTCGTGCACCTCGAGATGGACGCCGGAGCCATGGTCCTCGATGAGGATTCTGACCCGGGGCTCGGCCTCGGGGCGGCAGGCGTCGATCGCGTTGTCGATGAGGTTGCCCAGAATCGTGGTGAGGTCGGCAGAGGTCGCCGTGTCGAGCACCGGCAGGTTCGAGCGCTCCTCGAGGTCGAGACTGACGCCGGCCTCGTCGGCCACGCTGGTCTTGGCGATGAGCAACGCCGCGACGGCCTTGTCTGCGATGCGCTTGGTGATCCACTCGCTGATCTCCGCCCGGCGTCGCGTGAGCGTGCCGACGAGCATCGTGACCTCGTCATACTCGCCGAGCTGCACCAAGCCCGAGATCGTGTGCAGATGGTTGGCGAACTCGTGGGTCTGGCTGCGTAGCGTGTCCGTGATCGCCAGGTTCGAGCTGAGCCGGCTGCGCATCGCGACGAGCTCCGTGCGGTCGCGCACCGTGGTGACACCGCCGATGCCCTCACCAGCACTCGACGCCGCCCGTTGGTTGAGCACGAGTACCCGGTCGCCGAGCACCACGACCTCGTCATGGGCGTCGCCCTCGGACGTCAGCACCGCGACGAGGTGCATCGGCAGCCCGAGCTCGTCGACGGAACGGCCGACGCTGGCCTGGGACAGCCCCAGCAGCTCACACGCGCTGTCGTTGATCACGGTGACGCGACTGTCGCGACTGACCGCGATCACGCCATCGCCGATGCTGTGGAGCAACGCCTCGCGATGGTCGGCGAGCGTGGCGATCTCCCGGGGCTCCAGGCCGCGGGTCCGCCGCCGCACCAGCCGGGAGAGCAGCCACGAGCCGATCAGGCACAGCAGCAGGCCGATGCCGACGAAGAGGGCCAGGTCGGGCGCGGCGTCGGCGATGCGCTGCCACACGCTGGGGTACAGATCACTGACGAGCACGACCCCCGTGACCGTGCCGCCGTCGTCGAGGATCGGGGTGTGACCGGCCACTGACCGGACTTCGTCGACCGTGACGTCGCCGCGCCATCCTCGTCCCTCGCGGACCAGGCTGGCACCCAGCGGCGCGGGGCCGCGGACGGAGGTCGGATCCGTGGATGCGATCACCTCGCCGTCCGGATCCGCGATGGTCACGTTCGCCGCGCCCGACAGGTTCTGCGCGGCCGTGAGGGCGTGGGCGAGCACCCGCTCGGCGTCGTCGGAAGCGACCTCGCTGCGGACCACCGACTGGTTCGCCACGTACTCGGCGATGCTCTGCATCTGCCGGCCGCGGACGTCGCGGTACTCCTGCGTCGACTGATGGATCGATATCGCCGCCACCATGGAGAGGACGAGGGCGATGACGATCAGCTGAAGGGCGAGGAACTGTCCCGCAAGCGTCAGCCGACGGGGACGCGGTGACCACAACGAACACAACCTCCTTTGCCTTCGCAATCGTGACTCAGGTCACATCATGCGTCGACCATGGGGACGCACACCATCTCAGGAGGAAACCATGAAGCGTCCCATCAACGGAATCGCTCGGTGCCGCGCCGCGCGCGTTGGAGCAATCACGCTGGCCGCGGCGGTCGTTCTGGCCGCGTGCGGCGTGAGCGGCGACTCGTCCGGCGACGGCGAGGACGCCAGCGGACAGCGGTTGCGGATGATGATCCCGAACAGCCCCGGTGGTGGATACGACCAGACCGGTCGCGCCGCGGCCCAGGTGCTCGAGAGCGAGAAGATCACCGGCCGCTTCGAGATCTCGAACGTCATCGGCGCCAGCGGCGTCGTGGCCATGCAGCGACTGCTCAACGAGAAGGCCAGCGACGACCTGGTCATGACGATGGGGCTCGGAGTCGTGGGTGCGGTCTACACGAACAAGTCCGACGCCAAGGTGTCGAAGGCGACGCCGATCGCGCGGCTCATCGAGGACCAGGAAGCGATCCTGGTGCCGAAGGACTCCCCGTTCAAGACCGTCGACGACTTCGTCAACGCCTGGAAGGACGATCCCGGATCGGTCGCGGTCGGCGGAGGGTCGGCGCCCGGCGGGCCGGACCACCTGTTCCCGATGCAGCTGGCCAAGGAAGTCGGGGTCACCCCCAAGGATGTCAACTTCGTCTCCTACGACGGCGGTGGGCCGCTCACCTCGGCGCTGCTCGGGGAGAAGGTCGACGTCGGCATGTCGGGTCCCGGCGAGTTCGAGGGCCAGATCTCCGACGGCTCGCTCCGCGTCCTCGCCGTCTCCGGCGAGGAGCCGGTCGAGGGCATCGACGCACCCACCCTGAAGGAGTCCGGCATCGATCTGGTGTTCCTCAACTGGCGCGGCGTCCTCGCCCCTCCGGACATCACCGCCGAGCAGCGCGACCGCTTGATCGGGCTGTTCGAGAAGATGCACGAATCCGAAGCCTGGAAGAAGGCGCTGGCGAAGAACGGGTGGACCGACGCGTTCATCACCGGTGATGAGTTCGGCGAGTACCTGACGTCACAGGACCAGCGGGTCGCCACCACGCTGAAGGAGCTCGGCCTGACATGACCGAGTCGCACCGGATCGATTCGGCGCAGTACGTGCTGGCGGCCTTCGTGATGGTCGCCGGCGCGTACGTCGTGGTCGACTCACGAGGTCTCAGTGACAGCAGCGGCAACGCGGCGATCAGCCCGGCGGCCGTACCCACCGTGGTGGGCATCGCTCTCGTCGTCCTGGGGGCGTTCCTCGCGGTGGCCACCGCGCGCGGCGACCTCCCGCACGAGGAGGAGGGCGAGGACGTCGACCTCACCAGCGGTACCGACTGGCGCACCATGGCCATGCTGCTCGGCGTCATCGTCGCGAACATCGCACTCATCGACCTGCTCGGCTGGGCGATCACGGGCGCGATGCTGTTCGCCGGCTGCGCCGTGGCGCTCGGCAGCCGGACCTGGATCCGCGACATCGCGATCGGGGCGGTGCTCTCGGTGGGCTCGTGGTACCTGTTCACCGTCGGCCTCGGCGTCCCATTGCCGGCCGCGATCCTCGACGGCATCCTCTGATGGAATCGATCGAGCTGCTCCTCGAGGGCTTCGCGAACGCCCTGACACCGGCGCACCTCGCGTACGCCGCGATCGGTGTCATCCTCGGCACCGCTGTCGGTGTCCTCCCCGGAGTCGGCACCGCCATGACGGTGGCGTTGCTGTTCCCGATCACCTACAGCGTCGAGCCGACCGGTGCCTTGATCATGTTCGCCGGCATCTACTACGGCGGCATGTACGGCGGGTCGACGACGTCCATCCTGCTGAACACGCCAGGTGAGTCCTCGTCGGTCATCACGGCGCTCGAGGGCAACAAGATGGCCAAGAGCGGCCGGGCGTCCCAAGCCCTGGCCACCGCGGCGATCGGGTCGTTCGTGGCCGGCACGATCGGCTCGATCCTGCTCGTCGCCCTGGCGCCGACCGTGGCCCGCTGGGTCGTCCAGCTCGGGGCCCCGTCGTACTTCGCCATCATGCTGCTCGCCCTGATCTCGGTCACCGCGGTGCTGGGCGACTCCAAGCTGCGCGGGTTCATCTCGTTGTTCCTCGGCCTGGCCATTGGCCTCGTCGGCACGGCGAGCGGACAGCCCCGCTTGACCTTCGGCAACGACCTTCTCGCCGACGGGATCGACATCGTCGTCGTCGCGGTCGCGATCTTCGCCATCGGTGAGGCGCTCTGGGTCGCCGCGCACCTCCGCCGCAAGCCCCCCGAGGTGATCCCGGTCGGTCAGCCGTGGATGAGCCGGGGCGACTGGTCGCGTTCCTGGCGTCCATGGCTGCGGGGCACTGGGATCGGGTTCCCGTTCGGAGCCCTGCCGGCGGGCGGCGCCGAGATCCCGACGTTCCTGTCGTACATCGGCGAGAAGCGGCTCAGCAAGCATTCGGAGGAGTTCGGGCACGGCGCGATCGAAGGCGTGGCCGGGCCGGAGGCAGCCAACAATGCGTCAGCTGCCGGCACCCTCGTCCCGCTGCTCGCCATCGGGCTCCCGACCACAGCCACTGCGGCGATCATGCTCGCGGCCATGCGCAGCTACGGGCTCGAGCCGGGGCCCTCCCTGTTCGACACCCAGCCAGAGCTCGTGTGGGCCCTGATCGCGAGCCTGTTCATCGGCAACACGCTGCTGCTCGTTCTCAACCTGCCCCTGGCACCGCTGTGGGCCAAGCTCCTCCGGCTCCCGCGCCACTACCTGTACGCGGGCATCATCTTCTTCGCCTCGCTGGGTGCGTTCAGCGTCAACAGCCAGCGCTTCGACCTGGTGCTGCTCCTGCTGCTGGGAGCGCTCGGCTTCGCGATGCGGCGGTTCGCGATCCCGGTGCTGCCGCTGATCGTCGGGGTCATCCTCGGCCCGAGCCTGGAGTACCAGCTCAACCAGGCGCTGCAGATCTCCCAGGGCGAGCTGAGCGCCTTGTGGAGCGAACCGGTCGCCGTGGTGGTCTACGTCGTGATCGTGCTGATGCTCGTCGCGTCGCTGCTGCTGGGCCGGCGGACCACACCGGACCCCAGCGAGATCGAGTCGTGACCGTTCGATGACCGGTGGACGGCCCGGCATACTCATCACGTGACCGCTGTGGACGAGGACTCCGACGTCGCGACGCGGGCGCGGAGCCTGCTCGGACGGCTGCTGCACGGCCATGGCGTGACGGTCCGGATCACCGAGGTGGAGGCCTACGGCGGCGTCACCGATCGCGCCTCCCACGCGTACAGCCGCACCGCCCGGTCCGAGATCATGTACGGCCCACCGTGGCGGCTGTACGTCTACCGCTCCTACGGCATCCACCACTGCGCCAACGTCGTCACCGGACCCACCGAACAAGCGGCGGCCGTCCTGGTGCGCGCTGGCGCTGTTGTCGACGGCATCGACATCGCCCGACAGCGACGAGGGCCGCACGTGCCGGACGACCGGCTGGCTCGCGGCCCCGGCAACCTCGCGCAAGCGCTGGGCCTGACCCTCGACGACCTCGGTACCGACCTTTTGACCGACGACGGCGTCCATCTGGGCCCCGAGGTGGCGACGCCCGACGGCGTGCTCAGCGGACCACGCGTCGGCGTCTCTCAGGCAGCGGACGTGCCCTGGCGGTTCTGGCTCGCCCACGAGCCGAGCGTCTCGGCCTACCGTCGCAGCCCGCGCGCCGCGGGCATGGAGACCGCGAACTCAAATCCGGCACCCTGACAGGCTTTCCCCCATAGGGTCGCCACCATGAAGGCTCCCGCGTGGTTGGCTGCCGCCACCCTTGTCGTTGGCACGCTCGCCGGCTGCACGTCAACCGATGCACCAGGGGATGCGAGCGACAAGTCGTCCCCAGAGGCTGCCGCCACATCGCCGCAGGCTGCCAGCGACTCACCCAAGACCCCTCGGCCCACCCAGTTCCCGTCCCCGAACTACGCCGACTCAGCTTCGCGTGACATCCCGAGCAACGCGATGCGCAAGGACGGCAAGACCCCCATCAAGTGCGCTGAGTGGCCCGGCCTCTCGAACGACCGGCAGCGCAGCCTGGTCTTCAGCGCGCTCGTCCAGTCGTTGGTCATCCCCGTGACGGACTCGAAGGTCAGCAAGGCGCGACAGACGGTCGACTCCGACTGCAGGAACGAGCCGAAGTCGGTGGCCTACATGGTGGCCATGCGGGCTGCAGAGCGCGTGTAGGGCTCGGGGCGTCAGCACCGCTTGGCGATCACCCGACTGAGTGCGCGAGAATCGGCACACCCGAACCAGGAGCAGCAGTGACTCACGTCCTCGACGACCTCGACGCCCGCGGCCTCGTCGCGCACGCGACGGATCGCGACGCCTTGCGCGACGCCTTGTCGGGAGGTCCGCTCACCTTCTACATCGGCTTCGATCCGACTGCTGCCAGTCTCCACGTGGGCAGCCTGCTGCAGATCCTCACCGCGCGTCGGCTGCAGCTGGCCGGGCACAAGCCCCTCGTGCTGGTCGGCGGCTCCACCGGACTGGTCGGCGACCCCAAGCCGACGGGGGAGCGGGTGATGAACGCCAAGGAGACGGTGGCGGAGTGGGTTGAACGCATCCGCGACCAGGTGTCCCGCTTCGTGGACCTGGACGGCGACAACGCCGCCACTCTGGTCAACAACCTCGACTGGACGGAGTCACTGGGCACGCTCGACTTCCTCCGCGACATCGGCAAGCACTTCCCGGTCAACCGGATGCTGGCCCGCGACGTCGTCAGCAACCGGCTCGAGTCCGGGATCAGCTACACCGAGTTCAGCTACGTGCTGCTCCAGTCACTCGACTACCTCGAGCTGCACCGTCGCTACGGATGCACCCTGCAGACCGGAGGAAGCGATCAGTGGGGCAACATCACCGCCGGCGTCGAGCTCGTCCGCCGGGCCGACGGTGCGCGGGTTCACGCTCTGGCGACACCTCTCATCGAGAAGGCCGACGGCACCAAGTTCGGCAAGACCGAGTCCGGCACCGTCTGGCTCGACGCCGACCTGACGAGTCCGTACGCCTTCTACCAGTCGTGGATCCAGGCCGAGGACGCGAAGGTGGGGGAGTACCTCAAGCAGTTCACCTTCCTGCCTGTCGACGAGATCGACGCTCTTGTGGCCGAGCACCTCGAGGAGCCCGGCCGCCGCGTGGCCCAACGCCGGCTCGCTGCCGAGGTCACGACGCTCGTGCACGGTGCGGCCGAGGTGGAAGCCGCCGAGCTCGCCTCTGGCGCGTTGTTCGGCCGTGGCGAACTCGCCGAGCTACCGGAGACGACGCTCGCCGCGGCCCTGCGTGAGGCCGGTGCCGTCGACCTCGCGAAGGCCGACCATCCGACCCTCACCGATGCCCTGGTGGCCACTCAGCTGGTCGACAGCCGGTCGGCCGCACGCCGTGCGGTCGCCGACGGCGGCGCCTACCTCAACAACGAGCGGGTCGACGACCCGGATCTGGACCTCGCCGGAACCGATCTCCTGCACGGGTCCTGGGCCGTCCTGAGGCGCGGAAAACGCTCTGTTTCCGGGGCCCATCTGACCTGACTCTGGCACGCGTCCTGAGCCACGATTGGGGCGATTTGACCGACGTCGGTGGACCACATAATGTTGCGGTCGTTGCCTGCGACGACAGGGTGCAAGATCCACTGAGATCGGGTGTCCGGAACCAGGCAAGACCCCAGTTTGACCGGCGCAAACGCACCGTGTAAATTGGACGAGTTGCCCCAAAGCGGTTTCGGTCGAAAAGACCGGGCGCTGAGGTGTGCGTCTGATCCTTGAGAACTCAACAGTGTGCCAAAAGTCGACGAGATTAATCAGAAAGACCCCGTCGATGATTTCGGCGAGCTTCGGCCCGCCGAGTGATCGATGGATCAATTCCGACAATTTATTTGTCAGCAAATAGTTTGTCGGGGTCGAACAGATGTTGAGCCGGCTCGCATCCTCGGATGTCGTGCCGGTGAAGTTTTCAACGGAGAGTTTGATCCTGGCTCAGGACGAACGCTGGCGGCGTGCTTAACACATGCAAGTCGAGCGGTAAGGCTCCTTCGGGAGTACACGAGCGGCGAACGGGTGAGTAACACGTGAGCAATCTGCCCTTCTCATCGGAATAAGCGTTGGAAACGACGTCTAATGCCGAATACGACCTCCTTTCGCATGATCGGAGGTGGAAAGCTCCGGCGGAGAAGGATGAGCTCGCGGCCTATCAGCTAGTTGGTGTGGGTAATGGCCCACCAAGGCGACGACGGGTAGCCGGCCTGAGAGGGTGACCGGCCACACTGGGACTGAGACACGGCCCAGACTCCTACGGGAGGCAGCAGTGGGGAATATTGGACAATGGGCGAAAGCCTGATCCAGCAACGCCGCGTGAGGGATGACGGCCTTCGGGTTGTAAACCTCTTTCAGCAGGGACGAAGCGAAAGTGACGGTACCTGCAGAAGAAGGACCGGCCAACTACGTGCCAGCAGCCGCGGTAATACGTAGGGTCCGAGCGTTGTCCGGAATTATTGGGCGTAAAGGGCTCGTAGGCGGTTTGTCACGTCGGGCGTGAAAACTCAGGGCTTAACCCTGAGCGTGCGTTCGATACGGGCAGACTAGAGGTATGCAGGGGAGAACGGAATTCCTGGTGTAGCGGTGGAATGCGCAGATATCAGGAGGAACACCGGTGGCGAAGGCGGTTCTCTGGGCATGACCTGACGCTGAGGAGCGAAAGCATGGGGAGCGAACAGGATTAGATACCCTGGTAGTCCATGCCGTAAACGTTGGGCGCTAGGTGTGGGGACCTTCCAAGGTCTCCGTGCCGCAGCTAACGCATTAAGCGCCCCGCCTGGGGAGTACGGCCGCAAGGCTAAAACTCAAAGGAATTGACGGGGGCCCGCACAAGCGGCGGAGCATGCTGATTAATTCGATGCAACGCGAAGAACCTTACCTGGGTTTGACATTTGGAGAAAACTCACAGAGATGTGAGGTCCTTTTTGGGCTCCAAACAGGTGGTGCATGGCTGTCGTCAGCTCGTGTCGTGAGATGTTGGGTTAAGTCCCGCAACGAGCGCAACCCTCGTTCTATGTTGCCAGCACGTAATGGTGGGGACTCATAGGAGACTGCCGGGGTCAACTCGGAGGAAGGTGGGGATGACGTCAAGTCTTCATGCCCCTTATGCCCAGGGCTTCAAGCATGCTACAATGGCCGGTACAAAGGGCTGCGAAACCGCAAGGTGGAGCGAATCCCAAAAAGCCGGTCTCAGTTCGGATTGGGGTCTGCAACTCGACCCCATGAAGTCGGAGTCGCTAGTAATCGCAGATCAGCAACGCTGCGGTGAATACGTTCCCGGGCCTTGTACACACCGCCCGTCACGTCATGAAAGTCGGCAACACCCGAAGCCGGTGGCCCAACCCTTGTGGAGGGAGCCGTCGAAGGTGGGGCTGGCGATTGGGACGAAGTCGTAACAAGGTAGCCGTACCGGAAGGTGCGGCTGGATCACCTCCTTTCTAAGGAGCACTCTGTAATAGGAGATATGGGCAAGCCGGCCTCGGTCGAGCTGGTCCATGGTGTGTTGTTCGCAGGCGTTCGTCCTGCGCAGCACAGCTCACTAGTGGACGTCGACTATTTGGTGCGTCGCTGATCGAAACGCCGTCAGTACACCTGCTTGCAGGACGGAACCTCGGCCGGACACAGCGACGACTCAGGCACACTGTTGGGTCCTGAGGGATCAGCTCTATGAGTTGAACCTCTGGACCGCAACCCCCTCGAACTGCCTGGCAGCTGCCAGGCAAGCGAGGACCTTTTGCGGGACCGATCGTATTTTGAGAACTTCACAGTGGACGCGAGCATCTTTGTAGTAACAACAAGCTACTAAGTGCACATGGTGGATGCCTTGGCATCGAGAGCCGATGAAGGACGTTGGAGTCTGCGAAAAGCCCCGGGAAGCTGACAACCGAGCATTGATCCGGGGATGTCCGAATGGGGAAACCCACCTGGAGGAAAGTCCAGGTACCTGCGCCTGAACACATAGGGCGTCTGGAGGGAACGTGGGGAAGTGAAACATCTCAGTACCCACAGGAAGAGAAAACAACAGTGATTCCGGTAGTAGTGGCGAGCGAAACCGGAACAGGCTAAACCTCAGTGATGTGACAGCCGGCAGGCGTTGTCGCTGAGGGGTCGTGGGGCCGCAATGTCCGTTCTGCCGAGCGGACGAAGAGTAAGAAACCATGAGTGAAGTTGAAGCCGACTGGAAAGTCGCGGCACAGAGGGTGAGACCCCCGTACACGTAAGCTCATGGCTCTTTTGCGTCACCCCGAGTAGCACCGTACCCCTGAAATTCGGTGTGAATCTGGCGGGACCACCCGCTAAGCCTAAATACTCCTCGATGACCGATAGCGGACTAGTACCGTGAGGGAAAGGTGAAAAGTACCCCGGGAGGGGAGTGAAATAGTACCTGAAACCATGTGCATACAAACCGTTGGAGCTCTTCCTTGTGAAGGGTGACAGCGTGCCTTTTGAAGAATGAGCCTGCGAGTTAGCGTGGTGTAGCAAGGTTAAGGCGAGAGCCGTAGCCGTAGCGAAAGCGAGTCCGAATAGGGCGATTGAGTTGCACCATCTAGACCCGAAGCGGAGTGATCTATCCATGGGCAGGTTGAAGCGCGGGTAAGACCGCGTGGAGGACCGAACCCACCTAGGTTAAAAACTGGGGGGATGACCTGTGGATAGGGGTGAAAGGCCAATCAAACTCCGTGATAGCTGGTTCTCCCCGAAATGCATTTAGGTGCAGCGTCGCGCGTTTCTTGCCGGAGGTAGAGCACTGGATGGGCTAAGGGGCCTACAAGCTTACTGAACTCAGCCAAACTCCGAATGCCGGTAAGTGAGAGCGCGGCAGTGAGACTGCGGGGGATAAGCTCCGTAGTCGAAAGGGAAACAGCCCAGACCATCAGCTAAGGCCCCTAAGCGATTGCTAAGTGGAAAAGGATGTGGAGTCGCAAAGACAACCAGGAGGTTGGCTTAGAAGCAGCCACCCTTGAAAGAGTGCGTAATAGCTCACTGGTCAAGTAATTCCGCGCCGACAATTTAGCGGGGCTCAAGCAATCCGCCGAAGCTATGGCATTCACATATGTACCCGGCCTCCTAGAGGTCCAGGTGTGTGGATGGGTAGGGGAGCGTCGTGTCGCGAGAGAAGCGGCGGGGTGACCCAGCCGTGGATGCGACACGAGTGAGAATGCAGGCATGAGTAGCGAATGAAGAGTGAGAAACTCTTCCACCGAATGACCAAGGGTTCCAGGGTCAAGCTAATCTTCCCTGGGTAAGTCGGGACCTAAGGCGAGGCCGACAGGCGTAGTCGATGGACAACGGGCTGATATTCCCGTACCGGCACTGAAACGACCCTGCCGAGCCCAGTGATGCTAAGTGCCCGAAACCGGCCATCAGTCTCTTCGGAGACACTGGCCGGCGGAGCGCACGACCCAAACTGGTAGTAGGCAAGCAATGGTGTGACGCAGGAAGGTAGCTCAACCGCGGCGATGGTAGTCCGCGGCCAAGGTTGTAGGGCGAACGGTAGGCAAATCCGCCGTTCACATGCCTGAGAACTGATGGGGAGACGTACTAGTCGAAGTGAGTGATCCTATGCTGCCGAGAAAAGCATCTAGCGATGTTTCAGAGCCGCCCGTACCCCAAACCGACTCAGGTGGTCAGGTAGAGAATACTAAGGTGATCGAGTGAACCATGGTTAAGGAACTCGGCAAAATGCCCCCGTAACTTCGGGAGAAGGGGGGCCGGATACGTTATCGGACTTGCTCCGAGAAGCGTTGAAGGCCGCAGAGACCAGGCCCAAGCGACTGTTTACTAAAAACACAGGTCCGTGCTAAGTCGAAAGACGCCGTATACGGACTGACTCCTGCCCGGTGCTGGAAGGTTAAGGGGACGCGTTAGCGCAAGCGAAGCGCAGAACTTAAGCCCCAGTAAACGGCGGTGGTAACTATAACCATCCTAAGGTAGCGAAATTCCTTGTCGGGTAAGTTCCGACCTGCACGAATGGAGTAACGACTTGGGCGCTGTCTCAACCATGGACTCGGCGAAATTGCACTACGAGTAAAGATGCTCGTTACGCGCGGCAGGACGGAAAGACCCCGGGACCTTTACTACAGCTTGGTATTGGTGTTTGGTTCTATTTGTGTAGGATAGGTGGGAGACTGTGAAGCTCGGACGCCAGTTCGAGTGGAGTCATCGTTGAAATACCACTCTGATCGAACTAGATATCTAACCTAGATCCGTTATCCGGATCAGGGACATTGCCTGGTGGGTAGTTTAACTGGGGCGGTTGCCTCCTAAAATGTAACGGAGGCGCTCAAAGGTTCCCTCAGCCTGGTTGGCAATCAGGTTTCGAGTGTAAGTGCACAAGGGAGCTTGACTGTGAGAGTGACAACTCGAGCAGGGACGAAAGTCGGAACTAGTGATCCGGCGCTGGCATGTGGAAGCGGCGTCGCTCAACGGATAAAAGGTACCCCGGGGATAACAGGCTGATCTTCCCCAAGAGTCCATATCGACGGGATGGTTTGGCACCTCGATGTCGGCTCGTCGCATCCTGGGGCCGTAGCAGGTCCC
>CAWIWE010000022.1:0-105393 GCA_963839625.1 uncultured Actinomycetota bacterium | reverse complement strand
ATGCCGCACCATGCTCCGATGCTCCCATCGCGGGGCGGTCGTCCGTCAGCAGGACGACTGGTAGAGCGCGTCCTTGGCGTCCCCGTCCACGTTGTCCTTCGTGATGATGGTCGACCCGGTCTCGATCGTCTTCTTGGTGGACTTGCCGTCAAGGGCCGCCAGCGCTTGCTGCACGCCCTGCGCGCCGATGTCGTCCGGCTGCTGGGCGATGAGCGCCTGCACGGTGCCCTCACGCAGCTGCTTGACCTGGGCCGGTCCGGCGTCGAACCCGACGACGTTGACCTCACCCTGCTTGCCGGCCTGGCGGATGCCTGTCGCGCTGCCCTCGGCCGAGAACACGTTCGTCGCGAAGACGCCGACGATGTCGGGATCCTTCTGCAACGCCGCGGTCACGATCTTGGCGGCCTGCGCCGGCTCGTTGTGGCTGTACTGGACGCCGAGGAACTCGAAGTCCGCGTTCCGCTTGGCCGCGTCCTCGAAGCCCTTGGCCCGGGCGTCGACGGTCGAGACACCTGGGTCGGTGGAGACGACCAGCACCTTGCCGCCGTCCGGCGCGAGCTCCTCGATGGCCTTGAATGCGGCGACGCCGCCGCCGATGTTGTCCGAGGCGATCTGCGACACGGCGAAGGACGGGTCCTTGACGGTCGTGTCGACGAGGACGACCTCGATGCCCGCGTCGGCAGCCGCCTGCAGCGGTGCCTGCATGGCCGAGACCTCGGTCGGTGCGACCAGGATCGCGTCCGGCTTGCTGGACACGACCGAGTCGACGATGGGCTTCTGCTGGGTCGGGTCGAACTTCGCCGGGCCCTGCGTCGTGACCTTGGCTCCGCTCTTCTTCGCCTCGGCCTCGATGCCGCACTGCATGGTGATGTAGAACTCGTCGCCGGCCACTCCCTGGATGAAGGCGATGTTCTTGGCGTCCGAGCTCGAGCCCCCTCCGCCGTCGTCAGACCCGCAGGCCGCCAATGTCGCGGCGGCGAGCACGCCGACCGCGACGGCGGTCAGGCTTCGTGATGTGTGATTCATGTGACTTCTCCTCATTCCTCGGTCGAGGTGCTTCTCCTGCCCAGCAGCCTGAGCAGGACGTTTGGTTGGCCGCCACCGGCACGTACGGCCGAGGCGCGGCGGAGCTGGTCGATGTAGACGGCCCCGACCAGGACGGCGCCCACGGCGACCTGTTGCCAGAACGGCTGGACGCCGACGATGACGAACCCGTTCTGGAGCACGGCCGGGATGAACAGGCCGACCACGGTGCCGAAGATGGTGCCGACGCCGCCGAACAGCGACGTGCCACCGATGACCACGGCGGCGATGACGTTGAGGTTGGTCTGCGACTGACCGGCGATGGCCGTGGTGCCGAACTGGGCGAGCGACAGGATGCCGGCGACGCCGGCCAACAGTCCGGAGATCGCGTAGACCTTGATCAGGTGCCGGTCGACCTTCAGGCCCACCCGACGGGCCGCCTCCTCGCTCGAGCCGATGGCGTACGTGTGACGTCCGAACCGGGTGCGGTGCAGGACGACGGCGCCGATCACGACGAAGACGAGGGCGATCACAGCCAGGATCGGCACGTTGCCGAACACGTTCCCGTAGCCGATCTCGCTCTGCATCACCGTGGGCACGTCGCGGATGTCGACGCCCTTGGTGACGATCTGGGCGAGACCGAGGGCCATGCCCAAGGTGCCGAGCGTGACGATCAGCGGCGGGATCTTCGCCTTCGCAACGAGGACGCCGTTGATCACGCCCCACGCCAGGCCGGAGACGCTCGCAGCGACGATGCCGAGGGACGCGGTTCCCCAGCCGTCGCCGCCTTGTCCGATCATCACCTTGGCGCCCACGACGCCAGAGAAGACCATGACCGAGCCGATCGACAGGTCGATGCCGGCGGTGATGATCACGAACGTCATGCCCACGCCGAGGATGGCGAGGATGGACGCGTTCTGCACGATCAGGCGCATGTTGCCGACGCTGGCGAAGGTGTCGGGCTCGAGGGCGGCGAACACCAGCCAGATCGCGATGAGCACGAGCAGGATCTGAAACGCCTGCACCCGGACGATTCGTGTGAGGATCCCGTCGGCGCGCGGATCGACGGTACTCATGAGACGACTCCGTCGTCGGGGCTCATGCCGCTTCTCCAGTGGCCCCGGTCATGGCACTGACCAGCTCCTCCATCGAGGTGTCCGCAGTGGTGAAGGTGGCCACCCGGCGGCCCATCCGAAGCACCTGGACCCGGTCCGACACCTCGATGACGTGCGGCATCGAGTGGCTGATGAAGACGACGGCCACTCCCTCGTCGCGCACGCGCCGGATGGTGTCGAGCACGTTGGCGGTCTGCCGGACGCCGAGTGCGGCGGTCGGCTCGTCGAGGAAGACGACCCGGTTCGCCCAGTGCACGGCGCGCGCGATGGCGATCGCCTGACGCTGGCCGCCCGACATCGATCCCACCGGCGCGACGAGGCTGCGCACGGTGGCGCCGAGCCGCTCGAACGCCTCACCGGCCTCGGTCCGCATCCGCCGCGAGTCCATGAACCCGAGGTGTCCGAGCAGACCCGGTCGCATCAGCTCGCGACCGAGGAACATGTTCTCGGACGGGTCGAGGTGCGGCGCGAGGGCGAGGTCCTGGTAGACGGTCTCGATGCCCAGCGCGCTGGCGTCCAGCGGGGAGTCGATCGTGCACGGCTGGCCCTCGAAGAGCACCTCGCCGCTGTCGACGGCGAGGTTGCCCGACAGGGCCTTCACCAGCGTCGACTTGCCGGCGCCGTTGTCACCGATGAGGGCGGCGACCTCGCCGGGGCGCACGTCGAAGTCGGCGCCGTCCAGCGCGGTGACCCGTCCGAACGTCCTGGTCAGGCTGCGCGCCTCCAGGATGGGTGATTCGGTCATGCCTCTCCTTCGGTCTGTGCGGGTCGGGCCACGAGGAGCTCCGCATCCCCCCGCACCGTCCAGTCGCCGGCCGCCGCGGGGACGGCGAGGACGTCGCCGCGGGTGACCGGAGTGGGGCCATCTGTCGTGTCGAGCTCTCCGGCGCCGTCGAGCACGATGACGGCCGCGAAGCCGGCCGGGACCGCGGCCGTGTCGCCTGCGCGAGCGACAGCGAGATCGAGCCGGAAGAACGCGTCGGCCTGCTTCGGCAGGACGGATCGCAGGCCCGCCTCGCTGTCCGTCGCACGAAGCACCAGCTGGTCAAGGCCGTCGATCGTGGTCGCCCGGTGCGACACGGCGCGCATCGCGACGTCGAAGCCGAGGCCGAGGTGGGAGTCGTCGCGCCCGGACGTGGTCACCGACCACTCCAGGAGGATCGAGAAGTCGGTCGGCTCCTGCACTTCCGCCACGAACACACCGGCGCCGATCGAGTGCGGCACGCCGGCCGGTACGAGCACGCCGTCGCCCGCGCGCACCTCGAGACGATGGAGGTGGTCGAGCATCCAGTCACCGTCCTGGTCGTCGCGACGCCGAGCCAGCTCGTCGGGATCGACGTCCTCGGTCCACCCGAGGTGCACGGCGGCACCGTCGTCGGCGTCGAGGACGTACCACGCCTCGGTCTTGCCGTAGGCGCAGTCGAGGTGGCTGGATGCGAACTCCCGGTCCGGGTGCGCGTGCACCGGCAGACGCTGGCCCGCGTCGAGCAGCTTCATCAGGACTCCGGTGTCGCCGCCGGTGAGATCCGTGCCCGTCCACGCCCGCGGGTCGGCCGCGACGAGGTCGCGCAGCACGTCACCGTCGGTCGTCCTGGCCGGTCCGACATCCGGCTCGCCGGCCCGTGACACGGTGGCGGCGATCCACTCCTCCGGCTGATGATCGGACGTCGTCTCGATGCCGCGGAGTGCGGCGATGCGAGCACCGCCGGCGTAGAAATGGTCGACGAGGTTGGGCTGCAGGCGCAGGGGTGTCATGCCGGCACCAGCTCCCCGGAGCCACGCGGAACCAGCTCGGTGTCGACGATCAGCTCGCGCGGCGGCTCGTCGGGACGCTCGCCGTCACGGGCGTCGAGGTGGACGAGCACCCGCTCCGTGGCGGCGACACCGATGCCGCGCGGATCCTGGTTCACGCAGGTGATCGCCGGCGAGAGCGTCGTGGCCAACGGGAAGTCGCCGAAGCTGACCATCGCGACGTCCGTGCGACCGGACGTGTGCAGCGCATGGACCAATCCGATGCCGGCCCGCGGGTTGGCCGCGAAGAACGCCGTGGGCGGACCCGGGAGCGCGAGCAGGCGGTGCACGAGCTCGATCGCCTCGTCCTCGTCGCCGCGTCCTTCCGGATACCACGCTGGGTCAGGCTCGACGCCGACGGCCGCGAGCGCGTCGAGGTAGCCACGCAGGCGTCGAGCGGTGGTCGGGAAGTGCACGTCGTTGCCGACGAACGCGATGCGGCGGTGACCCCGTTCGATCAGGTGGTCGACCGCGCTCCGGGTGAGCCCGCGATCGTCCACCGCGACGATGTCGTAGCCGGGGATCTCCACCTGGCGGTCGACCATGACGATGGGAAGCGTGGTGCGGAACTGTTCGAGGTAGGAGTGGTCACCGGTCACCGGCGCGAGGATCAGCGCCCGGACCCGCTGCATCGCCATCCGCTCGACCTGCTGACGCTCACGGTCCGGGTCGGAGCCGGTGCTGCCGAAGATGACGGTGTACCCGGCCTCGAGCGCGCGCGACTCCACGGCGCTGATGAGTGATGCGAAGAACGGGTCGGCGATCGAGTCCATCACGACGCCGATGGTGTCGCCGCCGCCGGACTTCAGGGACCGCGCGAACGAGTTGGGCACGTACCTCAGCTCGGCCACCGACGCCGCCACTCGGGCCCGCACGGGCTCGCTCACGGCGCTCGAGCCGTTCACGACGCGGGAGACGGTCTTGATGCTGACACCGGCATGCGCAGCGACGTCGTGGAGGGTGGGGCGGCGGCTCACGCCCCCATGTTGGGGTGGAATGACAACGTTGTCAAGGCTCGACGCTCAACGTGACCGGCCCCCCGACACAGACGGCGGCCCCGGACCAACAGGTCCGGGGCCGCCGTGGTGGTGCGGGTGGGCTCAGAAGCCCATGCCACCCATGTCGCCCATGTCGGGAGCGCCACCGCCGGCCGGAACAGGCTCCGGCTTGTCGGCGACGACGGCCTCCGTGGTGAGGAACAGGGCCGCGATGGACGCCGCGTTCTGCAGCGCCGAGCGCGTGACCTTGGCCGGGTCGATGATGCCCGCGGCGATGAGGTCGACGTACTCGCCGGTCGCGGCGTCGAGGCCGTGGCCCAGCGGGAGGCCGGCGACCTTCTCCGCGACGACGCCGCCCTCGAGGCCGGCGTTGATGGCGATCTGCTTCAGCGGAGCCGAGGCAGCCGCACGCACGATCGAGGCACCGGTTGACTCGTCACCCTCGAGATCGAGCTTCTCGAACGCGGCCGCGGTGGCCTGGACGAGTGCGACGCCGCCTCCGGCGACGATGCCCTCCTCGACAGCCGCCTTGGCGTTGCGGACGGCGTCCTCGATGCGGTGCTTGCGCTCCTTGAGCTCGACCTCGGTGGCCGCGCCGACCTTGATGACGGCGACGCCGCCGGCGAGCTTGGCCAGGCGCTCCTGGAGCTTCTCGCGGTCGTAGTCGGAGTCGGAGTTCTCGATCTCGGCGCGGATCTGGTTGACCCGTCCGGTGATCTGGTCCTGCTCGCCGCCACCCTCGACGATGGTGGTCTCGTCCTTGGTGGTGACGACCTTGCGGGCGGAGCCCAGCAGTGAGAGATCGGCGTTCTCGAGCTTGAGACCGACTTCCTCGCTGATGACTTCACCACCGGTGAGGATGGCGATGTCGGCGAGCATGGCCTTGCGGCGATCGCCGAATCCGGGGGCCTTGATGGCGACGGACTTGAACGTGCCCTTCATCTTGTTGACGATCAACGTCGCCAGGGCTTCGCCCTCGACGTCCTCGGCGATGATGACGAGCGGCTTGCCCGACTGCATGACCTTCTCGAGCACCGGCACGAGGTCCTTCACGGAGCCGATCTTGGAGTTGACGATGAGGATGTACGGATCCTCCAGCACGGTCTCCATGCGCTCGGCGTCGGTGACGAAGTAGCCCGACAGGTGGCCCTTGTCGAACCGCATGCCCTCGGTGAGCTCGAGCTCGAGGCCGAACGTGTTCGACTCCTCGACGGTGATGACGCCTTCCTTGCCCACCTTGTCCATGGCCTCGGCGATGATGTCGCCAACGGTCTGGTCGGCCGCGGAGATGGCCGCGGTGGCCGCGATCTGCTCCTTGGTCTCGATGTCCTTGGCCATGCTGAGCAGCTGCTCGGTGATGGCCTCGACGGCGGCCTCGATGCCCTTCTTCAGGCTCATCGGGTTGGCGCCGGCGGCGACGTTGCGCAGGCCCTCGCGCACGAGCGCCTGAGCCAGGACGGTGGCGGTGGTGGTGCCGTCGCCCGCGACGTCGTCGGTCTTCTTGGCGACCTCCTTGACGAGCTCGGCACCGATCTTCTCGTAGGGGTCCTCGAGCTCGATCTCCTTGGCGATGCTCACGCCGTCATTGGTGATCGTGGGGGCTCCCCACTTCTTCTCGAGGACGACGTTGCGGCCCTTGGGGCCGAGCGTCACCTTCACGGCGTCGGCGAGCTGGTTCATGCCGCGCTCGAGGCCGCGACGCGCTTCCTCATTGAAAGCAATGGACTTGGCCATGTGTGGATCTCTCCAGTTGACGTAGTGCGATCGGCCCCGATCGGACCGATCTGGTGGTCTGGCACTCTCATCATAGGAGTGCTAATCAACTGGGCGCAATCGGCCCCTGTGCGGGCCCGCCGGCTCACACGGAGAAGAGCAGGAACAGCCCGGTGAAGGTGTACGTGACCATGAGCAGCAGCATCCCCATCTGGCCGGACAGACGGTACGCACGCGGCAGCACGACGAGCGCCCGGTCGTGCGCCGCGACGACGGCGAGCACGTGCCCGGCGACGACGAACGACACCTTCAGCGCGGCCAGCGTCGACGTGTGCGTGGACAGCACGAACGTGACCTCTGCGTTCACGTCAGCCAGTGCGAACAGGACGGCCTGGCCCTTCTCCACGAGGTAGGTCAGGTAGTGGGCGAAGATGTACCCGACCACGATCGGCACCAGCGAGTGCGCGAGCCGCCCGGGCAGCTCGGCGCGTTCCTCGGCGCTCACGCCACCGGTCGCGCGGGCCGCGGCCTGGAACAGGACGGCCACCACGACGCAGAAGCCCAACAACGTCAGCGTCTGGGTGAGTCCCGATACCGACTTCGACTGCCAGAACGACGACGCCGAGAAGCTGTCGAAGGCGGTCGAGCCCAGCAGGGTCGCGAGCAGCGCGACGAGCCCTGGCGCGATCGGCACCTGCGGCAGGGAACGCAACGAGTTGTGGATCGCCCATCGACCGTCCCGCACGAACGGAGACAGGCGGGCGACGAGGGCACTGTAGACATCGAACGGGTCGGCGCGGTCGTACCAGCGCGGCCCGAAGACGATGCCGCCGATGACCGTGACCACCACGTACCCCGCGACCCAGAGGCGCACGGCGTTGATGCTGCCCGGGTCCGGCGAGGCGAGCTCGAGCCACACGAAGGCGAACAGGCCGGCGACCGCGGGCCAGTAGCCGAGCCGATCGGGGTAGGCGACGAATCCGTCCGCGCGCCCGCTCACCCGGCCGACCAGGGCCTGGATCGTGCGCCAGGGCGAGAGGTCGCGCCACACGTGACCGGCCAGCAGGGCCAGCGGGACGAGGCCGACCCACACCAGGATGTAGAGCGCGCCGAGACCCGCGTTGCCGGTGTCATCGCGACCGGCGAACAGCGCGACCAAGAACCATCCGGCGATCAGCGCGCCGAGGACGGCCAGCCACGGGCGTCGTGCCGGCGGTTCCCCCGTCTCAGGCTTGGCGTCGAACCGCGGCTCGCGCCACGCGAGCGCGAGAACGGCGAAGGAGATGGTCAGGGCCCACGAGGCGCCGACCATCGCGTACAGGAACGGGATGGGCAGGTCGGTGGAGCCACCGACACCGTGGGTGGGGAGCGAGTCGAGCACGGTCAGGGGCGGACGACGAGCTGGACGACCGTCACGCCGACGTGGTGGGCCTCGACGGCGACCTGGCCGGGTGTGTCGATCGTGAACGACTTCTCGACGTCGTCGCCCGCGCTGACCTCGTACGTGTGCTCCGGCTCGGAGTGGACGTGGATCGTCTCGTGGTCATCGGACGTGATGTGCAGCGTGACCTTCTGGCCGACCTGCATCTCCACGCGATCACCCTGCGGTGTCACCTTCCCGTCCTTCACCGCGATGTCGACGACCACATCATCGGAGGGCTCGGCAGCGCTGGACTCTTGGGGGCTGGGATTCGGCGAGGACGACACGGTGCCGGTGTCGTTGCCGCCGCACGCGGCGAGAAGCAGTGCCGTGGCGAACACCATGGCGACGATCTTCATGTCTCCTTCTTCGGGTCGGGGTCGGTGTCGTCGAAAGCGCGCTCGATGATCTCGCGCTCCTCCCGTTCCTCACGGCGGTCCTTGCGGGCGATGTGCAGCACGACCCCCACGACGACAAGCGCCGGAACGAGTGCCGGGATCGCCAGGAGCGCGGCGTGGTGGGCATACAGCACGTCGCCGACCGAAGTCATGAGGTCAGCGTAGGCGCGTCGCCCGTCTTCCTCTCCGCGGCACCGTGCGCCGAGATGCTGCGCGAAACCCGGCCGACTGCGATGGCGATGCCGGCGATGATGGCGAGGCTGCACAGCAGCACGATCAAGTTCGCCACGCCCCACAGCCAGGCGGGAGCACCCAGCTCGCGCTCGCGCTGGAGGATCTCGATCTCGGGCACGAAGTCACGGGTGGACTCGGCCTCGACCGGCACCTCCTTGGCGTCGATCGGCGGATCCTCCGGCAGGAAGACCGGCACGGCGGCGAGGGTGCGGCCGTCCTGGACCCGCAGCAAGGTCTTCCAGTTGCCGCCGACCGGAACCGGGCGGGTCGACTCCCAGGTGGCGTCGCCAGTGCGCTTCAGCGAATGCGTGACGATGCCCTTGTCGGCGCCCTCCGTGCCGCCCTGCCATGCGGTGAGCTGCACCCACGCGGGATTCTCGTCGATGAGGTCGGCCGGTTGAACGGTGACCTCCGCCATGATCTGGGGCTGGGCGTCCGTTCCGACCTGCGTCGTCTTGATCGACGCAGACGCGTCCTTCGGCACGGTGGCCCACAGGCCGTTGGCCACGGAGGCAGCGATCACCAGGACGGTGCCCGCCACGATGAGCCGGCCCACGTTGGGCGCCGGCAACCGTCCGGTCAGGCCCATGTAGAAGAGCGCGGCGCACAGACCGGTGCCGACAGCAACCGGCACCGTCATGAGCAGTCCCTCGAGCCAGATGTCCTGTGGCCAGGGGAACGGAAAGACGAGGTCGTTCCAGAGCTTCTCGATGACCGAGCCGACCGTGGCGATGAGCAGTCCTCCGACGGCGCCGAAGGCGAGTGGCCGGTCCTTCAGTCGGGTCACGGCGAGAAGCTCGATGATGACCGCACTGCCGAGATAGAGCGGGAACACGTGGTGCGCCTGACCGAAGACGTCGCCCACGATGAAGGAGACGATGCCACGAACGATCACGAAGAAGAACGCGGCATAGAGCGCCACCCCGGCGCCGCCGTAGAGACGTGCAGCGATGAGCGACATCGCGGCCGCGCCGGCGATCAGCATCGGGGCGAACACGAGGCGGAACTGCGAGACACCGAAGTCGAACTCGGCCTGGAACACCGACAGGCCGATGAGCAAACCGCCGAAGGCCGAAGCGATCGCGAACTTGTGGAAGAACTCGGTTCCGTGAGACGGGGTGCGCTGGCTCCACTCATCAGAGAACTCGGCCTCGCGGTGCAACAGAATGATGCCGGCCGTGGAGAGACCTGCGCCGCCGATGAGCATCAGGTGGGTGGGGCCCCAGAGCGTGACGTCCTGGCCGAAGAAACGATGCCAGACGTCGTCGAGCGGGAACCCGATCAGCGCGTAGAACCCGCAGGCGGCGATGAAGATGCCGCTGACCGGGGCGTACCAGTTGCGGGTGATGCGGACCGACGCGATGCCCGGCTTGGCGCCGTCCCGCGGATAGACGACCGCAGCCATGCCGGCCACGAAGAGGGCGAACAGCCCGTAGAGGATCAGGTAGTGCGCCGGGTTGGCCAGCGGGCCGGCGTCGCGACCCTGCCCCGCGTGGTAGCTGACGTCCCAGAGAAACCCCAGCAGCGCGACGATCAGGGAGCTCGCGACGAACAGCGTCGGGAATCGAGGACCAGCCGGGCTCGTCCGTGCGCTGGCCCAGGCGGTCCCCAGCCTTCTGGAACCACTCGATGCGATGGGTGCGGTGCGCCCAGGCGATCCAGAGCAGGATGGCCGTGACGACGATGGCGCCGACTGTCAGGCCGATGACCTGGTCGAGGGCGGCGCCTCCGGACGGGGGTGGCTCAGCGGTGAACATACCGAGAGTTTGCCCATGTCTATGTGACATCGCAAGTGACACATAGGCAGGACGGCGGTGTCGTCCATCACGTGGCGGCGGCCACAGGGTCCCGGTGGGGGCTAGTGGCCGACGACCTCGTTCGCCTCGCGGCCCTTGGGTCCGTCGACGACATCGAACTCGACCGGCTGACCGTCCTCGAGAGTCTTGTAGCCCTCGGACTTGATCTTGGACCAATGGACGAAGACGTCGTCCTGGCCCTCGACCTCGATGAAGCCGTAGCCCTTGTCCGCGTTGAACCACTTGACGGTGCCTTGCACCATTGCCGAACTCCCAGTCACGTCTGCGTTGGACCCATCGGGGGAAGGGTCCGAAGTCATGGGGTGAGCCTACCGGCCCTCAGCCACCCGCGACGGCAGGGATGATGCTGATCTGCGTGCCCTCGGGCGTCGGGGTGTCGAGGCCGTTGGAGAAACGGACGTCCTCCTCGGCCACATAGATGTTGACGAAGCGGCGCAGGGCGCCCTGCTCGTCGACGACGCGGGACTTGATGCCGGGAAAGCTCGACTCCAGCGACTCGATGACCTCGGCGAGCGTCGCGCCGTCGGCGGCGACCTGCGACTGGTCCTGCGTGTAGGTGCGCAGGATCGTGGGGATTCGGACCGAGACGGTCATGCAGGCTCCTTGTTCCGGGTCAGGTGATACCGGCGTCGACGAACGCATCGTACGTGGCATCGATGGTGGCGGTGGGGCCGACGCGACCGGAGATCGCGTCGAGGGTCTTGAGTCCGTCGCCGGTGTTGAACACGACGGTCTCGGCGTCCGGGTCGATCTGCCCGTTCTCGAGCAGCTTCTTGAGCGTCGCGATGGTGACGCCGCCGGCGGTCTCGGCGAAGATGCCCTCCGTGCGGGCGAGCAGGGTGATGCCGTCGCGGATCTCGTCCTCGCTGACGTCCTCGACCACACCGCCGGTGCGGCGAGCGACGTCGAGCACGTACGGGCCGTCAGCGGGATTGCCGATGGCGAGCGACTTGGCGATCGTGTCGGGCTTCACCGGACGCACGACGTCGTGGCCTTCCTTGAAGGCGGCCGACACCGGCGAGCACCCGGTGGCCTGCGCACCGAAGATCTTGTACGGCGACTCCTCGACGAGGCCGAGCTTGGCGAGCTCGCCGAACGACTTGTCGACCTTGGTGAGCTGCGAGCCGGACGCCACCGGGATCACGACCTGCTCGGGCAGCCGCCAGCCGAGCTGTTCGGCCACTTCGAAGCCGAGGGTCTTGGAGCCCTCCGCGTAGTAGGGCCGCACGTTGACGTTCACGAACGCCCAGTCGGCCTCTTCGCCGGCGATCTCGCTGGCGAGCTTGTTGACGTCGTCGTAGTTGCCCCGCACCGCGATCAGCGAACCGCCGTAGACGGCGCTGGCGAGGATCTTGGCCTGCTCGAGGTCGTCCGGGATGAACACGACGCCACGAATGCCGGCACGCGCGGCGGCGGCAGCGACGGCGTTGGCGAGATTGCCCGTCGACGGACAGGCGAGCACGGTGAACCCGAGCTCGCGGGCGGCTGCCAGCGCCACGGCCACGACGCGGTCCTTGAAGGAGTGCGTGGGGTTGCCCGAGTCGTCCTTGACCCATAGCGACCGGATGCCGAGCTCACGCGCGAGGTTGTCGGCCTTGACCAGCCGGGTGAACCCGGGGTCGGTGTTCGGGATCGTGGCGACGTCGGCCGGCACCGGCAGGAGGTCCTTGTAGCGCCAGATGCTCTTTGGCCCCGCTTCAATCTGTTCGCGGGTGACCTGGCCGAATTCGTACTTGATCTCGAGCGGTCCGAAGCACTCTTCGCAGGCATAGAACGGGCCGAGCTCGCGCTCCGCGCCGCACTCGCGGCACACCAGTGAGCGGGCCGGACCGAAAGCGCCTTCGCGGGGTGACGTGGTGGCCACCTCTGGGGCTTGTGTACTCACAAAATCTCCTGGTCATCTTCCCCGGATCGGCTCTCGTCCGGGACGGATGTAGCACCTGGCATGACTGCTGGTTGCTGGGGTTTCACCGGGCCGTGTCCCTCTACCCCTCATGATGAGTGACATCAGCCTACGGGCGCGTCTCACGATGCGTCCAATCGGTCCGATTCGTGAGACATCTGGTCCGCGTGGTGGTCAGCTCTTCGACCGCCGCTGCCGGGAGAAGCGGGTCACCGGCGGCGGATACCCGCCGTCGTCGAGACCGGCGAGACGCTCGAACGGATTGTATGAGGAATGGTCGCCGGCCAGCAGGTACGAGACGCCGACGGAGACGAAGTACAGCGGCAGCATGACGGGGCCGACGAGGAACGCGTACTGGGTGCAGTGCCGGTCCTCGTGCTGCAGCAGCACCGGGCGCGCCTGGAGCCAGTCGTGATCGTGCTTGCTGATGATGACGCTGCCGACGGTGAACGCGCCCGCAACGGGAAAGCGGAAACGGTAGCCCGTGCACACGTAAGTTCCCCGGCCGCGAGGCTGGCGCGTGGCGCCGCCCAGCCGCGCCACGAGCAGTCCGAGCGGGGTGCTCAGGTTGATCCAGTTGGCAGCCGTGCGAATCCGCGTCCACGGCGTGTGCGGCAACATGATCAGGGCGCAGCCTCCAAGGCATCGGCGAGCCCGCCCAGCCAGACGGCCACGGCGTCCGGTCCGTCGAGGACCAGATCGGACCTGGCGACCAGGACGTCTTGCTCGTCGGAGGCCGAGCAGACCAGCAGCCCGGTGAGGCCGCGGGCGCGCAGCCGGTCGACGGCGTCGAACGCGGGGAGATCACCGAGGTCGTCGCCGGCGAACACGACGTGCCGCGCCGACACCTCCTCGACGAGCCGTTCCAGCACCATCCCCTTGTCCGTCTCGTTCGCCCGCAGCTCGATGACCTGGCGACCGGGTTCGATCGAGAGCCCGTACTCGTCGGCGAGTGCGGCGAGAGGCTCGGCGAGCCGATCGAGCACGTCGTCGTCGATACCGCGGGTGTGCACGGCCACGGCCAGGCCCTTGTCCTCCACGCGCACGTGGTCGGCGCCGTGCTTGGCCAGCCACTGCGGCAGGCCCTCGGCCAGCTGGCGCACCGCGGCCGGCGGCTCGGGCGTGTGCGTCTCGCCGGTGGCGGCGTCCCACCGCTCGGCCCCGTACTGCCCGCAGATGACGAGAGACTCCAGGCCCGGTCGATCCGCGAACCCACCGAGCTCGAGCGCCTGACGGACCGGTCGCCCGGTGATGATCGCGATCTGGCCGATCAGCGGGCCCAGCCGCGCCAGGGCGTCGACCGCGTGCTCGTGCGCGAAGGCCGTGGCGGGGTCGTCGACCACGTGGGCGAGCGTGCCGTCGAAATCGAGAGACAGCAGCGTGCCGGTGGGATCGGACACCACCGCGTCCACCTCGGCAGTCGTGCGAGACATCACCGCATCATGGCAGGCCGAGCAAGATCACCGTGAGGCGGTTCGACCGCATGCCCCTGGTGCTGGGCAGGACGGTGTTGATGTCGAGATCCTTGGCGAGCAGCTGAGCCTCGTCCTTGTGGCCCTGGGGAAAGTGGACCGCCGTCTGGGCCGCGCCGGTGCGCCAGTTGCCGACAGCCCCCACGTCCCACCCCTTCCTGGTGATGCGGGCGGCGACCTGCTTGGCGAGACCGGTGGTGCGCGTGGCGTTGAGCACGTTGACCGTGATGTCGTTGCGGCTGACCTTCGGCTCCGGCTTCGGCTTCGGCTTCGGGGACTCACTCGGGCTGGGCGAGGGTGAGGGCGACGGTGACGGTGTGGGTGACGGGGTGGACGTCGGGGCCGCCGCGGCGGGCGTGGGTTCGTCGGGCGGGAAGAACGCCACCCAGCCGAGGCCGACCAGGCCGAGGACGCAGGCGGCAGCGGTGAGGGTGAGGAACCAGCCCGGCAGAACATAGGCCTTGCGCCCCGGGGTCCTGCGGTGGTCGATCACGGGCGGCGGAGTCAGGGGTCGATGCCCAGACGCCGCGCAGAGCGACTGCGCTGCCGCTGAGCTCTCAGCCGTCGGAGGCGCTTGACGAGGAGGGGGTCGAACGCGAGAGCGTCGTCGCGGTCGATGAGGGCGTTCAGCACCTGGTAGTAACGCGTGGAGGACATGTCGAACTTGTCGCGGATGGCCTGTTCCTTGGCACCGGCGTACTGCCACCAGAGCCGCTCCAGCGCGAGGATCTCGCGGTCGCGCTCGCTGAGGTCTGAGGCGTCGACGGGTGCGGACGTGCCGCGTCCCGGCCGCTCCGCTGCGCTCATGGCCCCGATCCTACGGTAAATCACACCAATGTCATTCGCTCGGCTGAATTCGTCGCAACCGTGTCGCCGCTGTTGCTGTGTTCGCGTGGGAAGTATTCCAGCCCGCCGGCGCCCGTTCACGCCCACCCCTCCGCTCGCGGAGGCCGACGCCATCGCCCGTCGGTAGTCTGAGCACCATGGCAGCCGGTGATGCGGAATTCGTGGTGATGGCCAACCGCCTGCCCGTCGACCGCTTCATCGCCCCCGACGGCTCGGTCACCTGGCGCACGTCACCTGGCGGTCTGGTCACAGCGCTCGAGCCGGTCATGCGCCGCAAGGGCGGGGCCTGGATCGGCTGGCACGGCGCCGCCGACGAGAAGCTCAAGCCATTCGAGCACGACGGAATCCGTCTCGAGCCGGTACCGCTCTCGGCCCTGGAGGTCGAGGAGTACTACGAAGGCTTCTCCAACGGCACGTTGTGGCCGCTCTACCACGACGTCATCGCGCCGCCGGAGTTCCACCGGGAGTGGTGGGACGCCTACGTCGACGTCAACCAGCGCTTCGCCGAACGGGCGTCCAAGATCGCGAAGCGCGGTGCCACCGTGTGGATTCAGGACTACCAGCTTCAGCTGGTGCCGTCGCTGCTCCGGGGCCTGCGTCCAGACCTCCGCATCGGGTTCTTCCTGCACATCCCGTTCCCGCCCCGTGAGCTGTTCACGCAGCTGCCGTGGCGGCGACAGATCTTGGAGGGCCTCCTCGGTGCGGATCTCGTCGGGTTCCAGCTGCCGGGCGCCGCACAGAACTTCGTCCGGCTCGTCCGCGAGCGAGTCGGCCACAAGACGCACCGCGACCTGATCTATCTCCCCGAGGGTCGCACCGTCGTCGCCAGGGCCTTCCCGATCTCGATCGACGCGAGCGCGTTCGAGCAGCTGGCTCGCAGCGAGGGCGTCGCCGCCCGCTGCAAGGAGATCCGCGAGAGCCTCGGCAGCCCGTCGCACGTCCTGCTGAGCATCGACCGCCTCGACTACACCAAGGGGCTGCGCCAGCGCCTTCGCGCGTTCGGCGAGCTCATTCGTGACGGGTCGATCGACGTCGAAGACGCGGTGTTCATCCAAGTCGCCACACCGTCGCGCGAACGCGTCGACCAGTACCGGATCCTCCGTGACGACATCGACCGGCTGGTGGGCCGCCTGAACGGCGACGTCGGGCGGATCGGCCAGCAACCGATCACCTATCTGCACGCGTCGTACCCGCGCGAGGAGATGGCAGCCCTCTACTGTGCCGCCGATGTCATGGTGGTGACGCCACTGCGTGACGGCATGAACCTCGTGGCCAAGGAGTACGTCGCCTGTCGCTACGACGACGACGGAGCACTCGTGCTGAGCGAGTTCGCCGGCGCCGCCGCCGAGCTTCGTCAGGCCTACCGCGTCAACCCCTACGACATCAACGGCATGAAGGCGGCACTGCTCGAGGCGATGCAGGCCGAGCCCAAGGAGGAGGCACGGCGGATGAAGGCGATGCGCAAGCACGTCATCGAGCACGACATCGACCACTGGGCCAGTGCGTTCCTCGACGAGCTCGCCGTCGAACGCGAACCGCACGACAAGAAGGTGCGTCCCTCCGGACGCTCATGACGCTCCGCGAGTCGTGGTACGAGACACCTGACCTGGTCGGCGACCACGTCGAGCTCGTCCGGATGCAGCCTCACCACGCGGCGGGCCTTCTCGCGGCGGCCGACGACGACGAGGTGTTCCGTCTGCAGTCGTTCGCCCGGCCCACGACGATCGACGAGGCCGAGCGCTTGATCGACTGGTTTGCGGCCCGGCCGAACGCCATCACGTGGACCCAGGTCGACCGGGCCAGCCACGACGTCGCCGGCCTGACGACGTACTACGAGATCGACCCGGTCAACCGCTCGGTCGCGATCGGCGCCACCTGGCTCGGCCGGCGGTTCTGGCGCACCGCCGTGAACTCCGAGGCGAAGCTGCTCCTGATGCGCCGGGCCTTCGACGTCCTGGGCTGTGCCCGCGTGGTGTGGCACGTCGACATCCTCAACGAGCGCTCCCAGGCGGCCGTCGAACGCATCGGCGGCGTGCGCGAGGGCGTGCTGCGCAAGCACATGATCCGCCGCGACGGATCGTGGCGCGACACCGTCGTGTTCTCGATGACCGACGACGAGTGGCCGGCCGCTCGCGAGGCGCTCGAGTCCCGGCTCGCCCGCTGACGGTCACTCAGGTGGCCGGGCGTCGCGCAGCAGACGCTGAGAGCCGAGCGACAGCGCGAGCGCGACCCCAGCGGCCGTCACGGTGACGGCGAACGCCGGCGTGTGCGACGTCAGCGCATCGGCGAGGCGTCCGGCAACCGACGAGCCCAGGGCGTACCCGACGCCGGTGGCCCCGGCGAGCATCGTCATCGCCATGCCGATGCGGTCGTCGGACACGAGGTGACCGGCGAGCGCGAAGTTGCTGATCATGTACGGCGCGACCGCGAAGCCCAGCAGGCCGATGACGCCCACCAGCGGCCCGATCGAGTCGACCAGCAGCAGGGGTGCAGACAGCAGCAGCAGGCCGGCGGCGGAGGCGAGCATTCGCGTGGCGTACAGCACCCGCTCGGGTAGGCCGGTGACGGCCAGGCCGGCGATCACGCTTCCGACGCCGAGGGTCGCGTGGATGACGCCGGCGAGCCCCGGCTGGCCCTCGGACGTGGCGAGCACCGTCGCGCCGGTCTGGGTGCCGCCGAACACGACGCCCACGCACATCTGGGCAAGGACGAGCACGACGAAGGCGGCACCGAACAGACGCCCACGGGCACGTCCGGGCACGCGATCGCTGCCGGTGAGCGCCGCCGTCGGGTGCAGCGCGAACCACGAGCCGAAGGCCGCGAGCACCGCCGCCGCGCAGATCAGCGCGCCCGCCGGATCGACGATCACGGCGAGCACACCGACCAGCGCCGGGCCGAGGACGAACGAGGCCTCGTCGGCAGCACCCTCGTAGGAGAACGCCGCGTCGAGCAGCCGGATGCGCCCGTCCGAGTCGCGAACGATGGGTCCCCAGCGCACTCGTGCGAGCGGGCCGATCTGCGGGATCGCCAGCCCGGCGAGCGCAGCCACCGCGATGATCGTCGGCGCGCCAAGCTCGCGGTGGGTGGCCTCGACGAGCGCGACCAGTCCGACCGCTCCGGCGATCGACTGTCCCAGCACCACCGGCCGCTGCCCGATGCGGTCAGCGAGACCTCCCGCGAACGGAGCACCGAGGGCGTTCGCGACCGCGAGGGCACCGGCGGCCGCGCCGCCGACGGCGTACCGGCCGGACTGCGTGCTGACCAGGATCAACGTGCCGAGCTGGCTCATCGCCAGCGGGATGCGTCCGAGAAAGGCCACCACGATGTAGGTGGACCCGACGGTGCGGAGCAGGGTGCGATACGAGGCGATGGCGGACACGGCCCGGGCAGTCTATGTCGTTGCCTAGGGTGGTCCCATGTCGCTGGTGCCCGCCCGTCGCGCCACGGCGACGGTCTTCGTGCTCAACGGCTTCGTGCTCGGCATGTGGGTGGTCAACATCCCGGAGATCCTCGATCGCACCGGCACGAGCAAGGCCCAGCTGGGCACGCTGCTGCTGCTTCTGGGCGGATCGGCACTGATCGGCATGCAGGTCGCCGGGCGCCTCGTCGACCGGTACGGGTCACGCGCGGTCGCGGTGGTCGCCGCCCTCGCCGGCTGCACGGCCCTGCTCGGGCCGGCTTTCGCAACCGACGTGTGGACGCTCGCGATCGCGCTCGCCGTCCTCGGCTTCACGAATGGCGGCGTCGACGTCGCCCAGAACGCGCACGGCGTCGAGGTCGAGCGCGGGTACGGACGACCGGTGATGAGCTCGTTCCACGCCTACTTCTCGCTGGGCGGCGTGTTCGCCGCGGGACTCGGAGGCGCGCTCATCGCAGCAGGAACGGACCTGCGGCTCAGCCTCGGCATCGCTGCGGCGATCGGCGTCGGAGCGACCCTTGCCGCCCGCGGTGGGCTTCTGCACCCGGCAACTCGCGAGCAGACAGAACAGCCGTCCGGCCCGCGTGCGCCTTGGTCGGGTCGTGTCCTCCTGCTGGGCGTGCTCGCCTTTGTGCTGCTGCTCGCCGAGGGCGTCGCGTACGACTGGAGCACGGTGCACCTGCACCAGTCCTTGGACTCGTCCAAGGAGGTCGCCGCGTGGGCCTTCGGCGCCTTCTCCGTCACGATGACGGGCATGCGACTGCTCGCCGACCGCATCGTGGCGCGCGTGGGGCCCGGTGCGTACGTCCGCGTCGCAGCCCTCGTCGGCGCCGCGGCGCTGGCCGGTGCCGCACTCGCGCCCAACGCACCGACGGCCATCGCGGCATGGGCCCTGTTCGGCGTCGGGCTCGCCGGCTGCACGCCGCAGTTCTTCAGTGCGGCAGGCACCGTGGACGCTCGCGCCATGGGCGACGAGCCGCAGGAAGCGGACTACAGCGCGTCCGGCACCTACGTGGCGCGCATCGCCGGGTTCGGCTACGTGGGCCTGCTCGCCGGGCCGGCGACCATCGGCCTCCTCACCACCTGGGTGCCGCTGACCACCGCGTTTCTCGTTCCCATCGTCGGCTGCGTGGTGGCCGGCCTGCTCGCCCCTCGTGCTCTGCGAACGACCACCGCATGAGCGAGCTCTCCGACCTGATGGCCCCCGACTGGGCCGAGGCGCTCACACCGGTGGCCGACGACATCACGGCCGCCGGCCGGTTCCTCCGCGAGGAGATCGCCGCGGGTCGGTCGTACCTGCCTCCCGGCGACCGCATCCTGCGTGCGTTCGCCGAGCCGATGGCCGACGTCCGCGTCCTCATCACCGGCCAGGACCCCTACCCCACGCCCGGGCACCCGGTCGGCCTGTCGTTCTCGGTCGCACCGGACGTGCGGCCGCTCCCCCGCAGCCTGGTCAACATCTACGCCGAGCTCGAAGCCGACCTCGGCATCGAGCCGTGCCCGCACGGCGACCTGACGGCTTGGGCCCAGCAGGGAGTGCTGCTGCTGAACCGGGTCCTCACCGTGCGCGCCGGGACGCCGGCCAGCCACCGTGGACACGGGTGGGAAGCGGTCACCGAACAGGCGATCCGCGCGCTGGTCGCACGACAGCAGCCACTGGTCGCGGTGCTCTGGGGGCGGGACGCGCAGAGCCTCAAGCCGATGCTGGGCAGCACGCCGACGATCGAGAGCGCGCACCCGAGTCCGCTGTCGGCGTCCCGCGGATTCTTCGGGTCGCGTCCGTTCAGCCGGGCCAACGCGTTGCTGGAACAGCAGGGCGCCGCCCCCGTCGACTGGCGCCTGCGCCAGCAGGACGAACCTCGCCTAGGCTGACCGGCATGACCGACCGAACGCCGCGGGACCGCGCCGCCGTCATCGACGACGCCTTCGGTGGCCTGCAGCGTTGGGGCCTTCGCCTCATCGTCATCGCCGCCGCCGTCTACGTGCTCGGCTGGATCGTCGGCCACCTCTGGGTCGTGATCTTCCCGGTGGCGATCGCCCTCATCGTCTCCACCGGCCTTGAGCCGCCCTCCAGGTGGCTCCGCGAGCGGCGCGTCCCGGCGGGCGTGGCAAGCGCGACGGTGGTGATCAGCTTCATCGCCGTCGTCGTGGGCATCATCGCGATCCTCACCCCGCAGGTCGCCGGGCAGGCTCCGGAGCTCGCCGACAGCGCAGCCCGAGGCCTGCAGAAGGTGCGCGACTGGCTCACCGGCGGGCCGCTCTCCCTGTCCGAGGGCCAGATCACCCGCGCCATCGAGGCCGTGCAGGAGAAGCTGCGCAACAGCGCGACAGCCATCAGCTCCGGCCTGTTCTCCACCATCGGCGCCGCGACGTCCGCCGTGGTCAACCTCATCCTCGTGCTGATGCTGTCGTTCTTCTTCGTCAAGGACGGCCACAGGTTCCTGCCGTGGCTGCAGACTCTCGGCGGTCGCCGCGGCGGCGAGCACACCGCCGAGGTCCTGGGACGCGCGTGGGGCACGCTCGGCGGCTTCATCCGCACCCAGACGCTCGTGGCCTTCATCGACGCGGTGATCATCGGCACCGGCCTGGCGATCCTCGGGGTTCCCTTGGCGGTCCCGCTCGCCGTCGTGACCTTCTTCGGCGGCTACATCCCGATCATCGGTGCCTTCGTCAGCGGAGCCCTCGCGGTGCTCGTGACGCTCGTGACCAACAGTCCGCGCGACGCGCTCATCGCCCTGATCATCGTGATCTTCGTCCAGCAGCTCGAGGGCAACGTGCTCTCGCCGTACCTGCAAGGCAAGAACCTCAACCTGCATGCGGCCGTCGTGCTGCTCTCCGTCACGGCCGGCGGCACCCTGTTCGGCATCACCGGGGCGTTCCTGGCCGTGCCGGTCGCCGCCACCACGGCGGAGGTCCTGCGGTACGTCAACGAGCGCATCGACGCCCACGTCAGCGAGAGCGCCCCGCCGGAGGACTCCGAAGTGGCCGAGACCATGGAGCGTCAGGCCGACGACTGACGTCGGCGCCCATTGCGGCCGCCTGGCCTTCGGGGCACACTCGGGCGGTATCCAGGCGCCTCACAACCAGCAGGAGCATTCTCGTGGAACCCATCGAACCGGTGTACGGCACGACCGTGTTGCTGCTCATCGCCGCTGCCGCCGTCGCCGTCCTGCTCTTCCTCATCATCAAGGTGAAGCTGCACGCGTTCATCGCCCTCGTTCTGGTCAGCGTGCTCACCGCAATCGTCGTCGGCTTCCCGTTCGGTGACATCCCTGATGTCCTGATCTACGGCTTCGCCGACACCATCGCGTCCGTCGCCTTGCTGGTCGGCTTCGGCGTGATGCTCGGACGCCTGCTCGAGGTGACCGGTGGCGCCCAGGTGCTCGCCGACACGCTCATCGGACGGTTCGGCGAGAAACGCGCGCCGTTCGCGCTCGGCGTCGCCGCGCTGATCTTCGGGCTGCCGATCTTCTTCGACGCCGGTCTCGTGGTCTTTCTACCCATCATTCTCACCGTGGCCCGTCGGTTCGGCGGCTCGCTGCTCCTGTACGCCTTGCCGGCCGCCGGCGCCTTCGCCGCCATGCACGCGCTCATGCCGCCGCACCCCGGCCCGGTCGCCGCGGGCACATTCCTCGACGGCGACATCGGCATCATCATGCTCGTCAACCTGCCGATCGCCGTGCTGGCCTGGTTCGTCGGTTCCTACCTGGTCTCCCGCGTGATGGGCGGCCGCATCGACGTGGCGGTCCCGACCTACCTGTTCGGTGAGCAGAACGGCGGCACGGACGTCGGCACCGATGGCGGCGACGGTGACGGCTCGACGGCGACGAAGGTCAAGGCGCCATCGTTCGGCACGGTGCTGGGACTGCTGGCCATCCCGTTCGTCCTCATCGCGTTCAACACGATCCTCACGACGTTGATCTCGAATGGCACGCTGGGCGAGGACAACAAGGTCGTCGACCTGTTCATCCTGCTGGGCGTCACCCACGTGGCCCTGTTGATCACGTTGCTGGTCGGGATCGTCGTGCTGGGCACGCGCGGTCGGTCGATGGACGACACGATGTCCATCCTCGACGACTCGCTCGGCCCGATCTGCGCGATCATCCTGATCACCGGTGCCGGTGGGATGTTCGGCGGCGTGCTCGAGCTGAGCGGCATTGGTGAGGCGCTGACGTCGTCGCTTTCCGATCTGGGCGTCCCGCTGCTCCTCCAGGCATTTTTCATCGCCGCAGCCCTCCGGGTGGCACAGGGTTCGGCCACCGTGGCGCTCACCACCGCGGCCGGCCTCATCGCGAGCGACGCAGCCGGTCTGGGTGACGTCCAGATCGCGCTCCTCGTCACCGCCATCGCCGCCGGCGCGACCGTGCTCTCGCACGTCAACGACTCCGGATTCTGGCTGGTCAGCCGGTTCTTCGAGATGGACGTCAAGACGACACTGAAGACGTGGACGGTCATGGAGACCACGCTCGGCCTGTCGGCGTTCGCGGTGGCCGCGGTGCTCTACCCGTTGGTGAGCTGATGGCCCCGGCTCTTCAGGTGGTCGTCATGGGTGTCACGGCCACCGGCAAGAGCGAGGTCGGCACGCGCCTGGCCGGCCGTCTCGACATGGCCTACATCGAGGGCGACAAGTTCCACCCCGAAGCCAACATCGCGAAGATGTCGGCCGGCGAACCGCTCACCGACGACGACCGACGACCGTGGCTGGAGACGCTCGCCCGGATGCTGGCGGACAACCGCAAAGCCGGAGTCGCCACGGTCCTGGGCTGCTCGGCACTGCGCCGCAGCTACCGCGACATCCTGCGCGGCTCGATGCCGCCGGACGCGGTGGGGTTCGTGCACCTGACCGCGTCGTTCGACGTGTTGCGCGAGCGGATGGAGCACCGCGAGCACTTCATGCCGGCCTCGCTGCTGCAGTCGCAGTTCGACACCCTCGAGCCGCTCGACGACGACGAGCGGGGCGTGCTGCTGGACGTCGACGCACCGCTCGACGACGTCGTCGACGCCGCGGCGGCCGCGGTCGAGGGGCTCTGACCTACGCGGACGCGCTGCCCGCGAGCTCGGCGCCGACGCGCTCGATGACCTTGGCCAAGCCTTTCTGCGGGCGCACCATCACTGCGAAGTCGACGAGCCGGTCGTCGTCGTCCCACGTCATCATGTCGACGCCGTGGATCTCGACGTCGTCGACGACGGTGGTGAACTCGAGCACGGCCGAATCGGCGCCGAACCACTGCCGTTGGTACTGCAGGTTGGGGCCGAGCACCGTCATCGCCGCCTCGAGATACATCGTGGTGAGTGCACGACCGGCCTGAGGCGTGTGGACGGCCGGCGACCGGAACACGACGTCGTCGGTCAACAGGGACTGCAGCAGCTCCGGGTCGCGGGTGCGGACGATCTCGTGCCACGTCCGCACGGCGGCAGGAGCGGACATCAGTCTTCGATCTTCAGAGCTTCGGTCGGGCAGCTGGCGACGGCGTCCTCGACGTCGACGAGGTCGGCTGGATCAATGTCGTCGCGCAGCGACTTCGACAGCCCGTTGCTCTGAACCTCGAAGTACTCCGGCGCGATGGCTTCGCAGAGGCCGTGGCCCCCGCAGCGGTCGGTGTCGACGACGACCTTCATGTCAGGCTCCTGTTCGTGATGCCGGTCAGAACACCCGGCGGATGAGCGCAAACGCTCGATCGGTGTAGGGCGGGTAGACGAATCGCGGGTCCAGCCGTGCGGTCTTCGACAGTACCGACTTGCGATGGCTGAACGTCTGGAATCCCCACTCGCCGTGGTACCCGCCCATGCCGCTGTCGCCCACGCCCCCGAGCGGGAGCTGCGGCACCAGAACGTGCATGGCGATGTGGTTGAAGACCACCGCGCCGGCAGGGACTTCGTCGACGATCCGCTTCCGGACCTTCTTCGAGCCGCTGAACGCGTAGACCGCAAGGGGTTTCGGACGAGAGTTGACCATCCGGATGGCATCGTCGATCCCGTCGACGGTGATCACCGGAAGCAGCGGGCCGAAGATCTCCTCACACATCGCCGGCTCGTCCGGATCGGGGTCGAGGATCACGGTCGGCTCGATCGTGTGGTCGACCTGGGACACCCCGCCGCCGACCGCGATCGTTCCCTTCGTCGCCTCCAGGTAGTGGGCGAGCCGCTGGAACTGCCGCTCGTTGACGATCGGCATGCCGGGATCGGGCGCCTCGGACCGGAACTCAGTGAGCGTCGACAGCAGGATGTCCACGAACTCGTCCCTCACGCCGCGATCGACGAGGAGGTAGTCAGGTGCGAGGCAGGTCTGGCCGGAGTTCATCAGCTTGAGCCAGGCGATGCGCCGCGCGGCCGCGCCAAGATCCGCATCGGCGGCAATGAACACGGGGCTCTTGCCTCCGAGCTCGAGCGAGACCGGGGTGAGCGTGGGCGCGGCTGCCGCCAGGATCTTGCGGCCGATCTCGGTGCCGCCGGTGAACATGACGTGGTCGAATCCCTGGGCCAGGAGCGTCTGGGACGTCTCGCTGTCTCCTTCGACGACCACCACCGCTTCGGAATCGACATAACGGGGCAGCAGGTCGGCCAGCAGCGACGACGTCGCCGGCGCCACCTCGGACGGCTTCACCACGACGCAGTTTCCTGCGGCGATGGCACCGACCACGGGGGCGATGGTGAGCTGAATCGGGTAGTTCCACGGGCTGATGACGAGCACGACACCGAGCGGCTCGTACTGGAGCCAACCTCGGCCGGGGCGCTGATTGAGCGGAAGGCGCGTGCGGCGCGGACGCATCCACTTCTTGAGGTGTTTCCGGGCATAGGCGATCTCACCGAGGGGCGGCATGATGTCCGCGAGCCAGGCCTCGTTGGCCGAACGCCCGAGGTCGTCGGCGAGCGCGGCGGTGATGTCGGCCTCGTGCTCGTTCAGCAGCCGCTCGAGCCCGTCCAGCTGGGCGAGTCGCCACTCGATCGGGCGGGTGCGCCCACTCGCGTGGACCGTGCGCAGTGTCGCGACGAGGTCGACGACGTCGTCGGGAGTCATGTCGTCGAGCATGGCACGTCCTCCCGCAAGCCGTGGTCCCGATCTCGTAAGCTAACTTATGGACCCAAAGCAGTGCGAGGTCCAGGAGATGGCGTGCCGGAGTCGAGCGAGAGCATGATCAGTCGGTTCTTCGCCGCGGGCATGGAGGTCCTGGCCGAGGACGGGTACGGGGGACTCAAGCTGGCCGATCTGTGCCTTCGGGTCCGCGTCACCTCCGGTTCCTTCTACCACCACTTCGACAGCTGGCAGGACTTCACGTACCAGCTCGTCGAGAACTGGCGCGAGGAGCGCACGCGGCGACTGGTGGAGCTCGCCCGGGCCGAGGTCGACCCTGCCGAGAGGGTGGAGCTGTTGCTGCGGTTCGGCGTGAGCCTTCCGCACTCGGCCGAAGCGGCCATCCGGGTGTGGAGCGGCGTCGACCCCTTCGTCGCTGAAGTCCAGGAGAGCGTCGACCGCGAGCGACTGGACATCACCATCCAGGCACTCGAGGCGCTGACCGACGACCCGGACGAGGCATCCGACCTCGCCCTGTCCGCGTTCTACCTCCTGGTGGGATTCGAGCAGGCGACAGGCGACCGTGACGTCAGGGAGCTCGAGCGGTTCCTCCGCATGCTGCAGGACCGCGCTCTCACCGTCGCTGGGGCGGAGGACCTGATGTCTCAGGCTCACGACCCCCAGTCCGGATCGCGACCGTAGGCGGCCAGCAGGTCGGACTGCGGGTCGCCGCCGGCGTCGAAGCGGGGGCCGATCGCGCCCGCTTCTCGCCACAGCTCCTCCTGGGGGGCGAACCACTCCGCCACAGCGGAGACCAGCTCCGGGTCCATGAGCCGGTTCCGGCCGGTGGCCGCGGCCAGGTCCCAACCGTGGATCAGGTGGTCGGCCACCATCTGCATCGCGTACTCGTCCACCGGTGTGTCGCCGAAGGAGAGGTGGACCGTCACCTTCTGGGGCACGCCTTCATCGAAGGCGGTGACGGCTTCAGAGGCAGCGGCGGCCGTGGCACCCGCGGGGTCGTCGCCGAGGAGATCACCGTCCAGCGACGAACCGACCTCCTCGATCGTCCTGCCGTCGACCAAGGGCTTGACCCAGCGTTCCTCGTTGACGACGTGGTTGACCAGCATCCGCACGTCCCAGTCCGAGCACGGCGTCGGTTGACGCCATTGGTCGACGGAGACCTGCTGAACCGTCTGTGCGAAGTTCTCGACTGCCTTGCGGTGAAGCTCCGTGATGTCCATGGCCCTACCGTCCTCGCTCCGGAGGCCGGTGTCGAGTGCCCAGAGAGCACGTCACATGTCGGTCACGAGGGCCTCGCGGGCGCGGTCCAGCCACCACGGCAACGCCGCCTTCTCCCGCTCACGAACGTCCTCGTGCGGATGGTCGACGATGTCGAGGGCCTTGTTCCAGCCTTGCCAGACCAGCCCGCCGAGCAGGCCGAGACGGGTGGCCGCCTCGTCATAGGCGTCCTTGGCCTCTTCGCGATACATCGCCAGGAACGCATCGCGATCGACATCCAGCACGTGGCCACACCCGACGAGAAAGCGTCCGATGTCGAGTGCGCCGGGGGCGGAGGTCGCCAGGCCCCAGTCGATGAGAGTCAGGCGGTCGCCTTCGAACGCCATGTTCACGGTGGCGAGGTCGGCATGGATCATCGTCATCGGACGGTTCACGAGGGCTTCGGTGAGCGGCTCCGTGTCCTGGGCGAGGGCGAGCACGCGCTGACCGACGTCGTCGGTGACCAGGTCGGCCCAGATCTCCCAGCCGCGCAGCGCGTAGCCAACGAGCTCCTCGTGGGCGAACGGGCGGAGCCGGTCGGGCTCGAAGAGGCCGATGACCGCCTCCCGCGGTGCCAGACCGCTGGGTGGCTGCTCCAGGAAGGTGCGGTGCAGGGACGTCACCGAGCGGAGGATCGAGCGACACCGATCCGGTGTCACCCGGGTCTGCCAGCCGTACACGGCGTCCCCGAGGTCGCGCATCACCAGCACGCCGAGGCCGTCGTCGTCGAACCAGCCGTCGAGGATGGCGTGGCCGACGTCAGCCGGCAGGCGATCGAAGATCCCGCTCTCCCACATCTCGACCTCACGGCCCCGCGTGTCACCGGAAGTCTGCATCACCAGGTCGGCCGCAGGGTCGAACCGCTTCACGACGACCGTCCGGCCGTCCGCGAGCACCGCGCGCTCGAGCGTCGCGCCGGACTTTCCGTCGCTGTCGGCCAGAGGCTGTCGCTCGGCCTGTTCGACGAGTTCACGCATGCTCACGGCCTCACCGTCCCGAGCCCCCGACAGGAGTCGAACCCGCGACCGCCTCATTACAAGTGAGGTGCTCTACCAACTGAGCTACAGGGGCGTGCGGACCCGGTGATCCGCGGCCCCATCGTAGTCTGACCGGATGAGCGGTTCCGTAGACGTTCGGCCCGAGGTGTTGATCCGGCGCCCGCGGAGCGAGGTGGCCGCGTTCATGTTCGACCCGGCGAACGACCTTGCGTGGACAGGCGGGATCACGTCGAGCACGCCGGCTCAGCCAGGACGGCTGACGCAGGGCTCGACGGTCGAACGGGAGGCGAAGTTCCTCGGCCGGACGTTCACCTACGGGTACGAGGTCAGCGCCCACGAACCGGACCGGCTCGTGGAGCTGGCGGTCGAGAGGCCGTTCCCGATGACCGTGCGATACGAGCTTGAGGACGCGAACGGCGGAACGAAGGTGGTCATCCACGCGAAGGGGACGCCAGGACGCTTCTTCCGGTGGGCGACTCCGATCATGTCCCGCCAGGTTCGCAAGAGCATCCAGGATGACCTCCAACGACTGCGCGCCGCCCTCGAAAGCGACGCATCGTAGTCTGACCGCGTGCCCGAGCCGTTCGACCGTCTGCTCTCCGCAACCGCTGATCTGGGTGCGCCGCTGGCCATCGTGGACGAGCCCGCACTCTGGGCCAACGCGGACGACCTGGTGCGCCGGGCCGGTGGGGTGCCGATCCGGGTGGCGAGCAAGTCGGTGCGCGTCCGCAGCATCGTCGAGCGCACGCTCGCCCGGGACGGGTTCGCCGGCGTCATGTCGTACTCGCTCGATGAGTCGGTGTGGCTGGCCGACCACGGCGTCGACGACATCCTGCTCGCCTATCCCACCGCCTCGGCGTCCGGCGTTCATGCGCTCCTCGTCGACGAGCATCGGCTCGCGGCCATCACGCTCATGGTCGACTCGCCTCGCTCGCTCGACCTGCTCGAGCACCTCGCCGGCCTCGATCATCCGACCATCGGTGTGTGCCTCGACGTCGACGCCTCACTCAAGCTCGGCCCGCTCCACCTCGGCGTGCGGCGATCGCCGGTGCACTCCGTCGACGACGCGGCCCGCCTCGCCCAGACCGTCGCCGAGCGTCCGGGCTTCGAGCTGCGCGGCGTGATGTTCTACGACGCGCAGATCGCCGGGATGCCCGACTCCTCCGCCGCCGTCCGGCTGATCAAGAAGCGCTCGGCCGCCGAGCTGCTCGACCGCCGGTCCAAGGTCGTCGCTGCGGTGAGCGAGCACGCCGACCTGCGGATCGTCAACGCGGGCGGCACCGGCAGCCTCGAGGTCACCGGCGCGGATCCGGTCATCACCGAGCTGACGGCCGGGTCGGGCCTGTTCAGCCCCGGCCTGTTCGACGGCTACGACGCGTTCGAGTCCCGGCCAGCCGCGTACTTCGCCCTGGACGTCGTCCGCAAGCCGACCGACGACGTCGCCACGCTGTTCTCCGGCGGCTACATCGCCTCCGGCGCGGTGCAGAAGAACCGGCAGCCCAAGCCGGCCTGGCCGGAAGGACTGTCGCTGCTCGGCACCGAAGGAGCCGGTGAGGTGCAGACGCCGGTCAAGGGGCGCGTGGCTCGCGACCTGCAGCTCGGCGACCGCGTCCTGCTGCGCCACGCCAAGGCCGGCGAGATGTGCGAGCGCTTCGACGCAGTGACGATCGTGGACGCCGATGGTGGCGTCGAGACCGTGCCCACGTACCGCGGCGAACGAAAGAACTTCGGATGAGCTTCGAGACCTGGACCAACTGGAGCCGCAACGTCGAGGCCCATCCCCGGCGGGTCGACCACCCGGCGTCGACCGCGGAGGTCGTGGCGCTGATCCAGCTCGCGCGGTCGCAGGGTCTGCCGGCCAAGGCCTACGGCTCGGGCCACTCGTTCACGCCCATCGCGGCGACCGACGGCGTGATGCTCCGCCTCGACCGGATGAACCACGTGCTCGCGCACGACACAGCGTCCGGGCGGGTTCGCGTGCAGGCCGGCATGTCGCTGCACGATCTCAATCCGGAGCTGCAGGCGCTCGGGCTCGCGCTGCCCAACCTCGGCGACGTGGACCCGCAGTCGGTGGCTGGGGCCATCTCGACCGGCACCCATGGCACCGGCGGCAAGCTGCACGGCATCGCCGCGGCCGTCGTCGGAGTGCAGCTGGTGACGGCGGAGGGCGACGTCGTCGAGGTCGACGAGCAGCACCCGTGGTTCCCCGCGGCCAGGCTGAGCCTCGGCGCGCTCGGCGTCATCACCGAGGTGACGCTGCAGTGCGTCCCCGCGTTCCTCCTGCACGCCCGCGAGGAGCCGATGCCGCTGCCAGAGGTCATCGAGCACCTCCCCGAGCTGATCGAGGAGAACGACCACTTCGAGTTCTACTGGTTCCCGCACACCGAGAAGGCACTGGTCAAGCGCAACAACCGGGTTCCCGACGGAACCAAGCGTGCGCCGGTCGGCCGCATCCGGCACCTCGTCGACGACGAGCTCCTCAGCAACGGCGTGTTCGGGCTGATCAACGAGGTCGCGGCCCGCCGGAGCTCGCTGGTGCCGCGGCTCAACCGCATCTCGGGCTCGGTGCTGTCGCCCCGCGAGTTCGTCGACCACTCCCACGAGGTGTTCGTGTCTCGGCGGCGCGTGCGGTTCCGCGAGTCGGAGTTCGCGATGCCGCGCCCGGCGCTGCCCCACGTCATCGCCGCCCTGCAGTCGTGGTTCCACGCGGGTCACGAGGAGATCTCGTTCCCCATCGAGGTGCGATTCACCGGTGCCGACGACATCTGGATGTCGACCGGACACGAGCGCGACAACTGCTACGTCGCGGTGCACCACTTCCACCGCAACGACCCGGCCGCCTACTTCGCCGCCGCCCAGGACATCTTCACCGCGCACGAGGGCCGCCCGCACTGGGGCAAGATGAACACCGTCGACGCCGCCTACCTGCGTGAGCGCTACTCGCGGTTCGACGACTTCGTGGCCGTCCGCGACGAGGCCGACCCGGAACGGGTCTTCACGAACCCGTACCTCGACCGCGTCCTGGGCTGACCTCCAGATTTGAAGCGTTGTCGGGCACCACAGCCCGAAACGTGCCCGAGAAGGCTTCAGATCTGGAGGTCAGCGGGACTGCGCGATGGCGTAGAGCGCGACGCCTGCCGCGACACCGGCGTTGAGCGACTCCAGGCCGGTCGACATCGGGATGCTGACCAGCTGGTCGCAGGTCTCGGCCACGAGACGAGAGATGCCCTTGCCCTCGCTGCCGATGACCACCACCAGCGGTCCGTCGCCGAGCTCGAGATCGGGCAGGGCGACATCACCGTCCGCAGCGAGGCCGACGACCATCAGCCCGGCCGACTGGTAGGCCTTGAGCTGACGAGTGAGGTTGGTGACGCGCGACACCGGCACGCGCGCGGCGGCGCCGGCCGACGTCTTCCACGCCGCGGCGGTCATCTGGGCCGAGCGACGCTCGGAGATCACCACGCCGTGGGCGCCGAAACCGGACGCCGACCGCACGACGGCGCCGAGGTTGCGCGGATCGGTGACGCCGTCCAGCAGGACGATCAGCGGCGGCTCACCTCGCTCCTCGGCCAGCGTCAGCAGGTCGTCGGGGTGGGCGTAGTCGTACGCGTTGAGCTTGGCCGCGATGCCCTGGTGCACCGCGCCGCCGGTGAGCTTGTCGAGCTCGACGCGGCCGATCTCCATCAGCGACACGTGCTGGTCGGCGGCGAGTCGGAAGATCTCACGGATGCGGTCGTCGCGGTCGATGCCCTCGGCCACGTAGAGCCCCGCTGCGGGGACACCGGCGCGCAGCAGCTCGACGACCGAGTTGCGACCGGCCACCCACTCCGGTCCGCCGTCGCTCTTGCCCCGTCCCTTGCCGCGTGGCTTGGCTGCCTCGCGACGCTCGGCGGCGCGCGCCGTCTTGTGCTTCTGGTGGTACGGACGCTCCTCGGCGCGTGGGGTCGGACCCTTGCCCTCCAGTCCCTTGCGGCGCCGCCCGCCCGAGCCCGCGGTGGGATTGCCCTTGCCGGACTTCTTGATCGCGCCGCGACGCTTGCTGTTGCCGGCCATCAAGAGTCCTTCACGTTCCAGCGAGCGCCCTGGGCGGTGTCCTCGACCTCGATGCCCGCGGCCGCGAGCTGGTCGCGGACGCGGTCGGCCGTCGCGAAGTCCTTGGCGTCCCGGGCCTCTGCCCGCTGAGCGATGAGCGCCTGGACGAGGGTGTCGAGGGCTACGTCGGTCCCGCTCCCGCCGGCCCCAAGCCACGGCTCGGCCAGCGGGTCGAGGCCGAGCACGTCGAGCATCGCGCGCACGGACGCGAGGTCGCCACGCAGCGCTTCCGAGTCGCCGTCCGCGATGAGCTTGTTCCCCTCCGCGATGACGCTCTGCAGCGCAGCCAGGGCCGCCGGGGTGGAGAGGTCGTCGTCCATGGCTTCGATGAACTCGGCGCACGGGATGCCGGCGGACGCGTCGACCCCGCCGGTCACCTCGGTGGCGCGGGTGACGAATCCCACGATGCGCTCGAACGCGGTGGCCGCCTCGAGCAGTGCATCCTCGCTGAACTCCACGATCGAGCGATAGTGCGCGGCCACGAGGTAGTAGCGCAAGGCGATCGCGGGGACGCGCTTGACGACCTCGCTCACCAGCAGCGTGTTGCCGACGGACTTCGCCATCTTGGATCCGCCGAGGTTGAGCATCGCGTTGTGCATCCACGTCCGGGCAAAGCGATGGCCAGCCGCTCGCGACTGGGCCTGCTCGTTCTCGTGGTGCGGGAAGCGCAGATCGAGGCCCCCGCCGTGGATGTCGAACTCGGCGCCGAGGTACTTCTCGGCCATCGCCGAGCACTCCAGGTGCCAACCCGGCCGACCGCGTCCCCACGGTGTGGGCCACGACGCGGTGTCGGGCTCGCCCTGCTTGTGCCCCTTCCACAGGGCGAAGTCACGGGGGTCACGCTTGCCCTCCGGCGGTGCGTCCTCGGCGGCCTGCATGTCGTCGATGCGTTGGTTCGACAGCTCGCCGTAGTTCGGCCAGGACCGGACGTCGAAGTAGACATCGCCCGACCCGTCCTCGGCCACGTACGCGTGACCACGCTCGACGAGGGTGCCGATCATCTCCACCATCTCGGGAATGTGGCCGGTGGCTCGTGGTTCATAGCTGGGCGGGATGCAGCCGAGCACCTCGTAGGCGGCATGGAGAGCGCGCTCGTTCTCGTAGGCCACCTCGTACCAGGGACGTCCCTGTTCCTCGCCCTTGGCGAGCACCTTGTCGTCGATGTCGGTGATGTTGGCGACGATCGTGACCTCGTAGTCGGCGCGCTCGAGCCAGCGCCGCAGGACGTCGAACACCACTTCCTTGCGGATGTGACCGATGTGCGGTGGCCCCTGCACCGTGAGTCCGCAGTGGTAGATGCCGACACGTCCGGGCACGACCGGGTCGAGGTCGCGCAGCTCCCGCGTGGCGGTGTCGTAGAGGCGGATCGTCACGCGCCAACAGTAGTAGGCGTCAGGACACTGAAATGTCGACCCCGTGGTACCCGGTGGCGCCGTCGGGCACCACGTCGGCGCGTGCCGACGTCTGGGTGTACCCGGACGCGTCGGTGGCGCGCACCTCGAGGCGGTGGTCACCCCGGTGGGCGTCCCACTCCCAGCGCCACTGCACCCAGGTGTCGTTCGTCGGCACTGACGCCAGCTCGGCCTTCTGCCACGCCTCGTCGTCGACGCGCACCTCGACCTTCGTGATGCCGGTGTGCTGGGCCCAGGCGACGCCGGCCACGGTGACGACGCCGGCATCGACCGTCGTGCGTGGGACGTCGATGCGGGAGTGAGTCTTGATCGGCCCCTGAGCCGACCATCCACGCTGCGTCCAGTACGCCTCGGAATCGTCGAACCGCGTGACCTCCCAGTCGGTGACCCACTTCGTGGCCGACACGTACCCGTACAGGCCCGGGACGACCTGCCGGACCGGGAAGCCGTGCTCGACCGGCAGCGGCACCCCGTCCATGCCGAGCGCAAGCATCGCGTCCCGCCCGTCGGTGAGTGCGGCCAGGGGCGTGCCGCACGTCCAGCCGTCCTCCGACGTGGACAGCAGCATGTCGGCGCCCGACTGGACGCCGGCCTCCTCGAGCAGGTCCTTCATCGGCACGCCACTGAAGACCGTGTTGGAGATGAGATCGCCCCCGACCGGGTTGGAGACGCAGCACAACGTCACCCAGGCGTCGCGAAGACCGCGATCGAGGAGATTCCGGTAGGTCACCGTCATCTCACGATCGACCATGCCGTGGATGCGCAGCGTCCATTCCGTGGGGTCGATGAGCGGCGGCGAGATCGCGGTGTCGATGCGGTAGAAGGCGCGATTGGACGTCCGCCACGGAGCCTGGCCCGCGACGTTCTGGTCGGCGCCCGGCGGCGTGGGCAGTCGACGGGTCGGCAGTCGCAACGTGGTGCGCAGCCGGTCCAGGTCGCGGCGACGGCGGTGCCGGGACGCGAGCAGCTCGCTGGCGGTGCCGGCCACCGCCGTGGCGACCGCGACCGCACCGACCAGCTTGATCATGCGACGTCGGCTCACCGCCTGGCCTTCATCGCCGTCGGAGCGACTCGGTTCACGATGAAGCAGAGCGAGGACACCGAGCAGGACCAGGCCGCCCACCAGACATGCGACGACGCCGCCGATCGAGCCGTACGGCCGCGTCAGCACCGCCGCCGTCGCCAGCGCCACGAGGACGACCGCACCCGCCACCGCGCGGCCGCGATGCGGAGGCCACCAGCTGACGATGAGTCCGCCCAGCAGGAGCACCGCGACGACGACCACGACGATGGTGATCGGCTTGTCGGCCGTGCCCACCACGCTGATGATCGGTTCGGCCACCGCACCCGGTGTCAGAGCGATCGCCGTCTGGGCGATCGCGAGGACCGGGCTCTCCCGCACGCCGAGCACGGCAGCGGTCAACTGGCTTGCCGCCAATGCAGCCGCGGTCGCAAGCACGCCGAGGAGGCGAGTGGACGTCACCTCTCCATCATCGCCGGATCGACAAGCGCCCGGGGGCGATGCGGCATGATCGACCTGTGACATCTGCTCCCCGCATCGGCATCGGCACCGACGTGCACCGACTCGTGGCCGGCCGGCCGATGTGGCTCGCAGGGGTTGAGTGGCCGGACGAGGAGCAGGGTCTCGATGGGCACTCCGACGCCGACTGCGTCGCCCATGCCATGGTGGACGCACTGCTCAGCGCCGCCGGTCTCGGCGACATCGGCAGCCGGTTCGGCACGTCCGACCCCGCGTGGGCCAAGACCTCAGGAGTCACGTTCCTGGCCGAGACCGCACGCCTCGTGCGCGAGGCCGGCTTCGAGATCGGCAACGTGGCGGTTCAGGCGATCGGTGAGCGACCGCGACTCGGCCCACGTCGTGTCGAGGCCCAGTCCGTGCTGTCCGACGCCATCGGCGCTCCGGTAAGCCTGTCCGCCACCACCACGGACGGTCTCGGCCTCATCGGCCGCGGCGAGGGCGTTGCAGCGATCGCCACCGCGCTGGTGTTCGGCTGACGCGAGTCGTTGCACTCCCGAGGTTTCGCCAACCGACGCCTTCGGCGTGGCACGCTCAACCCGCTTTGACGCTCCCCCTACTCGCTGGCGCTCGTGGGAGGTGCCCCCAGGCCGCAGGCGGCCTCGGCCAAAGCGAAGCCCCCGACGCGAACGTCGGGGGCTCCGGAGTCGGGAGTCAGGACGCGAGGACCTCGTCGAGACGAATCTCGGCCTTGTCCTCGTTGGTCTTCTCGGCGAGCGCAAGCTCGGAGACGAGAATCTGGCGCGCCTTGGCCAGCATCCGCTTTTCGCCGGCGGACAGTCCGCGCTCGTGATCGCGGCGCCACAGGTCGCGCACGACCTCGGCGACCTTGAGGACGTCGCCGGAGTGCAGCTTCTCGAGGTTCGCCTTGTAGCGGCGAGACCAGTTGGTCGGCTCTTCGACGTGCTCAGCCCTCAAAACATCGAAAACGCGCTCCAGGCCCTCCTCGTCGACGACGTCGCGAACCCCGACGAGATCGAGGTTGCAGGCCGGCACACGGACGACCAGATCGGTCTGCGCGATGATGCGTAGAACGAGGTAGTCGCGGTCCTCACCTTTGATGGTCCTGGTCTCGATGTCTTCAATGACTGCTGCGCCGTGATTGGGATAAACAACGGTTTCGCCGACCGTGAAAGTCATAAAGGGAGCACCTTTCCTAGGTGACTAGGATAACACGCGGCAACGACGCCAAATCCGTCGGATCTGGTCCGACGATGGTGTAGGAGCAGGCAGAACACGGCCTCCCGACGCCGCCCGATACCATCGGTCCACCACTCGACGGAAGCAGGTTTCTGGTGACTTCGGCACGCTCCCCTCGGCTGCGTTCGGCGGCCGCGACCCTCCTCGCCGCGACCTCTCTGGGGCTTGCCGGGTGCATCGCCACCGGCGACGACGCCCAGACCAACCAGCAGTACCAGGCCGGCGTGGGAGCCAATCTCCGCACCGGTGAGGTGCAGCTCTACAACACGCTCGCCGTCGACAACGGCGACGGCACCGCCACCTTGTCGGCGGTCGTCGTCAACACGTCGGATGAGACCCAGAAGCTGGACGCCGTGACGGCATCGACCCCGGACGGAACCGCCGTCAAGAGTCGGGTCGCACCGGCCATCATCGGTCCCGGCGACTCCTTCAACACCGGCCCGGCCGCCACCGTTGTGCTCACCGGTGACGTCGTGGGGGCCGGCGACTACGTCAGCCTGACGTTCACCTTCGACCAGGCCGGTGACGTCAGGATCGATGCACCAGTCGTCACCCGCACCGAGATGTACGACGAGGTCGCCCAAGAGCCCGGCGGCGAGGAGCCCGCCGCAGAGTGACTGAGCTCAGGTGAGCTCGCCGGTCACCAGGTAGACGACACGACGCGCCATCGACACGGCGTGGTCGCCGATGCGCTCGTAGTAGCGACCGAGCAGCGCCAGATCGATGGCCGGCTCGACGCCGTGCTCCCAGGAGTCGCTGAGCAGCGTGCGGAACAAGTCCTTGCGCAGCCGGTCCATCTCGTCGTCCTCGTCCTCGAGGTGCGCGGCGGCCACGACGTCACGGTTCGCGACGATGCGCGCAGCCGCGTCGATCATCGAGTCCGCGACCTTGGCCATCGCCCTGATGGTCGGGTGCAGCTGCGGCGGCACGGCGGCGGCGGGGATGCGCATGCGCGCCACCTTCGCCACGTGCACGGAGAGGTCGCCCATGCGCTGGAGGTCGTTGACCATGCGCAGCGTCGCGACGAGCTGTCGCAGGTCGGTCGCCACGGGCTGCTGGGTCGCCAGCAGCAGCAGCGCTCGTTCCTCGATGGCCTCGGTCTCGTCGTCGATCGCGGCATCGCCGGCGATCACGACCTCGGCCAGTCGGGCGTCGGCGTCCAGGAGGGCAGTGGTCGACGAGGCGACCGCGCGACGGACCGTGCCGGTGAGGGTCACGAGGTCGTCGACGATCGAGTCGAGCTGTTCGTAGTACTGATCACGCATGACCCACAGGCTAGGCGGACGCGGTGAACGGAGGACGACTCGCGGTGAACGCGGCGTGAACGGAGCCCGAAAGCCGCACGTCAACCGCTTCGTGGGTGGCGACGCAGGAGGCACGGAGCCCTACGATCGATGGTGTGGATACCAGTGCAGGATTGCTGATCGCCGGAGTCATCGGCGCCACGGCGGGGGCCTTGGTGACGTGGATGTGGCGCTACAGCGAACGCCGTGAGACCGAGGTTCCGGAAATCACGCACGCCGTGCCGGACGGCGCGGAGGCCGTGCTGTCCGTGCTGTCGTCGTCCGCCGTCATCGTCGACACCAACGACACCGTCGTCCAGGCGTCCGCGCCGGCCGTCGCGATGGGGCTGTTGCGCGACGAGCGCTTGCCGGACGAGCTCATGACGCTCGTGCGACAGGTGCGCCGCGATGGGCAGGTGCGAGAGGCGGAGGTCCAGCTGGACCACCGCCACGGCAACGTCACGCACGTGCACGCGCGGGTCGCCCCGCTGTCGTCTCGGCTGGTCGTCGTCCTGGCCGACGACCGCACCCATGCCGAACGGGTCGAGGCGATCCGGCGTGACTTCGTGGCCAACGTCAGCCATGAGCTCAAGACCCCGATCGGGGCCCTGAACCTTCTCGCCGAGGCGGTGGCGGAGGCCAAGGACGACCCCGACTCCGTCGTCCGCTTCTCCGGGCGCATGCAGGCCGAGAGCATCCGGTTGACGCGCCTCGTCCAGCAGATCATCGATCTCTCGAGGCTCCAGAACGATGCGGTGAGCGAGGAAGCGACGGGCGTCAAGGTCGACGAGCTCGTGGCCGAGGCGTCCGAGCACTCTGCCACCGAAGCCGAGCGCATGGACATCGAGATCGCCACGTCCGTCGAGCCGGGCCTCCTCGTGCACGGCGACCGCGGTCAGCTGCACGCCGCGGTGAGCAACCTGGTCGAGAACGCGGTCGCCTACAGCCCGCCAGAGGCGCGGGTCGTGGTGACGGCCGAGCTCGCCGGCGACGAGGTGCGCATCTCGGTGGCCGACCAAGGCATCGGCATCCCCGGCGACGAGATCGACCGCATCTTCGAACGCTTCTACCGGGTCGACCCGGCGCGGGCCCGGACCACCGGCGGCACCGGACTCGGGCTGTCGATCGTCAAGCACGTGGCCGCGAGCCATGGTGGGAGCGTCGACGTGTGGAGTGAGCCTGGTGCGGGATCGACCTTCACCCTGGTGCTGCCATCGTGGTCGCACGATCTCGATGAGGAGATGTCTGGATGAAGGTATTGGTCGTCGAGGACGAGACGAGCTACAGCGAGGCCCTCTCGTACGTGCTGCGCAAGGAGGGCTTCGACGTCGCCATCGCCGAGACCGGGCCGGATGCGCTGGCCGAGTTCGAGCGTGGTGGCGCCGACATCGTGCTGCTCGACCTGATGCTGCCCGGTCTGCCCGGCACCGAGGTGTGCCGGCAGATCCGCCAGACGTCGTCAGTGCCGATCATCATGGTCAGCGCGAAAGACACCGAGGTCGACAAGGTGGTCGGCCTCGAGCTCGGTGCCGACGACTACGTCACCAAGCCCTACTCGCCGCGTGAGCTGGTGGCCCGCATCCGCGCGGTGCTCCGCCGCGGCTCGGTCGACGAGGTCGACGACGCCTCCGCGCTCGAGGCCGGACACGTCCGCATGGACGTCGACCGACACCTCGTCACCGTCGAGGGCGAGATCGTGAAGCTCCCGCTCAAGGAGTTCGAGCTGCTCGAGTACTTCATGCGGAACCCCGGCCGGGTTCTCACCCGCGGCCAGCTCATCGACCGCGTCTGGGGCGCCGACTACGTCGGCGACACCAAGACCCTCGACGTCCACGTCAAGCGGCTGCGCGCCAAGATCGAGCCCGACCCCACCAACCCGATCAGCCTCACGACCGTGCGCGGATTGGGTTACAAATTGGACGCGTGACTGAGCCACTCGAGCCTGCTGCCTCACGAGGGTTTCGGCACCGGGCGGCTTCGCCGCAACGCGCTCAACCTCGCTGAACGCTCGGCCGCGGGCGGCCTCGGTTCAGCGACCTTGGTTGGCGACGGCGGCGATGGCTGCCTCGGCGGCGGCGGGGTCGAGGTAGCGGCCGCGGGGCTCGGTGGGCTTGAGGTCGTCGTCGAGATCGTAGACGAGCGGGATGCCGGTGGGGATGTTGAGGCCGACGATCTCGTCCTCGGCGATGTCGTCGAGGTGCTTCACGAGGGCGCGGAGCGAGTTGCCGTGCGCGGTGACGAGCACCGTCTTGCCGGCGCGGAGGTCCGGGACGATCGCGTCGTCCCAGTACGGGAGCATGCGGTCGAGCACGTCGGCGAGGCACTCGGTGCGCGGCATCTCCTCGTCGGACAGGTCGGCGTAGCGGACGTCGCCGGCCTGGCTGAACTCACTGTCATCCGGCAGCGGTGGTGGCGGGGTGTCGTACGAACGGCGCCAGATCATGAACTGCTCCTCGCCGAACTCCTCCATCGTCTCCTTCTTGTTCTTGCCCTGCAGCGCGCCGTAGTGACGCTCGTTGAGACGCCACGACCGGCGCACCGGGATCCAGTGCCGGTCGATGCCGTCGAGCACGATCTCGGCGGTGCGAATGGCCCGGCGCAGCACGGACGTGTGCGAGACGTCAGGGGCGATGCCAGCATCTTGGAGCATCTCGGCACCACGCTCGGCCTCGGCGACACCTTGCTCGTTGAGTCCGACGTCGACCCAGCCGGTGAACAGGTTCTTGGCGTTCCAGGTGCTGTGTCCATGGCGCAGGAGCACGAGGGCGTACGTCATGACGAGGAGCCTAGCCAGTCTGTGTGGATCTGCCGCAGGGCCTGGACGTAGTCGTTCTGCGACTGCACGCCGGCGAGCGTCCACGTGGTCTCGACGACGACGTGCGGCAGCTGCGTGATGCCGAGCGACCGCGCCGTCTCGTCCTGGGTGCGGGTCTCGGCGGCGTACTCGTCGCTGGCCAGCAGCGCCTCGGTGGTCTCGAGGTCGAGACCGACGAGCGCGGCCCGCGTCGACAGCACCAGCGGGTCGGCGATGTCGGCGCCCTCGAGGAAGTGTGCCCGCCACAGCTGGTGGGCGAGATCGCGCTGCACGCCGGGCCCGGCCTCCTCGGCCCAGGTGAGCACCCGCCAGGCGTCGAACGAAGCGGCTGGCACGACCTCGGCGAAGTTGAAGTCGATGCCGGTGATCTTCGCGGCCGACGTCACCAGCTCCTGCTCGGCGGCCGACGGCTCGGCGGGATCGCACAGGCGGGCGCGGAACGAGAGGTCGACGGGCTCTCCGACGAGAATCGTGAACGCTGCCGCGGCCCGCTCGAACCGCGTGGCGCCGATGTACGACCACGCATCCGTGACGTCGGCGAAGACGATCGCCTTCACGGCTTCAGGTGCTTGAACGCCTCGAGATTGCGCGTGGACTCACCGCGCGACTCCCGCCACTCCCACTCCTTGCGGATGGAGGACGCGAAGCCCAGCTCGAGGATGGTGTTGAACGAGTCGTCGGAGTAGCTCAGCACGGCACCGAGGAGCCGGTCGAGCTCGTCCGTCGTGACGGCGTGCAGCGGCAGCCGTCCGTCGAGGTAGATGTCGCCGGCCGCGTCGATGGCGAAGCTGACCCCGAACATCTTGAGGTTGTGCTCCAGCATCCAGCGGTAGACACCCTCGTGGTTCTCGTCGGGGTTGCGCGCGACGAACGCGTGGATGCCGAGCGCATGCTTGCCGATCTCGAGCCGGCATGCCGTCTGCAGCTTGCGCTCCCCCGGCAGCACCACCTCGAAGGTCCCGGTGCCGAACTCGGTGAACTCCAGCTCGGAGTCCTTGAGCACAGCCAGGATGGTCTCGCGGACGTCGTCGGTCACCGGCCCTCCCCCTCCTGGGCGAACGCCTCGATGGCCTCCTCGTACACGGCGAGCGTGCGTTCGGCGGTGACGTCCCAGCCGAACGACTCCGCGTGACGCACGGCCTTGGCGCTCATGGCCGCACGGAGCTCGGGGTCGACGAGCAAGGGGTGCAGGGCGGCGGCGTAGTCGGCCGGGTCGTGGCCGTCGACGAGCACGCCGGTGACGCCGTCGGACACGGCGGTGGCGAGGCCCCCGACGGACGCGGCCACCACGGGGGTGCCGCAGGCCTGCGCCTCGATCGCGACCAGCCCGAACGACTCGTTGTACGACGGCACGCAGACGGCGGAGGCCGCGGCGTACCAGTCGGCGAGCTCGCTCTGGTCGACCGTTGGCACGAACGTCACGATGCCATCGAGGCCGAGATCGGTGCTGAGGTCGGTGAGCGCGGTGGGGTCGTCCAGACCCGTGCCGGAGGGGCCGCCCACGACGGCGACGCGCAGGCGTCCGCGCAGGGACGGGTCGAGCTCGAGCAGCCGGCTGGCCGCCTGGATCACGACGTCGGGGGCCTTGAGCGGCTGGATGCGGCCGGCGAACAGCACGAGAGCCGCATCATCGGGCACTCCGAGTGCCCGTCGGGCCTCGAGCTGGCGGCCGCTGCGGAACACGTCGAGGTCGACGCCAGGGTGAACGACCTCGATCCGTCGGGGATCGGCGCCGTAGAGCTCGACCAGCTCGCGGCTCTCCTCGGCGGTGTTGGCGATCAGACGGTCGGCGAGCCGGACGATCTCCTCCTCGCCGGCGATGCGCCCGATCGGCTCGGCGGTGTCGCCGGCGGCGAGCTGGGCGTTCTTGACCTTGGCCATGGTGTGCATCGTGTGCACGAGCGGTACGCCCCAGCGTTCGCGGGTGACGGTGCCGATCTGGCCGGAGAGCCAGTAGTGGCTGTGCACGAGGTCGAAGTGGCCGGGGTCGCGCTCGACCTCGACCCTCAGCACGTCACGAACGAAGCCGCACAGCTGCGACGGGAGGTCGTTCTTCTGCAAGCCCTCGAACGGGCCAGCGGCCACGTGCCGCACGATGATGCCAGGCTCGGCCTCGACGACCGGCTCCTGATGACGCGACGTGGCGCGGGTGAAGATCTCCACCTCGATACCGCGGGCGGCGAGCTGCCGGGAGAGCTCGAGCACGTAGACGTTCATGCCGCCGGCGTCGCCCGTGCCGGGCTGCTCCAGCGGCGATGTGTGCGCCGAGAGCATCGCGATGCGCTTGAGCATGCGCTCACCTCTCTCCGCCGTGTGTAACCAGCCCCGTCCTGTCCATGTTCCCAGTCCCGCTCAAGGTCGCACACTCAACCCACGCTCGGCAGCCACGCGCGGGGGCTGACACGATGGCGCCATGGACGCTCCTTCCCGCACCGCCGTCGTCACCGGTGCCAGCAGCGGCATCGGCGAGGCGACCGCCCGCGCACTCACCGAGGCCGGGTTCCGCGTCTTCTGCGTGGCCCGCCGCACCGACCGCATCGAATCCCTCGCCGACGAGATCGGCGGAACACCCGTCACCTGCGACGTCACGGATGCCGCCCAGGTCGACGCCCTTGCCGAGACGGTCGGCGACCGACTCGACCTGCTGGTCAACAACGCCGGCGGTGCGATCGGGCGCGAGCCGGTCATCGAGGGCGACCCCGAGGCGTGGCGCCACATGTACGACGTGAACGTCATCGGCACCCTGCTCGTCACCAGGGCGCTGGTTCCCGCGCTCGTGGCGAGCGGAGCGGGCACGCTCATCAACATCTCGTCGACGGCCGGGCACGACGTCTACGAAGGCGGTGGCGGCTACACCGCGGCCAAGCACGGCGTGACGGCGATGACCGGCACGCTCCGGCTGGAGCTGAACGGCCAGCCGGTGCGGGTCACCGAGATCGCGCCGGGCATGGTGCACACCGAGGAGTTCTCACTCAACCGGTTGGGCGGCGACCAGGAGGCTGCCGACGCCGTGTACGCCGGGGTGGACGAGCCGCTCGTCGCAGCTGACATCGCGGACGTCGTGGCCTGGGTGGCCACGCGGCCGCAGCACGTCAACATCGACACGATGACCGTGCGCCCGATCGCCCAGGCCTCCGTGTACAAGGTGCACCGGGTTTCGTCACCCTGACGCCTTCGGCGTGACTCGCTCAACCTCCTGCGACGCTCACTCGCTGGCGCTCGCTCGGTCTCCGGAAGTCCTGAGCGGCCCGGATCAGCGCACGGGGACGGGAGCCTTGCCCTCGTCGTCGAGCAGGTGCGAGACCTCACGCTTGCGCGGGAGGAACAGCGCTGGCACGACGGTGAGGACGACGAGCACCCACGCGACCCAGAAGGTCGACGAGAACGAGCTCGCGGCCTGGACGAAGCCGGAGTCGATGACCGCCTCGGGGACCTTGAGCTGGGCGATCAGGCCCGCGCCCTCCTTCGTCCACGAGGCGATGGCCGCCGCGGCCTCGGTGAGGCCGTCGGGGAGGCCCGCCATCCCCTTGGTGCCGGCGATCGTCGGGGAGTCCTTGAGGTGGTTGGTGAGGATCACCGACAGGACGGCGACGCCGATCGAGCTCGCGATCTGTTGCGTGATGTTGAGCAGCGTCGAGCCGCGCGCCACCTCGTGGTTCGTGAGGGTGCGCAGGGCCGACGTGAACAGCGGCATCATCGTGGCGCCCATGCCGAGACCCATCACGAACAGCGCACCGATGATGGTGGCGTACGACGTGGTCTCGGAGATCTGCGTCATCGGGAACATGCCGGCGATGATCAGCAGGAGCCCGACCGGCACGATCCGTCCGACCGGCACCCGGTCGACCAATGCGCCGGCGATCGGCATCGTCAGCATCGCGCCGATGCCCTGCGGAGCCACCAGGAGCCCGGCGTTGAGCGTGGACTCGCCGTGGATCTGCTGGAAGAACGTGGGCACCAGCAGCAGGCCACCGAAGAACGCTCCGGCGAACATGAACATCGTGATCGTGGAGACCGCGAGGTTGCGGTCGCGGAACAACCGCAGGTCGAGCAGCGGGTGCTCCGGGCGGAAAGAGTGGAACACGAAGCCGACCATCAGGGCGATGCCCGCAAGAGCCGAGACCCACACCCGAGGCGCGGTGAAGTCGCCACCCTCACCCGGCAACGAGGAGACGCCGAACAGGAACAGCGCCAGGCCGGGCGACATCAGCAGCATGCCGAAGTAGTCGAACGACTCGGACGGGACCGGACGGTCCTTGGGCAGGACGAGGATCGAGTAGACGATCGCGCCGATGCCGAGCGGAACGTTGATCAGGAAGATCCAGTGCCACGACGCGGTGTCGATGAGCCAGCCGCCGAGGATCGGGCCGCCGATGGGGCCGAGCATCATCGGGATGCCGAGGATGGCCATCAGCCGTCCCATGCGCTTCGGACCGGCAGCCCTGGTCATGATCGTCATGCCGAGCGGCATCAGCATGCCGCCGCCGAGGCCCTGGAGAACGCGGAACGCGATCAGCGAGTGAATGTCCCAGGCGGTCGCGCAGAGTGCCGAACCGAGGGTGAACAACGCGATCGCGGTGAGGTAGAGCCGTTTGGTGCCGAACCGGTCGGCCGCCCAGCCTGTGAGCGGGATGACCGTGGCCAGGGCCAGCGTGTAGCCGGTGACCGTCCAGGCGACCAGTGAGTAGTCGAGCTCGCCTCCGCCCTCGGCGAAGACGCGCTGGAACGTCGGCAGAGCGACGTTGACGACGGTGATGTCGAGGATCGACATGATGGCGCCGATGACGACGACCCCGGCGACCTTCAGGACGGCGCCGTCGATCTTGTCGGGGTATTCGGGGGCTTCAGTGGACATGCGGGTCCTTCGTGCTCGAACGCAGGGATTCGCCTGCGAGGATCGGACGGAGGGCCTGGGTGAGGTTCTCCGCTTCGGTGGAGCTGAGACGGTCGACGAACCTCCTGACCGCCTGCCGCTTCTGCTCGATCTGCTGGTCGGCGACCTCGAAGCCTGTGGGCGAGAGGGACACGAGCTTGACCCGACGGTCGTCGGGGTTCTCCTGACGCTCGACGATGCCGAGCTTGACCAGCTGGTCGATGGTCCGCCCGGTGGCGGCGACCGAGAGCCCGAGCTGAGACGCGATCACGTTGATCGCCAGCGGGCCGTCGGTGTGCGCCAGCAGGAACATGGTGCGTGCCTGCGTGAACGACACGTCGAGCTCGATCATGCGATCCATCGAGCTGGACTCGGCGAGGCTGAAGACGCGCTGGAAGAACTCACCCAGCGCTTCGTAGAGCTCGTCGGACTTCTTGGACACACGAAAATACTAAGGCCAACGCAACTGTTGCACAAATGAAATAATCGTGACTGTGCAATGAACAGCAGCAGGAGCGATTTCTCGCCGTAACGGTCGGCTACTAGACTGGCAAGGCTCCACCGTCGTGGAGTATCCCCTCCGCAAGGACAGTTCTTTCGCATGCCCACCCGCCATGACCTGCGCAATGTCGCGATCGTCGCCCACGTCGACCACGGCAAGACGACGCTCGTCGACGCCATGCTGAAGCAGCAGGGCAACTACGACGAGCACCACCAGCTGGCCGAGCGCGCGATGGACTCCGGCGACCTCGAGCGCGAGAAGGGCATCACGATCCTGGCCAAGAACACGGCCGTTCGCTACAACGGGCCGGGTGCGCCCGACGGCGGCGTCACGATCAACATCATCGACACCCCGGGGCACGCCGACTTCGGCGGCGAGGTCGAGCGTGGACTGTCGATGGTCGACGCGGTCGTCCTGCTCGTCGACGCCTCGGAGGGCCCGCTCCCCCAGACCCGATTCGTGCTGCGCAAGGCTCTGACCGCGAAGATGCCGGTGATCCTGGTCGTCAACAAGGTCGACCGGCCGGACGCCCGCATCAGCGAGGTCGTCGACGAGACCTACGAGCTCTTCCTGGACCTGCTCGACGACTCAGCGCATGACAGTGCGCTGGACTTCCCGGTCGTGTTCGCCTCGGCCAAGGCCGGCCGGGCGTCGCTGGAGCAGCCCAAGGACGGCGGCATGCCCGACAGCGAGAACCTGGTGCCGCTGTTCCAGACGATCATGGAGGCCGTGCCGGCCCCGGAGTACACCGAGGGCGCACCGCTGCAGGCGCACGTCACCAACCTCGACGCCTCGCCGTTCCTGGGCCGTCTCGCCCTGGTGCGCGTCAAGGAGGGCACCCTGCGCAAGGGCCAGCAGGCGGCCTGGTGCAAGCGCGACGGCACCGTCGAGCGGGTCAAGATCACCGAGCTCCTGGTCACCGAGGCGCTGGAGCGCAAGCCCGGCGAGTCGGCCGGCCCCGGCGACATCGTGGCCATCGCCGGCATCCCCGAGATCACCATCGGCGAGACCCTCGCCGATCCCGACGACCCGCGGCCACTGCCGCTCATCACGGTCGACGAGCCGGCCATCTCGATGACGATCGGCATCAACACGTCACCACTGGCCGGTCGCGAGAAGGGCGCCAAGGTCACCGCACGCCTGGTCAAGGACCGCCTCGACGCCGAGCTCGTGGGCAACGTGTCGATCCGCGTGCTCCCGACCGGCCGGCCTGACGCCTGGGAGGTGCAGGGCCGCGGCGAGCTGGCTCTCGCCATCCTGGTCGAGCAGATGCGCCGCGAGGGCTACGAGCTCACCGTCGGCAAGCCGCAGGTCGTCACCCGCGAGATCGACGGCACGCTGCACGAGCCGGTGGAGCGGCTCACCATCGACGCACCCGAGGAGTACCTCGGCACGATCACGCAGCTGCTGGCCGTCCGCCGTGGTCGCATGGAGCAGATGGTCAACCACGGCACCGGCTGGGTGCGCATGGAGTTCCTCGTCCCAGCACGAGGACTGATTGGATTCAGGACGGAATTTCTGACGGACACCCGCGGCACCGGCATCGCCCACCACGTGTTCGAGGGCTACGAGCCGTGGGCCGGCGACATCTCCACCCGCCCGAGCGGTTCGCTGGTGGCCGACCGGGCCGGTGCTGCCACGGCGTACGCGATGACGAACCTGCAGGAGCGCGGCATCCTCTTCGTCGAGCCCACCACCGAGGTGTACGAGGGCATGATCGTCGGCGAGAACTCCCGCGACGACGACATGGACGTCAACATCACCAAGGAGAAGAAGCAGACGAACATTCGGTCGTCCACCTCGGACAACTTCGAGAAGCTGATCCCGCCGCGCCGGCTGTCGCTCGAGCAGTGCCTGGAGTTCTGCCGCGAGGACGAGTGCGTGGAGATCACCCCGTCGTACGTCCGCATCCGCAAGGTGATCCTGGACGCGGGCGAGCGCGCCAAGTCCTCGCGCGGCCGCCGCTGAGCCTGCTCGGGTTGCGGACGGGGCGCGCCCGCGGTCTGGTGTGAGGAGTACACCCAGACCCAGGGAGCACCCATGAGCGGCAACGACGAGTCCCCCGACGAATCCAGCGACAAACCCCTCGAAGTCAATGTCGACGAGAGGGTGGACGCCGGCTACTCCACCGACGACGAGGTCTCCGAGGAGGAGGCCGAGAAGCTGGAGAAGGAACGCGAAGAGCGCCTCGACCCGGACAATCGACCCGACAACGCCCTCGTCGACAACACCCAACGTGAGTTCGACCCCGAGGAGGGCTTCCAGGTCCCGGGCGAGGACGTGGACAACGGCCCCGAGATCGGCGCGGACCGCCCGGAGGGCGTCACCCCGCCCGACGACGAGTGAGTCAGCTGCCGGCGCGCCGAGCGTACGACAGCCCGTAGACGTCCGGCCGGTAGCGAAGCACCGGGTCGTCCGACGGCTCGATGCCGTCGGTCAGCCGCATGGGATCGAAGATGATGCCGTCGTCGGCATCGTCGTCCACGGCGGTCACCTCGAGCGTGCCGACGGTGACCCGCTGCCTGTCGCCGGGCCATTCGTCAGACGGGTCGTGGGGGTTGTCGCCGTCGCCGGCGATCTGCACCTCCAGGTCCATGCGCACCGGCGCCTTCGCGAGCTGCTCGCGCAGCCCGTCGAACAGGAAGTCGCGGCCCCGCTGCTTCGCCTCCGCCATGGAAAGACTCGTCTCCTCGATCGTCGGCTGCCAGGTGTAGCGGACGTAGCGCGATCCGCCGTCCGCGTCGACCCACTTCATCGCGTGGAACGGGAAGTAGCGGTGCGCGGCGAAGCCGATCCGCTGCCCGATGACCTTGTTGGCCTCGGCGACCTGGAGCGCGGCTCGCGGGTATCGGGCGATGAACCCTGGCAGATGCGCGAGGGCGGCAAGTCCGGGCTTCGAGACGACGAGCGTGGCGAAGAAGCCCTGCTCGTCGTGGAACGGGAAGTGCGGAATCGTCTGACCGAGGATGTCGGTGCTCGTGCCGTCGGGGAGCCGGAAGCTGACCGCGAGCCCGCGGACGTCCGCGACGTAGTCGGGCACGTTCGGGTCGCCGCCGCCGTTGGAGAATCGCACCTTCGCCGGCACCGGTGCGCCACTCATGTGGGCCGCCTTCGTCAGCTCAGCGGCTTCGGGCGTGGCGGTGAAGGTGCCGACACAGTGGATGCCCTTGGCGTGCAGCGCGCGATGGCCGTCGTGCGCGCCGAAGCGCGCATGAATCCTGGCCAGGCCCTCTTCGGGAGTCGTCATGGCGAAACACTAGTGGTGCCTCACCTCTCCGTCACCGAACACCGGCGGGCCGGAACTGGACGCTGATGCGCGGCCCGACCGGACGCGCGGTCTTGAGCACGGCGTGCTCCCACGTGCGCTGGCACGAGCCGCCCATGACGACGAGGTCGCCGTGGCCGAGGGTGAAGCCGATCTGGTTGCCCCCGCCACGCGGACGCAACGAGAGCCGCCGGTGCTCCCCCAGCGACACGATGGCGACCATCGTGTTCTCGAGCCGGCCGCGGCCGATGCGATCGCCGTGCCAGGCGACGCTGTCGTGGCCGTCGCGGTAGTAGCAGAGGCCGGCGGTGGTGAACGGCTCGCCGAGCTCGGTGGCGTAGTGCGCGCTGAGGGCATCGCGCGCGACGTCGAGCGCAGGGTCGGGCAGGGCGTCGTCGTGGTCGTAGAAGCAGACCAGCCGCGGGACGTCGACGACGCGGTCGTACATCTCTCGACGCTCGGCCCGCCACGGCACTTCGGCCTGGAGCCGGAGGAACAGACCGTCGGCACCGGTGACCCAGCCCGGCCGGACGTCGACCCACGCTCCTTGCGTCAGCTCCGTGCGCTGCACCGTGCCGCCCAGCTCGGCGACTTCCGGGCCCGCGTCACCGTCGAGCAGTGAGCCCTGGAAGTACGCGGTCATGCCCCGAGTCTAACCGTAATCGAACGAATGTTCTAGCGCGGCCGGACGACGTTCGTGGCTGCCAGCTTGTCGTGCAACGTCTGACGCTTCGAGTCCCAGGTCGCCCAGAGCGGGTCGAGGAGCATGATCATCGTCGCCAGCATCCAGACGACGTACATGGTGACGGACCCCGTCAGGAGCGCGATGACGAAGACGGACCAGATCACGCCGAACTGAAGGATCATCCGGGCGATGATCGAAGACCACGGCAACCTGCCGGCCTGGTCGCGGAGCCGGACCCGCATGCCGAGCATGAGCTTGCCGGGAGTCGCGCCCTTCCACCGCAGGAAGATCGCCCAGTAGAGGACGGTGAAAATCGCGCCGGGGGCCACGAGCCAGAACGCATGCTGCTGCATGACGTCCAGGTAGTCGTTGAAGAACGCCCAGAAGTCAGGTGGCGTCTCCGGGTTCTGCTCGATGGCGCGGTTGAACCGCTCCATGACCGGCATGAAGTCTCGCTGGATCTGGATCTGTGCCGGGATGCTCACGATGTTCGCGACGACGCTGATGATGATCGAGTCGATGACGTAGGCGAGCACCCGCCACCACCAGCCGGCCAGCGGCTCGCCGTCCGGGGTCGTGGGCCCCGTCGGCCGAGCCGACGCCGGAGCCGCCGCGACGTGAGCGGTCCAGGCGGTGCCGTCCCAGTAACGCAGCTGACGATCGTCGTTCGGATCGGGGTACCAGTCGGCGGGCGTCTGGGTCACGCGCCGACTCTAGTTCGTGATGGCGTCCCGGCGGCGGAAAGCGACCTGACCCGCTGCGCTGAGCAGGAGCGCGACCAGGGCCACCACGACGACCGGGAGCCACCGCACGTCCTCGGCCGGCGCGAGCGCGAGGTGGCCGAACGGCGAGACGTCCAGCACTGCGTCGGGAAAGCGCAGGATGTCCCCGAAGAACATGACCACGACGCAGAACGCCAGACCGACCCACGCGAGAGAGGCCCATCGCGGCACGACTCCGTGCAGCAGCCTCGCGATCGCTCCGAGCAGCAGCACCGGGGCGAGGTACGGCAGCATTGCCCCGAAGTAGCGGCCCACGGCCGAGCCATCGCCGGTGACCATCGCGAACCCGAGGCCGAGGCCCAGCCCCCCGGCCACCAGGACGATCACCGATCCGAGCACCGTCATCGCCACATGACCCAGGAGCCACGTCCGTCGGTGCAGCGCCGTCGCGAGCAGGCTTTCGACCCGTCCGGCATCCTCCTCACCGAGCGGCCGAAGAGCCGACGAGATGGTGAAGCCGGAAGCGATCAACGCGATCATGAGGATCGCCAAGGCGTAGAACGACTCGGTGAGGTCGGGCCCGGAGCCCAGGATCGCGTCGGAGAAGTCCGAGGAGCCCATCAGGTCCTCGACGTCGTCGCCGATCGAGCCGTAGGCGATCCCCAGCAGCAGGATCCCCACGGTCCAGCCGATGATCGAGCCTCGCTGAAGACGCCAGGCGAGCCCGAGGGTGCCGAGGAGTCCATTGCTGGCGCGTTCCGGACCGGGTCGCGACGGCCACAACCCGGACCCGACATCGCGACGCGCGAACAGCGCGAGAGCCGCGCCGACGAGCGCGATGGTCGCGGCCACGGGCAGCAGCATCGGCCACCAACGCTCCCCGGAGAAGGGGTGCATGGCCTGCCCCCACCCGATCGGCGAGAGCCACGAAAGTCCATTCTCCGCCACGTCGCCGACGGCCCGCAGCGCGTAGCTCACCGCGATCGCTGCGCCGGTGATGCCGTACATCGCGCGAGTGCCGTCGGTCAGCTGGGCCGCGACGAGGGCGACGCCGGTGAAGGTCAGCCCGGTGAGGGTCAAGGCGAGGCCGAGAGCGATGCTGCCGGCGGCGGCCAGGCCGTAGCCGATCAGGCTGAGCGTGATGAGGGCGCCCATGAGCACGTTGGCCACGGCGGCCACCACCAGCGCGGCGACGATCGGCGCATGACGCCCGACCGCTGCCGCCCGCACGAGCTCGTCGCGGCCGGATTCCTCCTCAGCCCTGGTGTGCCGCCCGACGATGAACATGCTCATCAGGCCGGCGACGATCGCGCCGAACGCCATCGCCTGCCACGCCACCTGTCCGCCCACGGTGTTGAGCGCACGGGCAGGGCCGGTCATGGCGATGAAGGCGACGTTCTGCTCCATGCTCGTCGCGGCGCGGTCGAACTCCGCCTGATTCGTGTAGGTGGCGTCGACGCTCGGCGCCTGGCCGAAGTAGAGCAGTGTGCCGCCGGCGATCCACCAGAACATCATCCAGCGGTCGCGCCGCAGGAACGTCCGGATGAAGACGCGGGTGCCGGTCATGCCGACACCTCGGCCGGCTCTGCGGTGACGTCGTCGCCGTAGTGACGCATGAACAGCTCTTCCAGCGTCGGCGGCTGGCTGGTCAGTGTCCGGATTCCGAGGCGTCCGAGAGCGTCGATGGCAGCGCCGAGATGGTCGGTGTCGACTTCGAAGAGCACCCGATTGCCCTCGACGACGAGGTCGTGCACGCCGACCAGTACGTCGAGGCCCGTGGGCTGGGTCGCGACCTCGGCCGAGACGGACGTGCGGGTGAGGTGCCGCAGGTCGGCCAGCGTTCCGGTCTCGACGTCGCGGCCGGAACGGATGATGCTCACCCGGTCACACAGTCGTTCGACCTCGGCCAGGATATGGCTGCTCAGCAGCACCGAGCGGCCATCGTCCTTGAAGTCGTCGATGCACTCGGTGAACACGGCCTCCATCAGCGGGTCGAGGCCCGAGGTCGGCTCGTCGAGCACGAGGAGCTCGACGTCCGATGCCAGCGCGGCCACGAGGGCGACCTTCTGGCGGTTGCCCTTGGAGTAGGCGCGACCCTTCTTGGTGGGGTCGAGCTCGAACCGCTCGACCAGGTCGGCGCGCCGGCGCTCGTCGAGACCGCCGCGCAGCCGGCCGAGCAGGTCGATGACCTCGCCGCCGGTGAGCGTCGGCCACAGGTTCACGTCGCCCGGCACGTACGCGAGGCGGCGGTGCAGCTCGGCCGCATCGCGCCACGGGTCGCCGCCGAACAACCGAACCGTGCCGGCGTCGGCGCGAAGCAGGCCGAGCAGCACGCGGATAGTGGTGGACTTGCCGGCCCCGTTCGGGCCGAGGAAGCCGTGCACCTCGCCGGTCGTGACCGTGAGGTCGAGCCCGTCGAGTGCCTGAGTGGAACCGAAGGCCTTGTGGAGCCCCCGAATGTCGATGACGTCGTCCATGCCCCCGACCGTACCCCTGTTTCACAGATTTGTGAAACCTATGACTTTTGTGAAGAACCGGGTAGGCTCCGGGCATGCAAGAGGACCGTGCGGCGTTCATCGAGGGCTTCGCCCTCAAGCTCAACGAGTCGGGTATGCAGCGCATGGCAGCCCGCGTCTTCGCTGCGCTGCTCACCGCACCGGGTGGCGGTCTCACCGCCCGAGAGATTGCCGAGACGCTCGACGTGAGCGCGGCAGCGGTCAGCGGCGCCACCAGCTACCTGACCCGCACCAAGATGGCCGAGCGAAGCCGCATACCCGGCGAACGCACCGACCGGTACGACGTCCGAGGCACCACCTGGGCCGAGGCCATGGCGGTCGAGACCGAGATGCTGCACACTCTGTCCTCCTGGCTCGACAAGGGTGCCGCGCTCGTGACCGGCGACTCCGAAGCCACTCAGCGCCTCAAGGACACCCGTGACTTCTTCGACTTCGTGGCCGTGGAGATGCCCAAGCTCGTCGACCGCTGGCAGTCGTCCCGGCGTCGAGCCTGACGTCATACCTTCGGCGTCGGACTCTGCACCTTCGGCCGATGCGTCCGAGTCGGCGCCCCACCGACGATGGACGCATGGAGACGCACGACGAGCTGACGCCCGAGGTGAAGGAGACCCGCGAGGAGCGCCGCGACCGACTGGCCCGCGAGCATCCGGTGCTGTTCACGCTGCAACGCGTCGGCGTGGCCGTGGTCGAAGTCGTGCTCGGTGTGCTCGGGGTCGGCGCCATCATCGGCGTGTTCGTGCGCGGACTGCTCCCCGACATCAGCTGGGCCTGGCTGCCCGACATCTCGGCGCCGCAGTGGCTCCAGGACCTCGAGCCACCGGCGTGGATGCGGTACATCGACCCGTTCTACTGGATCGGACGCCTCGACATCCCCTGGCCCGACATCGATCTCCCCGACTGGCTGACCGGGAGCACGAAGTACTGGGTGCCCATCGTGATCGCGCTCGTGGTCGCCCTCGGCGAGATCGACCGTCGTCGCAAGAAGGCCGAGCTCGGCGACACCGAAGCCGAGCAGGAGTGACCTGAGGTCACTCGTCCTTTCGGCCCTCGGGGTCGACGACGGGGTCGGTCGGCGGCAGCTCCTCGATCCTGATCGGTTCGCCGCTCTCGGCCTTCTCGACGACGAGCGCGAACTGGCCCTCGTGCTCCTCCACGCCGGTGACCACCGCACTCTCGACGGCCTCGGTGCCGAGTCGGTCTCGCACGACCATCGGGTCGGTCTGCAGGTCCTTGTACAGCGAGACGCAGAGCGCTCCCATGACCAGGACGAACGGCACCGCGGCGACGATCGTGATCTGTTGCAGACCGGTCAGTGCGTCGTCACCGCCGACGACCAGCATGATCGCGGCCACGCCTCCGGTGAGCGAGCCCCAGAAGACGACCGTGGTCCGCGACGGCTCGATCGAGCCCTTCTCGCTCAGGGTGCCCATGACGATCGACGCGGCATCGGCGCCGGAGACGAAGAAGATGCCCACGAGGATGATCACCAGGACCGAGGTGACCACCGCGATCGGGTAGTGGTCGAGCAGTGCGAACAACGCCGAGTTGGAGTTGACCGCACCCTCCTCTCCGACGAGGTCCTCGGTGAGACGCTGCTGGTGGATGGCCGCGCCACCGAACACCGCGAACCAGACCAGGCTGACCAGAGACGGGACGATCAGCACGCCGGTGACGAAGGTCCGGATCGACCGGCCCCGACTGATGCGGGCGATGAACATGCCGACGAACGGCGTCCACGACACCCACCAGGCCCAGTAGAAGATCGTCCAGCTGGCGAGCCAGTCCTCCATGGCGGCGTCGCCGCTCGCGGCGGTGCGCGAGGCCATCACGGTCATCTGGTCGGCGTAGTCGCCCAGGGCGGTGGGCAGCAGGTTGAGGATCAGGAGCGTCGGGCCCACCACGAACACGAAGGCGGCGAGCAGCAGCGCGAGCACCATGTTGATGTTGGACAGCCACTGGATGCCTTTGGCCACGCCCGACACGGCCGACGCGATGAACGCGATGGTGAGAAGCACGATGATCGAGACCAGGACTGTCTTGCCGACGCTGTCGACCCAGCCGTTGAACTCCAGTCCGGCGCCGATCTGCAGCGCACCGAGGCCGAGCGACGCTGCCGAGCCGAAGAGGGTCGCGAAGATCGCGAGGATGTCGATGACCCGGCCGGCCGGGCCCTCCGAGCGGCGCTGGCCGATGAGCGGCGCGAACGCTGCCGAGATGAGCTGCGAGCGGCCCTTGCGGAAGGTGCCGTACGCGATCGCGATGCCGACGACGGCGTAGATGGCCCACGGGTGCAGCGCCCAGTGGAACAGGGTCGTGGCCATCGCCGTCTGCAGCGCCTCGTCGGTCTGGGCCTCTGCAGTGCCCGGGGGCGGAGCGGCGTAGTGCGAGAGCGGCTCGGCGACACCCCAGAACATCAGGCCGATGCCCATGCCGGCGCTGAACATCATGGCGATCCAGGAGACGGTGCGGAACTCCGGGAGCTCGTCGTCCCCGCCGAGCGGGATGCGGCCGTACTTGCTGGCCGCCAGCCACAACACGAAGATCACGAAGAACGACGTGGTGAGGACGAAGAACCAGCCGGAGTTCGTGATGACCCAGGACTGCGCCGAGCTGGAGGCCGACGCGAGGCCGGGTGTGCTGACGATGCCCCAGACCACGAATCCCACCGACACGATCCCGGTGATCCAGAAGACCACCGGATCGATCCTGCTGCGCCACGCCGTCTGCATGCCTACCCCCTCATCGCCTTCGCTGACCGATCCGACACTAACTCAGGAGCTCCCCCGCAACAGGGCGAGGTAGACGAGCGCGGCGACCGTGCCAATGAGGTTGAGGAGGCCGAGCGGGTTCCAGTCGATGGCGTGCACCGCGACCGTCAGGCCCAGGATGATGAGCCAGTTGCGTCGAGGCATGGTGCCCACTTGCAGGAACTTGGAGTTGTCGCGGGCGACGCAGTCGACGAGCGCGCCGACCTTGATGATGAACAACACCAGGGACAGCACCAGGGAGATGGAGCTCTGGACCTCGAACACCCGTGCAGGCTAACGCACGACAACGGGCCCCTCCGTTTCCGGAGGGACCCGCTGGGTTCGTGCTGACGGTCAGGACTTCTTGGCCGTCGTCTTCTTGGCCGGAGCCTTCTTGGCAGCCGTCTTCTTGGCCGGAGCCTTCTTGGCAGCCGTCTTCTTGGCCGGAGCCTTCTTGGCCGTCGACTTCTTGGCCGGAGCCTTCTTGGCCGTCGACTTCTTGGCCGGACGCGTCTTGGTCACGCGCTGGACGGTGGCACGAGCCTCACCGATGACGTCCTCGGCGCGCTTCTGCACGTCGCTACGGGCGTCCTTGGCGCGCTTGCGCACGTCCTTGATGTTCTTGCTCGCGTCCTTGCGCAGGGTCTCGACGAGCTTCTCAGCACGCTTCTGGACGTTGTCCAGCTTGAGATCCCTCGCGGAGTTCGCGATCTCTTCGGCCTTCTCGACGAGGTCCTCGTAGGACTCCGTGGCCCGCGTGCGCGAGCTCGCGACGAAGTCGGTTCCCTTCGAGCGGAGATCGTCGACGTCGAGCTTCTTCACGGCGTCAGCGAGGTTCTTGACCTCCTCGCGGAGCGTCTTCACTTGGTCGTTGATCTGATCGGCAATGGTCATGCTTCCTCCTGGTTGGCATCGGTGACCACTTCGGCAAGTTCTTCGTTGCGTACGACATCGGAGCCGACGAACGAGCGATAGATGTCGAGCAGCGCCGTCTTCTGCCGCTCCGTCAGCTGCGGGTCGAGGGCGATGGCGTCTTCCACCATGCGTGACCCGCTCTCGTCGAGATCGAGGATCCCGGCTCTGACGTACAGCGACTCGGCGGAGATCTGCAGACCCTTGGCGATCTGCTGGAGCACCTCTGCCGACGGACGACGCAGCCCTCGCTCTATCTGGCTGAGATACGGATTGGAAACATCCGCCTTCTCGGCCAGCTGTCGCAACGACATCTGCGCCTGGCGTCGCTGGTCGCGGAGGTATTCGCCGAGTCCTTCGACGGTTTTTCCCACGGTCAGCTTCGCCATGTCTTCATCTTGCTTGCAAGAGTTAGCAAATGCAAGCAGAGCGTCGTGCGACATGAGTCACAATCCGACAAATGCGCAGGTCAGAAGGCTGGCCGGACCTCGCCTACCTGCTTGCCACCGCCCAGGACGGCCGGGCGCTCGCTCAGGATCTCCGCCTCCAGGCCGGCGATCTGGAGGATGCGGTTCATCGCGACGTAGAGCGGCCGCAATCCGCCGTCCTCGATCTTGAGCGCGCACGCCGAGCCGTCCGGCAGGCCGACCACGAGCACGCTCTCCGCGCCGAACTTCGCCACCAGCCCCGGGACGGCTCGCATGAGCTGGAGCTCCTCGCGCCTGGTGCCGCTGACGTACTCAGGATGAGCCAGCATCGCGTCGACGAGGTGACGTTCGTCTGAGCCCTCAGGGGCGCCAACCAGCCGGGCGATGGCGGTGGCCAGCCGCCGAACCGACGTGGCGTGCTGCGGTGCGCCACAGCCGTCGGTGCCGATGACGTCGGGTGGCGCCCCGGTGAGCTCGGCGAAGATGCCGGTGATCGCCTGCTGGAGCGGGTGGTCGGGATCGAGGTAGGTGTCGGTCGGCCAGTCGTTGAGCACGGACGTCAGCAGCATCGCCGCGTGCTTGCCGGAGCAGTCCATGAGGATCGGCGCACGCTCTCCCCCGTCGCGCAGCAGGGCGGCGTGCTCCTTCGGGATCGAGTGGGTAGGACGGCGGCGTCTGGAGTGCCGACTCGTCCAGGCCGGCGCGCGTGAGGATGCCTCGCACGGCTTCGAGGTGGATCGACTCGGCGGAGTGGCTCGCGGCGGCGACGGCCAGCCCGGGTCCGTCCAGCGGGAGCCCGGCCCGCATCATGCCCAGGACCTGGAGGGGCTTGTTCGCCGAGCGCGGGAAGATCACGGTGTCCGGGTCGCCCGCCGACCACAGCACCTCGCCGTCAGGAGCGACGTGCACCGCGACGCCGCGATGACGACTCTCGACCAGTCCCGAGCGCACGACCTCGACCAGTACGTCCATGCCGCTACTCAACCACCGTCTTGCGCGCGAGGGAGGCCGTCCAGACCGCGCCGGCGAGAGCGACCCCGGCGCCCGCCGCCATGGCCCACGGGATCCCTTGGGCGCTCGCGACGAGCCCCAGGGCGATCGGCCCGAAGCCGAGCGCGAGATCGATGAACGCGCTGGCCGTACCCGCCGCCGCGCCTCGCTCGGACGGCGTGGCGGTCGCGAAGATCGCGCTGAAGAACGCCGGGGTCGAGAACGTCACTCCGATGGCGAAGACGACCACACCGGTCAGCAGGCCGGTGGGTGTCTGCCAGGTCGCGACGACGAGGAGACCGGCTCCGATCGCGACGAGCGATGCGGCGGCAAGGGGCAGTGACGGGAGCCGGTCCGGGACCCTGGCGAACACGATCCGGCACGTCACGATGACCGACCCGTAGACCGCCATCGCGAGGCTCGTGTTGTTCATCCCGATCTCCGCCGAGTGGAGTGAGGCGAAGGCGAGGAACCCGCCCATCGCCGCGAGCGACGTGAAGAACCCGATCGATATCGGGATGCCCGGTCGGTGAATCAGGGCGCCGTGCCCGTCCGGGTCCGCCTCCCTTGCCGGCTCGACGATGGCGAGCGTGAGGAGGGCGGCCAGCGCGGCGAGGGCCGTCGCGCCGAACCACGCGGCGTCGTAGCCCCACCGCTCGAGGAGAAACTCACTGAGCGGCGGACCCAGGCCCAGTCCGATGTAGAGACCGAGCGAGTTGTAGCTCAGCGCCTCACCCATCCGCGAGGGTGGCGCGATGTCGGCCAGGAGGGCGAAGCCGGCGACGAAGAAGGCCGCTTCCGCGACGCCTTGCAGAAGCCGGATGGCCACGACCGCGCCGAGGGAGTCGGTGAGCGGGAGCAACAGCATGCCGAGCCCGGCCACCAGCGCACCGAACAGCATCAGCGGCAGCCGACCACGGACATCCGACAACCGGCCGGCGAACGGCCGGAAGAGCAACGCCGTGATCCCGAACGCGCCGAATGCGAGGCCGGCGCCGGCCTCGTCGGATCCGATCGGCCCGGTCGTGTAGAGGGGCAATGCGTGGATGGCGACCCCGACGGACGTGAAGTAGGCCAGGTCCGCGATCGTGAGCAGCACGAAGGGACGCGTGAGGAGGTTTTCCTCGTCGGCGTCCCGTCGGGGGGTCCGGGCCATGGGAAGACGGTAGACCCAACGGCCACCCTTGGAGGTGGCTACGATGACCAGACGCGCCGAGAAGGGGCGCGCGGCAGAGGGAGCACGACGTGAGCAGCCTGGAGTCCTTCCATGCCGTCATTCCCGCCGGTGGCGCAGGCACACGGATGTGGCCGCTGTCGCGGGCGTCGCGGCCGAAGTTCCTGCTCGACCTCACCGGCTCCGGTCGCACCCTGTTGCAGGAGACCTGGGACCGGCTCCGCACCCTCGTGCCCGCCGACCACATCCACATCGTCACCGGCCCTGTTCACGCGGCGCAGGTGAAGGAGCAGCTGCCAGAGCTCGCCAGCTGGTTCATCGAGCCGTCCCCGCGTGACAGCATGCCCGCGATCGGCCTTGCCGCCGCCGTCATCGGACGCCGACACCCCGGAGCGGTCGTCGGCTCCTTCGCGGCCGACCACGTCATCTCCGACGCCGCCGCCTTCGGAGCAGCCGTGCGCGAGGGCGTGGCGGTCGCCGAGACCGGCCTGATCGCCACCATCGGCATCGAGCCGCGCAGCCCGTCGACTGCATTCGGCTACATCGAGGCCGGCGAGGACCTGTTCATCACCGACGCTCCCTCGGCCCGTGCCGTCACCCAGTTCGTCGAGAAGCCGGACGCGCTCACCGCCGCCCACTACCTGCGCGACGACTCGTTCAGCTGGAACGCCGGCATGTTCGTGACCCGCGCCGACATGCTGCTCGGTCACCTCGCCCGGCTCCAGCCGCACCTGCACGCCGGTCTCGACCGCATCGCCTCCGTGTGGGACACCCCCGAGGGTCAGGCCGAGCTGGAGGGCAGGTGGCCCAGCCTCACCCCCATCGCGATCGATCACGCCATCGCCGAGCCGGTGTCACTCGAGGGCGGCATCGCGGTGATCCCCGGAGCGTTCGGGTGGGACGACATCGGCGACTTCGCCGCCCTGCACGCGCTGACCGGGTCGTCATCCGACGTCCTCTGGGTCGACTCCGACGGCTTCGCGCGGGCCGAGGACGGCACGGTCATCGCCGTGGTCGGCATCCGCGACGCCGTGATCGTGCGCACCGCGGATGCGCTGCTCGTCACGACGCTTGAGCACGCGCAGAAGGTCAAAGAGGTTACGGCCATTCTGCGCCGCCAAGGGCGCGACGATCTCCTCTAGTCCGACGCCTGGTGCTCCGGATCAGTCGTCGTCGTCGGCGTCCGCGTCCTTCTTGAGGACGTCACCGGACTTGGCATCGATGGTGACGGAGTACCTCATGCCGTCGGTTCCGCGGAGATCGCCCTCCCAGACCGTGATCCGGTTGTCGGACTCGAGGTTGAGCTCCATCAGCTTGGCGTCCGGTACGGCATCGGAGATGGCCCGCGCCGCCTCCTTGTAGTCCAGCTTGGCCGCACGGACGCGGCGGCGGTTCTCGGCCTTGTCGTCGGCGTCGTCGACCTTCCTGGTCGGGCCGTCGAACAGCGAGCCGTCGGACTTCGCGATCAGCATCTCGTGCTCGGTCCCATTCTTCTTCACCACCGTCACCTCCCAGATGGTGCGGGCCTCCTCGGTCTCGATCGTGAGCAGCGAGCTGTTGTCGACCTCTTTCAGGGCCGCCGCGGCAGCGTCCTCCAGGCTCAGGGTCGATGCGTCTTCCTGGGCAGGTGCAGCGGAGTCGGCCGGCTTGCCGGACTCGGCCGGTACCGGGATCGAGACGTCGGTGTCGTCGCCGCCGTCGCCACAGGACGCGAGCACCAGGGTCAAGCAGGCCGCCGAGACGAGGATGCGGACCGATCGGCCCACTCGGGGGTTGGTCATGATGACCTCCGGCTTCATGGATGCACTCACCGACCATATCGGGGCTTCAACGCCGATGTCCTCGGATCAGATCAGGTCGGTCAGCGCCGCGTCGGGCGTCTCGTCCGTGGGCGCGTAGGCCTGGGCCAGCTCTCCGGTGCCGATGCCGCGGAGCGCGCCGTCGGAGCTGTCCGCGTACACCGACTCGCCACGCCGGAGCGTCTCCCGTTCACCGTGCTCGTTGACCAGCTCGACCTCGCCGCCGAGGCACACGACGATGCGCCGCGAGGCGTCCGGCAGCACTGCCCCGTCGGGCTCGGCGTGCGAGCACTGGGTGACGGCGAGGGCGAACTCGTCGACCGGTGGACTGAAGATGTCCGTGGAGAACCCGAACGGCTCCGGTGTCACCCGCGCCAGTCGCGACATGCCCTCGTCGAGACACTCCACGAGCCCACCCGGGTCGAGGTGCTTCGACGTCAGGCCGGCCCGCAGCACGTTGTCGGAGGAGACCATCACCTCCAGGCACATGCCGCGCAGATGGGCGTGGATGATGCCTGCGCCGAGGAAGGCGGCCTCACCGGGCTGCAACGTGAGGCGCTTGAGCAGGAGCGAGATGACGACGCCGACGTCGCCCGGATGGTGCTCGGCGATCTCGACGGCGGTGGCGTAGGCACGCTTCACGTCGATGCCTTGCGCGGCGAGATTGCGGCACGAGGCCACCACGCGATCGATCTCGCTGACGTCGGGCTTCTCGTCGAGCAGCGTCTCGACGACGCGCACGATGCCGTCGAACCCGGGGCGGGTCGTTGAGCCGATCAGCCAGCGACGCTGCGAGCGGCGACTCGATCGCGGAGAGGATGCGGAGGATCTCCGCGGTCGGACGGAAGCCGATGAGGGTGTCGAACGCGGTGAGGGCGTAGACCATCTCGGGCTTGTGGTTGGCGTCGCGATACACCCGGTGAGGCGCGTCGATCGGGACGCCGGCCTCCTCCTCGCGCGCGAAGCCGGCCTTGGCCTGCTGAGCGTTGGGATGGACCTGGATGGAAAGCGGTCGGCTCGCCGCCAGCAGCTTGAGCATGAAGGGCAGCTCGCCGGCCAGCGTTGTCAGCGGCACCTCTCCGTCGTCGGTGCCGATCGTGGACACCCCGAGTGGATGGGTGCCCATCCAGACCTCGGCCACCGGTCGACCGTCCGCGAACTCGCCGAGGAACCGAGGGATGTCGTCGGGGGACCCCCAGTCGTAGTCGCGGGACGTGTGGTGGAGACGGCGCATGGTCCCTCAGCATAGGCAGGCCGACCCACCGCCAGAGGCGAAATGTCGTTCAGCGGTGCCGGGGCTTGCGGGTTGGCTTGCCGCGCTGCGCGGACGAGCGCGGCTTGCCGCCACGTGACGGCGGTCCGCTGTCCGGACGGATGTCGATGCGCTTCCCTGAGATGCGGGTGTTGGTGAGGGCGTCGAGGACTGCGTCGGGGAGGTCGACCGGCAGCTCGACGATCGAGTGATCCACCCCGATGGTGATCTTGCCGAAGTCGGAGCGGCGCAACCCGCCCTCGTTGGCCAGGGCGCCGACGATCGACGACGGGCCGATCTTGTGGCGCTTGCCCACGGCGATCTTGTACGGCGCGAATCCGTCGGAGGTCGCGCGTACCGATTTTCCGGCCCGGGGCGGCCGCTCCCGAGGTGGCGGCTTCGGCGCGTCCGGGCTGAGGAAGAACTGCTTGTCGGTGGCACTCATCACCGCGAGCGCGGCGGCCACGTCAGGCATGGCGACGTCGTGATCGCGGACGTAGTCCTCGACCAGCCCGCGGAACGTGTGGAACTGTGCGGAGCCCATGCTGTCGGTGATCGTCTGCGCGAATCGCACGGCACGCCGCGCGTTGACCTCGTCGACGCTCGGGACGCTCATCTCCTCCACCGCACGCCCCGACACCTTCTCGATCGCCGAGAGCAGCCGGCGCTCGCGCGGCGTGACGAACAAGATCGCCTCACCGGTGCGGCCGGCGCGCCCGGTGCGCCCGACGCGGTGCACGTACGCCTCGGGGTCGTGCGGGATGTCGTAGTTCACGACGTGACTGATGCGGTCGACGTCGAGCCCGCGGGCGGCGACGTCCGTGGCGACGAGCAGGTCGAGCGCACCTGAACGCAGCGCGCCGATGGTCCGCTCTCGCTGCGCCTGCACGAGGTCGCCGTTGATCGCCGAGGCGGCGAAGCCCCGCGACCGGAGCTTCTCGGCGAGCTCCTCCGTGGCCCGCTTGGTGCGAACGAACACCAGCATCGCGTTGCCGGACTCGACCTCGAGGATGCGAGTCAGGGCGTCGAGCTTCTCGTGCTGGGTGACCTGGATCCAGCGCTGCCGCACGGTTGCCGTCGACGTCCGGGCCGCCGGGGTGGCGATGTCGACGGGATCGTGGAGGTAGCGCTTGGCGAGGGCACGGATCTGCCGCGGCATGGTGGCCGAGAACAGCGCCACCTGCTTGTACTCCGGGGTGTCGGCGAGAATCCGCTCGACGTCCTCGGCGAAGCCCATGGCGAGCATCTCGTCGGCCTCGTCGAGCACCAGGTGCTCGAGGTTGGTCAGGTCGAGGCTGCCGCGGTCGAGGTGGTCGATGACACGGCCCGGGGTGCCGACGACGACGTGCGCACCGCGCTCGAGCCCTGAGAGCTGGGCTCCGTAGCCCTGCCCCCCGTAGACCGGAAGCACGCGCACGCCGGGCACCCGGGCTGCGTACGCCGTGATGGCTTCGCAGACCTGGAGCGCCAGCTCGCGGGTCGGTGCCAGGACGAGCGCCTGCGTGTGCTTCCGCTGTGGGTCCAGCCGCTGCAGGATGGGCAGCGCGAAGGCTGCGGTCTTCCCGGTGCCGGTCTGGGCGAGCCCCACCACGTCACGTCCGTCGAGCAGGGCCGGGACCGCGCTCTCCTGGATCGGAGTGGGGGTCTCGTAGCCGAGCTCGACGAGGGTGTCGACGATCGCCGGGACGAGTCCGAGGTCGGCGAAGGTCGGATCGGTCACCCCGTCAGTGTGTCGTACCTGATCGTGCCGCCCGTGCCCCGGCACCCCCGCCGGGCGGGTCAGTACGCCCCGCGCGAGGCCAGCACGGCGCGCGCGGTGCGGAAGATGATCTGCATGTCGCGGAGCATCGTCCAGTTCTCGACGTAGTCGAGATCGAGACGGACCGAGTCCTCCCACGTCAGGTCCGACCGGCCACTCACCTGCCACAGTCCGGTGACACCCTGCTTGACGAGCAACCGCCTGTGCATGTGCTTGCTGTAGGTGTCGACTTCCGAGCGAAGCGGCGGGCGCGGTCCGACGACGCTCATGTCGCCGCGCAGGACGTTCAGGAACTGGGGCAGCTCGTCGATGCTGTACCGGCGCAGGAAGCGCCCCACACGAGTGACGCGCGGGTCGTCGACGAGCTTGAACAGGGGACCGGACCCTTCATTGGCGTGCAGGAGATCCTCCTGCATCTGCTCGGCGTTCTGGACCATCGTGCGCAGCTTGAGCATCTGGAAGGGGACGCCGTGGGTGCCGATGCGCTCCGAGCGGTAGCAGACCGGCCCCCGACTGCTGAACTTGATGGCCAAGGCGGCCAACAGGAGCACCGGCGACGACGCAAGCAGCACCAACGCCGCGAACGAACGGTCGAAGGTGGCCCGGCGCAGAGTCCGTGCCCGCGAGTAGCTGGGACCGGAAAGGTAGATGAGCGGCATGTTGCCGTGCGCCTGGAGGTGGATTCGAGGTCCGGCGACATCGACCACGTTCGGCGCCACGAGCAGGTTGACGTCACGACCTTCGAGCGCCCATGCGAGCTCGCGCATGCCGTCGTGACCGAGGTGCTCGGTGTCGGTGACGACCACGGTGTCGACGGCATCGACGTCGAGGGCCTGGCCGAGATCGGATTCCGTGCCGAGTACCGGCACAGCCAAGTCGTTGGCGTGGAACCGCTCGTTCGGCGCGGCGACGCGGGCCGGTACCCACACACCGACCACGCGGAATCCAGACGAAAAGTCCTCGGAGAAGCGCAAGGTCATCGCCTTGGCGCTCCGGACACCGCCAATGACCAGCACCTTGGACAGATACATGCCCTTGCGGCGCCTGCGGAGCATCCAGGTGCGCCAGGCACGGCGCTCCAGGAAGAGCATGCTCGTGCCGACCGCGAAAGAGATGGCAAGGAACCCACGTGAGAGGTCCCACTTGAGCAGCAGCGCGGTGATCGCCACCCAGCCGAACAGCGTGAAGGTGGAACGAGCGACCCGCTGATACTGACGGGAGCCGTTGTCGAATGTCTTGGGATCGCGGGTGCGGAAGACAGACAGAGCGATCATCCAGCCGATGAAGACCCCGATGCTGACCTGCCAGACACTTGGTCGGGCAAGTGCGAGGATCTCCGGCGGAATCGGCATGACGTTGTAACGGATCACATGGGCCACGACAACGGCGAACGCGACCACCAAGGCATCGGTGAAGAAGATCCGACGCACGACCCTGCGCTCCCAGCGACCACGCGACAACGTGGGCAATGGCCGCTCGGGCGGCGGGTCCACGACATGCAGCGCCGGGACATCGCTGACGTCAAAACGGAGCCCCTGGAGGTCCTGGAGGTCCTGCGCCACGGTGACAGTCCTTTCGCGCCGCAGCACCACACAGTCCACGACGATGAGATCGTCCGTCATTCTCTTGTAGAGAGTGTTCGCGCGACAAAACGTGACGAAAGAAGCCCGCCGTTCCATCATCGACGTAGTGCGTGACCTCACATCGGCAGCTCAGAAAGGCGATTCGCCAGGGCGACCGGGCCGAGCTCATCGTGACGCGCCGAGGACCGCCGAGACCGACAGGCGTGCCGTCCAGCGTCAGGTGGAATGGTGCGCAGGCAAGTGATCGACCGAGCCGTCTAGGTGAAGCAGCAGAGCCGACCCGGTGCCGGTCTGGGCGAGCCCCACCACGTCACGTCCGTCGAGCAGGGCCGGGACCGCGCTCTCCTGGATCGGAGTGGGGGTCTCGTAGCCGAGCTCGACGAGGGTGTCGACGATCGCCGGGACGAGTCCGAGGTCGGCGAAGGTCGGATCGGTCACCCCGTCAGTGTGTCGTACCTGATCGTGCCGCCCGTGCCCCGGCACCCCCGCCGGGCGGGTCAGTACGCCCCGCGCGAGGCCAGCACGGCGCGCGCGGTGCGGAAGATGATCTGCATGTCGCGGAGCATCGTCCAGTTCTCGACGTAGTCGAGATCGAGACGGACCGAGTCCTCCCACGTCAGGTCCGACCGGCCACTCACCTGCCACAGTCCGGTGACACCCTGCTTGACGAGCAATCGGCGGCGCATGTACTCGCTGTACGGATCGACCTCGGTGTCCACCCACGGACGCGGTCCGACGACGCTCATGTCGCCGCGCAGGACGTTCAGGAACTGGGGCAGCTCGTCGATGCTGTACCGGCGCAGGAAGCGCCCCACACGAGTGACGCGCGGGTCGTCGACGAGCTTGAACAGGGGACCGGACCCTTCATTGGCGTGCAGGAGATCCTCCTGCATCTGCTCGGCGTTCTGGACCATCGTTCGCAGCTTGAGCATCTGGAAGCGTACGCCGTCGGTGCCGATGCGCTCGGTTCGATAGAAGACCGGCCCCCGACTGCTGAACTTGATGGCCAAGGCGGCCAACAGGAGCACCGGCGACGACGCAAGCAGCACCAACGCCGCGAACGAACGGTCGAAGGTGGCCCGGCGCAGAGTCCGTGCCCGCGAGTAGCTGGGACCGGAAAGGTAGATGAGCGGCATGTTGCCGTGCGCCTGGAGGTGGATTCGAGGTCCGGCGACATCGACCACGTTCGGCGCCACGAGCAGGTTGACGTCACGACCTTCGAGCGCCCATGCGAGCTCGCGCATGCCGTCGTGACCGAGGTGCTCGGTGTCGGTGACGACCACGGTGTCGACGGCATCGACGTCGAGGGCCTGGCCGAGATCGGATTCCGTGCCGAGTACCGGCACAGCCAAGTCGTTGGCGTGGAACCGCTCGTTCGGCGCGGCGACGCGGTCCGGTACCCACACACCGACCACGCGGAATCCAGACGAAAAGTCCTCGGAGAAGCGCAAGGTCATCGCCTTGGCGCTCCGGACACCGCCAATGACCAGCACCTTGGACAGATACATGCCCTTGCGGCGCCTGCGGAGCATCCAGGTGCGCCAGGCACGGCGCTCCAGGAAGAGCATGCTCGTGCCGACCGCGAAAGAGATGGCAAGGAACCCACGTGAGAGGTCCCACTTGAGCAGCAGCGCGGTGATCGCCACCCAGCCGAACAGCGTGAAGGTGGAACGAGCGACCCGCTGATACTGACGGGAGCCGTTGTCGAATGTCTTGGGATCGCGGGTGCGGAAGACAGACAGAGCGATCATCCAGCCGATGAAGACCCCGATGCTGACCTGCCAGACACTTGGTCGGGCAAGTGCGAGGATCTCCGGCGGAATCGGCATGACGTTGTAGCGGATCACATGGGCCACGACAACGGCGAACGCGACCACCAAGGCATCGGTGAAGAAGATCCGACGCACGACCCTGCGCTCCCAGCGACCACGCGACAACGTGGGCAATGGCCGCTCGGGCGGCGGGTCCACGACATGCAGCGCCGGGACATCGCTGACGTCAAAACGGAGCCCCTGGAGGTCCTGCGCCACGGTCACAGTCCTTTCGCGCCGCAGCACCACACAGTCCCACGACGATGAGATCGTTCCGTCATTCTCTCGTAGTTCAACTACTCCCGTGGCAAAACGTTACGGAAGGCCTTCCGCCCTGTCGGCGAGATCGTTTACGACCGACGTAAGGCGTGACCGCGTATCGGCAGCTCGGACAGGCGATGCGCCAGGCCGTCGACAGCGGCCGCGATCTCGTCTGCCACCTGACGGTGGACGTCTGGCTCGCGCCGGTAAGGGTCGGCGATGTCGACGTCAGCAGGTGCCATGCTTCGCCTGCGGGACGCGTCGGACACCAGGTCCTCGAGCGACTCCGACTCGACGCCGTCAATGAGCGCTGCCAGCTCGCGCAGCGTGAAGGTCTTGCGCAACGCCCGGGGGGACATCGCGAGCACCGCTGCGCGATGCTCGCGCGCCGCGGTGAGCACGAGATCCGCCTGTTCGATGAGATGACCCTCGAGGACACGTGCACGGTGATCGGTTGAGTTGTGGCCAAGTCGGGCCAGCTCGAGCACCACCATGCTGTCGATCGGCGCGGCATCCCAGCCCCGCACCCCGGCGGACGCGATCTCGAAGCGCCGTGGATCGAGCCGATCGCGGAGCAGGATCTCCATCATCGGCGAACGGCAGATGTTCGCCGTGCAGATCGTCAGGATCGTGAAGCGCTTCATCACACGCCGCCCAGAGCCGGCCGCACGTGAAGCCCGGCCTCCGGATCGACCACGGTCTCCTGCGCGGCCGCGACACCGTCGGCCACGAGCGTTGCGGTGGGGTCGGTATTGCGCTTGACCATCGCCAGGGCGACCGGGCCGAGCTCATGGTGGCGCGCCGACGACCCGACGAACCCGACGGTCGTGCCGTCCAGGGTCAGGTCGGAACCGTGAGCTGGCAGGTGGTCGACGGAACCGTCGAGGTGAAGGAGCACGAGCCGGCGCGGCGGGCGTCCGAGGGTGTGCACTCTCGCGACCGTCTCCTGGCCGCGGTAGCAACCCTTCTCGAGATGAACGGCCCGCCCGAGCAGACCGGCCTCGTTGGGGATGGTGCGTTCGTCGGTGTCGACGCCGACCCGGCAGACGCCGGCCGCGATGCGCAGCGCTTCCCAGGCCCACGTGCCCACCGGCGCGCCGAGATCGTCGGGGAGGGTCGCCAGCGACGCCCGCGGTCGCAGCTCCCAGGACAGGTCGCGCAGGCCGACCACCGCGAGCTCGGAGCTGACATCGGCCACTTCCACCCTGGTCATGAAGCGCATGCTGTCGAGGAAGGCGACCAGTGCGGGTGCGGCCCCGGGCTCGGTGTGAGCCAGGAACGTCTCGCCGTCGTCGACACCGGAGAATCCGTGCTCGATGCGACCCTGCGGCGACAGCAGGAGCAGGTCGGTGCGCTCGCCGGGGGCCAAGTGCAGCACGTGCTGCGTGGTGAGGGCGTGCAGCCAGGTGAGTCGATCAGGCCCACTGATGCTGATGACGTCGCGGTGCGACAGGTCGACGAATCCCTCACCGGCGACGAGGCGACGTTGCTCGGCGGCGATGGAGCCGTAGTGCGCGGCGACGCCCGCGTCGGGCGGGTCAGCCTCGACCGCACCCTCGAGATCGAGGAGCGGGCTCTGCCGGACCGGGTGGGGATGGGAGTCAGACACGCTGGAGCCTCCCCCACAGGTGCGACTGCAGTTCCTGGCCCTGTGCCGCCATGTCGAAGGCGTACATCAGGTCGCCCTCCACCAGGCCGTACATGCGCTGGCCGGCCGTGTACTCCTTGGCGGTGACGGTGCGGGCGACGACGTCGGAGGCCAAGGTGATCCGCGGTCCGTCGACCTGGCCGTACCAGATCTCGGCGTAGCCGGTCGGGTGCGCGAGCACCAGCTCGACGGATTCGCCGTCCTCATCGACCGAGCCGGACGGCCGTAGGAACCCGGTCTCGAGGGCACCCGGACGGATGCGGTTTCCGTCGTCGTCGGTGATCCAGGCGCGGCTGAAGTAGTGCAGGAACGGCCGGCCGTCGTGGGCGAAGACGACCTCCTGCTCATAGCCGAACGGATCGATCGTGGGGTAGTCGCCGCGACCGTTGCCGTGCCACGTGCCGAGCAGCCACGCCGCCCCCGCGAGGTCGGTGTGGAGATCGGTCGGGATCTCGTACGCCATGGTGTCGATCCTACTGAGCGGGGCATGGTCCGCTTGGCGCCTCTACGCTGGCCGGGTGAGAGCCGTCGTGCAGCGCGTCACCCGGGCGAGCGTCACGTCCGACGGCGTGCTCACCGGAGAGATCGGGCTCGGACTCGTCGTGCTGCTCGGAGTCACGCACGACGACGACGACGAGACCGCGCGGCGCCTGGCCGCCAAGATCCACAGGCTGCGCATCCTGCGCGACGAGCAGTCGGTCGCCGACACCGGCGCCGGCGTCATCGTCGTCAGCCAGTTCACGTTGTACGGCGACGCCCGCAAGGGACGCCGACCCACCTGGAACGCGGCCGCACCCGGTGAGGTCGCCGAGCCGATCTACAACGCGTTCTGCCACGCACTCCGCGAACTCGGCGTCACCGTCGCCGAGGGCACCTTCGGAGCGCACATGGAGATCGACCTCACGAACGACGGTCCGACGACGCTCGTGCTCGACTTCTGAAGGAATCCTCAGGTTGAGCGACTAGGTTGCTGCGGGCACGATGGGAGGATTGTGCGCGTCCGATGCGCGAGACCGATGACCTCGAGCACCACCGCGACCAGACCTGGAACGGAGCACGATGGCGAACAGCGATCTTGGTCGGCGATACCGCGAGGCCGGCAAGCGCCGCGCCGGCGGTATGCCCTTCCACCGTCGCCACCGCAAGCTCGTCGTCGGTGTGCTCAGCTTCGCGCTGCTCATCGTGGGTGCCGGTGCGTCATACGCCTACCTGCTGAACTCCAAGTTCGGCGACATCGCCAAGGTCAAGACCAGCGGGCTCAAGAACCGTCCCGACCCGGACAAGGGCAAGGCGCTCAACATCATGCTGCTGGGCTCGGACAAGGGCAAAGCCGTGCCCGGTGTTCCGGCCGACACCACGCTTTCCCAGGACGCGAAGGCCGCCAAGTGGCCCAGCGGCAAGTACCGCAGCGACACCCTGATGATCGTCCACATCTCCGAGGACCGGAAGCACGTCTACCTCGTCTCCATCCCGCGCGACACCCTGGCGACGCTCCACAACGAGACCGGTGATCCCCAGCAGCAGCAGAAGGTCAACGCCGCCTTCTCCTTCTACGGGCCGAACGGCACGATCTCGACCATCGAGAACCTCACGGACGTCCGGATGCGCCACCTGGCGATCATCGACTGGGCCGGGTTCAAGGACCTCTCCCGTGCCGTGGGCGGCGTTCCCGTGTTCATCCCGCAACCGTTCTTCGACCCCAGCCAGAAGATCCAGTGGAAGGCGGGGCAGCAGACCCTGGAGGGCAAGAAGGCCCTCGCCTACGTGCGTACCCGCTACGGGCTCCAGAATGGCGACTTCGACCGCATCGCCCGCCAGCAGAACTTCCTGCGCTCGATGATGAAGAAGATGCTCGCCAAGGGCACCTTGCGAAACCCGGTCAAGCTCACGCGCACGCTGTCGGCACTCACCCAGAATCTCACGGTCGACGAGGAGTGGAACACCGGCGACATGCGGGCACTCGCCCTCTCGCTGCGCGGCACGCAGGCCAAGGACGTCACGTTCCTGACCGCTCCGGTCGCGGGCACCGAGACGGTGCCGGGCCTGGGCAGTGTCGTGCGCCTCGACGAGCTGAAGTCCAAGGAGCTCTTCACCGCGATGAAGCGGGACGCGATGGAGCGCTACATCAAGAAGTACCCGAGGGACGTGCTGAAGTCCGACAAGAAGATCAGCTGACCCTGGTTCAGTCGCAGGCGCTGGGCCCGGCCGAATCGGCATTCGGCACGATTCCGGGCGTGGTGCGCAACTCCGGGTCCCCCGGGCTGAGCGCCGGTGTGCGCATCGTGGTCACGATGGTCGAGGTCCGGCCGGGAGGTAGTTGACGGGCCACGGTGGCAACCGGGCGGCCCAGGTACTTCGCACCCCCGTTGGGCGCCGGTTTGCCGTCAACCGTGATTGAGACGATGGAGCCGCCGTGGGGCCCGATGATCATCGTGGGGAGCAACATGTGACCTCGTGCGACGAGCGTCCCTAACCCAGTAACCGACAGCGGAAGCTGAGGCGCATTCGCCGGTGCACCGTTCGTCAATGTCGTCGTCAGCCGCAGCACCTGCGAGTCATTGTCGACGCACCTCAGGGACCGGACCATGGAGCCCATCGTGAGGTAGTACTCCATCTTCGACCCTGCTCCGTCGTTGACGAACACCCCGACCTGTGGCCGCCCCCTTCCGGTCTCGAGCGAGCCCGAGAGGAAACCGCTCTGGATTCTCTCCTGCTCGCCTTGGTCTCGTGACCACACCATGATGCGCCGCTCGGCGACACCACGAACCAGCGCTCTGATCACCGCGACGGAATCACCTTGGCCGTCGACCATGGCGTCGAAGATGCGTTTCGCGGCGGTCTCAAAGACATCATCCTGTCTGGACACATCCGTGGGGTACTTGACGTAGACGCCGTTCAGCAGGGTCGCGACGGCGGTGGTGCTGGTGATGGTTTCTCCGTCGCCGATGGCGACAGGTCCCAGTCCGCCGAGCATATAGCTCATGGAAATTGGATCCACGGCGATGACCCCGTCGTACTTTTCCTGCCACCTCTCGCCGACGACGGCAGCCGCCAACTCCGCGGCGCGGGGAAAATGAGGGACCGCTGCCGTGTCCCGCATGTCCGTTGCGACCGAGGACTGGAGAACTCTACCTTCGGCTTTTGTGAGCCTGATCGGAGGCTTCTTGAGCGGCTTGACGTCGTGGATACCGCCCTGCCTCTCCATCTTCACCTTGCCGCCTCTTGCCGTGATCTCCGCGACGGAACCCGGCATGCCGGAGAGCGAGCGGATCTCGGCGTTGTTCATGATCAACAGAAGGTAGACCCTCTTCTTCCCATCGGCCGCCAGCATGGAGGGGAGCAGCTTCGTGGCCTCATTCGCCGCGCCGGCGGCGGTAGCAGTGCGGTCGAACTTCTCCTGCAGCTGCGACACCGGTTGTCTGATCGGGGCGACGAGCCCGTCGACGTCGAAGGCCGCAATGTCACGGTTCGCGTCTGCGAGGACCTGGTCAGCTCGAGCGATCGCGGGCGCCGCGACGGCAACGGCGGCAAGGTCAAGTCGTCCCCCCTTGGGCCGGAACGTCTCCAACCGCACACTGTCAGTAACATCGACGATGCCCGGCAAGGCCTCGTCCGTCACCTGGTCGATCTCGCGCGCGGCTGTTCGGACCGCGTCGATGTTTCGCCCGACGATGGGGACGTGCGCCCCAAGCCACCAGACCGGTCCATTCGTGCTGTTGGCCGCTCTGGACGTCGACTCGTCGAGCTTTTCGAGCGTGACTCGAGCGGAGTCGACGTCTCCTTCAACGATGTCGTCGGTCAGCACATCAGCCGTCTGCTCGGCTTCACGGATCGAGCTGACCGCGCGAAAGGCTTCCCACGTGGTGACCGCCAGAGCCAACACAACCACAATGCCGAGGACGGCCAGTGCGAATCGCCGTCGGTCCGCGCTGAGGGTGTCGATGACGCTTTCGAGACGCGCACGAAAGACCTGCCGGCGTCGGCGCCAGCGACGGCGAAAGGTCATCGAGCCTCCAGGTGAATGACGCAATCGTGAGACACCAGTCCCGCGCCCACGAGGGCGCGGGACTGGACTTTCGCATGTGTGGCCAGTTCGTCAGATCAGGCTTCGCGCCTGCGGGATGCCACGACCACGCCGCCGCCGACCAGGACCAGCAGGCCGCCGATGATCAGCCAGGCGAGACGCTCACCGCCGGTGTTCGGCAGGAGTCCGCCGTTGTCGCCGTCGCCGTCGCCGTCGCCGCCGTCGTCGTCGCCGTCGCCATCGCCGTCGCCGTCGCCGTCATCGTCCACGTCGATCGTGGTGGAGCAGGAGACTGTGGACCCCTCGCGGGTCGCCGTGGCCGTGATGAGCTCCGCGTCGCCGTCCGCCTCGAACTCGGTCGAGAACTGGGTTCCGCTACCTGAGTCGGACTCCCCGTCGTAATTCGCAGTGAAGCCCGTACCGCCTTCTGACGGCGCAGCCGTGACGGTGACCGTGAAGTCCTCGCCATCGTCGGGGGCCGAATCGCTCACCCCGATCGAGCAGGACCCAATCGGGTAGGCCTGGGCCGGCGTCTGGGCGAAAACCACAAAGGCCGCGGCCATCGACGTCGCGATTGCCAGGCGAAGTGTCTTCATGCTCTGTCTCCATGCTCGGTCGTACTCGATCAGCGCCGCGAGGTCAGGTGCGACGCGTCCGTGCCAAGAGCGTACAGCCTCGGACGCTCATGTGCTCCATCTCAGCATGTAAACCAACGAAGGAATCGCCCAACCGTTACGTGCCCGTGTCGCCCTCCGAGCCCAGTTTCCGCTGTTCCGACCGCTTGCCGTGGAGATGGTCGCGGAGCACCCGCCAGATCAGCGGCGCTCCCGCGAGGCCCAGCGCGGCGGTGGCAACGATCCCCAACGGCGGCACCTTCAGCATGCTGAGACCGGTGAGGAACAACACCAGCACGATGCCGCGGCGGACGATCGACTGCGAGACACGGTTGGCCAGCCGGGCGCCGAGGAAGGTACCGGGCGTGCCCCCGACGACGAGCGGGATCAACACCGACCAGTCGATGCCGGTGACGATGACGTGGCTGAAGGCGGCGGCCATGACGAGAGGGACCGCCTGCACGAGGTCGGTTCCGACGAGTCGCACTCCCGCCAACGCCGGGTAAAGCACCAGCAGGACGACCATGATGACGCTACCCGACCCCACGGACGTGATGCCCACCAGGAGTCCGCCGAAGGCTCCGACGAGAAGCGTCGGCAGCGGACGAACCGTCGGTTCGACCGCCCTGACGACTTGACCGGACGCCTTGCGCCTCATCTCGACGTACACCCGCAGGGCGTAGGTGCAGGCGGCGATGAGCAGCGTGACGCCGATGGCGGCCTTGAGGAACGCGTCGCGCTCGTCACCCTCCCCCGCGGCCCGCACGATGAAGGCACCGGCGAACGCCGTCGGCACCGAGCCAGCGATCAGCCACGTCGCGATGCCACGGTGCGGCGATCCCTCCCGCCAGTGCACGGCCGCGCCGGTCGACTTGTTGACCGCGGCCGCCACCAGGTCGTTGGCCACCGCGGACGTCGGAGGCACGCCGAGGAAGATCAACGCCGGCGTCATCAGCGCGCCGCCACCCATGCCGGTGAGGCCGATGACGATGCCGATACCGAAGCTCGTGGCGAGGAGGGCGAGGACGTCTGCAGTGATGTCCGGCGTCACGTGACGCCCTGCGTGACCGGCCCGACCTGGACTGCACCGTGCTGGTCGGCGGGAAGCCAGCCTCGGCCGACGAGGAACGCCAGGATCTCGTCGAGGACGTCCTCGATCGAGCGATCGGTGGTGTCGAACGTGAGATCGGCGTCGGCAGGATCCTCGTACGGCGACGAGATGCCGGTGAAGTGCTCGATCTCGCCGCGTCGCGCCTTCGCGTACAGACCCTTGCGGTCGCGACGTTCGCACTCCTCGAGCGGCGTGGCCACGTGGATGAGCACGAACGCCGCACCGGCGTCGTCAGCCATCGCGCGCGCCGCCTTGCGCGTGCGGTCGAACGGGGCGATCGGGCTGCAGATGGCCAGGCCGCCGTGGCGGGCGATCTCGGCGGCGACCCAGCCGATGCGCTCGATGTTGGCCTCTCGGTCCTCCCGCGAGAACGTGAGCCCCCGGGAGAGGTTGCGTCGCACGATGTCGCCGTCGAGCAGGGACACCGAGCGACCGCCGTTCTCGATGAGGCGGTTGCTGAGCGCCTGGGCCAGGGTCGACTTCCCGCTGCCGGACAGCCCGGTGAAGAAGACGACGAGCCCCTGCTCGAGCCCGAGCGGCCGGTCCTCGGCGACGACGGACTCGATGGTCTCGCTCAGCGGGCCGTCGCCGACCGGCCAGTGAATGGTCTCGCCGGGCGCGTACGCGGCCACCACCTGACGGCGGAAGGCGAGGTCGTGGGTTTCGCTCTGCCGGACAGCGGCCGGCACGGCGATGACGAGGGCGTCGTGGAAGCAGGACGCGGCCGCGATCGTCGCCCGTACCAGACCGGGACCCGACAGCCCGCGAGGGGAGCCGGCACCGGCGAGCACGAGGAAGAGGAGCGGATGGTCGCCGAACTCGCGGGTGATGGAGTCGATGTCGCCATCGGTGAGCGGGGCATCGACCGGGATCGTGACCGTCCACGACGGGAGCTTGGTGCGGGACGTCGGACGGCGTGACGTAGCGGTTGCCGAACGCCCGCCGCATTGCGCCCGGCAGTGCCCGGACCTCGCCGATGATGCCGGTGAGGTCGTTGTCGACGGGATAGGTGTCATCGATCGAGACGACCGCCAGCGGGACGCCCTCGGGATCGGTGATCTCGAGCCCGTCGCGTTCGCGGGCCCACTCCACCAGGTCGTGCGGGACGGCCAGCGTGACATCGCCGTCGGCGCCCTCGAAGCCCTCCAGCGGGCTCAGCACACCCATCCGCAGCAGCTCGACGTCGTCGAGCTCACGCGGCGTCGGCGTGTACTGCGGGCGCGAGCGATCGGATTCCGGCACGAGGCATATTGTGCCACTCCTGGCACGGGGGACATTCTGCCTTTCGCCCCGGAGGCTCAGGGTGGCCTTCCGGCGTCTCATCATGGGGAGCGATTCGCTCCCGCGTTGCAGGAGATGGCACCCTAGACCGCATGCAGACCCACGTCGACTACCGCCTCAGCCAGCTGGACGAGCTGGAGTCCGAGTCGATCCACATCTTCCGTGAGGTCGCAGCCGAGCTCGAGCGCCCGGTGCTGATGTTCTCCGGCGGCAAGGACTCCATCGTGATGATGCGTCTGGCCGAGAAGGCGTTCTATCCGGCGAAGCTGCCGTTCCCGGTGCTCCAGGTCGACACCGGCTACGACTTCCCCGAGGTGCTGCAGACCCGCGACGAGTGGGTCGACCGCCTCGGCGTCCGCCTCATCGTCGCCTCGGTCGAGGAGGCGATCGCCAACGGTGTCGTCGTCGACGACGGCAAGACGTCGCGCAACCGGCTGCAGATCGGCACCCTGCTGCACGCCATCGAGGAGGGCGGCTTCACCGCCGCGTTCGGCGGTGGCCGACGCGACGAGGAGAAGGCCCGCGCCAAGGAGCGCGTCTACTCCCACCGCGACGAGTTCGGCCAGTGGGACCCCAAGAACCAGCGTCCGGAGCTGTGGAGCCTCTACAACGGCAAGCTGCACAGCGGCGAGCACATGCGCATCTTCCCGCTCTCGAACTGGACCGAGCTCGACATCTGGCACTACATCGGCCGCGAGGACATCGCGATCCCGTCCATCTACTTCTCCCACCAGCGAAGCGTGTTCGAGCGCGAGGGCATGCTGCTCACCGAGAGTGAGCACAATCCGTGCCGCGAGGGCGAGGTCGCATCCGAGCGCACCGTCCGCTTCCGCACGGTGGGCGACCTGACGCTCACCGGATGCGTCGAGAGCAGCGCCTCCACGGTGGATGAGATCATCGACGAGATCTCCGTCGCGAAGCTCACCGAGCGTGGTGCCACTCGCGGCGACGACCGGTTCTCCGAGGCCGCCATGGAGGACCGGAAGAAGGAAGGCTACTTCTGATGACCGAGGACAGGCCCCAGATGGACCTGCTGCGCTTCGCGACGGCCGGATCGGTCGACGACGGCAAGTCGACGCTCATCGGACGACTGCTGCTCGACTCCAAGGCGATCTTCGAGGACCAGCTCGAGTCGGTCGAGGCCACCAGCCTGGCACGCGGCTACGACTACACCGACCTCGCCCTGCTCACCGACGGGCTGCGCTCCGAGCGCGAGCAAGGCATCACGATCGACGTCGCATACCGCTACTTCGCCACCCCGAAGCGCAAGTTCATCATCGCCGACACCCCCGGCCACGTGCAGTACACGCGCAACATGGTCACCGGCGCATCGACGGCGAACCTCGGGCTCGTCCTCGTCGACGCCCGCAACGGCCTCACCGAGCAGTCGCGTCGTCACGCCGTCATCCTGTCGCTGCTCCGGGTGCCGCACATCGTGCTCGCGATCAACAAGATGGACCTCGTCGACTACGACCAGAAGGTGTTCGACCAGATCGAGCGCGAATTCACCTCCTTCGCCTCCAAGCTGACCGTCCCTGACCTCGAGGTCATCCCGATCTCGGCGCTGAAGGGCGACAACGTCGTCACCCGTTCCGAGAACATGCCGTGGTACGAGGGCTCCTCGCTCATGCACCACCTCGAGCACATCCACGTCGCCTCCGACCGCGAGCTGATCGACACCCGGTTCCCGGTGCAGTTCGTGGTGCGCCCCAAGTCGGACGACTTCCACGACTACCGCGGCTACGCCGGACGCGTGGCCGGCGGCGTGCTCAAGCCGGGCGACGACGTCGTGGTGCTGCCGAGCGGCATGCCCAGCCGCATCCAGGCCATCGACGCCTTCGACACCGAGGTGCCCGAGGCGTTCCCGCCGATGTCGGTCACCGTGCGGCTCGAGGACGACGTCGACGTCTCACGCGGCGACATGATCTGTCGGCAGAACAACGCCCCGACGCCGACGCAGGACATCGACGCGATGGTGTGCTGGATGTCGCCCCAGTCGCTGCAGCCGCGACAGAAGCTCGCCATCAAGCACACGACGCGAACCGCCCGCGCCATGGTCAAGGACATCCAGTACCGGCTCGACGTCAACACGCTGCACCGCGACCAGGACACCCACGAGCTCGGCCTGAACGAGATCGGGCGCGTCCATCTGCGCACCACGGCCCCGCTGCTCACCGATCCCTACTCCAAGAACCGCACCACGGGCTCGTTCATCCTCGTCGACGAGGCCACCGGAGCCACCGTCGGCGCCGGCATGGTGAACGGCTGACGGGCTCGACTACTTCATCGTCGGCGGTTTCCACTTCTTTCCACCGTTGGTGCTCAACCGGACGCCTCCAGACCCACCCGCGACGAGCCGTTTGTCGGTTCCGGTGAGGCCCGGGATGGCGAGGTCCTCGATGACACATCCCACCGGCGTCCAGGTCGACTCCGCCGTTGACGGTGGTCTGGATGCGGGACATGCAAGCGGGCTCGGACGCGATGGCGTAACCGGTCAGCGGGCCGGTGAAGACGGCTGCAGCGACGCGTTTCAGCTGCCCGGCCCTGGTCCAGAGCGCACCACCGTCGCTCGTGGTCCGGACCACCCCGCCGGAACAAAAGACCTTGGCGGCCGGTCCGACACCGGGGCGAGTGCACCGACGCGCTTGCATCCGGCATCCGTGGGTCCCGTGGGCGAGACCACGTCTCCGGACCTGGGATCGACGTACCACTCCTCGACCGCACCCGGCTCCTCGTCCCACGTCTGTCCGGCGTCGTCGGTCGCGTAGCGATGGATGCCGCACTTCTCGTCAGCCCCGGCGATGGTCATCTTGGTGGGCGACGTGGCGGTTGCGGCGACGATCGCCTTGATGGCGGGTGCGGTGGCACCGACGCCGGTGCCTTCGCCGACCTGGGGAACGCGAATGTCGCGGAACGTCCGACCTTGGTTCTTGGAGAGCTCGAGCTTCGGCCCGCCTGCCTCCGAGCAGCTGCCGGCCCTGTACCTGACGACGACATCATCCTTGCCGGCCGTGAGCATGAGGCGACCGACGGGGCCTTCCTCCGAGCGTCCCGAATCGTCTCCGGCACCGGCGGACGGCTGCTGGGACGAAAGGGCATCTTGGTCGGCACGCGTCAGGAGCACGTAGACGACGCCGGCGATCACCAACGCGAACAGCACGACGGCCGCCGCCTGGACACGCTGGCTGATCACATTTCCTCCCTCGAACCCCGGTCCTCCCTCGAACCCCGGTCATCGTATCGACCGCGGAGTAGGACCGCCCGGGACGAAGAGACCCCCGCACTCGGAGGGTGCGGGGGTCTTGCTCGTGTTTCGGCCACGGCGCCTTCGGCGCGACGCGCTCAACCTTGGCTCGGCGCGATTCGCACGCGAATCGACCTCACCAAATGCTCAGGCGCCGACGGTCACCTCGGCCAGGTCGATCTCGATGTCGGCGACGGAACCGATCGCGGCCACCACGGACCTGTCGACCGTCACCGCGCGCGGCGCCAGGGTGCGCAGGGTCCACTCGCCGGGTCCGGCGAAGAACCGGAACTGGCCAGTGGCTGACACCGGGACCTCGGCGGTGAACTCACCCGTGCGGTCGAGGAGCCGGACGTAGGCCGTGCTCACCGGCTCGCCGTGCGTCGTGACCACACCTTGGATGACGGCTTCCTTGTCGATGTCGATCCCTTCGAGGCTGGGACCGCCCTTCTTTGCTCCGCACATGTCAGGCCTCCCCACGCTCGTCGCCGAGCGCGACGGGAACGCCACGCAGTGAGCCGTACTCGGTCCACGAGCCGTCGTAGTTCTTGACGTTCGGGTGGCCGAGGACCTCGTGCAGAACGAACCACGTGTGCGAGCTGCGCTCGCCGATGCGGCAGTACGCGATCGTGTCCTTGCCGTCGTCGTAGCCGACCTCGGCGTAGAGCTCACGGAGCTCGTCGTCGTCGCGGAAGGTTCCGTCGTCGTTGGCGGTCTTGCTCCACGGGACGTTGCCCGCCGTCGGGATGTGGCCGCCGATCTGGGCCTGCTCCTGGGGCAGGTGGGCCGGCGCGAGGAGTCGGCCTGCGTACTCGTCGGGGCTGCGAACGTCGATGAGGTTCTTGACGCCGATGGCCTCGACGACCTCGTCGCGGAACGCACGAATGTCGGCGTTCGGCTCCTTGGCCGTGTACGAGGTGGCCTCGCGGGACGGAACGTCCTCGGTGAGCTCACGCGAGTCCAGCTCCCACTTCTTGCGGCCACCGTCGAGAAGACGGAGGTTGTCGTGTCCGTAGTAGGACAGGAACCAGTAGGCGTAGGCGGCGAACCAGTTGTTGTTGCCGCCGTAGAAGACGATGGTGTCGTCGTTGCCCACGCCGCGGTCCGAGAGCAGCTGCTCCAGGCGCTCCTTGCTGATGAAGTCGTGGCGGACGCCGTCCTTCAGGTCCTTGGTCCAGTCGATCTTGACTGCACCGCGGATGTGGCCCTTGTCGTAGGCCTCGGTGTCCTCGTCGACCTCGATGAGGACGACGTTCGGGTCGTCGAGGTGTTCCTCGACCCATTCTGCGTTGACGAGCGCGGTGTCGCGGCTCATGGTGCCTCCATTGGTTGTGGTGAGCTCGTGGTGGGCGGGTGGTGGTCAGGCATGTGTCGTCACCTTGACCGGACGAAGCCGGTTCAAGGCCAGGTACATCTCGCAGCCGAGGCACAGGCCGACGGTTGCGTTGAGCAGGGCGGCGACGAGCGCGAGCGCGACGGCGGTGAAACCGACCGCCGGCGACCCGAGCGCGAAGCCGATGAGGGCCAGTACGGCGAACACGAGTCCGACGGTCTGGGCGAAACGAGGCGGCCGGGCGTCCTCGAGCTCGGCCGGTGGGCCGATCCGGGGTCGCACGAACCGCGCGAAGACGATCGAGTACGGCGAGGCCTTCAGGCTGACGAGCGAACCGATCGCGAACACGATCGTCTGGGCGACCAGAAGGGCGATCGAGATCGGTGGCGGCGTGATGAGAACCAGGGCGAGCACGACGGACGTGATCGCTGCGGCCACACGCAAGCCGCGTGGGTCCACCTGGGTGGAACGTGCCATGGATTGCTCCTGCGCTGGACCCGTCGGCGGGACGGGATTCGGACAAAGTTCGGACGTGTGGTCAGCGCAGACGACACAGCGCGGAACGCGTGCGGCAGTTGTCGACCGCCAGGCGTCGCGTCAGGTGTGTCGTCTCGAACATGCATCCAGAGTAGGGGCGTCGCCCTCGTGAGTCAGGGGCGGATCCTGCATCGTGAGACGTCGTCTCGTGATGCGAGACGCGTGTGGCCTGGTCACGCAGCCGCGAGCGCGGCGAGCACCTGGTCGCGACGCGGGAGACCCGAGGCACGACGCACCACCGCGCCGCGTGGATCGAGCACGAAGACCGTGGGGGTGCGCATGACGTCGAGCCGGCGCACCAGCTGGAGGTGCGACTCCGCGTCGACCTCGACGACGGCCACTCCATCGATGCGATCGGCGACGTCCTTCAGCAGCGTGCGGGTGGCCCGGCACGGCGCGCAGAACGCGCTGGAGAAGTGCAGGAGCGTGGCCTGCTCGCCCAGGGGGCGGCCCAGATCGTCAGCCGTGAGGACGTCAGCGCCGGACCGGGTGCGGAACCGGCCGTTGATGCTCGTGACGCCCCACGCAGCGACCGCCGCCACGACGAGGGCGGCGATCAGCACGAGAAGTCCGGTCATGACTCCAGCCTACGTGCGGGTTCAGAGACTCGCCGTGACGAGCTGACCACCGAGATAGACGATCGGTCCGGCCATCGCAATGGCCATGGCACCCGGGAAGCCCCAGCCGGCCGAGGCATGTACGCGGCCCTGCGACCAGGCCCGGGCGAGCACCTGCCCGACGATCGCGAACAGTGCGGTTCCCGATCCGAGCGCCAGGCCGAAGATCCAGGTCGGCACACCGCCGATCACGATCGCCGCCCAGGCCGAGGCGCCGGCGCCGACGGCGATCGCCGCGGACGCGCACACGTACCGGTCGATGGGGATCATCCACACCAGCAAGGAGGCGGCCAGGCCGGCGGCCGCGATCGTCACGACGTCCGACCCCGATGCCGCCCGCGCCGCTCCGATCCAGGTCGATGCCAGCGACGCGAAGAGCGCGAGCGATACCGCCGCCGACATCGACAGCACGAGCTCACGTCGATCGTCACGGCGACGCATCTGGGCCGCGAGCGCGACGAACACACCGACCGCGACACCGGGAAGGATGCCCGCGACCACGCCGGTGGAGATGAGCCCGTCCTGGCCGACGGAGCTGCCGGCGGCCCCCAGCAACAGGCCCGGTTCCAGGGCGATGATGCAGGAGACGATGCCGGCGCTCATCGTCGCAGCCGACCGCGGCGTCGGGATCGAGCGACCGCGGGCGTCGGCCGGGGACGGCGCCGAGGCGAGCAGGCCCTGGACCACGACGATCACGGCGGCCACCAGGATCAGGACACCCGTCTGGACCGCCAGGGTCAGGACGCCGGCGATGACGATGGAGAGAGCAGATGCTCCGATGCGCGACACGCGATCAGCCGCCCGCGAACGGCGGGAGCAGCTCGACCGTGTCGCCGGCAGCCAACGTCACGTCGGACGGCTCGCGGGAGCCCACCGGTACCTCGCCGATCAGTGTCGAGCAGATGGAGAGGACGTCGGCGAACCGTCGGCTGTCACTGTGTCTGCGCAGGATCTCGTGCTGAAGATCGGCGAGCGTCCGGGCGTCGACCTGCTCCTCGGCGATGCCGGCGGCCGCCCGTACGGCCGCCCAGTAGCGCACGGTCACGACGTTCGCGTGATCGTCATCATGTGGAGCTGCACCGGACACATCGCGTATTCTGGTGCATGCGACGAGGCCACGGCGAGGAGCCCTGGCCTCTTCCTGTAGGACCTGGAGGTTCCTGTGTCCCACCTGTTGCTGCTCACCAAGAGCACGCAGTCCTCGGTCGAGGTGCTGCCTGCCCTTGCTCTGCTGCCGCACCATGTGAAGATCCTCCCCGCCGAGGCCAGCGCGCTCATCGACGCACCACCGTCCGACGCCGTCCTGGTCGACGGCCGCCACGACCTCGCCCAGGTTCGCAGCCTCGTGCGGGTGATCAGGAAGACCGGGACCGACTGCCCGTTGATCCTGGTTCTCACCGAGGGCGGCCTGGCCGTCGCAGCTGCGGACTGGGGCATGGACGACGTCATCCTCACCACCGCGGGTCCGGCCGAGCTCGAGGCCCGGCTCCGACTCGCGATCGGCCGCATGGCCGCCGAGATCGAGGGCGACACCGAGAGCCACGTCATCTCCTCCAGCGGACTCGTCGTCGACGACGCCACCTACACGGCCAAGCTCGAGAACCGCACGCTCGACCTGACGTTCAAGGAGTTCGAGCTCGTCAAGTTCCTCGCCCAGCACCCCGGGCGGGTGTTCACGCGCCAGCAGCTGCTCCAGGAGGTGTGGGGCTACGACTACTTCGGCGGCACCCGCACCGTCGACGTCCACGTTCGGAGGCTGCGCGCCAAGCTGGGCGCTGACCACGAGACCCTCATCGGCACCGTGCGCAACGTCGGCTACCGCTTCGTGGCCACCGTGGCCGAGCCGGTCGTTGAGCAGGAGCACCGCCGAGGCCGAGGCTGACGCCCAAACCTGACGCCCCAACCTGGCGCACAGCCTGAGGCTCACAGCATCACGACGGCCGCGGTCACGCCGGCGATGACCACGAGGACGCGGAACACCGTTGGTGGGAGTCGTCGTCCCACGTGCGACCCGACGTAGCCGCCGACCACGGAGCCGACGGCCAGCAGCCCGATGGCAAGCCAGTCGAGGTCGGCGATGGCCACGAAGATCACGCCCGCCACGATGTTGGCGGCCATGATGGCCGTCGTCTTCAGGGCGTTCACGACTCGCAGCTCCAGGTCGAGCCCGAGCGCCATGACGGCGACCAGCATCACTCCCTGGCCGGCGCCGAAGTAGCCGCCGTAGACGCCCACGACGGTGGACGCGGCGGTGACCCGGCCCGAGAAGAGCGTGCGATCTGCATCCGGGTCGAACGACGGACGGGATCGAGCCCACCGCGAGATGAGCGGCTGGAAGCCCACCAGGAGACAGGCGAACAGGATCAGCCACGGCACCACTGCCTCGAAGACGCCGGGTGGCAGCCGAATCAGGAGAAAGGCGCCGACCACCGCACCGATCGCGCTGGTGGCCAGCACGGCGCGGGTGACGGCTGGATGCTCGGCGAGCTCGCGCCGATAGCCGAATGAGCCGCTGAGTCCGGCTGGAATCAGACCGACGGTGTTCGATGCGTTCGCGACCACCGGCGGTAGACCGACGGCGACGAGGATCGGGAAGCTGATCAGCGACGCGACGCCGATCGACGACGACACGATGCCGGCGCCGAGTCCGGCGCCGACGACGATCAGCTGTTCGAGCGGTTCCACGTCAGTCGCGCAGCAGCGCGACGTCGCTGACCATCTCGACGTGATCGTGCATGGCGGTGGCCGCTCCGGGTGCGTCGCCGTCGCGGATGGCGTCGGCGATGCGGCGGTGCGCGACCAGGGAGTCAGCTGGTCGACCGGGCTGGCCGAGCGACTCGATGCGGGTCTCGAGGATGAGGTCGCTGATCTCGGCCATCATCCCGGCGAGCAGGGAGGAGTGCGCCGCCGCCGTGACCGCGGCGTGGAACAGCTCGTCGCCGGTGAGCCCGCGCCCACCCTCGTCGAGATCCTTGGCCATCACCTCGAGGGCGTCGTCGATGCGAGCGAGGTCGTCGCCGGTGCGCCTCACGGCCGCCAGCGCGGCGATCTTGGTCTCCAGTGCGTCACGGGCGTCGATCACGTCGGGGATGCGGCGCGCATGGGCACGGATCGCGTCGAGGACCTTGGCCGAGCCGGACGCGTCGGCCAGGACGGCGCCGTCGCCGTGCCGCACGGCCACGACACCGATGACCTCCAGGGCGACGAGCGCCTGCCGGACGGTCGCGCGGCTCACACCGAGGCTGACCGCGAGCTCGCGCTCGGGGCGCAGCTTGTCGCCGGCCTTCAACTCGTTGTCGCGCACCCAGCCCATGATCTGCTCGGCCACCTGTTCGTACAGGCGGGGGCGGGAGAGTCGTTTGAGCCCTGAGCCCGGTCCCGACTCATCTGCGCTCGCGTTCATGGCGCAAGGATATTGACAAATGGTCCAGTTGACTATTGGCTAGGCCACTGAACCATTTCCGGGTGATCCACCTCACATCGGTTGCTCGGTCAAACCAACGAGAGGACACGGTCATGGGACCGGAATGGGTTGCGATCATCGCGCTCGTCGCGTTGTTCGTCGTCGGCACGGTGCTGCCGATCAACATGGGGGCGTTGGCTTATGTCGCCGCGTGGCTCGTCGGCATGTACTCGCTGAACATGGACGAGAAGGAGATCCTGGCCGGCATCAGTGCCGATCTGGTCCTGACGCTGATCGGCGTCACCTATTTGTTCGCGATAGCGAAGAACAACGGCACGGTCGACCTCATCGTCACCACGGCCGTCAAGGCCGTCGGCGGTCGAGTCGCACTCATTCCGTGGGTGATGTTCGCCATCACCGGCGTCCTCACCGCGATCGGCGCGGTCAGCCCGGCGGCCTGCGCGATCATCGGTCCGGTCGCCCTGGGCTTCGCCGGCAAGTACCGGATCAGCCCGCTCATGATGGGCATGATGGTCGTCCACGGCGCCCAGGCCGGCGGCTTCTCCCCCATCAGCGTCTACGGCGTCATCACCAACTCCGTCATGCGGGACGAAGGGCTCGACGTCAGCGAGATGACCGTGTTCCTGTCCAGCCTCGTCATCAACCTGGTGCTCGCCGCAATCCTCTTCGTGCTCCTCGGCGGGCGGAAGCTCCTCTCCGAGCGCATCGATCCCGAGGAAGCCGCCGAGCCCAGCAACGACGGCGCCAGCGGCGCCCGTCGCGACGACGAGTCGGACGTGAAGACCGACACCGGCATCGTCAGCACGAAAACGCAGCAGGCGTTGACGCTCGCCGCGTTCCTCGCCGTCGCCGTCGTGGCCCTGATCTTCGACAAGAACATCGGCTTCGTGGCCATCACGGCTGCCGTCCTCCTGGCGATGCTCTCCGCCAGCGAGCATCGCACCGCGGTCGAGCAGATCGCCTGGCCGACTGTTCTGCTCGTCGCGGGCGTGAGCACCTACGCCACGATCCTCACCGAGGCAGGCTCACCGGAGTTCGTCGGAGGCTGGGCCGCCGGGCTCGGCGCCGCCATTCTCGGCGCGCTGATTCTCTGCTACGTCGGCGGTGTGGTCTCCGCATTCGCCTCGTCGACAGCGCTGCTCCCGGTGATCATCCCGATCGCCATCCCGCTGATCGCCGAGGGTGGCATCAGCGCCGGCCTGTTCATCGCCGCACTCGTGGTGTCGTCGACGATCGTGGACGTCAGCCCGTTCTCGACGAACGGCGCGCTCATGCTCGCCAACCGTCCTGACTCCATCGAGGAGCCGGTGTACTACAAGCAGATCCTCACCTACAGCGCGATCATCGTGGCGGTGGGACCCGCGCTGGTCTGGGCGGCACTCGTGCTGCCGGGGGCATGAGTCGATGAGCGGCTCCAGCGGGCCGCTCGCCGACCTCCTCGTCGTCGACCTGTCCCGTGCGCTGGCCGGGCCGCACGCCACGATGATGATGGGCGACCTCGGCGCCCGCATCATCAAGGTCGAGGTCCCGGGCGGAGGCGACGACACCCGCGGCTGGGGGCCGCCGTTCCGGTGGCCCTCGGACGACGGTCACGCCGGAGAGCGGGCGGAATCAGCGGACGACGACGCGGAGCGCGAGTCGACCTACTTCCTCTCGGCGAACCGCAACAAGGAGTCCGTCGTGCTCGACCTCAAGGCGGACGACGATCGCGAGGTGCTGCTCGAGCTCGTCGATCGAGCCGACATCCTGGTCGAGAACTTCCGGACCGGCGTCCTCGAACGTCTGGGTGTCGGCATCGCCGACCTGCAGGCACGCAACCCCCGGCTGATCATCCTGTCGATCACCGGCTTCGGTCACGACGGGCCCGAGGGCGGACGGGCCGGTTATGACCAGATCGCCCAGGGTGAGGCGGGGCTGATGTCGATCACCGGCTCGGCCCCCGACGACCCGCAGAAGGTCGGAACGCCGATCTCCGACATCCTCGCCGGCATGTACGGGGGGTTCGGCGTGATGGCCGCGCTGCACGAGCGCGAGCAGACCGGACGCGGACAGGTGATCCGCACCTCGCTCCTGGCGGCGACCGTCGGCGTCCACGGGTTCCAGGGGACGCGATGGACCGTGGCCGGCGACGTCGGCCGCGCAGCCGGCAACCACCATCCGTCCGTCTCGCCGTACGGGCTGTTCCGGTGCTCCGACGGAGCGGTGCAGATCGCCGTCGGCAGCGAAGGGCTCTGGCACGACTTCTGTGAGGGCTTCGACCTCGACCCGGACATGGCCGGCATGGCCACCAACCCCGAACGCGTTGCCGTCCGCGAGGACGTCATCGATGTCGTGGAACGGGTGTTCGCCGAGTGGACGGTCGAGGACCTGCTCGTGCGGCTGGACGAGGTCGGCATCCCGGCCGGCAAGGTGCGCTCCCTCGACGAGGTCTACTCCTGGGACCAGACCGCCAGTCAGGGCCTGCTCGTCGATGTCGAGCACGCCAGTCTCGGTAGATTGTCCCTGCCGGGACCTCCGCTCAGGTTCTTCGACTCCGAGGGGCACGAGACCACCGGCACGCACCACACGGCACCGCCGGTCCTCGACGAGCACGGTGGCCGCGTCCGAGCATGGTTGAAGGAGACCGGTTGAGTGCACATCCGTCCGTCCGCGAACTGCTGGACTCCGTCCTCGACGCGGGGTCGTTCGCCTCGTGGGACGAGCCGATCGACATCAGCGGCCATTCCGCTGAGTACCAGGCGACCCTGCGTGCCGCGGCCGAGCGGGCCAGCACCGACGAGTCGGTCATCACCGGGCGCGGGGAGGTCCGCGGGCGTCCCGTAGCCGTCGTCGCGAACGAGTTCGGCTTCCTGGCCGGCTCGATCGGTCACGCGGCAGCTCGGCGCATCGTCACGGCGATCCGGCGGGCGACGAGCGAGGGCATCCCGGTGCTCGCTTCCACAGCCTCTGGGGGCACCCGCATGCAGGAGGGCACACCGGCCTTCGTGCAGATGATCGACATCTCGCGGGCGATCATGGACCACAAGGCGGCCGGCCTGCCCTACCTCGTGCACCTGCGCCACCCCACCACCGGTGGAGTGTTCGCGTCGTGGGGCTCGCTCGGCCACATCACGGTGGCGGAGCCCGGCGCCCTCATCGGGTTCCTCGGCCCCAAGGTCTTCGAGCTGCTGGAGAACCGGCCGTTCCCGCCCGGCATCCAGATCAGCGAGAACCTCGCAAAGCGCGGCATCATCGACGCCGTCGTGCTCACCGACGAGCTGCCGTCCGTGGTCGACCGCGCGCTGGGCCTGCTGATCGACCCCACGTCGGAGTCGACGCGCGAGCGCCGCACGGGCGAGGTCACGCGTCGCCGTTCGCCGTGGGAGTCGATCGAGATCACCCGCGGTGCCGAACGGCCCGGCGTACGCGAGGTGCTCCGCTACGGCAGCGACGCCACCGTGCGGCTGCAGGGCACCGACGAGGGCGAGCGCGACATCGCGATGATCGTGGCGTTCGCGCGTCTCGACGGCGTGGCGTGCGTCGTCGTCGGCCAGGACCGCACCACCCAAACCAAGACCAGCCCGATGGGGCCGGCCGCGCTGCGTGAGGCCCGCCGCGGCATGCGGCTGGCGAACGAGCTCGGGCTGCCGCTCGTCTCGATCATCGACACCCCCGGCGCCGACCTCTCCCCCGAGGCCGAGCAAGGAGCGGTGGCCGGCGAGATCGCCCGCTGCATCAGCACGATGGCCACGATGTCCGTGCCCACCGTGTCCGTGCTGCTGGGCCAGGGGTGTGGGGGCGGCGCCCTCGCGCTGCTGCCGGCCGACGTCGTCGTCGCCGCCGAGAACGCCTGGCTGTCGCCCCTGCCGCCGGAGGGTGCGAGCGCCATCGTCCACGGAGATGTCGATCATGCGGCCGAGATGGCCGAGCAGCAGGGCGTCAGCGCTCTCGACCTCTTCGAGGGCGGCACGGTGCACCACCTCGTGCCCGAGCCCGACGACGACACACCGGAGACGTTCGCCCGGGCGATGGCCGCCGAGGTCGGAGCCAGGCTGCGGGGACTCACATGACCCTGCTCGCGCTCGCGTCCCGGGCCCGCGAGGTCGACGGCGTCGACCCGCTCAACGAGGCCAGTCGCCTCGCCCTCGACGCCGGGCACGCTGGTCGCGTCCACATGGCCGTCAAGGACGGGTCGACCGTCGTCGCTGCTGCGTTCGCCGACGGGCTCGCCCCCGTGGAGCTCGTCGTCGACCCCGAGCACCGGCGGCAGGGGCACGGCGGCTCGATCCTGACCCGCCTGCTCGCGGCCGGCGAGAGCGAGTTCTGGGCGCACGGCGACCTGCCGGCCGCGCAGGCGCTGGCTGCGTCGAAGCATCTCGAACCCAGGCGCACGTTGCTCGTGCTGCGACTCGAGATGGATGCCGCGCCCGAGCCCGAGAGCGTGCCGGAGGGCGTCACGATCCGGACCTTCGAGGCCGACGACGTCGACGCCATCGTGCAGGTCAACGGGCGGGCGTTCGCATCGCACCCGGAGCAGGGAGCGATGGACCGCGCCGACTTCGAACAGCGCGCGAGCAGCGACTGGTACGACCCGGCCGGCCTCTTCGTGGCCGAAAGAGACGGCAACATCGTCGGCTTCCACTGGACGAAGATCGAGGATGACCTCGGCGAGGTCTATGTCGTCGGCGTCGACCCGACCGAGCAGGGCAGCGGCCTCGGCACGTCTCTCACCGCGCGCGGACTCCGTCATCTCCACGACTCAGACATCCGGACCGTCGACCTCTACGTCGAGGGCGACAACGATCCAGCCCTCGCGGTGTACCGACGGCTCGGGTTCACCGAGCACGCCCGCGACGTGCTCTACGTCGTGAGTTAGGCGAGTCCGCGCCGAAGGGCGGCGGACGCCCGGCTCACGGCGGCGCGCGCCGAGGGGACCACACCGGCCATGTTCACGAAGGCGTGGATGAGGCCCTCCTCGCACTGGTACTCGACGTCGACGCCGGCCTCACGCATCAGCTCGGCGTACGCCTCGCCCTCGTCGAGCAGGGGGTCGAACCCCGCCGTCACGACGTAGGCGGGAGCAACGCCGGTGGGATCACAGAGCAACGGTGAGAGGCGAGGATCGGCGAGGTCCTTGTAGCCGGCGAGATAGTTCGCGTCGGCCAGGTCCATCAGCATCTTGGACAGGTAGAAGCCCTCCCCATACGTCTCGCGGCTCTTGGTCGGCTGCCCGAAGACGGTGCAGGGATAGAAGAGCAGCTGGAACGCCGGCACGGCGACGCCATCGCGTGCTGCCCGCAGCGCAGTGACGGCGGCGAGGTTGCCGCCGGCGCTGTCGCCGCCGATCGCGATGCGACCCGGATCGAGGCCGAGGGCGCCAGCATTCGTGTTGACCCAGTTCCACGCCGCCCAGACGTCGTCGACCGCCGCCGGAAACGGATGCTCCGGCGCTCGGCGGTAATGGACCGCGATCACCCGGACATGGGCGTCCTCGGCCAGCATGCGGCAGATCGCGTCGTGGCTGTCGAGGTCGCCGTGCATGAAGGACCCGCCGTGGATGTAGACGAGTGCCGGTGTCGATCCGGTGATGCCGTGAGGTGTGTAGAAGCGCAGCCCGATCGACCCCTCGGGACCGTCGATCGCGCGGTCGGTGACGGCGCCGATCGGCTGGTTTCCCGCGAGCAGGCGTGACGACGTGACGATCTGGCGGCGGGCTTGCGGCATCGACCTGGTCTCGGCCGGTGGACCTTCGAGCCGCTGGAGCTTGAGCAGCACCTGCATCCCCAGATCGAGGGACTTGCCCTCGACGACCACCGGCGGCCCGGCGATCCGGCGGAGGACTGGCCGGGGCAGGGAGAAGATCGCCTGGGCCGCGATCTTGCGCCCTTTCGTCATCACGGACATGGCGAGACGCTAACGCACCGGCGCGACCCGGTGCGCAGGCGCCTGTTCAATCCGTGTTCACCTTGACCTGTCAATCTCTCGCCGTGGACACTCCGGACATGGTCGCCGATCTCGAGGCGCCCGCCTCCCCCGACGAGTTCGACGTCGACCCTCCGTTCGACCCGGCCGAGGGGTCGCTTCCCGACGACCGCTTCCTCGATCGTGAGCTGTCGTGGATCGCGTTCAACGCGCGGGTGCTCGAGCTCGCGCAGGACGCGTCCATCCCGTTGCTGGAGCGGGTCCGCTTCATGAGCATCTTCGCCAGCAACCTCGACGAGTTCTTCATGGTCCGCGTCGCCGGGCTCAAGCGCCGCATCGCCGCCGGCGTCGCCGTGCCGTCGGCGAGCGGGCTGAACCCGCGCGACGTGCTCGCACGCAGCCTCGCCGAGAGCCACACCCTCATGGTGCAGCAGGCCGAGACGTTCGTCGCCGAGATCGTGCCCGCGCTGGCCGCCGAGGGCATCTCCCTGCTGCGCTGGTCGGACCTGTCCGAGGACGAGCAGAAGCGCCTGAGCGAGATCTATCGCGACCGCGTCTTCCCGGTGCTGACCCCGCTGGCCGTCGACCCCGCCCACCCCTTCCCATACATCTCCGGCCTGTCGCTCAACCTCGCGCTGGTGATGCGCAACCCCGAGACCGGCAAGGACCACTTCGCCCGGGTGAAGGTGCCGCCGATCATCGACCGGTGGATGGAAGCCGAGCCGGGCCGGTTCGTGCCGCTCGAGGACGTCATCGCCGCGCACCTCGACCTGCTCTTCCCCGGCATGGAGGTCGTCGCGCATCACGCCTTCCGCGTCACCCGGAACGAGGACCTCGAGGTCGAGGAGGACGATGCCGAGAACCTGCTCAAGGCGCTGGAGCAGGAGCTGTTGCGCCGCCGGTTCGGCCCGCCCGTGCGCCTGGAGGTCGACGAGTCGATCGACCCGGGCGTCCTCGACCTGCTCGTCTCCGAGCTGGGCATCGGTGACGACGAGGTGTTCCACCTGCAGGGGCAGCTCGACCTGCGCAGCCTCTCGCAGGTGGCCGACCTCGACCGTCCGGAGCTGCGCTACGTGCCGTTCATCGCGGGCACCCACGAGCACCTCGCCGAGGTGGAGACGGCCAGCCCGGCCGACCTGTTCGGCACCCTGCGCAAGCGCGACGTCCTCGTGCACCACCCGTACGACTCGTTCGCCACGAGCGTCCAACGGTTCATCGAGCAGGCCGCAGCCGACCCGCAGGTGCTCGCCATCAAGCAGACGCTCTACCGCACGTCCGGCGACTCCCCGATCATCGACTCGCTCGTCGACGCCGCCCGCGCCGGCAAGCAGGTGCTGGTGCTGGTCGAGATCAAGGCGCGCTTCGACGAGCAGGCGAACATCCGCTGGGCCCGCAAGCTCGAGCGCGCGGGCTGCCACGTCGTGTACGGCCTGGTCGGCCTCAAGACGCATTGCAAGCTCGCCCTCGTGGTGCGCGACGAGCCCGACGGCCTGCGCCGCTACGCCCACATCGGCACCGGCAACTACAACCCCAAGACGGCCCGTCAGTACGAGGACCTCGGCCTGCTCACCGCCGACCCCGACATCGCGTCCGACCTCACCGTCCTGTTCAACAACCTGTCGGGATTCGCGCAGCAGACGTCGTCGTACCAGCGGCTGCTGGCCGCGCCGGTCGGGCTGCGCGACGGCCTGCTGGAGCGCATCGAGCGGGAGATCGAGCATGCCCGTGACGGACGAGGCGGCGAGCTGCGATTCAAGGTCAACTCACTGGTCGACGAGACCGTCATCGACAAGCTGTACGAGGCCTCGAAGGCCGGAGTGCAGGTCGATCTCGTCGTCCGCGGCATCGGCGCGCTGCGGCCGGGCGTGCCCGGGCTGAGTGAGACCATCCGGGTGCGCTCCATACTCGGCCGGTTCCTCGAGCACAGCCGCGTCTACTGGTTCGGCGGCGGCGGCACTCCTGAGGCCTGGATCGGGTCAGCCGACCTGATGCACCGCAACCTCGACCGGCGGGTCGAGGTGCTCGTCCGGGTGCCGGCGGTCGAGCACGTCACGGAGCTCGGCGAGCTGCTCGCCCTGATGGCCGACGACGACACGTCCTCCTGGCACCTGCGGCCGGACGGACGCTGGGAGCGGCACCCGAGCGACGTCGACGTGCAGACCGAGCTCATCAACCGAGCGAAGCGGCGTCGCGCGCGCTAGGCGTCAGCAGGACGCGAAGAGGACCGGGCCGGTGCCCGTCATGAAGACGTTGGTGTCCGGGTCGTGGGCGAAGTCCAGCCGGACCGTGGCCTCGTCGGCGTCCGCCGAGCGCAGGCGCAGGGTCTCGTCGGTCGGGCCGGTGCGGCCGATGAACGGACCCGACGTGAGGCGGGCGCGCACGTCCGCCTGCTCGGACGCCTCGACCGCCGAGTCGAACGTCATGGCGAAGATGACCCGCTGGGCGGAGAAGCCCGAGCCACCTCGTTCGGTGAGCCCCCGTCCGCTGAAGCGGTACGGCTCAAGGGCACCGGCCCGCTCGACCGCGGTTCGCGCCTGTCGCTGCAGCTCGGCATCACGGGCGATCGCGGTCGTCTGGCAGGCGAGCGTGCCGCCTTGCATGAGCACGCTGTCGCTTCCGGCCAGGGCCATGGCCGTGTCGGCGGCCGCGTGACCAGCGGCCAGCGACCGGGCCTTTCCACCGATGACGGCGAGCACGTTGGGCATCTGCCGGGCCCCGTCGCTCATCACCACGAGTCGCTCTCGTGGCACGAGGGCGATGTTCGTCAAGATCTCCGGCAGGCGACTGGTGCCCTCGCGGGCCCTCCACGTCCCGTCGTCGTCGCGGACGTACCGAGCGGCCTCGAGCCCGGCGCGGATCTCGTCGAAGGAGACCGAGCCGTCCAACCGGACCACGGAGGCCGCACCGACCGGATCCTGCCCGTACACCTCCCACTCGGCGTCGGCCGTCGACCATCCCAGTGCTTCGTGCATCTCATCCACGCTGCGGCCGAGGACCGACCGGGTGGAGAGGTCGCGGGTCGCGGCCCGACCCTCGAGGTCGGCCCGCTCACCCACGGTGTCGACGTCGCCGAGACCGACGTGGTCTCGAATCTGCGACCAGTCGGTGAAGCCGACGATCGTGGTGCGGGCGGGCAGCACGTCGAGCGCGGACGTGAGGGCGGGCCTGGTGTCTGGTCGCAGCGCAGCCGCCCAATACCCGGACGCCACCGCGAGAACGATGACCAGGAGCGAGACCAGGTAGACCACAGGCCTTGTCTGCCGAGACCCCACGGAGCCACCTTTCCTTCACCGGCCGTACACCTGAAACATGGACAATGCGAAGCATGGCACGTGAACAACTGACGACGGCCGCAGGCGGAGTCGTCTGGCGTCATCGCGCCAGTCCGTCGTCCGAGCCCGGCGACACCCGTCGGGTGGAGCTCCTCCTGGTGCACCGTCCGCGCTACGACGACTGGACCTTCCCCAAGGGCAAGCCCGAGAACGGCGAGGAACTCGCGGCCACTGCCGTGCGCGAGATCGCCGAGGAGACCGGCATGTGGATCCGGCTCGGCCACCCCCTTCCCAACACCACCTACCTCATCGCCGACGGACGCAAGGTCGTCAGCTACTGGAGCGCGCGCACCGTCGGACCCGAGGCGGAGTTCGCCCCCAACAAGGAGGTCGACGAGATCCGGTGGGTGCGCACCGGCGAGGCCCGTCGGCTCCTGACGTACAAGCACGACGTCGAGCTGCTCGACGCCTTCGCCGAGCTGCGCGAGGACAAGGCCCACCGCACACGGACGCTCATCGTGCTGCGGCACGCGATGGCCGAGGCGCGCGACGACTGGTCCGGAGAGGACCTCGAGCGGCCGCTCATCGGCGTGGGTACCGAGCGCGCCAAGGCACTCTCGCCATTGCTCCATGCGTACGGCGTTCGCCGCGTCGTCAGCAGTCCCGCCGTTCGATGCGCCCAGACCGTCGAACCGTTCGCGCACGAGATCGGCACGTTCCTCGAGATCGACGACCGGCTGTCCGAGGACACCAGCTTCGCCGACGTCAACCGCTCGGTCAGCGCCATGCTCGACCGCAAGAAGCCGGTGGTGCTGTGCACCCACCGGCCCACGCTGCCGTGGATCTTCGACGCCGTCGGCGCGGACACCGTCGACCTCAAGCCCGGTGAGGGCGTCGTCGTGCATCACCGCAAGGGCGTCGTGCTGGCCACCGAACCGCTCGGCCGTGTCAGCGGCTGAGCGTTCCCCGAGTTCGTCAGGTCTGGCCGGCGGGGTGCGCCCGGCTCTGCATCGTCCCCACGAGCGCGAGCGATCCCACGACGATTGCCGCACCGATCCATTGCCGAGCTGAAAGCTGTTCGCCGATGAACAACGCGGCAGCGACACCGAAGACCGGAACGAGGGTGATGAACGAGCCCGCCACGGATGCGGTGACTCTGGCGAGTCCCGCGAGATACAGCCAGAAGGCGACGCCGTAGTAGAGCAGCCCCGACAGCGCAGCCCACAGCCACGTTGCCGCCGAGACGGACCCGATGGGGTTGCCATGCGTCGTCAGCAGCTCCGACACGGCGAGACTCGCGATGGCAAAGGCAAGGGCGGCGGCCTGCTGGACCCCGGCCACCGCGATCGACTCATCGTCGACCAACAGATGCCGAGCGATCACGGTGTAGACAGCGCACGCACCGACGGCAGCGACGGTGAGGAGAACTCCAACGGTTGTACCTGCAGCACCCGCTTGATAGACGACCAGGAGGACGCCCATGACGGCGACACCGAGTGCAACACCGAGTCGGGCCGAGATGCGTTCCTTCAGCACGATGACAGCCAGCAGCACGATCAACACGGGCTCCGTCGCCCAGATCAGGACCGACATGCTCGCGGTGATTGAGGTGAGACCGAACAGCCCCAGGGCGTAGGCGAGGCCGGGGTTGAGGACACCCAACGCGGCGAGACGTCGCATCTCTGGTGTCCAGGCGATCCGGACTCGTTGGATCAGGATCACCGCGAACAAGAACGTGGTACTGGTGAGCAGCTGGACGGTCAGCAGGGTGAATGGCTCGATGTCATCGAGGGCGTGCTTGCTGATGACCGTGCCGATCCCCCAGCAGGCGGCGGCTCCGACGAGCATCAGGACAGGACGAAGACGTGCGTCAGCGGGCATGGAGGTGCTCTTTCGTGGTGAAGGTGAATGGGCTGAGTGGTCGAGACTCAGCCGGCCGGCTCTTCACCGTCACAGCACGCGTAGGAAGGACAACGTGCAGGACGTGCCGCACAGATCATCCTTCGCATGCGTCCACGTTAGCCCTCGGACGGGACGCGGGTGCGCAACGCGAGCACGGCAGCCACGGCACATAGGACTGCCAGCAGGACAAATGCCTCCTGGAACCCACCTGACAGCTCGGCCAGAGCCGCACCTCCGAATGGCGCGAGCGCTGCCGCCAGCATGACCGGTGCGCCGAGGATGCCGTTCAGACGTCCGAAGTGCTCAACGCCCCACCGGTCGGTGACTGAAGTCGCCTGGATCAGTGTCAGCAGCCCGCGAGCCACTCCGGCGATCGCCGAGCCAGCGAGCGCGAGCAGGAACGTCGACGCCGAGACTGCCAGGAAGACCGTGGATGCCGCCGCCAGTCCGAGGACCAGGGCAGCTCGGCCCGCGACGGATGTCCATCGGTTCAGACGTGAATAGCCGAGACGGCCGGCCACCTGTCCCGCGCCGCCGACGGCCAGCGCGATGGCTGCCTGACGGGTGGTCAGGCCCTGCTCCACGAGCATCGGGACGAGGTTGATGACGGCGCCGTACACGACGAAGGCGCCGATGGTCATGACCACGCCGAGCACGATGAAGGGCGCGGTGCGCGTGATGGTCCGAGCGTTGTCGACGTCATCCGAGTCGTGCCGCTGGACGCTGTGCCACGGGTGGTCGAGACCCCACCAGTGCAACGGGATCGTGATGACGGCGAGCACGACTGCCAAGGTCAGGTAGGTCGACCGCCAACCCGTCGAGCTCTCCAGCCACGCGGCGAGCGGTGCGAACACCGTGCTGGCGAACCCCGCCACCAAGGTCAGTGCGGTCAGCGCACCGAGCCTGCGAACGCCTCCCCACCGGGTCAGCGCCGCGAACGCCGGCGGGTACAGCACGGCCGACATCGCGACACCTGCCACCACCCACGCCACCACGAACATCGGCTGAGAGGACGCCGTGGCGACCAGAAGGACGGCCGCCACGCCGACAACAGATCCGAGGGTCATGACCGCGCGGGGGCCGCGAGCGTCGAGCCGGCGACCGACGAGGATGCCGCACACTCCGGACACGATCAGGCCGGTTGAGAACGCGGCCGTGAGGAACACCGGGCTCCATCCGGTGTCGTCTGCCATCGGTTGGAGCAGGACGGCGAAGGCGTAGTAGAGAACGCCCCAGCTCGTGATCTGGGTGACCGACAGAACCCAGAGGGCCCGCCGCAGCGCTGACCGACTCAGCGCCCCAGGCTGATCAACGCCCTGGCTCACTGATCGGCGGGACGACCGAGTGTCACCAGCTCCGGGCCGGCCGGTACTGCGCAGCAGCCGCCACCCGACGCCTCGGCCTCGTCGAAGAGCCCTGCTCCCCCGCACACTCCGGTCTCCGGGAGGGTGAGCTCGACCCGAGCCGCCGCTTCGTGGTCGCCATCGATCTCAGCGACGACGGAACGGACTTGCTCGAAGCCGGTCAGAGCCAAGAACGACGGCGCGCGACCGTAGCTCTTCATACCCACGACGAACAGGCCGTGCTCGGGTTGTTCGAGCTCCTTGGCGCCGTGCGGATAGACGGTGCCGCACGAGTGGACGTTCGGGTCGATGAGTGGCGCCAGCACGCGTGGCGACGACAAGACCGGGTCCAGGTCCAGACGGACCTCACTGAGAATCGTCAGGTCCGGGCGGAATCCCGTGACCGCGATGACCTCGTCGACGTCGATGACCTGCTGGCCGTCGACAGCTGTCAGCGTGAGGCGGCGGTCGTCCTGCTGCTCGATGCTGGTGGTCCGGAAGCGCGAGACCGTGGTGACCGTGCCCTCGGCAACGGCCTGCTGGGCGCGCGAGCCGAGCGCGCCACGCTCGACGAGCTGGTCGTTGTCGCCCCCGCCGAAGGCCTCTCCTCCTCGCGCACGACGTACCAGCCATGACACGCGCGTGCCCTCCTCGCTCTGCGCGAGAGCGTTGAGCTCGATGAGGACGGTCTGCGCGGATGCCCCGGTGCCGGCCACCGCCACGTGCTTTCCCGCGTACCGGGCTCGGACGCCCGGATCGCGGAAGTCAGGAATGCGGTAGCTGATCCGGTCACCGAGCGCCGTCTCCCCGAGAGCGGGTAGCCCGTCCGCGCCGAGCGGGTTCGGCCCGGTCCAGGTGCCAGACGCGTCGACGACCGCGCGGGCGAGCAGACGCGCTCGCCCCTGCGGCGTCTCGAGATGGACGGCGAACGGCTCTCCGTCGCGTCCGGAGTCGACCAGGACGTCTCGCCCGTGACGCGCGACACCGGTGACGCGGGAGGAGTACCGAACGGAGCCCAGCGCATCCGCGAGCGGCTGCAGATAGGAGTCGGCCCAGTCGCCGCCCGTCGGGTAAGCAGCGGGATCCGGCTCCTGCCATCCCCGCTCGACCAGAAGCTTGCGGGCCGAAGGATCGACGAGCTCAGACCACGGCGAGAAGAGGCGGACGTGCGACCACTCGCGAACCGCGGACCCGGCCCTCGCCCCCGCCTCGACGACCACTGCTTCGATCCCCCGCTCACGCAGGTGCGTCGCAGCGGCCAGGCCGATCGGGCCGGCGCCGATGACGACGACGGGAAGTGCGGCTGGGTCGGTCATGTGTCCTCCAAGAACATTGATACCTGTCGATGGATGGATCTTTGCACATTCATCGATAGATATCAATGTATGTGGCAGAATGGGTGACGTGCCGACATCGCTGCCCATTCTCGACGACGCGATAGCCGCGTGCTGCTCGCCCATCGTCGAGAGCGCTCTGGAGGCTCAGGACGCCGAGCTCCTGGCGATGCGCTTCAAGGCGATCGGTGAGCCGACCAGGCTTCGCCTGCTCTCGATGATCGCCGCCCACCAAGGCGGCGAAGCCTGCGTGTGCGACTTGAACGAGCCGCTCAACCTGTCGCAGCCGACCGTGTCGCACCACCTCAAGGTGCTCGTCGACGCCGGACTCCTGACCCGCACGAAGCGGAGCACGTGGTCGTACTACGCCCTGGTGCCCGGCGCGCTCGACGTCCTCTCCGACGTCCTCGCGACGCCTGCCGGCTGAACGTTCGCCACCAAGGCTTCGAACGCTGACCAGCAGCATTGGCCCGCCGTTCACCCCGCGTTCACCGTAGTTCCGCGATCGATACATCTGCCCTCCCTAACGTCCGAGACATGAATACGACAACGATGTTGCGCCGGACCGTCCCTGTGGTCGCGGCGCTCACCCTGGCCGTCGGGCTCAGCGCCTGCGGTGCCGCCAACGAAGAGCCCGCGGAGGGCGGCGACAGCACGCTGTCCGGCACGCTCAACGGTGGCGGAGCAAGTTCGCAGGAAGCCGCCGTTGCCTCATGGCAGAAGGGCTTCCAGAGCGCGAACCCCGACGTGACCGTCAACTACGACCCGATCGGGTCCGGTGGCGGCCGCGAGCAGTTCCTCTCCGGCGGCATCAGCTACGCCGGCTCGGACGCCTTCCTCGACGACGAGGAGCTGACGAAGGCCGAGGAGCGCTGCGGCGGACCGGTCGTCGAGGTCCCGGCCTACGTGAGCCCGATCGCCGTCATCTACAACCTCCCCGGCGTCGACAAGCTCAACCTCGCGCCGGAGACGATCGGCGGCATCTTCGAGGGCAAGATCACGCAGTGGGACGACGCGGCCATCACGGCCGACAATCCCGACGCGAAGCTGCCGAGCTCGAAGATCACGCCGGTGCACCGTTCGGATGACTCCGGCACCACGGAGAACTTCACCGACTACCTCGACGCCGCTTCGGGCGGCTCCTGGACCGGCGGTGTCGTCGAGACGTGGCCGGTCAAGGGTGGCGAGGCCGCCGAGGGCACGTCCGGCGTGGTCTCTGCCGTCACGAACGGCAAGGGCACGATCGGCTACGCCGACGCCAGCCAGGCCGGTGACCTCGGAACCGCCGCCGTCAAGGTGGGCGAGGAATGGGTCGAGTACTCCCCGGAGGCTGCTGCCGCCGTGCTCGATGCGTCCAAGCCGGTCGAAGGCCGCGGCGAGACCGATCTCGCCCTGGAGATCGACCGGAACGTCGAGGCCTCGGGTGTCTACCCCGTTGTCCTGGTCTCGTACCAGATCGCCTGCCAGAAGTACGACGACAAGGCCACGGCCGACCTCGTCAAGGCGTGGATGGTCTACGTGACCAGCACCGACGGACAGGCCACCGCCGCGAAGGACGCCGGCTCCGCGCCGTTGTCCGAGGCGGTCGGCGCCAAGGTCAAGACCGCCGTGGAAACGATCGGCGCGTCCTGACCCAGGCACGGCCGTCCGGGCGCCACAGCGACCGGGCGGCCGTGCCCCCCATCTGAAAGGAAGCACGTGACCAGCACCCTCGCTCCGCAGCAGCCCACCCGGGCCACCGCGGTCCGTCGCCTCGGCGACCGGGTGTTCGCCGGCATGTCCACCGGTGCAGGAATCGTGATCCTCCTCGTCCTGGCGGGCGTGGCGATCTTCCTCACCGTCGAGGGCGTCCCCGGCATGCTCGCCGCGCCCGACGAGGTGAAGAGCGGCGAGCGATTCCTGCCCTACGTCTGGCCGCTCGTCTACGGCACCCTGCTCGCGGCGTTCCTCGCCCTGGTCATGTCGGTGCCGGTCGCGATCGGCGTCGCCCTGTACATCTCGCACTACGCTCCCCGTCGGCTCGCCGCGGCGATGGGTTACCTCATCGACCTGCTCGCCGCGGTGCCGAGCGTCGTCTACGGCCTGTGGGGCATCGGCTTCCTCGCCGGCCAGCTGGTGCCGGCCTATGAGTGGCTGAACGCGAAGCTGGGCTTCATCCCGCTCTTCGCCGGCCCGCCGTCGGCGACCGGCCGCACGATCTTCACGGCGGCGATCGTCCTCGCGGTGATGATTCTGCCGATCATGACCGCCATCTGCCGCGAGATCTTCCTCCAGACGCCGCGGCTGCACGAGGAGGCCGCGCTGGCGCTCGGCGCCACCCGCTGGGAGATGACCCGGATGGCGGTGTTCCCGTACGCGCGCTCGGGCATCGTCTCCTCGGCGATGCTCGGCCTCGGTCGCGCCCTCGGCGAGACGATGGCCGTCGCCATGGTGCTGTCGGCGTCCGGAGTGGTGACGCTCAACCTCATCAGCAGCACCAACCCGAGCACGATCGCCGCCAACATCGCCCTGAGCTTCAAGGAAGCCAGCGGCCTGAGCGTCAACGCCCTCATCGCGAGCGGCCTGGTGCTGTTCGTCATCACGTTCGCGGTGAACTTCGCGGCCCGTCTGATCGTGGACCGCCGCAAGGAATTCTCGGGGGCGAACTGATGACCACGATGATGAAGCCCGGACCGGTCCGCGAGTCCCCTTCCGCTCGACGCTCGCCGATGCTCCCGCAGTGGGCCCCGCTCGCGGTCGGCGGCGCCGCCCTGGCGATCGCCGCAGGCCTCCTGCTCACCGGCGCCGGCGGTGTGCGCTCGGTGCTCGCCGGATGGGTCGTCTGCCTTGCGCTGCCCGCCTGGTCGGCCGTGGTCGAAGGACGCCGCAAGGCGGTCGACCGCCTGGTCACGGTGCTCGTCACCAGCGCTTTCGGACTGGCCCTCTTCCCGCTCGTGAGCATCCTGTTGACCGTCGTCAGCAAGGGCGCTCCCGTGCTCAGTGCCGAGTTCTTCACCTACTCGATGCGGAACGTCGTCGGCGAGGGCGGCGGCGTCTACCACGCGATCATCGGAACGCTGCTGATCACAGCGGCGGCCACCGTGCTCTCGGTGCCGATCGGTCTTCTGACGTCGATCTTCCTGGTCGAGTACGGCGAGGGTGGCCGGCTGGCGCGCTGGATCCGCTTCCTCGTCGACGTCATGACCGGCATTCCGTCGATCGTCGCCGGCCTGTTCGCCTACGCCCTGTTCGTGATCCTCGTCGGCCCCGGCGTCCGCATGGGAATCGGTGGAGCCATCGCCCTGTCGGTGCTGATGATCCCCGTGGTCGTGCGCTCGTGCGAGGAAATGCTGAAGCTGGTGCCGAACGAGCTGCGTGAAGCCTCGTACGCGCTGGGCGTGCCCAAGTGGCGCACCGTCCTCAAGGTGGTGCTCCCGACGGCCCTGGCGGGCATCGTCACCGGCATCACGCTCGCCGTGGCCCGCGTGATCGGCGAGACGGCGCCGCTGCTCGTCATCGCCGGGCTGTCCGACTCGGCGAACTTCAACCTCTTCTCCGACCGCATGGCGACGCTTCCGGTGTTCGCCTACTCCGCGGTGACCTCACCCGGCGTGCCGCCGGGTCCGAGCATCGATCGCGCCTGGGGCTCGGCCCTCGTGCTGCTGATGATCGTCATGTTGCTGAACCTGGTCGCCCGACTCGTCTCTCACTTCTTCTCACCGAAGGGCGAACGATGAACACGACACTCACCGCACCCGTCCCCCACACCGACCGCGCGAAAGGAACGACCGTGGCCACGAGCATCGATGTCTCGGATCTGAACATCTACTACGGCGACTTCCTGGCCGTCGAGGAGGTCACCATTCCGATCGGTGCCCGCTCCGTGACGGCGATCATCGGTCCGTCCGGCTGCGGCAAGTCGACGTTCCTTCGTTCGCTGAACCGCATGCACGAGGTGATTCAAGGTGCGCGGGTCGAGGGCAAGGTCCTCGTCGAGGGCCAGGACCTGTACGGCCCGGACATGGACCCCGTCGACGTCCGCCGGATGGTCGGCATGGTCTTCCAGCGGCCGAACCCGTTCCCGACGATGTCGATCTACGACAACGTCCTCGCCGGGCAGAAGCTCAACAGCAAGCGGATGAAGAAGGCCGAGGCGGACAAGATCGTCGAGCGATCCCTCCGCAGCGCCGGCTTGTGGATCGAGGTGCGCGATCGCCTCGACCGGCCGGGGTCGAGCCTGTCGGGTGGTCAGCAGCAGCGCCTGTGCATCGCCCGCGCGATCTCGGTCGAGCCTGAGGTTCTGCTCATGGACGAGCCGTGCTCCGCGCTCGACCCGATCTCCACGAGCGTCATCGAGGACCTGATGCACGAGCTCAAGGAGCAGTACACGATCGTCATCGTCACGCACAACATGCAGCAGGCCGCACGGGTCTCCGACGAGACGGCGTTCTTCAACCTGTCGGGCATCGGCAAGGCCGGACGACTCGTGGAGTTCGGACGGACCGAGAAGATCTTCTCCAACCCCGACGAGTCGGCCACCGAGGCCTACATCCAGGGCCGGTTTGGGTGAACCGAGCGAGCGCAGCGAGCGAGCGTGAACCCAGGTTGAGCGTTCCGCGCCGAAGGCGCCCGTTGCGAAGCCAGGTTCGCTGACAGCGCGACGGTGGTTAGTTCCCGGGGATGAACAGGTGGATGAGCCCGTAGCTCAGTGCCGCAGCGGCGGCGGCCATCGGGAGGGTGATGATCCACGCCATCACGATGTTGCGGGCGACGCCCCAGCGAACGGCGCTGAATCGCTTGGAGGCGCCGGCTCCCATCACCGATGAGGCCATCGTGTGGGTGGTCGAGACCGGTGCTCCCTGCCCGATCGCCATGAAGTAGAGCACGAACGACGCCGTCAGCTCCGCGGCGAAGCCTCGGGGCGGATCGAGCGCGATGATGCGGCGCCCCATCGTGCGCATGATGCGCATGCCGCCGGAGAAGGTGCCCGCCGAGATGGCGGCCGCGGCAGAGAGGATGACCCAGAGCGGGATCTCGCGTTCTCCCTCGGCAGGTCCGTAGCCGCCGGCGATCAGGGCGAGGACGATGACGCCCATCGTCTTCTGCGCGTCCTGAAGCCCGTGGCCGAGTGAGAGCATGGCCGCCGAGACCGTCTGGCTGAGCCGGAATCCCCGGTTCACCGCGGACGGTCGCGCCCTGCGGAAGATCCACATGATGGCGAGCATCACGAGGAATGCCCCGACAAAGCCCAGAGTGGGGCTGACGATCATCGGGATGGCGACCTTCTCGACGATCTTGTCCCAGTCGACCGTGACACCGGAGGCGAGGCCCGCTCCCACGAGTCCGCCGATCAACGCGTGCGAGGACGACGAGGGGATGCCGAAGTACCACGTGATGAGGTTCCAGGTGATGGCACCGACGAGGGCACTGACGACGACGGTCAGGGCGTGGTTGGGCGAGTCGATGGAGTCGAACCCGGTGAGGATGTCCTTGATCGTCTTGGCCACCTCGACGCCCAGCAGCGCCCCGACGAAGTTGAGGATGGCCGCCATCGTGAGCGCGAGGCGCGGAGTGAGCGCTCTGGTCGAGACCGACGTGGCGATCGCGTTGGCCGCGTCGTGGAAGCCGTTGGTGTAGTCGAAGAACAGGGCGATGGCGACAGTGGCGATCACCAGCGCCAGGGTGAATTCCACTGCTCAGGACTCCTTGACGGCGATCTGCTCCACCGTGTTCGCCACTGACTCGAGGGCGTCGATGGCGTGCTCGAGGGAGTCGACGATGTCCTTGAGCTTGAGCACGTCGAGGGTCTTGTGGTTGCCACTGAACAGATCGGCGACGATACGACGATACGAGCGGTCGCCCTGGTTCTCGAGCCGGTTGATCTCGATCCAGTACTCCTCGAGGTCCTTCATCGTGCGCAGTCGCGGCATCGCATCGGCCGTCATCTGGGTGGCTCGCTGCAGCACCTCGACCTGAGGAGCGAACTCCGCGGGCAGCGTGTCGATCTCATAGAGGCCGAGCAGGTCGACCGCTTCCTCCATGAAGTCCATGACGTCGTCGAGGCTGCTGGCGAGGCGGTAGATGTCCTCACGGTCGAACGGGGTGATGAACGTGCTGTTCACCGTCCGGACGATCTTGTGGGTGGTCTCGTCGGCATCGTGCTCGGCCTCGCGCATCTGCTCCGCGATCGCGTTCTTGTCGCTGCTCTCGTCGAGCGTCTGCGCCAAGAGACCGGCACCGTGGACGAGGTGCGAAGCCGCTTCGGAGAACAGTTCGTAGAACGAGGACTCAAGTGGTCGGATGCGGAATCGCACGCCATGGCTCCTGTCGGTGATTGCAGGCCACGATCATGCTAGGGGGTCCGATGAACGGAGCGCCAACCGCGGTCGTGGGACGTCGGATGATCAGCTAGCGACGACGCCGAGGATATCGTCGACCTCGTGCTGGGACAGCGGACGGCCGAGCTCGGTGGCCGCGATCATCAGGCGGCTCGTGAGCTCGATCTCGTCGAGCACCGCGTCGTCGCGCAGGCGGTGGTCGAGTGGCTCTGGCATCAGGGGGACTCCGGAGTAAGGGTGTTCATCGTCGCTGTCATGTCGTTGGCACGAGCGTATCTCCCATGCTGCCATCTGTGTGCGCGTTTTCCCAGATGAGTCTGTGGGTCCGCGGACGCCGGGCCGAGGGCTGGCAGACTGGCCCCGCGGGCCCCTAGCTCAATTGGCAGAGCAGCGGACTTTTAATCCGCGGGTTGTGGGTTCGAGTCCCACGGGGCCCA
>CAWIWE010000021.1:0-66888 GCA_963839625.1 uncultured Actinomycetota bacterium | reverse complement strand
GGCCGACGAGAAGGAGATCGAGACCGAGTTCGCCGAGCTGGTCGACGCCGAGGGATCTGACGCTCCGGCGGCGGCGCCCACCGAACCGGCCGCCGAGCGGCGCGTCGCGACCCTGAGCCTGCGCGACCTCACGGTCGACTTCAGCACCGACGCCGGCACGGTCCACGCGGTACGCGGCATCAGCTTCGACGTCGGCCCCGGCGAGGTCGTCGCGGTCGTGGGCGAGTCCGGGTCGGGCAAGTCGGTGAGCTCTCGGGCGATGCTCGGCCTGCTGCCGCCCACGGCGAAGGTCACCGGGTCGGCCCAGCTTCGTGACGACGAGCTCCTCGGCAAGTCCACCAACGACCTGCGCCCCATCCGCGGCGACGAGGTCTCGATGGTGTTCCAGGAGCCCTCCACGGCGCTCAACCCGGTCTACACCGTCGGCTGGCAGATCATCGAGGGCCTGCGGGCGCACTCCGACATGAACAAGAACGCCGCCCGGGCCCGCGCCATCGAGCTGCTCGACCTGGTCGGCCTGCCCGACCCCGAGCACCGCGTCGACTACTACCCGCACCAGCTGTCCGGCGGCCAGAAGCAACGCGTCGTCATCGCGATGGCGATCTCGTGCGACCCCGACGTCATCATCGCCGACGAGCCGACGACCGCCCTCGACGTCACCGTGCAGGCGGCGATCCTTGAGCTGCTGCTCGAGCTCCGCGATCGACTCGGCACCGCAATCATCCTGATCACCCACAACATGGGTGTCGTCGCCGACATGGCCGACCGCGTCGTGGTGATGTACCGCGGCACGATCGTCGAGGAGGCGCCGGCCCAGCAGCTGTTCGCCACGCCCCGGCACCCGTACACGAAGCTGCTCCTGGATGCCGTCCCCCACCTCGGCCAGGAGAACGGACCCCAACCGGTCGGCGACGACGCCGACGTCGTCCTGGGCGTCGACGACCTCGTCGTCGAGTTCATGGGCCGCATCGGGCAACCGCCGTTCCGGGCCGTCGACCACGTGTCACTCGAGGTGCGTCGCGGCGAGGTTCTCGGCCTCGTGGGCGAGTCCGGCTCAGGCAAGACGACTGTCGGCCGGGCCGCCGTCGGGCTCCAGCAGCCGACGAGCGGCTCGATCACGGTGTCCGGAACGACCATCTCCGGCCTGAGCGAGGCCAAGCTCCGTCCGCATCGGGCCCGCTTCGGGTTCGTGTTCCAGGACCCCGCGGCGTCGCTCAACCCGCGCATGTCGATCGGCGACTGCATCGGCGAGCCGCTGCACGTCCAGACGACGATGGCCGACCGCGAGATCGACGCCAAGGTGGCCGAGCTGTTGGAGAGTGTCGAGCTCACCTCCGGCTATGCCGGACGTTTCCCGCACGAGCTCTCCGGTGGGCAGCGCCAGCGCGTCAGCCTGGCCCGCGCCCTCGCGCTCGACCCGGACCTGCTGATCGCCGACGAGCCGACCTCGGCGCTCGACGTCTCCGTGCAGGCTCGAGTGCTCGAGCTGTTCACCGAGCTGCAGAGCCGTCTGCAGTTCGCGTGCCTGTTCATCAGCCACGACCTCGCGGTCGTCGACACGCTCGCGAACCGCGTGGCCGTGATGCAGAACGGCAAGCTCGTGGAGATCGGTCCGCGCGAGCAGGTGCTCGGCTCGCCGCGCGAGGCGTACACGCAGCGCCTCATCGCCGCCGTGCCCGTTCCGGATCCCGAGGAGCAGCGCCGTCGACGCGAGGAGCGCGGGCACCTGCTGACCGACGTCAGCTGATTTGTCCCGAGCCGCGCGACCGGGTGGGAGACTGTCGACCATGGTTCGAGTGTTGGTGGTTGAGGACGAGGTCGGGCTCGCGCAGTCCGTACAAGACGGTTTGCAGGGTCATGGCTTCACCGTGCAGGTGACCCACGACGGTTTTTCGGGCTATCGACTCGCGAAGGAGTCCACGTTCGACCTCATCATCCTGGACTGGATGCTGCCCGGCATGTCCGGAATAGAGATGTGTCAGCGGCTGCGCTCGGAGGACGTCGCCGTCCCGATCCTGATGCTGACGGCCAAGGACGGCACGAACGACGAGACGGATGCGCTGGAGCTCGGCGCCGACGACTACCTGCGCAAACCGTTCACGTTCACCGTGCTGGTCGCCCGCTGCGACGCCCTGCTGCGGCGCGGCGGTGCCGAGGCGGGATGGTCGGAGCTGATCGTCGGCGACCTCGTGTTCGATCCGCGGCGCCGCGTGGCTCGTCGCGGCCACGACCAGGTCGAGCTCAGTCGTCGGGAGGCCGCGCTCCTGGAGTACCTCATGCGCGCTGAGGGCGAGACGCGCTCGAAGGAAGACATCATGCGCGACGTCTGGGGCGACCCCGATGCCCGTGACACCAACCTCGTCGAGGTGTACGTCGGATATCTCCGCAAGAAGCTCGATGCCCCGTTCGGCACGAACATGTTCCAGACCGTACGTGGCAAGGGATACCGGCTGGAGGCGTTGTGAATCACCGGTCCGGCACCAGGTGGTACCGGCGGATGTCGCTACGCACGCGGATGCTGCTCATCTCGTCGGTGGTCGTCGCGGCGATGCTGGTCATCGGCGGCTTCCTGCTCCTGACCCTGATTCGCGCCGAGCTGATCGACACCGCGGACGATGCCGGAACGGATGCGGCCGAGGCCGTCGCCGAGCTCGCCCAGGCCAGTGCACTGCCTCCGGTGCTCGCACCCACCGAGGACATCGCCGCCGCCGTACAGGTCGTCGAGGACGGCCGCGTGATCAGCACGACCCAGAACGCGGCGGGGAGCACCCCGTTCCTCCAGCGCGTGCAGAAGCCCTTCCAGGTGAGCGTGTTCGACCGCGAGTTCCTCCCGTTCGACGAGGACGGGCCGTTCCGCGTGGTCGCGCTCGGCGCCCGGACCCCGAACGGCCCGGTGAGCATCTTCGTGGCCGTCGACATCGAGGACGTCGACGAGGTCATGGAGGTGGCGGAGGACATCGGGCTCGTCGGTCTGGCCGTGCTGATCGCCCTGCTCGCCGCCGTGCTCTGGGGAGTGATCGGTCGCGCGTTGGCGCCGGTGATGGCGATCCGTGATCGCGCGGACGAGATCACCGGCAGCAAGCTGCACCAGCGGGTTCCCGAACCGTTGGTGCACGATGAGATCTTCGCCCTCGCTCGAACGATCAACGAGATGCTCGCGCGGCTGGAGGACAGCGCCAACCGTCAGGAGGCGTTCGTCGCCGATGCGGCCCACGAGCTGCGCAGCCCGATCACGACCCTGCAGGCACGCCTCGAGACCGAGCTGCGGAACGCAGGGCCTGACGCCGATGATCGGCTCGCCCGCGATCTCCTGCACGAGACCTTCCGGATGCGCCGGCTCGTCGACCACCTGCTCCTGCTCGCCAGGAGTGACGCCGGCACGATCGGCTCGGGAACGGGCCCCGTCGACCTGGAGGAGGTCGTTCGCGAATCGGTGGCGGCGGTCGAGACGGGGGACATCCCGGTCAGCACCGACCACGTCGAGCCCGTTCAGGTTTCGGGCCAGCCGGCGCTGCTCGAGCACGTCGTCTCGAACCTGCTCGAGAACGCCGGTCGCTACGCCGACTCGTCCATCGACGTGTCCCTCCACGCCAACGGCCAGTACGCAATCCTCACGGTGGACGACGACGGCCCCGGCATTCCCGAGCACCTGCGCGACGGCGTGCTCCAGCGCTTCGTGCGGGTCGACGCATCTCGCGAACGCGGTACCGGCGGAGCTGGGCTCGGACTGGCGATCGTCTCAGAAATCGTCCGAGTTCATGACGGTGAGATCGAGATCACAGAGGCGCCGATCGGCGGCGCGAGGGTGCAGGTTACGCTGCCTTTGAGCTGATACGGCTGCAGGTCAGCACCATGATCTGGCCGGAATGGACCATACGGGATGGCACCCCTGTGTCATGGGCTGACCCGCCCGAGTCCGATAAGTTCTGAGAATCATCCAGACATTTCTCAGATTGTTGGGCTAGCGTTCACTCCAACTCCTAGGTGCTCTCGAGGAATCGCATGACACAAGTCTTGGTCACAGGTGCAGCCGGTTTCATCGGCAGCCACCTGTGTGAGTCGCTTCTTCGACAGGGGCACACGGTACGCGGGCTCGACGCCTTCACCACCTTCTACGATCCCGCGCGCAAACGCGCGAACGCCGAGGCGATCATGCGCGACCCGGGGTTCGAGATGGTGTCGGACGACCTGAACACCGCTCCCCTCGACGAGGTGCTCGACGGCGTCGACGTCGTGGCCCACCTCGCCGGCGAGCCTGGTGTCTCGAACTCCTGGGGCCCGAACTTCGATCGGTACGTCGATCGGAACGTGCTGGCCACGCAGCGTCTCCTCGAGGCGGCGAGCAAGCACGGCGTGAACCGGCTGGTGTACGCCTCCAGCTCCTCGGTGTACGGCACCGGGGCCGACACCCTCAGGGCCACCGGCGAGCCGCGTCCCGCCAGCCCCTACGGCGTCACCAAGCTGGCGGCCGAGACGCTGGTCGGCGCCTACGCCGGTGCCGGCCTCCCCACGGTCTCGCTCCGCTACTTCTCCGTCTACGGACCTCGCCAGCGTCCCGACATGGCCGCGCACCGCTTCATCGAGTGCCTCCTCGACGGCCGCCCGTTGACGGTCTACGGCGACGGCACCCAGGTCCGCGACTTCACCTTCGTCGAGGACATCGTCGAAGCCACGGCGCAGGCACTCTTCGCCGATGTGCCCACCGGTGCTGTGCTCGACGTCGCGAGCACCCAGCCGACGTCGGTGAACACGCTCGTCGGCCACCTGGAGACCCTGGTCGGCATCGAGTCGACGCGCGACACGAACGACGAACGTCCCGGTGACGTCCCGCGCACCGAGGGTGAGATCACCTCGGCCCGCGACCAGCTCGGTTGGAAGCCGACGGTCGACCTGCGCACCGGTCTGAAACGCCAGCTCGACTGGCATCGGGGACTTCGCTCGGAAGGGTTGCAATGACCTCTGACAGCCCCCGCATGCTGATCTACTCCCAGGACGGTCTCGGACTGGGTCACCTCCGCCGCACCACGCTGCTCGCAGCGGAGTACATGGCGGCGCGCCCCGACGCGAGCGTCATCACCATCAGCGACTCACCGATCGGCCAGTTCTTCTCCGCGGCGCCCGGCCACGACTTCGTCAAGCTTCCGTCGATCCGCAAGGTGAGCCCGGGCAACTGGAACCCCGTGCGGCTGTCGTTGAAGTTCAGTGACGTCCTGGCGATGCGCGCGGAGATCATCAAGACCACCGCCCTGACCTTCGAGCCCGACGTCCTTCTGGTCGACCACATGCCGCACGGTGCGATGGGCGAGCTCGTCCCCACCCTGGAAGCCCTCGAGACCCTGCCGTGCCGCACGGTGCTCGGACTCCGCGACATCCTCGACTCGCCCGAGACGGTCCGCCGCCGCTGGCACCTCGAGGGTGCGTTCGAGGTGCTCCGCCGGCACTTCGACGACGTCTTCGTGTACGGCTCCAAGGACGTGTTCGACGTGGCCGCGCAGTATGCGTGGGAACCGGAGCTCAGCCGACGACTCAGCTACTGCGGCTACGTCGCCTCACCGGCGCCGACCCACTCGGTCGAGCCGATCCGGGAGCAGTATCTCGGCGAGAACAAGGACGCCGAGCTCATCGTCGCCATGGCCGGAGGCGGAGCAGACGCTTACCCCCTGTTCGGCACGTTGCTCGACGCCGTTCCGGCGTTGACGGCCGAGCGGAACGCCGAAGTTGTCATCGTCACCGGCCCGTTCCTCGCGCCGGAGCTGCAGGAAGACCTCCGGATCCGCGCCCAGGGCCTGCCGGTCCATCTCGTGCCCAGCGTCCAGGACTCGCTGGGGCACATGGCGGCCGCCGATCTCGTCGTGGCGATGGGTGGCTACAACACGACCGCGGAGATCCTCAGCGTCGGCACCAAGGCGCTCCTGGTGCCGCGGGCCGGCCCGAGCGCCGAGCAGACCATGCGCGTCAGCCGGTTTGCCGAGCGCGGCTGGCTGCGGTGGCTGGCACCGGAGCTGCTCGCTCCGAAGTCCCTCGCCAACAGCATGGTCGAAGCCCTGTCCTCGGCACCTGACGTGGTGTCCGGTCCCCCTGATCTCGGTGGAAGAGTGCGTGCCGCCGAGCTGCTACACGAGCAGGTCGACGAGTACGCGGTCGTACCTGCTTCCACCGGAGGCTGAGGTGAAGCGCACCATCCACCGAGAGTTCTCCACATCAGAACTGCTCGAAGAGACGCTCGCCGGTATCCACGGCGTCGAAGCGCTGCGTGCCATGGCGCTCGATCCGTTGAAGCACGGTGTTCGCGCGCTGCTCGCCGAGCAGGCGCCGTGGTGGGACGGATCCACCCCGCGCCTGATCCGCACGAAGTACAAGCCGTCCCGCAAGCTCAGTGCCTACTACGAGCTGAGCCCCGGCGACCCCGCCCGGCACGCCGCCGTGGCCTGGACGAACGAGTCGATCGAGGTGCTCGTCTCACCGGACGATCCGTCGATGCCCCACCTGGCCCGGCTCCACGATGACGCCTACCTCACCGACCTGCTCGGCTTCACCGGTCGGATCGAGACGATCCGCTACCGGCCCCGTCAGCGCCACGTCCTCCGGGTGTCCTCACCTGACCGGGCCGTCTACGTCAAGATCGACAAGGACGACTCCGGCGCTCGTGCCGTGCCCGTCGCGCAGGCGCTCGGATCGAGGATGGCCATCGAGTGCCCGGGTGCCGGACTGGCTGAGCCGATCGGGTACTCGGCCGTCGACCACGCCGGCCTCTGGGCCAGCTCGCCGGGCGAACCGCTCTGGCAACGCCTGGCCGATCCCGGCCAGGCCGCGCGACTGACGCACCTTCTCGGCCGAGCCGTGCGAGTGCTGCACGACACCCCGACCGACCTCCTGCCCTCGTCGCCCGATGAGCCCCGCGACCTCCAGGCGGAGGTCGCCTCGACCATCCGTGCCGGCGAGCACATCGGCACGCTGGTCCCGCAGCTCGGATCCGACTTCCTGACGATCGTCGATGCCGTCGTCGAAGGGCTCGCGCACGTGCCCACCGAGGCACCGACGTTCACGCACGGCGACCTGAAGTCCGACAACGTGCTCGCGTTCGACGGACAGGTGCGACTCCTCGATCTCGACCGGTGCGGCCCCGCCGACCCGGCGCTCGACCTCGCGAAGTTCGCCGCCGACCTGCACTGGTGGTGCGCTCCGGACAGCGAGCGGGCCCGAGCGCTCGCCGAGAGCTTCCGTGCCGGATACGGCGAGTGCGATCCCGCGCGCTGGGACCGAGCCGCCCTGCTCACCCGGCTGTTCGACCTCAAGCTCACGGCGCGCCGCTGCGCCGTGCACTACCCCGCGTGGGACTCTCACGTTCGCGCGCGTGTCGCCGCCGCCGCGCCCGTTCTGGCGCGGGGTGCGTGATGGAGGGAATCACCCTCGACGCCGGCACGGCTGCCACACTGGCTGAGCTCGATCCGTCGCTCGCATCGCTGCCCCGAGCCTTCCGTACCTGCTCGGGTCAGGGCCCATGGCGCCTGCACGACGTCCGCTGGACACCTGGTGAGGTGTGCCGGCTGGCGTACGTCGACGACGCGGTCGGACAGCACGAGCTCTTCGCCGTTGAGGTCAGCGGCAACGAGTGGGGTCGCTACGGCTGGCGCGACGACACTTCCCTGCCGGCGCTCACGGCCGCGGCCGATCCGGCCGAGGTCGCCCGTCGGCTCGAGGTCGTGCTCGGCGAGCCGGTCGAGTGTGTCGTCGAGCCGGTGCGGTACCGGCCGGGCTCGCGCTGCGTCCTGCGCTACGACGTCGTCGGCGCGTCCGGAAGCTCGACGTTCTTCGCCAAGGCGGTGCAGCCCGACGCCTATGCGCGGATCGCCGCGCTGCACACCGAGCCGTCCGTCCAGTCCAGCGGTCTGGTCGCCGAGATGGTGGCCTGGTGGCCCGACCTGCACGTGGTGGTCGGACGGTCGATCGACGGACGCTCGGCCTCGTCCATCCTGAGCGATCCCGACGTCCCGGCCGACGCCAAGATCCGCCTCGGCAGCGACCTGGGCGACCTGCTGGCCGGCTTTCACGCTCTCCCCGTGGAACCAGACTCGACGTGGTCGGCCGATCAACAGGTCATCACGCTGGCCGACGCGATGGCCGCCGTCGAGTGCGCCGACCCGGCCATCGGGACCCGCCTCGGCGCGATCCTCGACACGCTCGCCGCTTCGATGCCCGATCCCGGCGAACGCGTTCTCGGCCACGGCTCCTTCCGAGCCGGCCAGGTGGTGGTCACGCCGGACGGTCGCCTCGTGCTGCTCGACGTCGACGAGGTCCGTCAGAGCGACCGCGAACAGGACCTGGGCGTGGCCCTGGCCCACATGACGTGGCAAGGAATCCGTCACCCGAACCAGCAGAAGGACCTCATCGAGGCCGAACGCGCCCTTCTGGCGTCGTACGAGAAGGCCGCGGCCGAGCTGCGCCCCGACGCGCTGCGCTGGTGGCGAGCCGCCGGACTCGTCCAGGTCGCCGTTCGCCGGTTCCGCCGGCTCGAAGTGAGCGCCTGGAGGATGACGGACACGCTGGCCGAGGCCGCCGAGAACCTGCTCAGCGACATCTCACGACCCAGCGTCACCGAGGTCGACCTGCTCGCCGTCGATCAGGCGGCGAAGGTGCTCCGCGATGCCACCGGTCGAGAGGTCGAGGTCGACTCCGCCGAGCTGCTCGGCGTCGCTCGTGGACGGCGACAAGTCGTCCGGTACGAGGTTCGCGGGCTCGACGACACCTCCGGTGCCGTGCCGGTCATCGGCAAGCAGTTCGCGCAGGCTCGGTTGGCGCGCCTGTCCTACTACCACCTGCGCCAGCTCGCCGACGGGCCCTTCGGTGGCGGGTCGTTCCGCGTGCCGACCCCGATCGGCCTCGCCGGCGAGCACAGGCTGCTGTTCTACCGAGCCGACGACGGCACCCTTCTGGACTCACTGCTCGACGGTCCGCGTGGGGCCGAGGGCGTGCGGAACGCCGCGCAGTGGCTCGCACGGTTGCACGGGTCGGAGCTGCGGCTGCCGCGCGACCTCTCACTGGCTCGCGAGCTCGTGAGCACCCGGCAGTGGACCGCGCAGATCGCGGAGGAGCACCCCGCGGCAGCCGAGGCGGCCGACGTGCTGGCCTCCCGTTGGGCGGCAGCGGCGCACTCGGCTGCGATCGACGCCGTCGACGCCGTCGTGCCGATTCACAAGGACTTCCACGCCGGTCACGTGCTCGTGGGCGAGCACACCTGCGTCATCGACCTCGACGAGGCCAGGATGGGCGACGCGGCGTTCGACGTCGCGCACTTCTGCACCTACCTCGACCAGCTCGGGGCGTCGCACCTGGTCGAGTGGTTCATCGAGTCGTACTCGGCGGCCAGCGGCTGGGTCGACAAGGGCAGCCTCGCGCCGTTCCGCGCCTACACGTGCCTGAAGATCGCGAAGCAGGCGGTGGCCGGCAGCGGTCCGTTCCGCGGTGTCGACCGCGAGCAGCGCCTGGACATCGCGGACGCCGCTCTGGCACGGGGCATGGCCTGTGTCGACACTCCGTGGCAGGGGTGGTCGTGATGACCGGCAGCGTGGTCTACATCGTGCGCAGCTGGCCGCGGCTGTCGCAGACGTTCATCGTCAACGAGGTGTTGGCGATGGAGCAGCGAGGCGTGCAGATCGACGTCGTCAGCCTGGTGCACTCGGGCGAGACCGTCGTCCAGCCACAGGTGGCTGCCGTGCAGGCGCCGATCATGTACCTGGACGAGCCGGTGCGCCGGGCTCGCGCCCATCTGTCGGCGTTCGCCGCAGCACCCCGCCGTTACCTGTCCGCGTTGACGCTGTGCCTGCGGCGTCCGGGCCTGGCTGCCGGTTACGGCGACTGCTCGGCCATGGAGTGCCTGACCCACGCCGTCCGCATCGCCGCAAGCATCAACGCGCGGAGCGGCACGGATCGGCCCACCCACGTGCACGCGCACTTCGCGCACGACCCTGCCCTGGTCGGGATGCTCGTCGGGATGCTGACCGGTCTGCCGTTCAGCTTCACCGGGCACGCCCGCGACCTCTACCAGATCCCCGCGAGCAGCCTCGCCGCTCGGGCGGAGCGTGCGACCACGCTGGTGACCTGCTGCGAAGCCAACGTCACCTTCATCCGCGAGACGCTGCCGAACAGCGAGCAGATCCCCGTGGAGGTCATCCATCACGGCGTCGATCTCGACCGGTTCACGCCGTCGGAACACACTGACGGCAACGACGTGCCCGCCCTCGTGTCGGTGGGTCGTCTCGTCGAGAAGAAGGGCTTCGACGACCTCCTCCACGCCCTGGCCCGCATCGACGCTCCCTTCTCCCTCCGGATCTACGGTGACGGCCCGCTCGAGGACGAGCTGGTACAGCTGCGTGACGAGCTCGGCCTCGCGGAGCGCGTCGAGTTCATGGGCGCCCGCGACAGCGACGAAGTCGTCGCAGCCCTCACCGACGCCGACGCGTTCGTGCTCACCCCCATCCAGACCAAGGACGGCGACCGAGACGGCATCCCCAACGTCCTCGTGGAGGCGATGGCGTGCGGACTGCCCGTCGTCACGACGACCGCGGGTGGCATCACCGAGCTCGTCGACCACGACGTCAACGGGTTGCTCTGTGATCCGGAGGACATCGAGGCCATCACACGCTCGATCGGCGCGGTCGTCGCGGACCCGGAGCTGCGCCGTCGCATGGGCGCCGCCGGACGCCGCACGGTGGAGGCTGACTATGACGTGAAAACGGCCGCAGCCAGGCTCGAAACTATCTATTCTTTTCAGGCGCGCAAAAGCACTTTTCAGGCGCGAAATGACACCGAGATGGAGGTGACCCGGTGAGCACCATGGTGGAAGAAAGCGCGATCGCTCACTGCGATCGCTTCCTCGAAGCACTGCAGTCGTGGCGGATGCGGCCTGAGCTGGCGGCCGCCACCGGCTCACGCAGTGCGACCTGCCACGTCCTCGACGCCAAGTACGAGCCGGGCGTCCGAGCGGTCATCCTGTACTCGATTGGCGACCAGCTCGTGCGCGGCGACCTGCTCCCGCTGCCGGACGGTGTCCGGCTCAGCCCGTTCCCCCATGACCCGGACCTCCCGTCCCTCCCGCTGCTGTTGGACCCGACCTCGGTCGGCCCGCTCGTGGGTGGAACCGGACGTACGCGCGTCGAGCTGCTGCGCTACCGCCCCGGCAAGCGCGCCACGGTCTGGCTGACGTCCGGCGACACCTCGGTGGTGGCGAAGGCCTACCACAACCGGACCAAGGCTGCCGCCGTCGCGGAGGAGTCCGTGGCACTGGCCGACGCGGCCGAGGGCGCCTCGACACTGCGGTTCGCGCCCATCGCCGCGCACCTCGACGATCTCGGGTGGGTCGTCCAACGCCCTGTGCACGGAGCGCCGCTGGATGCCCTGGTCGGCAACACCCGGCTCTGCCCGAGTGACGCCACCGAGGCCGTCCGCCGTGCCGCGCGAGCACTCGCCGAGCTGCACGCCTCACGACCGGTGCTGCACCGGGAGCGATCGGTCGACAAGGAGCTGAAGCGCTTCGGTGTTCGCTCCGCCGGCATCGCCTCGGTCGATCCACGACTCGGCGAGCAGGCCGATCGTCTGGCCACGCGGCTCATCACCGCGCAGGAGCAGCTCCCGGCCGCCACCATCGGGCCGGTTCACGGCGACTGCAAGCCGAGCCAGTTCCTGCTCGACGAGCAGATCGTCAACCTGCTCGACCTCGACCACTGCGGGATCTCCGACCAGGCGGCCGACGTGGGGACGTTCATGGCGACCCTGCGTCAGTACTCCGTCCGGCACGCTCTCGCCGGCCGGCCTTCGGCCCTGGTCGAACGGCTCCCGGTCCTGGCCGAGGAGTTCCTGACGGCGTACCTCCAAGCAACCGACGAGTCGCACCTGTACCGGATTCGTTGGCACGAAGCGCTCGCACTCGAACGCAAGGCACTTCGATCATTCGCACGGGCCCCCCGGTCCCCCGTCCCTGCGGCATTGATCCACGAGGCGGACCGGATCCTCGACAGACTGGCGGAAACGGCATGAGCACGACAAAGGAAACGAAGAAGGCGCAGCGCCGCGGCGCGACGCGTGGCGACATGCGTCGTGCCATCCGCCTGTTCGCGCGCTTCAAGGGCAGCCCGAAGATCTACATCGTCGGCATGACCCTGCTCGTCTTCGAGGCGGCAACCTCGGTGATCGAGCCGTACCCGATCGCCTGGCTGATCGACTTCCTGGGCGGCAACAAGCCCAACCTGCGCGAGCTCGGCGGCCCGTCCTTCCTCGGCTCGCCGCGCTGGGAGACGATCCTGATCCTCACGATCGCCGTGATCCTGATCGCGGCGATCAACAGCGCGGCCGACTCGCTCACCGAGATCTGCATGGCGCGGGGTGGCCGTTCACTCGGCTACAGCATCCGCACGGCCATGTACTCGCACCTGCAGCGACTGCCGCTGGCGTACCACGACTCCAAGCGCACCGGCGACGTCCTCACGCGAGTCACCGGCGACGTGCTGGTGGTCGAGGACTTCGTGGTCAAGTCGGTCAGCAACATCGTCGGCAGCCTCCTCGTGCTGGTCGGCAGCTTCACGTTCCTGATGTTCCAGTCGTGGCGTGTGGCCATCGTCGCTCTGTTCGTGGTGCCGATACTCGCGGTCATCTCCCGCTACTACTCGCAGCGCATCAAGATCGCGTCCAAGACCCAGCGCGGTCGTGAGGGCGAGCTGGCCTCGACCGCCCAGGAGATGCTCACCTCGATCCGCCTGGTCCAGAGCTACGGCCGCGGATCCGTCGACCTCCACCGCTTCTCCCGCCAGACCGCGAAGAGCATGCACGCCTCAGTTGACGCGTCCAACATCCAGGCCCAGTTCAGCTTCACGATCGCTCTCGTCGAGGCGCTGGCGATCTCGGCAGTCGTCTGGTTGGGCGTGTGGCTGGTCGACAGCGGCTCGATCACGATCGGCACCTTGGTGCTGTTCATCCTGCTGCTGCAGAACATGTTCAAGCCGGCCCGCAAGATCGTCAGCGAGTGGTACAAGATCGGCAAGGTCTACGCCAGCGTCGACCGCATCGACGACCTGCTCGACCGTCAGGTCATGGTCGAGGACAGCCCGGACGCCGTCGAGGCGCCCGAGCTGCAGGGCCGGTTGGCCTTCAGCCACGTCGGGTTCACGTACCCCGCCGAGCACGCCGACGGGACCAGCGCGGAGAACCGTCCCGCCGTCCTGCTGGACGTCGACTTCGAGGTCGCGCCCGGCGAGGTCGTGTCGCTCGTCGGTCCGAGCGGCGCCGGCAAGAGCACTGTCGCCCAGCTGATCCCGCGGCTCTACGACCCGGACGCCGGCGAGGTCCTCATCGACGGCATCCCGATCAAGTCGATGACCCTCCAGTCGCTGCGGAGTCAGGTCAGCCTGGTGCTGCAGGACACCGTCCTGCTGGCAGGCAGCGTCGCCGAGAACATCGCCTACGGCATCGAGCACGCCACCCAGGAGGACATCGAGACGGCCGCGAAGCTGGCCAACGCGCACGACTTCATCATGGAGCTGCCGGACGGCTACGCGACGCCTCTCGGAGAGCGTGGATCCACGCTGTCCGGCGGCCAGCGGCAGCGACTCGCGATCGCCCGCGCCTTCATCCGCCGTACTCCGCTGCTGATCCTCGACGAGCCGACCACCGGCCTGGACGCCGAGTCGGCTGAGGTCGTCGTCGACGCGCTCGCCCTGCTGATGCGGAACAAGACCACGATCGTCATCTCTCACGACCCCGGCCTGATCGAGCGCTCGGACCGCATCCTCGTCGTCGCCGACGGCCGAGTCGTCGACGGCCCGCCTCCGATCAAGAGGACGGACGAGCCGGACGAGGACGGCCTTCCGCTCACGCCCCTCACCGGCGTGGTCGCCCCGCGACGTCGCGCCAAGATCGCCGCCGCCGCCGGAACGCGCAAGTCACACACACCGAAGTCGACGCCCGTCACGCACGGCACCCGGGCGAAGAGCATCCCGACGCTCGTCGACTCGATCCACAAGCGCCTGCCGGGTCTGGTCAAGGCGATGGACGAGTCGTTCGTCGCCGAGGCCGTCGAGCACCAGCTGCTGGGCTCCGGTGCAAGCGTCGAGGCCATCGACGTGGGCAAGGTGTGGCTGCGCGAGGACCGCACCTGCACCCTGAGCTACCAGCTCCGGCTGGCTGACCCGAGCGGCGGCACCTCCGAGCACATGGTGCTGGGACGCGTCCTGCGCAGTGACGAGGCCGCGGCCGAGTACGTCCGGCACCGCGTCCGGCGCATGACCGAGATGCGCACCGCCGAAACCGGTCCGTGGATGGAGACCTCCGCGGTCGCAGCCGGAGCCGGACTGGCCCTGCACCCGTTCCCGATCGACCCGGCCCTGCCGACGCTGATCGGAGCCACCAACCCGTCCGTCGTCAGCAACCTGGTGAAGTTCGCCGGTATCGACCAGCTGCCGACCGCCGAGACGGTCCATCACCCGCGCGAAGGCGCGTGCGTGCTGCGCTACCACTTCCCGGAAGGGCCGGGCCGATCGCCTGACCTGTACGGCAAGGTGTACGGCGACGACAGCGGCGACGCCATCGCCCGCAACCTGAAGGCGCTCACCCGGAGTCCGGAGGGTTCGGTGATCGATTCACCGGTTCGCTTCCCCCGGCCCCTCGTGTACTCCGCGTCGCTGCGTCTGCTCATCACCGAGGCGCTGCCGGGCGTGGCACTCGTGCCACAGCTGCTGAAGACCGTCCTGGCCGACGATCCGAAGCACACCCGCAAGGAGAACAAGAAGCACACGGACGAGCTCCGCAACGCCGTTCGCGCCTCGGCCGAGGCGCTGGCGGTGCTGCACACGACGACCGCACCTGCGTCAGTCCACTCGATGTCGGACGACCTCTCCGGCCTGCGCCGCGAGCTCGACGTCATCGGCTCGGTCTGGCCGGAGGTCGCCGACGACCTCCGCGGCCGCGTCGACGGGCTGTTCTGGAACGCCCCCGAGGTGCCCAACCTGGTGCTGTCGCACGGCGACTTCACGCCGTCGCAGGTCCTGCTGGACGACGGCATGGCTGCGGTCGTCGACATGGACACGTTGTGCTGGGCCGACCCGGCACTCGACGTGGGGCGCTACATGGCCCACCTCGACGTGCTCGCGACCAAGCTGAGCGGTCACGACGCCCGACCCCTGGTCGACGACCTGGGCACGGCGTTCGTGGAGAGCTACAGCGCGGCGGCACCAGCCACCGCCGCTGGAGTCGTCGACCGGGTCGGCTTCTACCGGGCGCTGACCCTCACCCGCACCGCGGTGCACGCGTGCCGGCAGACCAAGGACCGTCGTCTCGACGTCGCCTTGACCCTGCTCGACTCCGTCCACACCCACACCCGACCGTGGTCGACATGACCACGTGCACAACCACAGAGAGCGTGACCCAGTGACCGTGACCACCGGATTCGACAGCGACCAGGCCCTGGCCTCGCTGTCAGCCTTCGAGATCCTGCCGGAATGGCTTGCTGCCGGCATGTACAGCGGGCGCGTCAGCTCGAGCCTGGAGCAGCATGCTGCCCCGCTCGTCGACGGCAGCGTCACCCTGGTGTCATGCAAGCCGAAGCGTCTCCGGGCCAAGGCCGAGCAGTGGATCCCCCGCTACGAGCTCGAGGTCGCCAAGCCGGGCGGCGACCCGGAGGAAGTGGTGCTCGTCGGCCGCCTCTGGGCGCCCGACCAGACGCCGCCGGAGTCCGTCACCTCGCCGTCCAACGACGCCGATCCGTGGACGTGCTGGCTGCCCGATCTTCGGCTCGAGCTGCACGGTGAGGAGTCCGACGAGGCGCTGCCTGCTCTCAACACGCTGACCGATCCGACCCTGGCGGCCCAGTTCCTCGAGCCGGTCATCCGCGCGGCCGGTTACACCGACGCCACGATCGAGTCCTGCGAGACGAACGTCGTGCGCTACAAGCCCACCAGCCGCTGCACCACCGTCGTGCCGATCACGTACGCCGAGGGCACGACCGGCCCGTCTCCCGTGGTCCTCAAGACCCACGTGGGCGACAAGGGTTCGACCGCGTGGGATGCCATGAAGCAGCTGTGGGACCGGCCCGAGACCTGGCGTGACACCGTGCTGCTCGCCGAGCCGCTGGCGTTCGACGAAGAGGAGAAGATCCTCGTCCAGGGCCCGATCCCGGAGGCGATGACGCTGAAGGAGCTGGCCCGCAACGCCATCCGCGAGGGCGACCCGCAGATGCTCGACACGCTGCGGGAAGAGCTGGCCAAGACCGGCCGCGCCCTGGCCGCGATCCATGCCTCGGGTGCCGTTTACCAGCGCACGATCACGTTCGAGGACGAGCTGGCCGAAGTTCAGGACATCATCGACCGGCTGGCGCTCACCGTCCCGTCGCTCAAGGGCGCGGGCACGGAGCTGCTGGAGCAGCTGACCGCGGCGGCCCGGCAGGTTCCTGCCGGTGATCTCGTGCCGGCTCACCACGACTTCCGCCCCGCACAGGTGCTGCTGCACGACGGCGAGATCGGCTTCATCGACTTCGACGGAGCGTCGATGGCGGAGCCGGCCCTCGACCTCGGCCGCTTCCGCGCCAAGCTTCGCGACATCGGCATCAGCACCTTGACGTTCAAGGGCGAGATGTTGTCGGGTGAGCCGCTGGAGAAGAACCTGGCCCTGCTCGACGACCTGTGCGACACCTACCTCGCTGCCTACCAGGAGCACGGACAGGTGTCGACGCAGCGAGTCCTGCTGTGGGAGGCCTGCGACCTGATGACCGGGATGCTGCACGCCTGGACGAAGGTGCGCCTGATGCGCCTCGACCCACGACTGGTGATCCTCAAGCGTCAGCTGGGCCTGCTCGGCGGCTGAGCTACAGCTCGAGGGACCAGTTCTGCCCGACGAGGTCGCGCCCGAAGCTGAGGGACTCAGGGCTACTCTCGCACCATGACCGAGCGCAGCCTCACCAGACCCGCAGAGGCGCTGCGCGGCCGCATGGGGGCGGTGATCTTCGCCCGCATCGCCGGCGACGAAGGCCCGCGGCGACGTGAACGCATCCTCTTCGCGGACGGCCCCCGCCGGTTCTCGCAGGAGGACGCGATCTGCGTCGTGCACGGCGACGCGTCCATGTTCGCGGGCGGCATCCGGGCGCTGCTGCTCCAGTCACTGCACCCGCTGGCGATGGCGGCCGTCGACCAGCACTCCGGCTACCGCGGCGACCCGTGGGGACGCCTGCAACGCACCAGCACGTTCCTGGCGGAGACGACGTTCGGCACGATCGAGGACGCGGACCGCGCCGTCAGCATCGTGCGGGCCGTGCACACCCGCATCACCGGCACGACACCCGACGGGCGCCCGTACGCCGCATCCGACCCGCACCTGCTGCGCTGGGTGCACATCGCCGAGATCGACAGCTTCCTGCGCGCCCACGACCGCTACGGCGCCAAGCCGCTCGATGCGGCGGGACGCGACGAGTACGTCGCCCAGTCCGCCGTGGTGGCGCGGGCACTCGGCGCCACCGACCTGCCCGAGAGCGTCGCCGAGCTCGACGAGGTGATGGCCGGCTACCGGCCCGAGCTGGCATCGACGGCCGCTGCCCGCCAGGCCGCGCGCTTCATCCTCGTGCACCCACCGGTGCCACTCGCTCTGCGCCTGCCGTACTCGATGCTCTCGGCCGCCGCCGTCGGGATGATGCCCCGGTGGAGCCGCCTCGCCCTTCGGCTCCCGTACATGCCGGTCACCGAGGCCACTGCGGTGCGGGCGAGCGGCAAGCTCGTCACGTCGGCCATCCGCTGGGCGATGCGTCCCCCGGCCAGCGACTGACCCTTCTTGCGCGCCTACACCTTCAAGGTGCTGACGCTTCTCGTGATCTTCTCGCCCTTCCTCTCGAGGAACACGATGTCGCCGAATTCCAGCGTCGACCAGTCGTCGGTGCCTTCAGTCAGGGGCTCGGAGGCGAAGATGACGGCGGTCGCATCTTCTTCGGTGCATTCCTCGAAGTCGTATGAGGTCTCATCCTTCTCGAAGTTGCGACCCATGAGCAGGTACATCGGCTCCAGGAGCATGGAGAGCACAAAGTCGTCCGTACCCGGGCCGGATTTCCGCAGCTCTCTCCAGTCCCCGGCCGGATCGGTTTCGCCCTGGCGACCCAAGCCGAAGTTCACGCCGATGATGCGGTTCGGAGCGACCAGCGCCATCTTCAACTTGGTCAGTGCGACGAGATCGAGCTTCTCCATCGCCTGGACGATGAGCCTCAACATCTCTTCGAACCCGCGTTGAACGTCCTCGTCGCCGTCGCTCTCGAGCAGGGAGAGCAGGAGCACGTAAAGAAATTCTGTGTCCGTGTTGCCCTGCATCTGCTCCAGGTACTTGTCCTTGCAGTGCTGGAGCAGCTCCTTCTGCAACAGCTTCCAGTTCGGCAGGTCACCGTTCTGGGCAACGATCCAGGGTGTCTCCGAGAAGGAGTACGGATGGCAGTTCTCGTCGGCCATGACGACGCTTGAGTTGTAGGCGGCTGCTCTCACATGAGCAAGCAGCGTGCTGGCCTGCAGACTCGGAATGATTCCGCCGGCATTGTCGTCATAGAAGGCAGGCATGGGTCGGCGGTAGACGAAAGGTTCCTCTGGTGTCAGCAGATGCTCGCCCCAGAGCCCGAATCCCCACCCTGCCAGCTGAAGCTCCGGATGACGCTCTGGGTCGAGGCTTTGGTTGATGAGGCTGTTGCCCGGCTTGAGCAGCAGGTTCTCCACAGGAATTTCCGGCCCGATATAGGCGAGAACTCGGCACATACGTTTCCTTCACTGACGGGGGCCTTCGATTCTTGGCCAGATGTTCGACGCCCGCACTTCGGTTTCTGTCGTGCGAGACTCACGTCTCGTGAGCTGCGGGAACAGGGTGCCGCCGATATCGGTTGTTGAGACATGAAGAAGATTGGCTTCCTGTCCTTCGGCCACTGGAATCCCTCCCCGCAATCGCAGGCGCGGACGGCGTCCGACGTGATGCTGCAGTCCATCGACCTCGCCGTCGCGGCCGAGGAGGTCGGCGCGGACGGCGCCTACTTCCGCGTGCACCACTTCGCCCGGCAGCTCGCCTCGCCGTTCCCGCTTCTTGCGGCGGCGGGCGCGAGGACGAGTCGTATCGAGCTCGGTACCGGCGTGATCGACATGCGCTACGAGAACCCGCTCTACATGGCCGAGGACGCCGGCGCCGCGGACCTGATCGCCGGCGGGAGGTTGCAGCTCGGCATCAGCCGGGGGTCACCGGAGCAGGTGATCGAGGGCTACAAGTACTTCGGCCACGACCCTGGCGAGGGCAATGACCACGCCGACATGGCGCGCGAGCACGCCCGGGTGTTCCTCGAGGTGATCGACGGGAAGCGGTTCGCCGAGCCCAACCCGCGGCCGATGTTCCCCAACCCGCCCGGCCTGCTGGGCATCGAGCCGCAGTCGCCCGGACTGCGCGACCGGATCTGGTGGGGCGCCGGCACCCGCAAGACCGCCGTCTGGACTGGGGAGCAGGGCATGAACCTGATGAGCTCGACGCTGCTCACCGAGGACACCGGTGTGCCGTTCCACCAGCTCCAGGCCGAGCAGATCCAGATGTTCCGGGATGCGTGGGCGGAGGCTGGCCACGAGCGTGAGCCGCGGGTGTCGGTCAGCCGCAGCATCTTCCCGATCGTCAACAGCACCGACCGCGCGTACTTCGGCGGGGAGTCGCGGAGCCAGGACCAGGTCGGGTTTCTCGACGGTGGCGCGGCCCGGTTCGGCAAGACGTACGCCGGTGAGCCGGACCAGCTCGTCAAGGACCTCGCCGAGGACGAGGCCATCGCCGCCGCGGACACGCTGCTGCTGACGATCCCGAACCAGCTCGGCGTCGACTACAACGCGCACCTGCTGGACAGCATCGTCAGGTACGTCGCGCCGGAGCTCGGCTGGCGCTGACGTCAGGCCGGTCGCGACACGTCATACCGCCCACTATGACGCGGCAGTGTTGCACTCAAGGTGCAAGACTGACCACGTTCGGTGGCTAAGGCTGCGGAGCTGCCGATCCTGTAGGCCTGTTGTCCACAGGCCGTCGAGGTCGTGGCCTTTCCACAACATGCTGGTCAGGGGACGATTTCAGGGCCGGATCTCCGTAGATTCGAGGCATGACTTCGCGGACCGACCAGCTGCTCGATCGGGTCGGTGTACGTGCCCGCGAGCAAGCCCGGGCGGAGGCGCAGACGACGGTGGCGATGCTTGAGTTCGCCGACGCTCGTCGTGCCGAGTACGAAGCCGCCGGTCCCTCGCCGCACCACGACCTCGAGCTTTCCTCGATCGCTGACGAGCTGGCCATCGAGCTGCAGCTGAGCGTCACCGTCGTGCAGAACCGTCTGCACCAGGCACGAGAGGTGCGCGGTCGGGCTCCGTCGGCGTGGAGGGCGTTCCTCGACGGCAGCATCGATGCCTACCGCATCCAGATCATCAGTGGCGCTCTCGGCACCCTCCGTCACCCCACGTCCCACGACGCCGTCGACGCGAAGGTGGCCGACTACGCAACTTCGCACACGCCGGCCGAGCTGCGGTCGTGGTTGAAGCGGCTCGTCGCGCGGTTGGAACCCGACGGGCTGTCTGATCGCACCCGCGCCCGCCTGGAGGAACGGAGAGTTCGCATCGCGCACGGCGATGACGGGGTCTCTGAGCTCTGGGCGCTCCTGCCGACGCACCAAGCTGCGGCGATCGACACGATGCTCGGCGAGACGCTGACGTCCAAGTCCTCAGATGACGGCCGCACCAGCGATCAGTACATGGCCGACGAGATCACCCGGCGGCTCCTCACCAACGTCGATGGCGAACCAGCGACCCAGGTCCAGCTGGCCCTCACCGTCCCGGTTACCTCCATTGCAGGCCTCTCGAATGAGCCGGGCACCAGCCTGGACGGCAGGTTCTGCCTGTCAGCCGAGACGATCCGCGACCTGGCCGCCCGGCCCGGGACGGTGTTCCACCGCGTCGTCACCGACCCACTCGGCCGGGTCCTGGACGTCACCAGGCTCGGCCGGTTTGCGACTGGCGAGCTCGCCTTCGCACTCAACGTCCGCGACGGCGTCTGCCAGTTCCCCACTTGCACGCGCCCAGCCGACCGCTGCGACAAGGATCACCGGACACCGTGGCCGCACGGACCCACCAACGGCCAGAACATGTGGTCACTCTGCCGCCGACATCACCGCATGAAAACCGTTGGCATCGTCACCGCCGAACACGAGGTGAGCGGTCGTCCGAGCTGGCGCTTGCCCTCGGGACGCCACATGGCGGCCGAACAGGTACACGGTTGCGACACGATCGGCATGTATCGGGAAATATCCGGAATCCGCTAGACGGCGTCATACGCTGCGAGAATGGACCCGATCCGCAACCCGTACGCCCCCGGTGCCGGCCAACGCCCACCCGAGCTGGCAGGACGCGACGAACAGCTGCACGCCTTCGAGATCGTGCTCGAGCGCGTTGCCAAGCGCCGTCCCGAACGGTCGCTGATCCTCACCGGGCTCCGCGGGGTGGGCAAGACCGTGCTGCTCAACGCCCTGCGATCGTCGGCGGTGCGTGCCGGCTGGGGCACCGGCAAGCTCGAGGCCCGCCCCGACCAGGGTCTGCGCCGCCCACTCAGCTCGGCCGCACACACTGCCATCCGCGAGCTCGGCCACCCCCAATCTCGACCAGCGCAGCTCGACGACGCCACCCACGTGCTCGGCGTCATCAAGTCCTTCGCCCAGCGCGACGCCGGCCCGGACGCCAAGCTGCGCGACCGCTGGAACCCGGGCATCGACGCACCGGCGGTACGCGGCCGGGCCGACTCCGGCGACATCGAGATCGACCTGGTCGAGCTGCTCAGTGACGTCGGTGGGCTTGCGGGCGACATCGGCAAGGGCGTCGCGATCTTCATCGACGAGATGCAGGACCTCGGACCCGACGACGTCTCCGCGCTGTGCGCCGCCTGCCACGAAATCAGCCAGGCGTCGCTGCCGGTCATCGTCGTGGGCGCAGGACTGCCGCACCTGCCGTCGGTGCTGTCGGCCAGCAAGTCGTACAGCGAGCGGCTGTTCCACTACCAGCGCATCGACCGCCTCGACCGCACCGCCGCCGACCGCGCCCTCAGCGCTCCGGCCAAGGAGGAGGGCGCCGAGTTCACCCCGGACGCGCTCGAGGCGATGTTCGACGCCACCGGCGGGTACCCGTACTTCATCCAGGCGTACGGCAAGGAGGTGTGGGAGCTCGCGCCGCGCAGCCCGGTCACCGCCGACGACGTCGCCGTAGCAGCCCCCGCGGCCCAGAACGAGCTCGCCGTGGGGTTCTTCGGCTCTCGCTACGACCGCGCGACGCCCGGTGAGCGCGAGTACCTGAGGGCGATGGCCGACGCCGCCGAGCAGCACGAGGACGCGGACTCAGTCCCCACCGCAGCCGTCGCCGCCCTGCTCGGCCGCAAGCCCCAGTCGCTCTCACCCGCCCGCGACACCCTGATGAAGAAGGGCTTGATCTACTCCGGCGAGCGTGGCCGCATCGCCTTCACGGTGCCCCACTTCGGTCGCTATCTTCGTGATCAAGCCACCTGATCGGGGAAGACATGACGACCAACCACACTCTCGACGTGCCCGGAGCTTCCGTGGCCTACGACGTCCACGGGTCGCTGCCGCCCGGGGACGGCCGCCCACCGCTGATGATGATCGGTCAGCCGATGGACGCCAGTGGGTTCGGCGCTCTCAAGTCGCACTTCACGGATCGCACGGTCGTCACGTACGACCCGCGCGGCCTCGGTCGCAGCACCCGGAGCGACGACCGCACCGACAACGACCCCGAGGTGCAGGCCGAGGACGTCCATGCCGTCATCGCCGCGCTCGACGCCGGACCGGTCGAGCTGTTCGCGAGCAGCGGCGGAGCGGTCACCGCCTTCGCCCTGGTCACCGCCCACCCCGGCGACGTCACCACGCTCGTCGCGCACGAGCCGCCGTTGATCGACGTGCTCCCCGACGCCGACCAGGCCCGCGCCGCACAACGAGGGTTCCAGGACGTCTACGCGGCCAAGGGCTCAGGAGCCGGGATGGCCGCGTTCATCGCCATGTCGTCCTGGCAGGGCGAGTTCACCGACGAGTACCTCGCCCAGCCACCACCCGATCCGGCCCAGTTCGGCATGCCGGCCGACGACGACGGGTCCCGTGGCGACCCGCTCCTCTCCGACGTCTCGAATGCCATCACGGACTACCCCCTCGACATCGAGGCGCTCAAGGCCGCGCCCACCCGCATCGTGGTCGCCGTCGGCATCGAGTCCGATGGCGTCTTCACCGGACGCACGGCGGTGGCGACCGCCGAGGCGCTGGGCCAGGAGGCGGTCGTCTTCCCCAGCCACCACGGCGGATTCATGGGCGGCGAGTTCGGCTACGCCGGCGAGCCGGAGGCGTTCGCGGCCAAGCTGCGCGAGGTGCTCGAAAAGGCGTAGCGGCGTACTCGCGGCTACACCCGGACGCGTACATGTCCCGGTCGAAGGCCCACCAGCACGGCAGGTGAAGTGTCGCCCCTGGCCGGACGATCGCGAAGCGCGTTCCGGACAGGGTCGGTTCATGAGCTCAACACGGGGCTCGGGACCGAAAAGAGAAGTCACATGTCAACCATCACCACGGACCGCCGCCCCACGCGGCAGGTTCCACCCACCACCGTGGTCGCTGTCTGGCTCACGGCCCACAGCATCACCGCGCTACGGATCAGCCTCGGTCTGGTGATCCTCGGGTTCGGGGCACTGAAGTTCATTCCGGGTGCCTCTCCCGCCGAAGACCTCGTCATGCGTACCACCGACGTGCTGACGCTGGGCCTGGTCTCTGGCACTGTCGCCGTCGTGGCGACGGCCGTCCTGGAGACGTTCATCGGGTTCACGCTGCTGACCGGTATCGGCCTGCGCGTCGGGCTCGTCGCGATGGCCGGATGGCTGGTCGGCATCATGACGCCGGTCGTGCTGTTCCCGGCGGACATGTTCCCGGGGTTCTTCCCCACCCTGGAAGCCCAGTACGTGCTCAAGGACGTCATCCTCGCAGCGGCGGCCGCCGTCGTGGCCGCGAAGGCGTTGGGCGCCAGGTACGTCATGGCGGACGAGCAGGTCCGGTCGTGAGCCATCGGCTCAACTCGGCAGCCGCCACCTCCTGACCCTGGGAGGTGGCGGCTTTCGAAATGACACCGTCGGCGATCTGCGTGAGGATCGAAAGAGACATCGACAGGCACTCAGGAAGTGGTCCACATGAAGAAGTTGCTGCTGATCGGCGCCGCCGCTGCCGGCTACGTGCTCGGCACGAAGGCCGGGCGCGAGCGCTACGAGCAGATCAAGCGCCAGTCCGCGAAGGTGTGGAACTCAGAGCCCGTCCAGCACGGGGTGCACGAGGCCGAAGGGGTGGCCAAGCACGCCGCCTCCGCCGCCGGCACCAAGGTCACCGACGCCGCGTCCACGGCCGGATCGAAGGTGGCCGAAAAGATCAAGGGCGACGACTCCTCCGAGCCGGCCGCGCCCCCCGTCGATCAGCCGGCCGCCGATCCGCTCCTCGACGCAGCGCGACAGACCGACCGGCCCTGACCTTGGCGGCCGGGCTCGACGATGTGCGGCGCATCGCCCTCGAGCTTCCGCGCGCCTACGAGGCGATGGTGCGCGACTCCGTGAAATTCCGTGTCGGCAGCATCGTGTTCGCGGCCGTCTCGCCTGATGAGTCGCTGCTCGGCTTCGGCTTCCCCCGCGAGGAGCGCGAGGCGCTCGTGGCATCGAACCCCACCACGTTCCTGATGCCGTCCGACTCCGACCTGCGCTACCAGTGGGTGCGGCTGCGCCTCGCCGAGATCGACGTCGACGAGCTCGAGGAGCTGGTGGTCGACGCCTGGCGGATGTGCGTCCCGAAGAAGGTGTCGGCCGCGTACGACGCCGGCACCACCAGCGATTGACGCCGGTCGTCCCGGACGTCTCATCTGGCACCATTCCTGACTTACAGTGGCCGAGTGTCCACCCCGACGAGCTCACCGCTGCTGGAACGGATCCGCGCGGCCGTCATCGGCGACGACCAGGTGATGCCGGGACCGTACGGGCCGCGCCGCGTGACGTACGCCGACTACACGGCATCGGGGCGCAGTCTGGGGTTCATCGAGGACTTCATCCGCCACGAGGTACTGCCGCGGTACGCGAACACCCACACCGAGGCCAGCGGCACCGGGCTCCAGACCACTCGGCTGCGCGAGGACGCCCGCAAGCTCATCCACCACCACGTGCACGGTGACGAGTCGACGGCCGTGATCTTCGCCGGCTCCGGCAGCACGGGCGCCATCGACCGGCTGATCGGCATCCTCGGCCTGCGGATTCCAGCAGAGCTCGACGACCGCTACGACCTGATGTCGCAGATCCCGCCGGATGAACGGCCGGTCGTCTTCACCGGACCCTTCGAGCACCACTCCAACGAGCTGCCCTGGCGCGAGTCGATCGCCGACGTCGTCACGATCCACGAGGACGCCGACGGCCACATCGACCAGGCCCAGCTCGCCGCGGAGCTCGAACGCTACGCCGACCGGCCGCTCAAGATCGGGTCGTTCTCGGCCGCCAGCAACGTGACCGGCATCGTCACCGACACCTTCGGCATCGCCGCCCTGCTGCACCGCCACGGCGCCCTGTCGTTCTGGGACTTCGCCGCCTGTGCCCCGTACGTGGGGATCAACATGACGGCGCCCGAGGACCAGGACCCCTTGGCTTACAAGGACGCGATCTTCCTGTCACCGCACAAGTTCATCGGCGGTCCCGGGACGCCGGGGATCCTGGTCATACGCCGCGAGCTCGCCACCAACCGCGTCCCGGACGTCCCGGGCGGCGGCACCGTCATGTACGTCAATCCCACCGAGCACCGCTACCTCAGTGACGCCGAGCACCGCGAGGAGGGCGGCACCCCGGGCATCGTCGAGTCGATCCGCGCTGGGCTGGTCTTCCAGCTCAAGGAGGCGGTGGGCGTCGACACGATCGAGGAGCACGAGAGCGATTTGTTGCGCCGGGCGGTGGACGCCTGGCAGCAGGAGCCGACCATCCAGATCCTCGGCAACCTCGAGGCGCGGCGCCTGTCGATCGTGTCGTTCGTCATCCGGGCGCCCAGCGGCGACTACCTGCACCACAACTTCGTGGTGGCCCTGCTCAACGACCTCTTCGGCATCCAGACGCGTGGCGGCTGCTCCTGCGCCGGTCCGTACGGCCACCGGCTGCTGGGCATCGACCTCGACCGCAGCCACGCGTTCGAACGCCAGATCGCGACCGGGTGCGAGGGCATCAAGCCCGGATGGGTGCGGGTCAACTTCAACTACTTCATCGACGACGAGGTGTTCGAGTACATCGTGGAGGCGGTCCGCCTGGTGTCCCGCGAAGGCTGGCGGCTGCTCGGTGACTACCGCTTCGAGCCCCAGACCGGCTTGTGGCGCCATCGCGGCGGTGCGGTCGAGCCACCGATGCGCCTCCACGACGTGTCATACGACGACGCCGGCGGTATGGACTACCCGCACCACGACACCACCGCTCCGGTGTCGGTGCTCGCCACCTACATGGCCGAGGCGCGCCGGATCATGGCGGACGCCACGACACCGGACTTCTCCGAGATCGGCCACCTCACCGACGACTTCGACCAGCTCCGCTGGTTCGAGCTCCCGGCCAGCACGCTCACCGACTGATCCTGCCGAGGATCAGTCCTTCTCGGCCTCGACGGCGGCAGCCATGTCACGGTGCGCCGCCCAGATGGCCTCCGGCATGCCGTTGAAGAGCTTCAGGTGCTCCTCGCGGTTGGCCATCTCCTGGCTCCAGCGATCGGTGTCGATCGACAGGATCGTCTCGAGGTCGCCCGCGGTGATCTCGACGTCCTCGAGGTTGAGCTCGTCCTCGGTCGGGATGATGCCGACGGGGGTCTGGCGACCTGACACCTCTCCGTTCTTGAGCTGCATCAGCCATAGCAGCGGCCGCAGGTTGTCGCGATACCCCGGCCACAGGAAATGGCCGTCGTCGGGATCACGCTGGAACCAGTTGACGTGCGCGAAGATCGGCTGCTCGGTGGCCTGCCCGATGACCCGCAACCAGTGCTCGGCGTAGGCGCCCTCGGGATAGGCCATGAACGGCCGCATCGACATCGGGTCGTAGCGCAGCTGGCCCTCGATGCCCTCCGTGGCGAACGTGGCCTCGGCGCCCAGGGTGAGCCCGTCGTAGACGCCCCCGGCCGTGTCGGCGATGGCCCGGATCAGCGGCTCGCGGTCGCGGGTGCGTCCGCCGAAGATGATGCCGTCGATCGGGACGCCCTTCGGGTCGTTGATGTCGTCGGCGACGTTCGGGACGTTGGTGAGCGTGGTGGTGAAGCGGCTGTTCGGGTGCGCCCACGGCGAGTCGTCTCGCTCAGACCGATCGGCGATCGAGTTGCCCATCCAGTCGTGCCACCCGGTGAGGTCGGACGGCGGCTCGGGCGTCTTGCCCTCCCACCAGACCTCCTCCGTCTCGGTGTTGTAGGCGACGTTCGTGAACAGCGTGCCGGTGCCCTCGGCGATCGAGTCGAGCGCCACCGGGTTGGTGGAGGCGTTGGTGTCCTTGGCGACGCCGAAGACGCCGTACTCGGGGTTGAGGCCGTAGAGCTTGCCGTCGTCGGGGTCGACCCACAGCCAGGCGATGTCGTCGCCGTAGAAGGTGACGTGGTAGCGCTCGCCGAGGACATCCGGCGCCAACATCATGGCCAGGTTGGTCTTGCCCGACGCGCTCGGGAAGCCGCCGCAGATGTGGTACGTCCGGCCGGTCTCACGGTCCTCGATGCCGATGAGCATGAACTGTTCGGCGAGGAACTCGCGGGATGCCCAACCGTCGTAGCAGGCCTGACGGAGTCCGTGCGCGATCTTGCCGAGCAGGGCGTTGCCGCCGTAGGAGGAGCCGAAGTGCAGGACGGTGCGCTCGTCGGCAACCGTCACGAAGTAGCGCTGGTCCTCGGGAGTTCCCTGGCCGAGGTTCTCGAGATCACCGGTGACGTGCACCGCGCGGACGAAGCTGTCCGGCTCGGACAGGTTGTCGATGTGCTCGACGCCGACCCGCGCCATCCGGATCATGTGCAACACCACCGTGCGGTGGTCGGTGAGCTCGACGCCTGCGGCGTACTTCTCCAACGGCGAACCGGGTGGGGCCATCAGGTAAGGAATGACGTACATCGTCTTGCCGGCCGACGCGCCGCGCATGCGCTCCTCGAGCATCGGCTTCATCTCGTCGGCGTGACGCCAGTTGTTGTAGACGCCGGCGTCGTCGGGATTGCTGGTGGCGACGATGGTGCGCTCTTCAGTGCGCGCGGTGTCCTTGTGATAGCTGCGTGAGTAGTAGCGCCCCTCGCCGGCAGGGAAGATCTCACCGGCCGCGAGCGACTCCTCGATCAGGCGGGCGTCGTCGCTCGCACTCACGACCTCGACGCGCTCTGCACCCGTGTGCTCGGCCCAGCGTTGGACGTACTCGCGCACGTGCGGATTCTTCAGGCCGGCCTCGTCGAGCACCTGGTCAACATCAACCATCGATGAAGTCCTTTCGTTTCCCGTCCCAGCGGATGATTTCAAGACCTTACTCGGTTCGCACCTTGGGTCAGTGGGCGGAACCGGCGCAGACGCAGGCTGTTGCTCACCACGAACACCGAGGAGAACGCCATCGCGGCCCCGGCAAGCATCGGGTTGAGCAGCCCGGCCGCGGCCAACGGCAGGGCGGCGACGTTGTAGGCGAACGCCCAGAACAGGTTGCCCTTGATCGTGCTCAGGGTGCGGCGAGAGAGCCGGATCGCGTCCGCTGCGACCCTCAGGTCACCCCGGACCAGCGTCAGGTCGCTGGCCTCGATGGCCACGTCGGTGCCGGTGCCCATGGCCAGGCCGAGGTCGGCCTGCGCGAGCGCCGCGGCATCGTTGACGCCGTCGCCGACCATGGCGACGACGCGACCCTCGGACTGCAGTCGCTTCACGACATCGACCTTGTCGGCCGGCAGCACGTCGGCGATGACGTCGCTCTCGTCGATGCCCACCTCTGCTGCCACGGCCTTGGCCGTCATCTCGTTGTCACCGGTCAACAGCACCGGGCGGAGGCCCAGCTCCCGCAGCTGCCCGACGGCCACGGCCGAGGTGGGCTTGACGGCATCAGCCACGACGATGACGCCACGAGAAGCTCCGTCCCAGCCGACGGCGACGGCCGTGCCGCCAGTGGCCTGGGCATCGACCAGTGCCTGCTGGAGCTCGGTGGACAGCGGCTGGGACCAGTCCTCCAGCAGGCGAGGGCGGCCCACCAGGACGGCGTGCGTCGTGTCGCTGCCCTGGACGATGCCCTGGACGCCGAGGCCTTCGACGTTGGCGAAGTCCTCGACCCGGGGCAGGGTTCCGATGCGTTCGCGCGCGCCGGTGGCGACGGCCTGGGCGATCGGGTGCTCCGAGGCGTCCTCGAGGGCGCCGGCCAGCCGCAGCACCTCGTCTGCGTTCTCGCCGTCGGCCGCAATGACGTCGCGCAACGTCATCTGGCCCGTGGTGACGGTGCCGGTCTTGTCGAGCACGACGGTGTCGACACGGCGGGTGGACTCGAGGACCTCGGGCCCCTTGATCAGGATGCCGAGCTGGGCACCACGACCGGTGCCGACCATCAGGGCGGTGGGCGTGGCCAGGCCGAGGGCGCACGGGCAGGCGATGATCAGCACCGCGACCGCCGCGGTGAACGCTGTCGCGAGTCCGGCACCGCTGCCGATCCAGAACCCGAGTGTCCCGACCGACAGGCCGATCACGATCGGCACGAAGATGCCGGAGATGCGGTCGGCCAGACGCTGAGCCTCGGCCTTGCCGTTCTGCGCGTCCTCCACGAGACGGGCCATCTGGACGAGCTGGGTGTCGGCGCCGACCCTGGTGGCGCGGACGACGATCCGGCCGCCCGCGTTGACCGTTGCTCCGACGACGGGATCGCCGGGGCCCACGTCGACGGGCACGGACTCCCCGGTGAGCATCGAGGCGTCGACGGCCGAAGTTCCATCCTCGATCGTTCCATCGGTGGCGATCTTCTCGCCGGGGCGGACGACGAACCGCATGCCGGTGGTCAGCTGCTCGGTGGGAATGCGTTCCTCGGTCGGGCCAGCAGGTCCGTCTCGGAGCACCGCCACGTCCTTGGCGCCCAGCTCCAGCAAGGCACGCAGCGCCGCGCCGGCCCGTCGCTTGGACCGGACCTCGAAGTAGCGCCCGGCCAGGATGAACGTGGTCACCCCGGCCGCGGCCTCGAGGTAGATGTTCCCGGCCCCGTCGGAGCGCTCCACGGTGAGCTCGAACGGATGCGTCATGCCGGGCGTGCCGGCGGTGCCCCAGAACAGGGCATAGACCGACCAGCCCAGGGCCGCGAGAGTGCCCAGCGAGATCAGGGTGTCCATCGTGGACGTTCCATGGCGGAGGTTGAGCCAGGCGGCGCGGTGGAACGGCCAGGCGCCCCACACGACGACCGGAGCTGCGAGGGTCAGCGAGAGCCACTGCCAGAAGGTGAACTGCAGCGCCGGGACCATGGCCATCGCGATGACCGGAACGGTCAAGACGATCGAGACCAGCAACCGATCCCGCAGTGAACGAGTCGGGTCGACCTCGGGAACTTCGCCCTCGCGGCTTTCGACCCGAGGCAGTGCGGCGCCGTACCCGGCCTGCTCGACCGTCTCCACGAGCACATCGGGACTGACGTCGGCCGGGTAGGTGACCTTGGCCTTCTCGGTGGCGTAGTTCACCGTGGCGACGACCCCGTCGAGCTTGTTGAGCTTTCGCTCGATGCGATTGGCGCAGGAGGCGCAGGTCATGCCGCTGATCACCAGCTCGACGTCAGTGCCCGTGGTCATCGGACGACTCCTTCTCCTCGGCCTGCGCGGCCTTTCCGGTGCTGACGGTGAAGGCGGCCGTCCTGACGACGCCGTCGTGCCGGAAGTCCAGGAACAGGTGATAGGTGCCGGCACTGGGCACCGCGGCGTAGAAGACGACCTCCGGCCCGGGCTGGGTCTTCCCATCGCCGGGAGTTCCGTCGGGGTGGACGTGCAGGTAGGCCAGGTCCCCCGATCGCAAAGCGACGAGGTGGCCGTACGCGCCGAGGTAGGGCTGCAGGTCGGTGACCCGCTTGCCATCTCGCGACACGTCCAGGGTGAGCTTCGAGTCCTTCCCGGCCGTCAGGTCGCCGTCGAGCGTGACGGTGTAGCCGTCGACCTGCGCCGTGCGGGAGTCGCCGGCAGGCGCCTCCGGTCGGTAGTCGCCGTCGACCGCCAGGTCCGCGCCCAGGGTGAGGGCGTCTGCGTCCGCGGCTTTGAAGTCGGCGAACAGCCTCCACTGCCCGGCGGTGAGGTCGAGCTTCGTCGACCACACGCCGTCCGGCCCCAGCTCGGGGTGAACGTGCTGGAAGCCGGTGAAGTCACGGCGGACCGCGATCAGGTGCAGCCGCTTCTCGTGCTCGACCTCGTACTCGGTCACCGGCTTGCCCGTCGGGCCGTCGATGGTGAACGAGATGCCGACATCACGTCCGGGCCGGGCCTGCCGATCGGCCAGGCCGAAGGTGTATCCGCTCTGGGAGATCATGAGTCCTCCTGGGACGTCCTCTCCTGCGTCAGGAGCCGCGGTGGTGTTGGACGCTTTGTCTGTACTCGGGCCGACCGCCTGCCCGACGCCCAGCGCGATGCCGAAGACGGCACCGAGGGCGACGAGGAAGCCGGCGACCCGGGTCGGGGTGTTCATGCGAGCTGGTAACCGGCCTCTTCGACGGCGGCCTTCACGGCGGCCACGTCGACCGGTTCTGCGCTGGTGAAAGTCAGGGCTCCGGACTCGAGGACCACCTCGACGTCCTGGACGCCGGGGATCTCCTGGACCTCTTCGCCGACGGAGGCCACGCAGTGATCGCAGTGCATGCCCGCCACGGTGTAGGTGTTCATCTGGCTCATGGTGTCTCCCTCATGGGTGATGGACGGGTCAGGACCGCACGAGGCGTGAGATCGCGTCGGAGGCTTCCTTGACCTTGATCTCCGCCTCGGGTCCGCCCTCGCGGGCGGCATCGACCACGCAGTGGCTCAGGTGCTCGTCGAGCAGGCCGAGCGCCACGGACTGCAGTGCCTTCGTCATCGCCGACACCTGCGTCAGGATGTCGATGCAGTACTGCTCCTCCTCGACCATGCGCTGAAGACCGCGGGCCTGGCCCTCGATCCGGCGCAACCGCTTGAGGTAGTCGCCCTTGCTGTCGTTGGCGATGTAGCCGTGCTGGTGGCTGGTGGTCGGCTCGGTCTGGCTCATGGCGTTCCCTTCAAGGCGTGGGGTTCGGTCATGCATACCCCCCTCCGGTATTGGTACCGTATACCCCCATGGGGTAAAAGACAAGAGGGCATACGGATGTCGTCGGCCAGCCGCTCGAGGGACCGCCTCGATCCAGAGGAGGAGATCAGGATGTTGTTGCGGTGGAGCTGAGGGGACTCGAACCCCTAACCCCCTGCTTGCAAAGCAGGTGCGCTACCAATTGCGCCACAGCCCCCAGTGGTCGACACCGGGGTGGTGCCGGTGGGTCAGACCCGGTCGGACGCCTGGGCCCACGGGTCGGCCGGCTTGGCCGCGTCCTGGGCCGAGCCCTGGGCCACCTTCGACTTGCCGACCGCCCACGCCAGACCTGCCGCGGCAGCCACCAAAACGATGATCTTCTTCATGGTTCCTCCGCATTTCGGGGTGTGGGTGAAGTGGGCCTACCTGGACTTGAACCAGGGACCTCTTCCTTATCAGGGAAGCGCTCTAACCGGGCTGAGCTATAGGCCCCACAACAGCGCGCAACGTTACCGTACGGCGCGCCCTCGAATCGAATCGGTACGAGCTGCCTCAGTCGTCACTGAAGGTGACCTCGAGGCCGCCGAGCAGCTGGGCCGCGAGGTTGTACAGATGGGCTCCGATCGTGGCCAGCGCGGTCATCAGGACGACGTTGATCGCCGACAGCACGAGCGTGAGCCCGAACAGCCGGCCGAACCCGAGGTAGTCCTTGATGTCGAAGGTGCCGCCGTCGTCGCTGAGCACCGACGTGACGCTGTCGTTGATCTGCCCCCAGACGCCGGTGACACTGAGCACGAGCCAGAAGATCGAGACCGCAACGGTGGCGACGATCATCATCGCGACCGAGACCACGAAGGCCAACCGTGTGACCGACCACGGCTCGACGTGCACGAGACGCAGGCTCGCGCGCCGACCGGGCTGGGGCGTCGGCGACGGAGCGCTTTGCGGCCGGGCCTTCGGCGCCGGCCTGGCGGCCCGGGGTTTGTCCTTCTTGACCTGGGGGGCGACGGCCGTCGTGGCCGCGGAGCTCTTGGTAGGGCGACCGTTGTCGGCGGCCTCGATCGGATCGACGACGTGCGGCTTGCCCTTGGGAGGACCGCCCACGTTGGGGGGCTTCTTCGGCTGGGCCGACTTCTTCTTCGTCGGCGTCCTGGCAGAAGGGACCCGCCGAGCGGCGCTGCTCGGTGCCTGGTCGTCCGGGTTGCTCACGGGTCCTGCCCCTCGTCTGGCTGGGTCGCGTCGTCCTGATCGGCGGTGGCTTCGGTCTCTTCGGCGTTCTCTTCGGCAACTTCCGTCTCGTCCGTCGGGATCTCGGCGTTCCGTGCGATCGTGACCACCCGGTCGTCACCCTTGAACTTGACGAAGCTCACCCCCATCGTGCCACGACCCTTGGCAGGAACACCCGCAACGAGACTTCTCGTGATCTGACCGCCCTCGGTGACGGAGATGACGTCGTCGGTGTCGTTGAGCACCAGACCGCCCACCAGGACGCCACGCTTCTCGGTGATCTGCATGGCCTTGATGCCGATGCCACCGCGACCCTGCAGGCGATACTGGTCGATCGTGGTCTTCTTGGCGAAGCCGCCGTCGGTGACCGTGAAGACGTAGAGCATCTCGTCGGCCGGGACGTCCTCGGTGTCCTTCTCGGCGTCGCGGGCCCGGATGACCGTCATGGAGAGCAGCTCGTCGTCCTCGCGGAACTTCATGCCGGTGACGCCCGAGGTGGCCCGTCCCATCGGCCGCAGCTGCTGGTCGTCGGCACGGAACCGGATGGCCTGCGCCTTCCTCGAGATCAGCAGCAGGTCGTCGTCGGGGCGCACCAGCTCGGCGCCGATGAGCTCGTCGTCGTCGGCGCGGAAGTTGATGGCGATGACGCCGGCCTGGCGCGGGCTGTTGTAGTCGGCCAGCCGGGTCTTCTTGACCAGGCCCCGCTTGGTGGCGAGCACGAGGTACGGGGCGTTCTCGTAGTCGCGAATGGCCAGCACCTGCGCGATCTCCTCGTCGGGCTGGAACGACAACAGCCCGGCGACGTGCCCGCCCTTGGCATCGCGGCCGGCCTCGGGCAGCTGGTAGGCCTTGGTGCGGTAGACGCGGCCGGCGGTGGTGAAGAACAGGATCCAGTGGTGGCTGGTGGTCGGGAAGAGGTGCTCGACGAGGTCGCCGTCGCGCAGCTGGGCCCCGCGCACGCCCTTGCCGCCGCGGTTCTGCACCCGGTAGAGATCGGTGCGCGTGCGCTTGGCGTAGCCGCCGCGGGTGATGGTGACGACGACCTCCTCGTCGGGGATGAGGTCCTCCATCGACAAGTCGCCGTCGGCCGGGATGATCTGGCTGCGGCGGTCGTCGCCGTACTTCTCGACGATGGCGGCGAGCTCCTCGCCGACGATGGAGCGCTGACGGTCCTCGCTGGCGAGGATGGCCTGGTACTCGGCGATCTCCTCCTCGAGCTTGGCGAGGGCATCGATGATCTTCTGACGCTCCAGGGCCGCCAGCTGGCGCAGCTGCATCTGCAGGATCGCGTTGGCCTGCAGCTCGTCGATGTCGAGCAGCTCGATCAAGCCGGTGCGCGCTTCGTCGACCGTGGGGCTGCGCCGGATGAGCGCGATGACCTCGTCGAGGGCGTCGAGTGCCTTGACCAGGCCGCGGTAGATGTGCGCCTGCTCCTCGGCCTTGCGGAGGCGGTACTCCGTGCGCCGGCGGATGACGGTGATCTGGTGCGTGATCCAGTTCGTGATGAAGCCGTCGAGGGTGAGGGTGCGCGGCACGTCGTCGACGAGGGCGAGCATGTTGGCGCTGAAGTTGGTCTGCAGCTCGGTGTGCTTGTAGAGGTTGTTGAGCACCACCCGCGCGATGGCGTCCTTCTTCAGGACGATGACGAGCCGGCGCCCGGTGCGCGAGCTGGAGTCGTCGCGCACGTCGGCGATGCCCTGCACCCGGCCGGAGTCGGCGAGCTCGGCGATCTTGATGGCCAGGTTGTCGGGGTTGACCTGGTACGGCAGCTCGGTGACGACGAGGCTGATGCGTCCCTTGGTGTCCTCGTCGATCGACACCACGGCGCGCATCATGACCGATCCACGACCCGAGCGGTACATGTCCTGGATGCCCTGGGTGCCGACGATCAGCCCGGACGTCGGGAAGTCGGGGCCCTTGATGCGCTCGACCAGGGCCTCCAGCAGCTCCTCGCGGCCGGCATCAGGGTGCTCGAGTGACCACTGCACGCCCTCGGCCACCTCGCGCAGGTTGTGCGGCGGGATGTTGGTGGCCATGCCGACGGCGATGCCGGCCGAGCCGTTGACGAGCAGGTTCGGGATGCGGGCCGGAAGCACGGTGGGCTCGGCCGACCGACCGTCGTAGTTGGGCTTGAAGTCGACGGTGTCCTCGTCGATGTCGCGCACCATCTCCATGGCGATGGGGGCGAGCTTGCACTCGGTGTAGCGCATGGCCGCCGCACCGTCGTTGCCCGGCGAGCCGAAGTTGCCCTGCCCGGACACCATCGGCGCCCGCATGACCCACGGCTGCGCCAGCCGGACGAGGGTGTCGTAGATCGCGGTGTCGCCGTGCGGGTGGTACTGACCCATGACGTCACCGACGATGCGGCTGCACTTGCTGAAGCCGCGGTCGGGCCGGTAGCCGCCGTCGTACATCGCGTAGAGCACGCGCCGGTGCACGGGCTTGAGCCCGTCGCGGACGTCGGGCAGCGCGCGGGACACGATGACGCTCATGGCGTAGTCGATGTACGAGCGCTGCATCTCGACCTGGAGCTCGACGGGTTCGATCCGGTCTCGCTCGAGCGGTGTCTCGGTCACAGTTCAGTTCTCCCGGGTGTCGAAACGGATCAGATGTCGAGGAAGCGGACGTCTTTGGCGTTGCGCTGGATGAAGTGCCGCCGCTGCTCGACGTCCTCGCCCATGAGGATGGTGAACATCTCGTCGGCCATCGCGGCGTCCTCGAGCGTCACCTGGCGGAGGATGCGGGCATCGGGATCCATGGTGGTGTCCCAGAGCTCGTTGTCGTTCATCTCGCCCAGGCCCTTGTAACGCTGGATGGATGCTTCCTTGGGCAACCGGTGGCCGGCTTCCGTGCCGGCCTCGAGCAGCGCGTCGCGCTCGCGGTCGGAGTAGGCCAGCTCGTGCGGCGAGTTCGTCCACTTGATCTTGTACAGCGGCGGCTGGGCCAGGTAGACGTAGCCGCCGTCGATGAGGGGCTTCATGAACCGGAACAGCAAGGTGAGCAACAGCGTGGAGATGTGCTGACCGTCGACGTCGGCGTCGGCCATCAGCACGATCTTGTGGTAGCGCAGCTTGTCGATGTCGAAGTCTTCCTGCACCCCGGTGCCGAGCGCCGAGATGATCGCCTGGACCTCGGCGTTCTGCAGGATCTTGTCGATGCGGGCCTTCTCGACGTTCAGGATCTTGCCGCGCAGCGGGAGGATCGCCTGCGTGCGAGGGTCACGTCCACCCTTGGCCGAGCCGCCGGCGGAGTTGCCCTCGACGACGAAGATCTCGCACTCCTCGGGCTCGCGCGACTGACAGTCCGACAGCTTGCCGGGCAGGCCGCCGCCGCCCAGGAGTCCCTTGCGGTTGCGGGCGAGCTCCTTGGCCTTGCGGGCGGCCAGCCGCGCACTCGCCGCGTCGATGGACTTGCGGACGATCAGCTTGCCGTCGCCCGGGTTGCGCTCGAACCAGGCGGCGAGCTCGTCGTTGAGCATCGTCTGCACGAAAGAGCGCGCCTCGGTGTTGCCGAGCTTGGTCTTGGTCTGGCCCTCGAACTGCGGGTTGGCCAGCTTGACGGACACGATCGCGGTGAGACCCTCGCGGATGTCGTCGCCGGTGAGCGCGTCCTCCTTCTTCTTGATGAGGCCCTGGAGCTCGGCGAAGCGGTTGACCGTGCGCGTGAGGGCAGTGCGGAAGCCCTCTTCGTGGGTGCCGCCCTCGTGCGTGTTGATGGTGTTGGCGAACGTGTGCACCGACTCGGCGTAGCTGATGTTCCACTGCATGGCGATCTCGAGCGACATCCCGTCGCCCTCGACCTCGCGCTCGAGCGCGATGATCTCGCGGTGCAGCGGTGTCTTGCCGCCGGAGTTGATGTGGTTGACGTAGTCGACGAGCCCGCCGTCGTAGCGGAACGCCACCTCGCGCTCGACGTCGTCGACGCCCTCGGAGTCGTCGGTGTGGTGGTCGCGCTCGTCCTTCAGCACGAGCTCGAGGCCCTTGTTGAGGAACGCCATCTCGCGGAACCGCGTCTTGAGCGTCTCGTAGGAGTAGTCGGTCGTCTCGAAGATGGTGTCGCTGGCGTAGAACGTGGTGGTCGTGCCGCTCCCCTCGGTCTTCTCGTGACGTTCCAGCGGTGCGTCGGGCTCGCCGTAGGTGAAGCTCTGGGTCCAGCGGTAGCCGTCGCGCATGATCTCGACGTCCAGCCGCGAGCTGAGCGCGTTCACGACGGAGACGCCCACGCCGTGCAAGCCGCCGGACACCTTGTAGCCGCCGCCGCCGAACTTTCCGCCGGCGTGCAGGGACGTGAGGACCAGCGTGACCGCGGGCATCTTCTCGACCGGGTGCTCGTCGACCGGAATGCCGCGGCCGTCGTCGACGACCCGCACGCCACCGTCGTCCTGCAGCGTCACTTCGATGTGCGTGGCGTAGCCGGCGAGGGCCTCGTCGACGGAGTTGTCGACGACTTCGTAGACCAGGTGGTGCAGCCCGCGCTCGCCGGTGGAGCCGATGTACATGCCGGGGCGTTTGCGGACGGCCTCGAGGCCCTCGAGCAGCTGAATGTCGCTGGCGTCGTACGTGGCATCGTCGGGAGTCGTCGCTGGATCAGAAGTTTTGGGCACCAATCCAGTATACGGGCCGTTCTGTGCGTCTCAGCGTTGGTGGGCCTGTGTCGATCGACGTGAACGAGCCCTCAGATGGCCTTGAGCGCGTCAGGAGCGGGTCTGAGACGTGTCCGCAGGGCCTCTCCTCATGCCCTGTACGTCCGAACTGGCCCAAATCGCTCAGATCGCCGCCCCCGCTCGTCGGCGGGTTGGCCCGATCCGTCATCGTGGTGGAGTGAGCTTCACGATGCATCGACCCCAGTCTGTCGCGACCCCGCTGGCCGCCGCCGTGGGTGCCATCGGCGTGCTCCTGGCGGTGACTCTCATCGCCCTGCACACCGGTGCCGGGCAGCGTCTCGACGAGCGGGCCAGGCTGGCTGTGGTGGCCGGGCGCGACGCCGAGCTGACCGTGCTGAGCGTGCTCGGTCGCGTCTCGATCGGCGCGGTGCTGGCGGTCTCGGTGGTCTGCGTCGTGCTGGCGATCATGCGCGGCCGAGTCCGTCTCGCGGCTGCAGCGCTCATGGTGATCGTTGGCGCCAACCTCACCACCCAGCTCCTCAAGGAGGTCCTGCTGGAGAGGTCGGCGCTCGACGTCATCGCCCCCAACAGCCTGCCGAGCGGACACACCACGGTCGTCGCCAGTGCGGTCGGAGCCCTGCTGCTGGTGACGCCCCGGGCGTTGCGTCTGCTGCTCGTGGTGGCCGGCGGATTCGCGGTGGCGATCACCGGAGCCTCCACCATCGTCGCGGGATGGCACCGCCCTGCCGACATCGTGGCCGCCCTGGCCGTGTGTCTCATCTGGACCGCCCTGGGGTCGATGCTGGTCGGCGGTTCGCACCGGGCGACGCCGGGCGTGGTGGTCGGGTCGCTGGCCGGAGCAGCGGGGGCACTCGTGCTGCTCGTCGCCATCGGGGTGCGCCCGGCCTACGGATGGAGCGGCTTTCTCGAGGCGACGGTGGTGCTCGGCGTGATGGTGTTGGCAACCGCGCTGACCGTAGGAGCGATGGAACGCATCTCGCCGACGACCCGTCAGCCGTAGGTGTCGCGCGGGCCGCGGGCGTCGCGGATCGTGCGCTTGCCCTTCTTCCACGACGGTGCCTGGGGTCCGCGGACGTCGATGCGCAGCACCGTGCCGTGACCCAGCTCATCGTTGAGCCGATGGACGATGCGGGATGCAAGAAGCTTCAGCTCCTTGGCCCACGCCGTGGAGTCGGCGACGATCGAGACGATCCCGTCCTCGAAGGCGTCCACGTGTGAGTGGGCGGCGATCTCCGCACCCACGATGCCGGCCCAGTCGGTGAACACGCGTTGCGCCTGGATCCGCTCGTCCCAGCCACGGTCGCGGGTCATCTCACCGAGCACGTCAGCCAGACGGGACGGGTCGTCGCGCTTGGCCCGGCGCGGGGATGCCGGCGGTGGGCGCCTGCGGCGTGGTGGACCGGACGCGGTGCCGCCACGGTAGGAGTCGGCGATGTCGCGGGCCAGCCCGAGGGTGTCGGGCTCGTCAGGGATGCCCTCCGGCTCAGGTGGCTCAGTCATGCTGCACGCGTCCGCCCTCGACGCGGAAGCGTCGGCCGAGCAGCGCCTTGGGCACGTCGTCGGCCACCGCGGCGGTGACCAGAACCTGCTCGGCGTCGCCGACGAGCCCGGCCAGCTGCTCGCGTCGTCCTTGATCGAGTTCGGCGAAGACGTCGTCGAGGATGAGCACCGGGTCGTCGCCCTCCTCGCGCAGGAGCGCGAACGACGCCAGCCGCAGCGCCAGCGCCAGCGACCAGGACTCACCGTGGCTCGCGTAGCCCTTGGCCGGCATGTCGCCGATCTCGAGCACGGCCTCGTCACGATGTGGTCCGACGAGGCTGATGCCGCGCTCGAGCTCGTCACGACGGCGGCTCTCGATACCGGCCAGCAGGGCCGTGCGCACCGTCGCGGGGTCGCCGGCGGCATCGGGAGGAAGGTCAACCGACGCCTTGTAGGTGGCCCGGACATCCCGGCGGTCGGACGGCGCCTCCGCCGCCACGTCCAGGTACGCCGAGGCCAGGTGCGGTGCGAGACCGTCGAGCAGCGTGAGCCGGTGGGCGACGATCTCGCCGCCCAGGGTGGCGAGCTTGTCGTCCCAGATGTCGAGGGTGGAAAGGTCGACCGAGCCCTGCCGACCCCTGGCTGACTTGAGTAGGGCGTTCCGCTGCTTGAGCACCCGGTCGTAGTCGGACTTGACGCCACCCAGCCGCGGCGTGCGCAACGTCAGCAGGGCGTCGAGGAAGTGACGCCGGTCGGACGGGTCGCCCTTGACCAGGGCGAGATCCTCGGGCGAGAACATGACCGTGCGCAGGATGCCCACGACGTCCCGCGTTCGCGGCAGAGCCGATCCGTTGACGCGCGCCCGATTGGCCCGGCCGGGCGTGATCTCGACCTCCAGCAGTGCCGTCCGGTCGTCGCGGCGCACCTCGACGCGGACGACCGCCTGCTCGGCGCCCACCCGCACGAGCGGGGCGTCGCCGGAGACGCGGTGCGAGTCGAGTCGCGACACGTAGTCGATGGCCTCGACCAGGTTGGTCTTGCCCTGGCCGTTCGCGCCGATGAACGCGGTCGGCCCGGGCTCGAGGTCGAGCTCGGTCTGCGGATACGACCGGAAGTCGTGCAGGACGAGCCGGGCGACGTACATCGGGCTAGACGGGGTCGGACGTGTCGGGGTCAGCGGAGTCGAGGCCGACCTCCTCGGCAGCCTGCACCGCGTGACCACCGAACTGCTGGCGCATGGCGGCCACCGCCTGCATGGCCGGCGACTCGTCCTGCCGGGAGGCGAACCGCGCGAACAGCGAGGCGGCGATCGTGTTGAGCGGGACCGCGTGGTCGATGGCCGCCTCGACCGTCCAGCGTCCTTCGCCCGAGTCCTCGGCATAGCCGCGAACCTTGCTCAGGCCCGGATCGTCCTGCAGGGCGTTGACCAGGAGGTCGAGCAGCCAGGACCGGACGACGGTGCCGGTGCGCCAGGAGTCGAAGACGGCCGTGACGTCGTCGACGATGTCGACCTTCTCGAGCAGCTCGAAGCCCTCGGCATAGGACTGCATCATGGCGTACTCGATGCCGTTGTGGACCATCTTGGAGAAGTGCCCGGCACCGACCCGGCCGGCGTGCACGAAGCCGGACGAGTCGTCGGGACGGAGGGCGTCGAATGCCGGCTGCACCTTGGCGATGTCGTCGGCGTCGCCGCCGGCCATCAGGGCGTAGCCGTTGTCGAGACCCCAGACGCCGCCGCTGACACCGCAGTCGACGAAGCCGACGTTCTTCTCGGCCAGCTCGGCAGCATGCTTCTCGTCGTCGGTCCAGCGGGAGTTGCCACCATCGACGACGACATCGCCGTCACCGAGCAGATCGCCCAGCTCGGCGACCGTCTGCTGGGTGGGAGCTCCGGCCGGCACCATGACCCAGACGACCTTCGGCGACGGCAGCTGCTCGACCAGCTCGGCCAGGGAGCCGGCGTCGCTGAGCTCGGGATCGCGGTCGTAGCCGATGACGGTGAGGCCGGCGTTGCGCATGCGGGTACGCATGTTGCCGCCCATCTTGCCGAGGCCGACGAGACCGATGTGCATGGTGTCGGCCGACATCAGCTCTGCAGCCGGACGGGCATGATCAGGTAGCGGAACGCCCCGTCGGGGTCGGATCCGATCTCCTGCACTCCGGAGATGGCGGCCGGCTTCGTGTGCTGGGTGAACGACAGGTGCACGACGGGTTCGGACATCACGCCGAGACCCTCGAGCAGGTAGGTGGGGTTGAACCCGATCGAGATGTCGGCGCCGTTGATCGTGGCCTCGATGGACTCCGACGCCTGGGCTTCGTCGCCACTGCCCGCCTCGAGCAGCAGCTGACCGTCGGCGAACGTCAGCCGCACCGGGGTGTTGCGCTCGGCCACGAGTGACACCCGCTTGACCGAGTCGATGAACTCAGGGGTGCTGACGTAGGCGACGGTCTCGGCCTTGGCCTGGAAGAGCTGCCGGACCCGCGGGAAATCGCCCTCGAGCAGACGTGTGGTGGTGCGGCGTGACCCGTTGCCGACGACACCCTCGAACCCGATGAGACCGTCGCCAGCTTCGCCGGATGACACCGCGATGGTGACGTCGCCGCCGGCCACCAGCGAGCGGGCGGTCTCGCCGAGGACGCGCGCGGGCACGAGTGCCTGGGCCGAAAGGTCACCCTTCTCGGGGTACCAGCTGAGCTCACGAAGGCTGGCACGGAATCGATCGGTGGCCATCAGCGAGATGGTGGATCCCTCGAGCTCCAGGCGGACGCCCGTGAGCAGGGGCAGCATCTCGTCGCGGCCGGCCGCCGCACTGGCCTGGGCAACGGCGGTGGCGAACTCGTCGGCCTTGATGGTGCCGGTGGTGGTGGGCATGTCGGGCAGCTGTGGGTACTCCTCGACCGGCATGGTCTGCAGGCTGAACCGGGCGCTGCCGCAGACGACCTGCACCTTGGTTCCGTCGAGTGAGACGTCGATGGGCTTGGCCGGCAGCGACTTGACGATCTCCGACAGCAGACGACCGGACACCAGGGCACGGCCGTCGTCGGCGACCTCGGCCGGCAGCGTGGCCCGGGTGGACGTCTCGTAGTCGAACCCGGACAGTGTGAGGCCGTCGCCGGAGGACTCGATCAGCAGTCCGGCGAGCACCGGGACGCTGGGACGGTTGGGCAGGCTGCGAGCGGTCCAGGCGACAGCGTCGGCGAACGTGTCGCGATCGATGCGGAATTTCACGAACGAGGACCTTTCGGAAGGACGGAAGCCGTCGGGATGAATCCTGCCACGCGACGGGTGCCCGAGGTAGGGCGGGGAACCGCTGGGAGACGTGTCCACACACGGTCGTCAGAGCTACCTTGACGAGTGCTTCTGACATATAGAGGAGTAGTAGTCGTAGTAGCCAGTGTGGAAACGGTGGACAACTGCCTTCTGCGCTGGTGGGGGCCGGTCAGGGCCGGTGGATGACCTGTGGGCGAAGCGGTGGGGCACTCCCCGTGCCCTGTGCACCGAAACCCGCCGTTCACACGGTCTTCACACCAGGGACGTGGATGTCCACCACAACGGGTGGCTTTCCCACAAGGCCGTCCCCAGGTGTGCATGCGCGTCAGGACTGCCGGGCTTGCTGCTTGATGCGGTTCGTGAGCTCGGTGACCTGGTTGTACACGGCGTGCTTCTCGGCCATGAGCTTGCGGATCTTGCGCTCGGCGTGCATCACGGTGGTGTGGTCGCGGCCGCCGAACTCCTGGCCGATCTTGGGCAGCGACATCTCGGTGAGCTCGCGGCACAGGTACATCGCGATCTGCCGGGCGAGCACGAGGTTGCGGGTGCGGTTGGCGCCGCAGAGCTCGTCGATCGAGAACTCCGAGTAGGTCGCGGTCTGGGCCATGATCTGGCCGATCGTGATGTCGGGCTCCTCGCCTTCGGCCACGAGGTCCTTGAGCACCATCTGGGCCAGCTGCATGTCGACGGTCGTCTTCTGCAGGTTCGCGAACGCGGTGGCGCGGATGAGCGCGCCCTCCAGCTCGCGGATGTTGGTCTGCACCCGGCTGGCGATGAACTCCATGACGTCGGCCGGCACCGTGAGCTTCTCGTTGGCGGCCTTCTTGCGGAGGATGGCGATGCGGGTCTCGAGGTCGGGCGGGAGGGTCTCGGTCTGGAGGCCCCACTCGAACCGGTTGCGCAGTCGCTCCTCCAAGGTGCGCAGCGCCTTGGGCGGTCGGTCGGACGTCATGACGATCTGCTTGTTCTCGTTGTGCAAGGCGTTGAACGTGTGGAAGAACTCGGCCTGGGTCGACTCCTTCTTCTCCAGGAACTGGAGGTCGTCGACGAGCAGGACGTCGATCTCGCGGTACTTGCGTTTGAGCTCCGCGGTCTTGCGTTCCTGGATCGCGTTGATGACGTCGTTGGTGAACTCCTCGGTGTTGACGTACCGGACGCGCGAGGACGGGTAGAGGCTCAGCACGTAGTGGCCGATGGCGTGGAGCAGGTGCGTCTTGCCGAGGCCGGACTCGCCGTGGATGACGAGCGGGTTGTACGACTTGCCGGGTGCCTCGGCGACCGCGACGGCGGCGGCGTGGGCGAAGCGGTTGGACGAACCGATGACGAAGTTCTCGAAGAGGTACCGCGGGTTGAGACGAGCCTCGGCGGCGGTGCCGCGCTTGAGGGGCACGACGTTGGTGCGCTGCGCCCAGCTCGGGACGAAGGCGTCGTCGTCTTCCTCGTCGTCGAGCTCGGCGAGGTCGACCTCCTCGTTCTCCGGACGTGAAAGTAGATTTGTCGACATGTCGTCTTGGAGGTCGTCCTGGGCGCTGAGAGCTTCGCGATTGAGGGTCTCGACCTCGGTGGGGTCGATCGTGACGATGAGCCGGATGTCGTGGCCGAGCGATTTCGTCAGGGCGTTCTCGAGCGCCGGCCGGACGCGGGACTCGAGCTGTGCTCGGGTGAGGTCGTCCTGGACCGCGACGATGAGAATGCCGTTGTGGAGGCTGAGGGGAGTGGCGTTGAAGACCCAGACCTTGGCGCCGGGGGAGAGAGTGTCGATCGCCTTCTCCCAGTGGGTGGTGAGCTCGGTGTCCTCAGCCCGATCCGGCGCCTCACCCATCCTGGTACCTCCGTTGCTCCACATGGTTATCCACACAATGTGCATCGACATGCCAGCGCGGGAGTCACTGTGGAAAAGTCGAATACCGCGGCGACGCTAGCAGCGGGACCAGACCAGTTCAAGCGGATTTCCCCATCTGCATGACGCCGCCCGGCGTGTCGGCTGGACGAGCCTCTCACACGTGTCATAGGAAGGTCGGTTTGACCGTCAGTTGGTGCCCCCGTACCGTGGTGTGGTCATCATCGCGACACCCGCCGCGTGCTCACAGCAAGTCCGATTCTGTGGGCGAGCGGTGGCCGTCGACCGGCTTGCATCGCACCATCGGCCAGCCCCAGACAAAGCCAGATCAGCACCCCAGCACCAGGGCCCACCGCCCGAGTCGTGAGGAAGTCCCGTGAGCAAGCGTACGTTCCAGCCGAACAACCGACGCCGTTCCAAGAAGCACGGCTTCCGTCTTCGCATGCGCACCCGCGCCGGCCGCTCGATCATGTCGTCGCGTCGCCGCAAGGGCCGCTCCAAGCTGTCGGCCTGAGCCCGTTGCTCGATCAGGTCCATCGCATGCGCAGCGGCGAGGACTTCCGCGTCACGGTCCGACGTGGCGCCCGGTCGGTTCGACCCACCCTCGTCACGCACGTCGTGCTTCCAGCTGATGCCGACGCCGCCCCTGAAGTCAGTCGTTCGACGTCCGTCGGGTTCGTCGTGAATCGAGCTGTCGGCTCGTCCGTGGTTCGCAACCGCGTCAAGCGCCGGCTCCGCCACGCCATTCGGACTCGCCTCGACGATCTGCCAGTCGGCTCTCGGATCGTCGTCAGGGCGCTTCCGCCTGCCAAGGACGCGACGTCGTCGATGTTGGCCGCTGACCTCGACGCAGCGCTGCCGTTGGTCGGTGCCCGATGAAGTACGTACTCATCGCCCTGCTCAAGGCATACCGGTTCGCGATCAGTCCGCTCTACGGCCAGGTGTGTCGGTACCACCCGACCTGCTCGGCGTACGCGCTGGAGGCCGTTCAGTCGCACGGCGCGTTGCGTGGCACCTGGCTGGCGATGCGGCGTGTCGCGCGTTGTCACCCGTGGGCCGCGGGAGGCTACGATCCCGTGCCGGCCCGGACACATCGAGCACCCAAGAACCGCAGGTCATCGACGTACTCGACGTCGTCTTTGGCCGCCCCCACCACAGGAGAACCATGGGCTTCCTAAGCGACATCGGATCGGCGATCATGACGCCGCTCTATTACGCGGTGTCCGGCGTGTTGCTGGCATGGCACTGGCTGTTCTCGCAGGTGATGTCCGAGGACTCCGGGTGGACGTGGGTCCTGGCGATCATCGGCCTGACGGTCACGGTTCGCGCGCTGCTGATTCCGCTGTTCGTCAAGCAGATCAAGTCGAGCCGCAACATGCAGCTGCTGCAGCCGCAGATCAAGGAGCTGCAGAAGAAGTACGGCCACGACCGGGAGCGTCTCACCCAGGAGCAGATGAAGCTCTGGAAGGAGACCGGCACTAATCCGTTCGCGTCCTGTCTCCCGCTGATCCTGCAGATGCCGGTCTTCTTCGCGTTGTTCCGTGTGATTGACCAAGCGGCCAAGTTCGGTGCCGAGGGACGCCGCGGCTTCCTGACGGCCGACAACGCGGAGTCGCTCAAGGAAGCCGCGTTCGCCGGCGCCAAGATCGCCGACACGCTGATGACCTTCGGTCCGATCCAGTTCGCCGAGTCGTGGAACACGCGGTTGTTCGCGGCGTTCTTCGTGCTGGCGATGTGTGCGACCCAGTTCCTCACTCAGCGTCAGCTGATGATGAAGAACATGCCGCCGGATGCGTTGAACGGTCCGTATGCGCAGCAGCAGAAGATGTTGCTCTACGTGCTCCCGGTGGTGTTCGCGGTCGGCGGCGTGGCGTTCCCACTCGGCGTCCTCATCTATTGGACGACCTCGAACCTCTGGACGATGGGCCAGCAGTTCTACGTCATCCGCAACAACCCGGCGCCGGGTACGCCAGCGTTCAAGGCGAAGCAGGATCGCGACGCGAAACACGGCAAAGCGGTGATCGAGGATCCGTTGGAGGAGCTCGAGAAGCCGCACCCACAGCCGCGTCAGCAGCCGAAGAAACAGTCGCGCAGTGAGCGCCGGAAGCAGGGCGCCAACCCGAACCCCGTAGAGAGCGGTCAGGAGAACGGTTCCGCGGAGAGCGACCAGAGCCCTGCGGAGAATGAGCAGAAGAACCCGGAGGACTCGAAGCCTTCCGAGGTACCGCAGCCCCCACGTCAGAAGAAGCCTGGCCAGAAGCCTTCTCAGCAGGCGAGGAACCAGCGCCCCAAGAGCAAGAGCAAGAAGAAGAAGAAGGGCAAGAAGAGATGAGCACCGATCCCACGAAGCTCGAGGCCGAGGGCGACGTCGCGGCCGACTTCCTCGAGGAGCTCCTCGACATCGCTGACCTCGACGGCGACATCGACATGGATGTCGACGGCGACCGCGCGGCGGTCTCGATCGTCGGCGGCGACCTGAAGCACCTGGTCGGCCAGGACGGCAATGTCCTGGAGGCGCTGCAGGAGCTGACCCGTCTCGCTGTGTACCGCGAGACCGGGGAGCGCAGCCGGCTCATGCTCGATGTCGACGGCTACCGGGCGGCCCGTCGCGAGGAGCTCGTCCGTATCGCCGAGAGCGCGATCGAGCAGGTGAAGACGAACGGTGAGCCGATGCCGCTCGATCCGATGACGCCGTTCGAGCGCAAGGTCGTTCACGACACGGTGGCCGACGCGGGACTCGTCAGTGAGTCCGAGGGCGAGGAGGCTGGCCGTCACGTGGTCATCCTCCCGGCCTCTTGACGCGACTCATGTGACCGCGGCTGATGGCGCCTGTTTCACGTGAAACACCGCCGTCGTCCGCGGCGGGGGTGTTTGCCGACCGACTGCCGGTGGCCGAACGATATGTCGACTTATTGATATCGGCCGGCGTGGAGCGTGGCCTGATCGGTCCGCGTGAGGTGCCGCGGATCTGGGATCGTCACATCCTCAACTGTGCGGTCGTGGTGCCCCGGGTGCCGCAGGGAGCGACCGTCGCTGACGTCGGCTCGGGGGCGGGGCTACCAGGACTCGTGTGGGCGATCGCCCGGCCGGATCTGCGCGTGACGCTGATCGAGCCGCTTTTGCGCCGGACGGTGTTCCTTGAGGAGGCGGTGGACGCCCTCGGGCTCGACCACGTGTCGGTGCTCCGGGCCCGGGCTGAGGACGTTGACGGTCGCTTCGACGTGGTCACTGCCCGAGCTGTGGCACCTCTCGAGAAGCTGGCCGGATGGTGCCTTCCGCTCGTCCGGCCCGGTGGAGTGCTGCTGGCACTGAAGGGTCGGACGGCCGAAGAAGAGGTCGCTTCCTCTCGGGTATCTCTTCACAAGATGGGTGCGACCGATATCGTGGTGTCTTCACACGGTGACCTGCAGGTTCCGACGACGGTGGTGGAGGTGACGCGGTGAGTGTGACGGCAGGACTGGGGTGGATCCGGGCCGCGTCGAGCAACCCCTCACCGACTTCCCCTGGCTGGATGGTTTCACGTGAAACAGACCCGCAGGATCACGTCGCCGCGGAGCCCAGCGCATGAGTGGATCCGCCGCCCGTCAGGCAGCCGCCACGCCGGAGTCCGACTCCGCGGTCACTGAGGAGAGCGCGCCCCCGTTCGAGGATGACGCGACCCCGTTGGCGGCCGAGGCCCAGGAGCATGTCGACCTGGCTCGACGGGTCCAGGCCACGGTGCAGCTGCCGAAGCCCGCAGACACACGAGTGTTCGTCGTCGCCAATCAGAAGGGCGGCGTGGGCAAGACCACCACCGCGGTGAACATCGCCGCGGCGCTCTCCGCCAAGGGACTTCGGATCCTCGTCATCGACCTCGACCCCCAAGGCAACGCATCGACCGCGCTGAACATCGACCACTCCGAAGGGACGCCGGGGGTGTACGAGGCCCTCGTCGACGGCACGGATCTGGACGAGCTGGTCCGCCCGTGCCCCGACCTTCCCGGGCTGACCGTGCTCCCGGCATCGATCGACCTGGCCGGCGCCGAGATCGAGCTCGTCTCCCTCGTCGCCCGAGAGACCCGACTCGACAAGGCGCTGCAGTCGTACCTCGAGGACTGCGAGGATGCCGGCGACCGAATCGACTACGTCCTCATCGACTGCCCGCCATCGCTCGGACTCCTGACGGTCAACGCACTCGTGGCCGGCCGCGAGGTGCTCATCCCGATCCAGTGTGAGTACTACGCGCTCGAAGGCCTCGGGCAGCTGGTGCGCAACATCGACCTCGTGCAGCGGCACCTCAACCCCCGGCTCGAGATCACCACGATCCTGTTGACGATGTTCGACGCCCGCACCCGTCTGTCGTCGGGGGTGGCGGACGAAGTCCGCAAGTTCTTCGGGGACAAGGTGCTCCGCACCGCCATCCCGCGATCGGTCCGCATCTCGGAGGCTCCGAGCTACCAGCAGACGATCCTCACCTACGACGCGACGTCGTCCGGCGCGCTGTCGTACCTCGAGGCCGCTCGCGAGATCGCCGTTCCCCAGGAAGAGGGCTGATGAACACTCGACGCGGACTCGGGCGCGGGCTCGAAGCCCTCATACCCTCGTCGCCGGCCGAAGCCGAGGAGAGCGGTCTGCAGGAGGTCGACGGAGCGCGCTTCGCCGAGATCCCCTTGACGCAGATCGTCCCCAACCCGCGTCAGCCGCGGCAGGCCTTCGACGAGGACGAGATGTCCGAGCTCGTGCACTCCATCCAGGAGGTCGGGCTCCTCCAGCCTGTCATCGTGCGTGCGACCGGTTCGGGAAGCTACGAGCTCGTCATGGGGGAGCGCCGCTGGCGGGCCACTCGTGAAGCCGGGCTCGACACGATCGGCGCCATCGTCCGCGACACGTCCGACGACGACCTCTTGCGCGATGCGCTGTTGGAGAACCTGCACCGGTCCCAGCTCAACCCGTTGGAAGAAGCGGCGGCCTACCAACAGCTGCTGGACGACTTCGGGTGTACGCACGAGGAGCTGGCCGAACGGATCGGACGGTCACGACCACAGATCAGCAACACGCTGCGTCTGCTCAAGCTCTCGCCGACCGTCCAGCGACGCGTCGCGGCAGGCGTGCTGTCGGCCGGCCACGCCCGCGCGTTGGTGGCCGTCAGCAACTCCGAGATCCAGGACCGGCTCGCCCAGCGAGTCGTTGCCGAGGGGTTGTCGGTCCGCGCGCTCGAGGAGATCGTGACGGTGGAGCCGGACGGCAAGCGCCGCCCGGCCCGGCGGTCGGGCGCCAAGCTTCACTCGCCGCGTGTCGCCGAGCTCGCCGGTCGACTCTCCGACCGGTTCGACACGCGGGTGAAGGTCGACCTCGGTCGGAGCAAGGGCAAGATCACCGTCGAGTTCGCCACCGTCGAGGACCTCGAGCGGATCGTCGAGCTGATGGACCCGCGGCGCGTCAGACGGTAGTTACTTTGTCGACAAATCGCTTTCTCGACATGACGCTATAGTGAGGGTTCAGGCGAACTCGGAGAGCTCTTCGAGGATCGCGGACTTCGGCCTGACGCCGACGATCGACCGGACGAGCTCACCCTTGAAGTAGAGGTTCATCGTGGGCAGGCCGGTGACGCGGTACTTGGCCGGAGTGGCGGGGTTGGCGTCGGCGTCCATCTCCACGATGGTGAGCTTGTCGCCCTTCTCCTGGGCGATCTCTTCGAGGATCGGCTTGAGCTGACGGCAGGGTCCGCACCAGGCCGCCCAGAAGTCGACGAGGACCGGCTCGGTGGCCCCGAGGACCTTCTCGTCGAAGTCGGCGTCGGTGACGTCAGTGATCTCTGCCATGTCTCTCCTTGTGGTGCGGGATCGCGGGTTCGGTCTAGTCCTTGATGAGGGCGGCGTCGGCAGCGGGTGCCCCGGCGTGCTCGAGGTCGGCGAGGAAGCGCTCGGCGTCGAGGGACGCGGCACAGCCGGTGCCGGCCGCCGTGACGGCCTGCCGGTAGATGTGGTCGACGAGGTCGCCGGCCGCGAACACGCCACGCAAGTTGGTGGCCGTGCTGTCGGGCTGGACGAGCACATAGCCCTCGTCGTCGAGCTCGACCTGCCCCTTGAGGAGCTCCGAACGCGGGTCGTGGCCGATCGCGATGAACAGCGCCGTGGCGTCGAGCTGACGGGTTTCGCCGGTGACGGTGTCGCGCAGCGTGATGCCCTCGAGTCGGTCGCTGCCCTGCAGCTCGGCCACCTCGGAGTTCCAGGCGAACTCGATCTTGTCGTTGGCGAAGGCCCGGTCCTGCATGATCTTGGAGGCGCGCAGCTCGTCGCGGCGGTGCACCAGGGTGACCTTGGACCCGAACCGGGTGAGGAACGTGGCCTCCTCGACGGCGGAGTCGCCACCGCCGACGACGGCGATGTGCTGATCGCGGAAGAAGAAGCCGTCGCACGTGGCGCACCAGCTGACCCCGTGGCCGGACAGACGATCCTCGCCTTCGATCTCGAGCTTGCGGTAACCCGAGCCCATGGCCAGCACGACGGCCCGCGAACGATACGTGGTGCCGTCGGCGACGCTGACGGTCTTGATGTCGCCCTCGAGCTGGACGGCGGTGACGTCGTCGGGGATCAGGACGGCGCCGAAGCGCTCCGCCTGGGCGCGGAACTTGTCCATGAGCTCGGGGCCCATGATGCCGTCGGGGAAGCCGGGATAGTTCTCGACGTCGGTGGTGTTGATGAGCGCACCGCCGGCGGTGACCGAGCCCTCGAACACCAGCGGGGCGAGGTTGGCGCGCGCCGCATAGACGGCGGCGGTGTAGCCCGCTGGGCCGGAACCGATGATGATCAGGTCGCGAATGTCGTCGCTCATGCGTGCTGTGCTCTCTGCTGGGGTCTCATGCTTCAACGCAGTCTAGGACGTGGACATTCCCTGCGAGCGTCGCCGCTCCACGCTCGGTAGTCGCGATCGCTCAGGAGCGGCCCTGGACCGAGATCTCGCGAATCTCGCCCTGGAAGTTGTCGGGTTCGACCTCTGGCAGTTCGGTGAGCCACACCACGACGTAGCGGGTGAGGAGACCGGACTGAAGGCTCACCGAGGCGTCCGGCCCGGCGGCGTCGAGGGTGGCGATCTTGCGAAGGCCCTTGAGCGAGCGGGGCTCCTCCGCTCCCGGTGACGATGCGTACACCGAAACGTCGGTGGGCCCGCCGGCCAGGCGGATCCGCAACGAGCTGAGCTCACGCGGGCCACCGAGGTCGAGCACCACGCCGACGCCGTCCTTGAGGCCGCCGAGCGCGGCTTGACCGAAGTAGGTGGTGGTGCTCCACCCGGTGTTCACGTCGCCATCCATGACCAGAGCGACGTCGTCCGGATTCTCCTCGTCGTCCTCACCCTGCGGATCGATGTCGTTCACGGCCGCGATCGGCAGATTCCGCACGGCCGAGGTCGGGTCGACGCGCTCCCGGCGTGGGCTCCTCACCGCCGGAGTCGCGGCTGACGAGGTACCCGAGAAAGGACGCGAGGAGCAGGGCGCCGGCCACGCCCGCGAGCACGTAGCGCCGGTCGCCCTTGACGGACTCGAGGGCTCTGGCCTTGCCACGCTCCAGCGTGGTGGGCGGGGCCGGTTCGTACGCCTTGGGTCGACGACGCGGCGGCGCGAGACCGGGTGGTGGGCCTTGGGGGACGACGACGGGATCGAGCCGCAGGAGGTCCGGAGAGACGCGGGGGAGTCCGCCGGGACGGATCGTGTCCTCGTCGACGAGATGCAACGCCCGCGCGATGTCTTCGGCCGACGACAACCGGGGACGGTGATGAGCCGGCGGGTCGCCCAGGATGCGGTCGCAGATGGCGTCGAGCTCGCGCGACACCCCGGCCCGGACCTGGCGCGGCCGCAGCAGCCGGCCGTGCTCGGTGGGTGCGGCGCGCAGCTGGTCGATGTGGGCGCCGGGCCACCGGCTGACCAGGCAGGCGTACAGCAGCTTGCCGAGCGACTCGACGTCCAGCTGCTCGTAGGCCTGGAGGTCGTCGATCGTGTCCTGATGCCCGGCAGGGGCGAGAGCCGAGGCCACCCCGAGCCCGACGACGCGCACCGCGCCGGACTGCTTGAGCAACACGTGGTGGGGAGTGAGCCGACGGTGGTACACGCCGCGCTCGTGCGCGTTCGCCACGGCCTCGGCGACCTCGGTCATGACGCGGTTCGCGCGCGGGCTGGGAAGCGGCGACTGTGCCAGCAGCTGGTCGAGCGGGAATGCCCGCGCCCACTCACGGACGACGAGGTGCTGCCCGTGGTCGTCCTCGATGAGGTCGAGCACCCGCAGGAATCGCGGGTCGGTGACGGTGGTGGAGAGCCGAGCCGCCTCGATGAAGTGGTCGGCCCGCGGATCGCTGCTCGGGAGCATCTCGATGCCGACGTTGCGGTCGAGGATGCTGTCGTTCGCGCGCCAGGTGACGGAACCGAGCCGCTCGGTGACGAGATCCTGGAGCTCGTAGCGGTCGGCGAGGACGTCGCCAGACGCCATCGTGCGCCTCTCGCTCATCGACACCCTTTCCGAGAGATCCGTTCCCAATGCTAGTCGGGCTTGCGGGTCGCCCAAGGGTGCCGCGCGAAGTGATGGGTCACCCTCAGACCACACCCGAGGAGGACGGATCAGGTCCGACGCAGGACGCTCTTCACCACGTACGACAGCTGGTCGAGTCCGAGCAGGCGGGCGGTGACCACGTACACCGCGGCCCCGAGCGAACCCGCTATGACGAGCACGCCGAGCGCCTCACCGGACGTCTCCGTGCCGAGATCGAGCCGGTCCAGCCCGGCAACCACTCCGAGCATCACGGCGGCCGCGACGGCACAGGCGACCGCCAGCTTGACCGCGAAGACGACGGTCTCCCGGTCGATCACCGGCCCGATGGCGCGCGAGAGCAGAGTGGTCGAGATCGTCGCACCGACGAGGTACGCCAGGCCGTACGACAGCGCGAGCATCGCGGCCACCCGTCCCGGTGCGACGTCCTGCGTCAGGGTGAAGGCGGCGATGACGTTCACGGTGGCGATGACGAGCTGCACGAAGAACGGGGTACGGGTGTCCTCGTTGGCGTAGAAGCCGCGCAGCATCAGGTAGTGCACCGTGAAGGCCAGCATGGCGGGGGCGAACGCCGCGACGGTGATGCCGATGACGTCGGCATTGCCGCGGATGCCGCCGTACGCGATGGCGTCGGCGCCGGCCGGGCCGAGGCACGCCGCAGCCACGGCCAGCGGGGCGATGATGGCGAGCGCCAGTCGAAGAGTGCGGCCGAGCTCGACACGCATGCGGTCGTGTCTCCCGTCAGCGGCGAGGGCGGCGAGGGTCGGGATGACCGCGGTCGCCAGCGAGACCGTGATGACGCCGTGCGGCACCTGGCTCACCAGGAAGCCGATCTCGTAGACGGCGGAGCCGGCGGCCGCGGCACCGGTCTCCGCTCCTTCGAGGGTGCCCCGCGTGCCGAGTCGCTGGATGACGATGAACGCCACCTGGTTGGCCAGGATGAACAACAGGGTCCAGAAGCCGAGCCGCAAGGTGTGGCCGAGCCCGACGCCGCGGAAGTCGAAGCGGGGGCGGAACACGAACCCTGCGCGTCGCAGGAACGGGATGAGCACGGCCATCTGCACGGCGATGCCGACGGTGGAACCCAGGCCGAGCAGCAGAGCCTGGTCGGTGCTGAAGCCGTCGGTGCCGTTCGAGGTGCCGAAGACGCCGATGTAGACGCCGAGCACCGCGACCGCGACCAGATTGTTGGCGATCGGCGCCCACATCATGGGGCCGAACCGGCCGCGCGCGTTGAGCACCTGCCCCACCAGCACGAACGCGCCGTAGAAGAACACCTGCGGCATGCACAGCCACATCAGCAGCCGCGCGGACTCGCGTTGCTGCTCGAAGCCGTCGGTGAACAGCCTCTGGTCGAACACCACGTGTACGAGCCCCGGCACGACCAGCAGCAGGACGACCGTGGCGACCGAGAGAACGAGCAGGCCGAGCGTGATGATCCGCTGTGCGTAGGCGTCGCCACCGTCGGGGTCGTTCTTCATGGTGCGCACCAGTTGCGGCACGAGCACGACGTTGAAGATGCCGCCGGCGACCAGGATGTACAGGGCGTTCGGGATGGTGTTGGCGTTGTTGAACAGGTCGGCGTCGAGCAACGTGCCGATCGTGAAGGCGATCAAGAGCAGCCGGACGGCCCCGGTGATCCGGGAGACGACCGTGCCGAGCGCCATCCAGGCGCTGCTGCGGGCGATGGCTCCTGAGTCGCTGGGCTCAGTCATCGGCGGCGCCTTCGAACGGCTGCGACGGTTCCGCTTGATTGGGCTGCTTCCGGAACCGGCGGGCCAGGGCGAGCACCACGAAGACCACCGCGGCGCCGATCGCGACCCACAACGCAACGCCGACACGACTCGACCGAACGTTGAAGACGGCCGGATCGCCGAACACCTCCCCGTCAGACGTGACCATCCGGGCGGTGAGCGTTGCCGAGCTCTGCTGGTTCATGTCGACGGCGACCGTGAGCGTGTGGCGCTCGTCGGCCCCGACGTCGACGGAGTCGGACTCGGGCACGCTGAGCGACGGGTTGCTCGAGTCGATCTCCACGCCGAGCCGCACCGGATGGTCGGTGTTGTTGCTGATGGTGACCGGGAAGCTCCCCTCCGAGCTGGAGAGGGTGACGGCGTCGGGGCCCTCGATGGTGATCCGGGCCAGGTCGCGGTCGGCGCGGCGCTCGGCCGCACGTGCGGCGGACAGGCCCTCGGTGCGCAGCTCGCGCCACCGGACTCCGAGCACCTGGGCGATGTCGCGGGCGTGCCCTGCCTCGACGTCGGTGCTGTCGGGAGTGATGCGGCCGATCAGGTCGGACGTCTTGGCGGCGTCCGTGGCCGCTTCGATCTGCTGCGCGCTGATGGGCTTGGCCTTCGCCGTACGCGGCACGGTGCCGTCGTACGCCGCGAGCCGCTCGCTCATCAGGTCCTCGAGACTGACGCCGTCGACGTACGGGGCGTCGAACACCTCGTCCAGCGGATCGACGGCGGACACGCCGGGATCCCAGTTGGGGTCGATGATCGCGACGGCATCGGCCAGCGACTTGGGGTCGACGCCACTCTGGAGCGAGGCGAGCGCGGCCTCGCTGAGCATGCGCTGGCGCAGGGTGACCGTCGTGATCTGGCCGGGGACGCCGGTGTCGAGGGCGTCGTTCACGAGCAGCGGCATGGGGCCGGACCGAGCCGTGTACTGCACGAGCGAGCCGTCCCGGCGCTCCCAGCCGGGCAGGACGTCCGACGTCACGATCACGGGCCGCTCGCCGGTCCCGCGCACGGCCGAGAGCAGTGGCGCGGACACACCGGAGCTGGTCGGCCACGACACGCCCCGGCCGGTGAGCTGGAACCGAGCCAGGGTCGTTGCCGTGGCCCGCTCGACGACTTCGGTGAGCTGCCCGGCCGAAGGCGACTGGGTGATGCCGAGGAGGTCCGTGCGGTCGTAGTCGAGCACCCAGCACGCGTCGCGCCGCGCGAGGCCGATGAGGTCGTCGAGGAATCGCGACGCCGACTCGCGCTGGGCCTCGTTCACGGACACGCCGTCGGGCAGGTGGCGACCGCGGCGCACGTCGTCGAGGCCGACCAGCAGTGCCGGATCGACGATGACGGTGGACGCGCGAGCTCGGACGTCCGAGGCGACGTCGAGCTGGTTGCGCATCCGGCCGCCGTTCGACACGAGCTCGAGCAAGGCCTCTGGGTCGGCGTAGTCACCGTTCGGCTTCCGACGGTCGGGCATGAGGAATGGCCACACGACGCCGGCGGAGACCCGATCCGGACTGTCGTCCGACACCAGTGGAAGGAACGTGGTGGCCCGCGCAATCGCGTTGGTGGCGCGGCTGCCGTCGACGTCGGTGCCGAGGATCTGGACGCCCACCGGGTAGACCCCCTCGGCACCGGAGACCCCGAGGCGCCCGTAGGGCACCCGGACCTCGAAGCGTGTGGTCGTGCCGGGCGCCAGGTCGCCGACCTCGTCGATCGACTTCAGGTCGATGACCCGTTCGCCGGTGTACGCGTTGCCGGTGTCGATCGCGTCCTCGACCTGCTTGCGCGTGGTGAACGGGGTGGCCGGGATGACGAGGTACGCCTGGGCGTCGGTCCAGGCGTGGTCGTTGTTGTTGGTGACGGTGCCCGTCATCGTGACCGCGGACTCGTCCTCGAGGTTGCTCGGGCTGAGCCCGGTGATGCGGACGTCGAGGTCGGGATCGTCCTGGGCGGCGGCCGGCGACGCGAGGGGGACGAGTGGAAGGAGCAGGGTCACCACGAGTGCTGGCCAGACAGCACGGCGACGGGAACCCACGCGCTCATCGTAGAGTGTGTGGTCGTGTCCACTTCGGCCCCGACGACTGAGCAGCGAGCGCGACTCGACCTGCTGATGGGGTCGGAGCCGGCGCTCGTCGATCTCGGTCAGCGGTTCGCCGAGGCCGGACACGAGCTGGCCATCGTCGGCGGTCCGGTGCGCGACGCGCTGATGGGTCGCGTGGGCCAGGACTGGGACCTCACCACCGACGCCCGTCCCGAGCAGATCGACGCCGTGATCGACGGGTGGACCGACGCGGTGTGGGACGTCGGACGTGAGTTCGGCACCATCGCGATGCGCCGCGGCGAGGCCCACATCGAGATCACCACCTACCGGTCCGACGAGTACGACCCGACGTCGCGCAAGCCGCAGGTTCGTTTCGGCGACACGCTCGACGGCGATCTCTCGCGACGCGACTTCGCGATCAACGCCATGGCCGTCCGGCTGCCATCCGGTGAGTTCGTCGACAACGCCGGCGGGCTCGCCGACCTGGAGGCCGAGGTCGTCCGCACCCCGGTGGCGGCAGGGATCTCCTTCGGCGACGACCCGTTGCGGATGATGCGCGCGGCCAGGTTCGTCGCCCAGCTCGGCTTCACCGCGCACCCGGAGGTCGTCACCGCGATGTCTGCGATGGCCGACCGGCTCGACATCGTGTCGGCCGAGCGGGTGCGCGACGAGCTGGTCAAGCTGCTGTGCGCCGAACGTCCTGTCGACGGCCTCCGGCTCCTCGTCGAGACCGGCCTGGCCGAGCACATGCTGCCCGAGCTGCCCGCACTCGTGCTGGAGCGCGACGAGCACCATCGGCACAAGGACGTCTACGAGCACTCGCTGATCGTCCTGGAGCAGGCCATCGAGCTGGAAAGCCGCCTGGGCGACGGACCGGACCTCATCGTGCGCCTGGCTGCTCTCCTCCACGACATCGGCAAGCCGAAGACCCGGCGATTCCAGCCCGGCGGAACGGTGACGTTCCACCACCACGACGTCGTCGGCGCCAAGCTGGCGAGGAAGAGGCTTCGAGCCCTCAGATTCGACAACGGCACCGTTGACCGGGTGTCACGACTGGTCGAGCTGCACCTTCGGTTCCACGGATACGGTTCCGGCGAGTGGACCGACTCCGCCGTGCGCCGTTACGTGCGAGATGCCGGCGACCAGCTCGAGCGCCTGCACATCCTCACCCGGGCCGACTGCACCACCCGCAACCGTCAGAAGGCGTCGCGACTGCAGCGCACATACGACGAGCTGGAGGAGCGCATCGCCGTGCTCGCCGAGCAGGAGGAGCTCGACGCGATGCGCCCGGACCTCGACGGGAACCAGATCATGCAGGTGCTCGGCATCGGCCCGGGCCGCGATGTCGGCGAGGCCTATCGATACCTGCTCGAGCTGCGCATGGACCATGGGCCACTCGGCGAAGCTGCAGCTGCGGATGCCGTCAAGAAGTGGTGGGACACACGAAAGATGGCGTAACGGTCCTCAACTGATCACACCTGTGTCACGATGTGACGATGCTGCGAATGTACGGCGGCGCCACGGGCGTCGAGCGTCTGACTGAGCGGCGGGAACAGCTGCTCGCAGCCGGGCTCGAGCTGCTGGCGTCTGCCGACGGGCCGGGCAACTTCACCGTCCGCGGCGTGTGCCGCGCGGCTGAGCTGTCCTCGCGGTACTTCTACGAGAGCTTCGACGATCTGGAGGAGTTCGCAGTCGCGATCTACGACGAGGAGGTCACGGCACTGACGATCACCACGCTGGACGCGCTCGAAGGCGTCGATCGAACGGACGCCCATGCACTCGTCCACACGAGCCTCGGTGCCCTGATCGGCTACATCGCGGAGGACGTGCGCCGCGGCCGGCTGCTCTACTCCACGACGCTCGCGGCGATGCCCGCGGTCTCCGCACGCCGCCGCGCCTCGACGCGGCTGTTCGTCGGCCTGCTGATGGACGAGGCGAGAGATGACACCCCACTGGACCCGCCTCCGTCCGAGGTCGTCTCGGTGATGATGGTCGGCGGGCTCGCTCATGCGATCACGGCATGGCTCGACGGCGACCTGACCTTGACTCAGGACGAGCTCGTCGACGCGTGCAGCCAGGTCTTCCTGGACACGCTCGTCCGCTCCTGAGCTCGGTTCACCACCAAGCGAAGACCGGACCCCCCGAGGGATCCGGCCTTCACGGTGCGGTGGATATCAGCGCTCTTCGGTACCCGCGATGAACGCTTCGAGCTTCTCGCGGCCGAGGTCGTCCGGACGCTGCACGGGCGGCGACTTCATCAGGTACGACGAGGCGCTGATGAGCGGTCCGCCGATGCCGCGATCCTTGGCGATCTTGGCTGCCCGGATGGCGTCGATGATGATGCCGGCCGAGTTGGGGGAGTCCCAGACCTCGAGCTTGTACTCCATGTTGAGCGGCACGTCGCCGAAGGCGCGGCCCTCGAGCCGGACGTACGCCCACTTGCGGTCGTCGAGCCACTGCACGTAGTCGCTCGGGCCGATGTGCACGTTCTTGGCGCCGAGGTCATGCGAGAGGTTGGACGTGACGGCCTGGGTCTTCGAGATCTTCTTGCTCTCGAGGCGGTCGCGCTCGAGCATGTTCTTGAAGTCCATGTTGCCGCCGACGTTCAGCTGGTACGTGCGGTCGAGCACCACGCCGCGGTCCTCGAACAGCTTCGCCAGCACGCGGTGCGTGATGGTGGCGCCGACCTGGCTCTTGATGTCGTCGCCGATGATCGGCACGCCGGCGTCCTCGAACTTCTTGGCCCACTCGGGATCGGACGCGATGAACACCGGGAGTGCGTTGACGAAGGCCACGCCCGCATCGAGGGCGCACTGCGCGTAGAACTTGTCGGCGAGCTCGGAGCCCACCGGCAGGTAGGACACGAGCACGTCGGCCTTGGTGTCCTTGAGCACCTGCACGACGTCGACGGGCGGGGCGTCGGACTCCTCGATGGTCTCGAGGTAGTACTTGCCGAGGCCGTCGAGCGTGTGACCACGCTGCACGGTGACGCCCAGGGGTGGCACGTCGGCGAACTTGATCGTGTTGTTCTCGCTCGCGGTGATCGACTCCGAGAGGTCGAAGCCGACCTTCTTGGCGTCGACGTCGAACGCAGCGACGAACTCGACATCACTGACGTGATATTCGCCGAACTGAACATGCATCAGACCGGGGACGTTGCCTTGTGGGTCGGCGTCCCGGTAGTACTCGATGCCCTGGATCAGGGACGTGGCGCAGTTGCCGACGCCCACGATGGCTACACGAACAGAACCCATGGGTTCTCCTCCATTCATGATGTTTCCTTGGTCTTGTCGTTCTTGCTGGCGGCGTGCTTGTCGGCCGTCTCCCCGTAGCCCCCTGAGCGTTCACGGTCGATGAGCTCGGTCAGCCAGCGCACTTCGCGCTCGACCGACTCCAACCCGTGCCGTTGCAGCTCCAGCGTGTACGAGTCCGCCCGTTCGCGACCGCGCTGGGTCGACGTACGGACGTTCTCCAACCGTTCTTCCAATCGGCTGCGCCGCCCCTCGAGGATGCGCACCCTGGTCGGCGAGTCGGTGCGCGCGAAGAACGCGAACCGTACGCCGAAGCTTTCGTCGTCCCACGTGGACGGGCCGGACTCCTCGAGGGCCTGGGCGAAGCGCTCCTTGCCCTCGGCGGTGAGGCGGTAGACGATCCGGTTGCGGCGGCCGCGAACGGTGTCCGGGCCAGCCTTCGCCGTCTTGGCCTTGGCCGACTTGGGAGCGGGCGGATCGGCCACGATGTAGCCGTCCTTGACCAGTGCCTTCAGGCAGGGGTACAGCGTGCCGTACGACAGCACACGACCCCAGCCGAGCAGGGCGATGAGCTGCTTGCGCAGCTCGTAGCCGTGCATGGGAGCGTCGTGCAGCAGTCCGAGGACTGCTAGCTCGAGAGCTGCTCCGCGCCGTGTCATGGTGTCCCTAGTCTGAATTCGAGATGTCCGCATGGTGACGAACTGGTATATCGGAACGATACATCGCGTCTGCACGTTCGCGCCACCGGATTGGGAAGTGATGCCGCACACCCCGGCATTGCACGCAGAACCCGGGGTTCGCACCCTGTCCATGTGCCACACGAAGCCCGGCACCCCCGCCAGGTTCCTCTCAGGTTCGTCGGTCAGAATGGGCCGAACCGTCTTGAGCCTGCTCCGGACCACTGAGCAAAGCCCAGCAGAGGAAGCCCAACCTTGAACCAGCGCGTCGCCCCGCGTCCAGACAACGCGATCAAGCAGCTTGCCCGGAAGATCACCGGGGACGGCCCCCGCTGGCAGCAGATCCTGCGGTGGGTCGCGGCCGTGGGCGTCAGCGGCACCGTGGTGGGTGCGATCACGTTCTTCGCCCTGTACCAGATCATCGACGTCCCCGACGCGAACGCCGACTTCAAGACCCAGACCACGAACGTCTACTACTCCGACGGCAAGCACCGGCTCGGCACGTTCGCCACGCAGGACCGCGAGAACGTCACGCTCGACGAGGTTTCGGAGGACATGCGCGCCGCCGTCATCGCCGCCGAGGACCGCACGTTCTACTCCAACCGCGGCATCGACATCCGGGGCATCATCCGGGCCGCCCGCAACAACGCGACGAGTGGCGAGATCACCGGTGGTGGCTCCACCATCACGCAGCAGTACGTCAAGATCCTGTACCTCTCGCAGGAGCAGTCGTACGTCCGCAAGGTTCGTGAGGCGATCCTCTCGATCAAGATCCACAACCAGCTCAGCAAGCAGGAGATCCTGGAGGGGTATCTCAACACCATCTACTTCGGCAACGGCGCCTACGGCGTCCAGGTGGCCTCGCGGACGTACTTCGAGAAGCCGGCCTCCGAGCTCGACGTCCAGGAGTCCGCTGCCCTCGCCACCATCCTCAACCAGCCGTCGTTCTACGACCCGTACTCCGACGCCGGCAAGGAGGCGATGATGCCGCGGTACGAGTACGTCCTCGACGGCATGGCGAAGGCCGGTGCGATCTCCGCCGCCGACGCGGCCGCGGCCCAGGGTGAGCTGCCGAAGTTCGCGAAGAAGAAGGACAGCAACCGCTACAAGGGCCCGAACGGCCACCTGCTCCGGCTTGTCCAGGAGCAGATGAGCGATCTCGAGTTCAGCGACGCCGACGTGCTGGGTGGCGGACTGAAGATCACGACCACCATCGGCTACGCGAAGCAGCGGGCGGCGGTCAGGGCGATGGACAGCGTCCCGCCGAAGAAGAAGAAGCTGCACCCGGCGCTCGTCTCGATCCAGCCGGGCACCGGTGCAATCAAGGCGATGTACGGCGGCAAGGACTATCTGGAAAACCAGCTCAACTGGGCCACGTCGGGCACCCAGCCGGGATCCACGTTCAAGGTCTTCGCGTTGATCGCGGCGCTGGAGGACGGCTACAGCCTCAGGACCAGGCTGAACGGCAGCTCGCCCATCCAGGTGGCCGGCAACACCATCGAGAACCAGGGCGACAGCGGCGGCCAGTCGTTCGGACCGGTCACGCTCGAGCGGGCCACCCAGAAGTCCATCAACACCGCGTTCGTCGACCTCACGCAGCAGCTGGGCACGGACGAGGAGGACGAGTCGACCGGCGGCGGCAACAGTGCCACCGAGCCCACCGGGGACATCACGGTCGGCACCCAGAAGATCCGAGAGGCGGCCAGCCAGGCCGGCATACCGGACTCGGCCCTCGACAAGTTCGACCCGGCCGCGGCCGTGACACCGCTCGGCTACGTGCCGGTGGCCCCGGTCGACATGGCCAACGCGTACGCGACGATCGCCGCCGGCGGAAAGAAGGCCGACTGGTACCTCATCGAGAAGGTCGAGGACCCGAGCGGGTCCGCGTTGCACGAGCACGAGCGTCAGAACGAGCAGACGATCCCGAAGGACGTCGCCGGCGACGCGATTGCTGCCCTGCGCAAGGTGGTCAACTCCGGCTCGGCCGGCACCGGCAGCCGCGGACGCACCCAGTGCCCGACCATCGGCAAGACCGGCACGGCCACCGCCGGGTCCAACGAGAACCAGCACGTGTCGTCGTCCTGGTTCGCCGGCGCCACACCCAAGCTGGCGACCGCGGTGATGTTCAACAAGGGTGTCGGCAACGAGGACCTCGAGGGCTATCTCGTGCCGTTCTTCGGCGGCACCTTCCCGGCGATGACCTTCAAGGCCTACATGGACGTCGCGATCAACCCTGCCAGCTGCGGTGAGTTCATCGAGCCCGGCAACATCAGGGGCACGAAGGGTCTGACCGTCAGGGTCAAGCCGAAGGACGACGACGATGACGACGATGACGACGGCGGCGGCGGCGGCGACGGCGACGGGAACGGCGGCGGTGGCGGCGGCGACGGCGACGGCGACGGCGACGGCGGCGGCAGCGACGAAGACGAGGACGAAGGCGGCCTCATCGACGGCAACGGCAACAACGGCAACGGTCAAGACGACGACGAAGGCTGAGGCTCGTCAGTCCAGCGTGATCGCGTCGAACGTGGCGGTCGTGTAACGAACGGCCGCGGACACGGTGTCGCCCACCTCGGGTGGACGGGCCGCGGCGGGCAGGAACACCAGGCTGGCCTGCATGTGCGGCGGTTCGGCGAACCAACGTTGCTTGCCGTCGACGGTGAACGGGCTCAGCGCGAACCCGGCCGCCTCGAGCCCGCCCTTGGCCAGCGTCTTGCCGCGCTGCAGTGCGCTGCCCTGGGCCCGAGGCGCCTCCAGGCCGAGGCCGTGGCTGGTGCCGCCGGCGAGCACGAGCAGGTATCCGTCGCGTGGCAACGGACGCTGCCGGTATCCCACTCGCTCGCCGCGTGACACGTGGTGCAGGTCGAGCACGGTGGAGCGGACGTCGAACGCACCCAGGTCGCCCAGCCACAGCGCCGTGCCGATGCGTGGCCGGACCGTCAGCTGTGGTCGACGCTCGCTCAGCTCGGCCAGCTCAGTAGCGGTGAGGTGGGAGAGATAGACGGTGTCGGTCTCGATCTGGGAGGCACCGAGCGCAGCCGCCCACGACTCTGCCTCGACGAGGTTGTCACCCGCCATCGGCAGGTGCACGGCGAATCCCTCGACACGCAGGTCGCCCAGCACATCCGCGCACGCGGCGAGCTCGTGCCGGTCGAACCCGTGACGTGCCATCGATGTCTCGCCCTCGATGACGACGCGGATCTCTTCGGTGCGTGCGGCCAGCGCCGAGACGTCGTCGACCCGGCCGACCGTGTGCACGACGCGGTCGTCGTACGTGACGTCGGTGAGGAACGGTCGCCACGGGCTGAGCACCATGACGTCTCCGCCGAATGCGGCGAGCGCGTCCGGTACCTCGGCGTAGGTGCCGACCGCGAGCATCGAGCAGCCGAGCGTGGTGGCCTCGGCCGCGAGCAGGTCGCGACCCAGGCCGTAGCCGTTGCCCTTCACCACCGGGACGAGGCCCGGAGTGGCTGCGGTGAACCCGGCGAGATGCCGCCGCCAGCGGGCCGCGTCGACATGCAGGTCGAAGGTCATCCTGCCCCCATCATGAACGCCGCCTCATGTAGGCGGTGAACGCGAGGTACAGGGCGCGGTTCAGCGGGAGGTCCCACTCGCCGAGGTACTCGACCGCGTCGCCTCCGGTGCCGACCTTGAACTGGATCAGCCCGATGTGCGCGTCGTCGGCGTCGAGGGTGTCGGTGATGCCGCGCATGTCATAGACCTGGGCGCCGGCGGCGAGCGCGTCGCGCATCATCTGCCACTGCACGGCGTTCGAGCCCCGGACGTCGCGCTTCTCGGTGGTGGATGCCCCGTAGGAGTACCACGCATGCGTGCCCACGCGGGCGAGCGTCGTGGCCGCGACGAGGTCGCCCTCGTGGTGGGCGAGGTAGAGCGCCATGCGATCAGGCTCCTCGGCACCCAGCGCATCCCACATGCGTTCGAAGTACGCGAGCGGCCGCGGGGTGAAGTGGTCGCGCTCGGCGGTCTCGGCATAGATGGCGTGGAACGCCGGGATGTCGTCGCGGGTGCCGCGCGTGACCTCGACGCCGGACTTCGCTGCCTTCTTGATGTTGCGACGCCACTGCTGGTTCATGGCAGCGAGGACGTCGTCCTCACTCTTGGGACCGTCGTCGCCGACCAGAGGAACCCAGAAGTTGTACTGGGGCTGGCCCGCGGCGAACCCTCCGGTCGTCGGCACCTGATTCCAGCCCAGCTCGCGCAGCCGGCCGGCGACGGCCAGTGCCGCGGCGTCGCTCGAGTCGGCCGGTACCTCGCCGATCGTGCCCAGGGCGTCATCGGCGATGGCCGCCTTGATGGTGGCGGCGTGCCAGCGCCGGGTGACCACCGGTGGGCCCATGCGGATGCCGAAGGCTCCCTGTTCCTTGAGGTGGTCGGCCAGTGGCGTGAGCCAACGCCCCAGGCCGTCATTGAGCCAGTCGATGTCCGGGCCTTCGGGGAGATAGGCGAGGTACCGCTTCATGCGTGGCACCTGGCGGTAGAGCACCAGCCCGACGCCGACGAGCTTGCGTTCCTCGAACCAGCCGACGGACTCCCCGCGCCACTCGTTCTTGACCTCGGCCCAGGCGGGGGTCTGCAGGAAGCTGACCGACGAGCGCTCGCGGATGTGGTCGAGATGTTCCGCGCCGCTGATGGGCCGGACCGCGAGGGCTGACGTCACCCGTCGAAGGCTACCAACGCACCCAGGTCGGGTTTGGAACCCCTGGTTCTGTAAGTTAGGCTTGCCTAACCAATAGTCGAACGAAGGGATGGTCGGTGCGCACGTACTCCGCGACCGTGATCGGACGACGCCAGCTGTCGGCGCACCTCGTCACCGTGACGCTCGGTGACCTCGGCGACTTCGCGACGACGGGGGTGCCCGACGAGTACGTGCGGGTGCTCATCCCTGAACCTGGCGCGGAGCTGGTCCTGCCCGAGATCGACGAGGCGACCTGGACGATCACCTACCCCGAGGGAGCGTCTGAGCTGACGCACCGCGTCTACACGATCTCCGATCACCGCGTGGTCGACGGTGAGGTGCGCGTCGACATCGACATCGCGTTGCACGAGCGCGGTATCGGATCGGACTGGGCGCGCGACTGCGTGGTCGGATCCCGGGTCGGGCTGCTCGAGCCACGCGGTCTGTACGGGGCACCCGATGATGTCGAGTGGCAGCTCCTGGCCGCCGACATCACCGGTGTGCCCGCCCTGGCCCGCATCCTGCGCGGGCTGCAGCCGGGTCAGCGCGCCGAGGCCGTCGTCGTGCTCACCGACGCCGGCGACGAGATCCCGCTGCCCAGCGCCGGCGACGTCACCGTCCGATGGCAGGTGGTCGAGCGCGAGACCGACATCTGCGAGGCACTGAGCGCCGCCGTCGTGGAGCGAGAGCTGCCGACTGACGGGAGCCGCTACGTGTGGCTCGCCGGCGAGGCGCGGGCCAGCCGCGCGGTGCGCCGTCACCTGCGCCGCGAGCTCGGGTGGCCGCAGAGCGACTTCTACACCTGTGGCTACTGGCAGGTCGACGCCGAGAAGTGGAACGCGCGCTACGAGGAGGTGGCCGATCGGGTCATCGCCGAGGCGCACGAGGCTGAAGCACGCGCGGGCGGCGACGAGGGCGCCTATCTGGACGCCCTCGACGACATCTACGACAAAGCGGGTCTCTAACCCAGTGCTCCCGGGTTGTCCGGCACGTCGACGGCGGCCTTCTCGAGCGCCTCGAGCGGGATGACTTCGAGCGCCCGGGCATTCGTGGCGGCGAGCACCACCGGTGCCGCCACTCCCTCGGTGTGGGCCTGGAGCCAGCGCACGGCCACGACGCACCAGCGATCACCCGGCTGCAGGCCGGGAAAGCCGTACTCCGGACGCGCCGTCGTCAGGTCGTTGCCGACCGAGCGCTGGTGCTCGAGGAACTCGCGGGTCATGACGGCACACACGGCATGCAGGC
>CAWIWE010000020.1:0-90199 GCA_963839625.1 uncultured Actinomycetota bacterium | reverse complement strand
CCACATGGCCGGTCTGCTCCTGGAGCTCCTTGCGGGAGAGGTTGGCCTGCTCGGTGCCGATGATCTTGTCGGCCCGGGGGCCGAAGATCTTCCACAGGTTCTCGACGCGAACTGCCGGCTCGTCGGAGGTGCTGGCCGTCGTCTCGGATGGGCTGGCCGTCGTCGTCATGCGTTGTCCTCACGGTTGCGGCTGTCGCCGGGCGGGTGGAGCGGGCTGCCGTCTCGGTAGCGGTAGTAAGGCACATCTGCGGGTTCAAGCGGGGTGTTTCCCGCGATCAGGTCGGCCGCCTTCTCGGCGGTCATCATCACGGGCGCGTAGATGTTGCCGTTCGTCACGTACGGAAAGACCGACGCGTCGACGACTCGCAGGCCCTCGGTGCCGTGGACCTGCATCGACGCCGGATCGGTCACGGCCATCGGGTCGCGCTCGATGTCGCCCATCTTCGCGGTGCAGGACGGGTGCAGTGCCGTCTCGGCGTCGTCGCGCACCCAATCGAGGATCTCCTCGTCGGTCTCGACCGACGGGCCGGGCGACAGCTCGCCGTCGTTGTAGGGCGCGAACGCCTCCTGGCTGAGGATGTCGCGGGCGACCCGTACCGCCTCGACCCACTCCTTGCGATCCGTCGGGGTGGAGAGGTAGTTGAACTGCATCGACGGGTGCTCGCGGGGATCGGTGGACTTGATCCGGACGTGACCGCGCGTGTCGGCGTACATCGGGCCGATGTGCACCTGGTAGCCGTGCCCCTTCGTGGGCGCGGTGCCGTCGTACCGGATCGCGATCGGCAGGAAGTGGAACATCAGGTTCGGGTAGTCGACGTCGTCGTTGCTGCGCGCGAACCCGCCGCCCTCGAAGTGGTTGGTGGCGCCGAGGCCCTTGCGCTGGAACAGCCACTGGAAGGCGATCTTCGGGCGCTCGCGGAAGCGCAGGCCTGGTGCGATCGACACCGGCAGCTTGGACTTGTACTGGATGTAGACCTCGAGGTGGTCCTGAAGGTTCTCGCCAACTCCCGGCACGTGCTCGACGACGTCGATGCCGTGCTGCTCCAGCAACGTCTCGTCGCCGACCCCGGAGAGCTGGAGGATCTGCGGCGTGCTGATGGCGCCGGCGCAGAGGACCACCTCGCCCGCGGTGGCGGTGCGCTTCCGCCGGCGACGCCGTCGTGTAGTCGACGCCGACCGCGCGCTTGCCCTCGAAGTTGACCTTGGACACGAAGGCGTGGGTCTCGATGCGGAGGTTCTTCCGGTGACGCACCGGCCACAGGTAGGCCCGCGAGGCCGACATCCGCCGGCCGCGGTGGATGTTCCGGTCGAACTTCGCGAACCCCTCCTGCCGGTAGCCGTTGACGTCGTCGGTCAACGGGTAGCCGGCCTGCTGCGCGGCTTCGAAGAAGGCCCCGAAGAGCGGGTTCTCGGCCGGCCCGCGCTCGAGCAGGAGCGGGCCGTCGCCGCCTCGCCAGTCGTCGGCTCCGGCCAGGCAGGTCTCCATGCGCTTGAAGTACGGCAGGCAGTGCAGGTAGTCCCACGTCTCCATGCCCGGGTCCGCGGCCCACCGCTCGTAGTCCATCGGGTTGCCGCGCTGGAAGATCATCCCGTTGATGCTGCTCGATCCGCCGAGCACCTTGCCGCGGGCGTGGAAGACCTTGCGGCCGTTCATGTACGGCTCGGGGTCGGTCTCGTACTTCCAGTCGTAGAACCGGTTGCCGATCGGGATCGGCAGGGCTGCCGGCATGTGGATGAGCGGGTCCTGCCGGTAGTCCCGGCGTCCCGCCTCGAGCACCAGGACCGACGTGGACGGGTCGGCGCTGAGCCGGTTGGCGATGGCGGCACCAGCGGAGCCGCCGCCGACGATCACGTAGTCCCAGTGATCCGTCATGACGGGAACCAGTGCTGGGGCTCGGGAGCGATGTTGTGCCAGATGTGCTTGGTCTCGCGGTACTCCTCGAGGCCGGCGTGGCCCAGTTCGCGGCCGATGCCGGACTGCTTGTAGCCGCCCCACTCGGCCGGGGCGACGTACGGGTGGTAGTCGTTGATCCACACCGTGCCCATCCGGAGCCGGGCCGCGACCCGCTGTCCCCTGCCGGCGTCGCCGGTCCACACCGCACCGGCGAGTCCGTAGATGCTGTCGTTGGCGATGCGGACGGCCTCGTCCTCGTCGGTGAACGTCTCGACCGTGAGCACCGGCCCGAACGACTCGTCCTGGGTGACGCTCATGTCGCTGGTGCATCGGTCGAGCACGGTGGGCAGGTAGTAGAAGCCGTCGGCGAGCTCGGGGTCGTCCGGACGCTTGCCGCCGCAGCGGAGCTCGGCACCCTCGGCCAGCCCGCCCGCCACGTACTGCTCGACCTTGTCGCGATGCGCCGCGCTGGTGAGGGGGCCGGTCTCGGCCTTGTCGTCGAACGGCCCGCCGAGCCGGATGCGCTGAGCCCGCTCGACGATGTCGTCAACGAAGCGGTCGTGCAGAGACTCCTCGACCACGAGCCGCGCGCCGGCCGAGCACACCTGACCGGAGTGCAGGAAGACCGCGGTCAGGGCGAAGTCGAGGGCGGTGTCGTAGTCGGCGTCGGCGAAGACGATGTTGGGGTTCTTGCCGCCCAGCTCGAGCGCGATGCGCTTCACGGTGCCGGACGCCGTCGCCATGATGCGCTTGCCGGTGGCCAGTCCGCCGGTGAACGACACCAGGTCGACGCGGGGATCCTCACTGAGCAGGGCGCCGGCATTCGCGCCGTCGCCGAGGACGAGGTTGGCCACGCCGGCGGGGAGTCCGGCCTCGTCGAGCAGCTTCATCAGGTGGATCGCGGTGTGCGGCGTGAGCTCGCTGGGCTTGAGGACGAAGGTGTTGCCGGCGGCGAGGCAGGGCGCGATCTTCCAGGACACCTGGAGCAGCGGGTAGTTCCACGGCGTGATCAGGCCGCAGACGCCCACCGGCTCGTGGACGATGCGACTGACCACACTCGGGTTGCCGGTGTCGACCATCCGGCCGGCCTCGGCGTCGGCGATGTGGCCGAAGTGCCGCACGACGGACACGATGTCGGCAACGTCGTACTCGCTCTCGACCAGCCGCTTGCCGGTGTCGAGCGACTCGGCCTTGGCGATGATCGCGGTGTCGCGCTCCAGCAGATCGGCGAGCCGGAGCAGGAGGTCGCCGCGCTCGCGAGCGCTCGTGTCGCGCCAGGGGCCGGAGTCGAAGGCGGCACGTGCTGCGGCGATCGCGTCGGCGGTGTCCTCAGGGCCGGACTCGTCGACCTCGGCGACCAGTGAGCCGTCTGCCGGGCAGCGAATCTCGCGGCGTCCGCCAGCGTGGGCGCTCACCCATGTTCCCGCGACCCAGTTGTCCGGCACCCGACCTGCTCTCCTCGGGTTGCGCATGGTGCAACAGATTGCTCGTGGCGCAACCTCAGTGTCTTTGAAGCATGTAATGTCCGGCGGTCGAGGTCAAGCAGTTAGCGAGATTGACACCCAAGGCGCGCAGCTAGCGGTGGCCCCATCCGAGCCGGTGGGAGATCTCCACGGCCGCCTCCTGGAGATGCGGGATGACGTCCTCGGTCTTGCTGTCGTCCAGCCGGAACGTCGGTCCGCTGACGCTGAGGGAGGCGATGACGTCACCGTGCGCGTTGCGGATCGGCGCCGCGATGGCGGTCAGTCCCTCCTCGAGCTCGTCGACGGCAACGGCGTACCCCTGCTCCCGGACGGTCACGAGCTCGCGGCGCAGCGCGGATCGCTTGGTGACGGTCAACTTGGTGAACGCGGGCAGCTCGTGGAGCACCTCATCGAGCTGGTCGTCCGGCACACCGGACAGCAGCACCTTGCCGTTGCTGGTCGCGTGCAAGGGGATGTGTTGCCCCACCCAGTTGTGGGTCTGGATCGCGGACGAGCCGGCGATCTGGTCGAGGTAGAGAGCGGACGACTCCGACAGGACGGCGATGTTGACCGTCTCGCCGGTCTCGGCGGCCAGCCCCTTGCAGATCGGCCGGGCCTCCTGCACGACGTCGAGCCGGGCCGTGGTGGCGCCGGCCAGCCGGAGGAGCCCGATACCGAGGCGGTACTTGCCGCGGTCAGAGGTCTGCTCGACCAGGCCGTGGGTCTCGAGTGTGCTGATCAGCCGAAAGGCCGTGCTCTTGTGCACCCCGAACTCCGCCGCCACCTCGGTGACCCCGACCTCGCCGCGCCGTGCCAGCACCTCGAGGATGGTGATGGCCCGATCGACCGACTGGACACCGCCGCCATTGCCCGCAGTAGCGTTGCCCATCACGCAACACTAGCGGAAAGTTGTTGCGCATCGCAGAATGCGTTTCAGAAGGCGCAACGAACCAAGGAGTGCGATGAGCGAACCCGTGGCCGATGCCCGGACCCGTGCGACCCCCGACGGCCGGGTGATCGCAGCTCCGCCCGGTCAGGCGTCGGGTGACTTCGTGCTCACCCTGGCCTGTGCGGATACTCCCGGCATCGTGCACGACGTGTCCGGCTTCCTGGCGAAGCGCGGCGGCAACATCCTCGAGAGCCAGCAGTACGGTGACCGGCTCACCGGCCGGTTCTTCATGCGCATCGACTTCGAGATCCCCGGACCGGCGATCGCCACTGAGCTCCGGGTCGAGTTCGCGCCGGTGGCCGAGAAGTACTCCATGGAGTACGAGCTCTGGGGAGCGGCGGCGCCGTACCGCACGCTCATCATGGCGTCGAAGCAGCTGCACTGCCTCAACGACCTGTTGTTCCGGTGGTCCACCGGGTCGCTGCAGATCGAGATCCCGGCGGTGGTGTCCAACCACCCGGACGCGCAGAAGCTCTGCGACGTCTACGGTCTGCCGTTCCATCACATTCCGGTGACGCCGGACACCAAGGCCGAGGCAGAGGCCGAGCTGATGGCACTGATCAACGAGAACGCCGTGCACGTCGTGGTGCTGGCCCGCTACATGCAAGTGCTCTCCGACGACCTGTGCCGCGAGCTGACCGGCAGGATCATCAACATCCACCACTCGTTCCTCCCGAGCTTCAAGGGAGCCAAGCCCTACCACCAGGCCTACGAGCGCGGCGTGAAGCTGGTCGGCGCCACCGCGCACTACGTGACCGCCGACCTCGACGAGGGCCCGATCATCGAGCAGGACATCATCCGGGTCGATCACTCCTACAACCAGGACCAGCTCGTCGCCGCCGGCCGCGACGTCGAGGCGCAGGTGCTGTCACGAGCCGTCCGGTGGCATTCGGAGTCGCGGGTGCTGCTCAACGGCCACCGGACGGTCGTGTTCCGCTAGACACGGCCCAGGTCACTCGGGCAAGCGGCCGGCCATGAGCGGGATCGCGACTGCGCCAACTGCCAGGTGCATCGAGCAGAGCCACAGCGCCGTGGCCGTCGAGAAGGCCGTGGTTGCCGGGCCGATCAGGGAGAGGGCCAGGATCAGTCCGGTCGCCACGAGGAAGTGGCGGCGCGGGCTCGATGACCGTCGACGGACCAGCCAGCCAACCCCCAAGGCGATGGTCGCCGCCCAGGCGGCGACCATCGCCGAGTTCGCCCGGTTCGGGCGTCCAGTGCTCGTCAACGGCACGGCCGGCGCCTTGGCGATCGCGGACGGAGCCGTGTTCTCGGTCATGGCGTTCACCGTCGTCCGCGGCAAGATCTTCTCGATCGACGTGCTCGTCGACCCCGACCGAGTGGCCGGGCTCGACCTGGTGGTCCTCGACACCTGACCCGGCCGATGTCACAACCAGCCGGGCTGTCTCGTCTCGGTTCTGAGAGAGACTCAAGAGAGAGGTGTTGGTCATGCGGGTGTTCGTGGCAGGCGGAACAGGGGCCATCGGTAGGCGGCTGGTGCCGCAGCTCGTGGCGAAGGGCCACCAAGTGACGGCGACGACGACGAGCGCGGAGAATCTGAGGCTGCTGGAGCAGCTGGGCGCCGAGGGCGTCGTGATGGATGGGCTGGATGCCGCATCGGTCGGTGAGGCGGTGGCGGCGGCCGCGCCAGACACGATCGTGCACCAGATGACAGCACTCTCCATGGCGCACGCCGGCAAGCCCAACTTCAGGCATCCCGAACGGTTCGGCGCCCTCACCATCCGGCTCCGCACCGAGGGGACGGATCACCTGCTGGCCGCCGCCGAGGCGACCGGCGTACCTCACGTCGTTGCGCAGAGCTTCGCCGTTTGGCCCGCCCACCACGAGCGTGGGGTGGTGAACGAAGGGGAGCAGCTCTCGCTGCAGGAGTTGCCCGCGAAGTTTCGCGTGATGGCGGAGCCGCTCCGTTACACCGAGGACGTGGTCGTCAAGGCCGGTGGCGCCGTCATGCGCTATGGCGGATTCTACGGTCCCGGCGGCGGCATCGAGGACCAGATCGAGCTGGTGCGCAAGCGCCGGCTCCCGATCATCGGGGGCGGCACCGGCTACTTCTCGTGGGTGCATCTCGACGACGCGGCGAGTGCCACCGTCCTGGCGATCGAACAGAAGGCGAACGGAGTGTTCAACATCGTCGACGACGAGCCGGCCCCCGTCAGCGAGTGGCTGCCCTACCTGGCCGCGTGCGTGGGGGCGAAGCCACCGCTGCGCGTCCCCAAGTGGCTGGTTCGACCTCTGGCCGGCGAGATGGGCGTGGCGATCATGACCGAGGGACGCCCATACTCCAACGCCAAGGCCAAGCGGGAGCTCGGCTGGGAGCTGCGGTACCCCAGCTGGCGCGAGGGATTCAAGGACGAGGCATGAGCCGGACCGGGGAGTTCGAGGAGCTGCGGTCGCTGCTGTTCGCGATCGCCTACCGGATTCTGGGCAGCGTCTCCGAGGCGGAGGACGCGGTCCAGGAGACGTGGCTGCGCTACGAGTCCTCCTCGACCCAGCCGACCTCTGTCAAGGCCTTCCTCTCGGCCGTGGTGACGCGCATCTCGATCGACGTGCTGCGCTCGGCGCGGGTCCGGCGGGAGGAGTACGTCGGGGAGTGGTTGCCCGAGCCATTGCTCACCGACCCCTATGAGGATCCGGCTCGGTCGGCGGAGCTGGCCGACTCGGTGTCGATGGCGGCCCTGCTGCTGCTCGAGCGGCTCAGCCCGCTCGAGCGCGCGGTCTTCGTGCTGCGCGAGGTGTTCGGCTTCGGATTCCCTGAAGTCGCGTCGGCGGTGGGCAGGTCGGAGGCGGCGTGCCGCCAGCTCGCGGTGCGGGCCCGGCGCCACATGGACGAGGGGCGCCCTCGGTTCGAGGCCGATCGCCGGGAGCGGGACGAGCTGGCCGCGCAATTCTTCGACGCGCTCCAAGAGGGTGACGTCGACGGTTTGCGGGAGCTGCTTGCTGCCGACGTCCAGATGGTCGGGGACGGTGGCGGCAAGGCACCGGCGTTCGCCAGGGCCGTGTCCGGTGCCGACAACGTGTCCCGCGTGCTCGCCTCGAACTTCCCGCTGCTCATCCGGATCGGCGCGAGCGTCGAGGTGCACGACATGAACGGGCAGTCGGGCGCGATCCTTCGCGATCGGGACGGCAACGTGATCGGCGCGTTGGCACTTGACCTGCTGGGCGGGCGGATCCAGACGATCCGCTCGGTCGTCAATCCCGACAAGCTCGGGCACCTGGGTCGCGTGGCGGACGCCTGGGCGGTGACCCGCGAGGCGAGGCAGGCGCGCAGGCCGACCTAGTCGCCGAGCTCCTTGCGGCGGCGGATGACGTACTCCTCGAGCTCCTGGCGGATGCCGTCGTCGAGGGGCGGTGCCTCGTAGGCCTCGAGGGTGTCGGTGTAGATCTTCTCGGCGCGGTGGGCAGCGTCGATGCCGCCGCCGCGCATCCACCGCTCGTAGTTCTCCGAGGAGGAGAGCAGGGGCCGGTAGAAGCAGGTCCGGAATCGCTCCATGGTGTGCTCGGCGCCAAGGAAGTGGCCGCCGTGACCGACCTCCTCGTGGGCGCCGAAGGCCATCGACTCCTCGGTGATCTCCAGCGGGGTGAACTCGGCGTGCATCATCTGCAGGATCTCGATGTCGACGATGAACTTCTCGTAGCCGGCCACCAGGCCGCCCTCGAGCCAGCCGGCCGAGTGCATGACCCAGTTGGCGCCGGCGAGGAACGTCGGCAGCATCGTCATGAGGGCCTCGTAGCCCGCCTGGGCGTCGGGCACCTGGGACGACGTGAGGCCGCCGCCGGTACGGAACGGAAGGCCGAAGTGGCGCGCGATCTGACCGGTGCACAGCAGGCCGATGCCCGACTCGGGCGTGCCGAACGTCGGTGAGCCGGACTGCATGTCGATGTTGGACAGGAACGACCCGAAGATCACCGGTGTGCCCGGACGGATGAGCTGGGAGAGCGCGATGCCCGAGAGCGCCTCGGTGATCTGCTGCACCAGCGCGGCCGGGATGGTGACCGGCGACATCGCGCCCATCAGGATGAACGGCGTGAGCACGACGGGCTGGCCGGCGCCCGAGTACTCGAACTGGGCCTCGAGCATGCGGTCGTCCCAGCGCAGTGGCGAGTTGCAGTTGATCAGGGAGATCGACGCCGGCGTCTCCTCGATCTTGTCGCGGCCGCCGAACAGGATCGAGCCCATGGCGATGGTGTCGGCGGCGTTCACGCCGGACACGACGTTGCCCATGTAGATCTTGTCGGTGAGCGTCTGTAGCGCGTAGGTCATGTCGAGGTGGCGGCTGTCGAGCGGGGTGTCGTTCGGCTCGCAGATCACGCCGCCGGCCGAGTCGAGGACGGCGAAGCTCTGGGCGAGCTTGGTGAAGTTGTTGAAGTCGTCCATCGTGGCGTCGCGGCGGACGTCGCCCTGACGGACGAACGGCGGGCCGTAGACCGCGCCAAAAGCCATCGAGTCGCCGCCGATGTGGACGTTGTTCTCGGGGTTGCGTGCCTGGACGTCGAACTCGCGCGGCGCCTTGGCGACCTGCTCGAGCACGAAGTCGGGGTCGAGGAAGACGGTGTTGTCTTCCACCTTCTGCCCGGCCTTGCGGAACAGTTCCAGCGCGCGTTCGTCGAGGAACTCCACGCCGATCTCGGTCATCAGCTTCCGCCAGCCCGTGTCGAGGGTGGCCATCGCATCTTGCGAGAGCACCTCGTATCGGGGCATCCGATTGGTGAACATCCGGTCCTCCTGCTTGACCTGTGCCGCTTCCGGCCTCACGATATGGTTGTACAGTTCCACATGATGGAACGATGTACAACGCCCACGGAAGGATCGTCGTGACCACCGCGAACGGCACAGGTACCCAGGCGATCGACCGCGCCGTGTCCCTGGTGGCGACCGTGGTCAAGGCCGACGAACCGCTGACCTTCCCCGAGCTGCACTCCGAGAGCGGCCTGGCGAAGTCGACGACGTCGCGGCTGCTCGCAGCCCTCGAACGCACCGAGCTGCTCGAGCGCAACGATGACGGCGCGTACGTCGCCGGCCCGCTGTTCTGGCTCTACGCCACCCGTCACGACCCGTGGGACGAGCTGGTGCGCATCGCCGGCCCCACCATGGAGCAGATCGGCGAGGACACCCGCGAGACCGTCAACCTCTCGGTGACCCGCGGCGACCGTGTCGTCCAGGTCGCCCAGGTCGACTCCACCTACATGCTCGGCACCAAGGACTGGACTGAGGCCGACGTGCCCGTGCACGCCTCCGCGCTCGGCAAGGTGATGGTCGCCTACGGCACCCTCGAGATCGGGTCCGGCCCGCTCGAGAGGATCACGCCGAACACCATCACCGATCCCGAGGTGCTCCGGATTGAGCTCGCCGGCGTGGTGCGCAACGGCTGGGCCAGCACGATCGACGAGCTCGAGATCGGTCTGACCGGCGTGGCCGTCCCCGTGCACGGCGTCCACGGCGAGGTCGTCGCAGCGCTGGGCGTCTCGGGCCCGAACCCACGGCTCGAGGACCGCATCGAAGAGATCGGTCAAAGGCTCGACGAACGGGCGAAGCAGCTGTCCGGGCTGCTGCGTCGCGGAACACACAAGAGAGGTGCGGCATGACGCCTGAGGAGATCCTGCAGGGACTGTACGACGAGACCCTGGTCGGCAACGCGCCACGCGTGCTCGAGCTGACCGACGAGGGGCTCAAGCTGCAGATGGAGCCCCAGACCCTGCTCTTCGACGCGCTGATCCCGTCGCTGGAGGAGGTGGGCGCGCGGTTCGAGCGAGGCGACTTCTTCGTCCCCGAGATGCTGATCGCCGGCCGCGCGATGGCCGGGGCCATGGAGGTGCTTCGACCGCTCCTGGCCGAGACCGGCGTGCAGACGATCGGCAAGTTCCTCATGGGGACGGTCAAGGGCGACGTGCACGACATCGGCAAGAACCTCGTCAACATCATGCTCGAGGGTGCCGGCTTCGAGGTGATCGACCTCGGTGTGCAGGTGGCGCCGGAGAAGTTCATCTCGGCGATCGAGGAGCACGAGCCGGACATCGTCGGGTTCTCGGCGTTCCTCACCACCACCATGCCGATGTTCAAGGCCAACATGAACGCGCTGGAGAAGGCGGGTATGCGGAACGACGTCATCGTCATGGTCGGCGGTGCCCCGGTCACGCAGGAGTACGCCGACGCGGTCGGTGCCGACGGCTACGCGGCCGATGCCTCCGCCACGGTCAAGAAGGCCAAGGCCCTGCTGAACGAGAAGCGCACGAAGGTGCCGGCATGACTGAGTACCTCGAGACCGTCCTGCGTGGCACCACGGGTGAGGTCGTCATCGGGCACGACCGAGCGTTCTGCCTGATCGGTGAGCGGATCAACCCGACCGGCCGGCGGATCTTCCAGGAGCAGCTGCGCGCCGGCGACCTGTCGGCGATCGAGCGCGACGTGAAGGCCCAGGTCGAGGGCGGCGCCGATGTGCTGGACGTCAACATGGGCGTGCCGCTCACCGACGAAGCCGAGCTGCTGGCCAAGGCGATCACGATGGTGCAAGAGCTCACCGACAAGCCGATCTGTATCGATTCCTCCGTCGTCGAGGCGTTGGAAGCGGGACTCTCGGCGTACCAGGGACGTGCCCTGGTGAACTCGATCACCGCCGAGGACGAGCGCATGGAGCAGATCCTCCCGCTCGTCAAGAAGTACGACGCCGCGGTGATCGCCCTGCCCAACGACTCCGACGAGATCCCGATGGAGTCGGAGAAGCGGCTGGTCCTCACCCGCAAGATCTTCGAGGTCGCGACCACCGAGTACGGGATCGCTGCCGCCGACATCCTCATCGACCCGTTGGCCATGCCGATCGGCGCCGACCAGACCGTGGCCAACACCTTCTTCACCACGGTCCGGGCGATCCGCGACGAGTTCGGCGCGAACATGACCTGCGGCGCATCCAACACGTCGTTCGGGATGCCCGGACGCCACCAGATCGGTGCGGCGTTCCTGCCCATGGCGATGGCCGCCGGTCTCACCAGCGCGATCATGGACACCCGCACCCCCGAGATCGTCGAGGCGGTCAAGGCGGCCGACCTGCTGCTGGGCCATGACGAGTGGGGCGGCAACTGGATCGCGGCGCACCGCGCACGGCAGGCACGCGAGGCGTCCGAAGCGAGCGCATGACGGGCGACGCGGACTTCGACATCGCGGAGGGTCTGGCCGGCGACCTCGCGCGGGAAGGGCTCCGCGAGCCCCATGAGGCCGACCAGGCCACGCACGACGGCACCGGTCGGGTCCAGCTGGCGTTCACGATCCAGCAGACGGACGACGCCCCTCCGACTCAGCGCGACGTCCGGGTGCCGCCCGGGGTGACGGTGTTCGACGCCGCGTCCTGGAACGGCATCGCGATCGACTCCACCTGCGGCGGCCACGGCACCTGCCACAAGTGCAAGGTCAAGGTCGAGGGCGATGCGTTGCCGATCACCCGGCACGACGTGAAGACGTTCAGCAGCGACCAGATCGCCCAGGGCTGGCGGCTCGGCTGCCTGGTGAAGGCGACCCGCGACCTGAAGGTCGACGTCCCACCGCTGACGACGCGGCCCAAGGCCGCCACCGTCGGCGTGGGCCGGCAGGTCATCCTGCGGCCCGCGCTGCAGAAGCGCTATGTCGAGCTCGATGAGGCGACGCTGGCGGACCAGCGCACCGACCTGGTCCGGCTCACCGAGGCCGTCGACGACCTCGAGTTCACCCCCGATCTGCACGCGCTGCGGCGTCTGGCCACCGTGCTGAGGCAGGCCGACTTCAAGGTGACTGCGGTGATCGTCGACGAAGTCCTCGTCGACGTCGAGCCCGGCGACACCACCGGCTCCCGCTACGCCATCGCCTTCGACCTCGGCACCACGACCGTCGTGGCCACCCTGCTCGACCTCGGCACCGGCACACCCGTCGCGGTCGCGTCGATGCTGAACAAGCAGCAGCCATTCGGCGGCGACGTGATCACCCGCATCAGCGCCACGATGCTGGATCCGGAGACGCTCGGACGCCTGCAGGTCGCCGCCGGCGAGACCCTGCAACAGCTCGCCGCCCAGGTGTGCCTCGAGGGTGACGTCGATCCGCTGCAGGTCTACGAAGTGGCGATCGCCGGCAACGCCACGATGACCGCGCTCGCTCTCGGCATCGATCCCGAGCCGCTCGGCGTCGCGCCATTCGTGATGTCTGCCTCCCAGCCGCCCAGCGTGCTGGCCGCGGACCTCGGCCTCGCCCTGCACCCGCGGGCCAGGGCGATGATGTTCCCGGCACTCGGTGCCTACGTCGGCGGCGACATCGTGGCCGGCATGCTCGCCACCGGGATGGACCGCGACCAGCGCACGCGGCTGTTCATCGACGTCGGTACCAACTGTGAGATCGTGCTCAGCGACGGCGACACCATCCTCGCCACGGCGGCACCCGCCGGCCCGGCCTTCGAGGGCGGCGCGATCCGGTGTGGCATGCGGGCCGCCGACGGAGCGATCGAGGTCATCAAGCTGGACCCCGAGGCCGAACAACCGGTCGAGCTGGGCGTGATCGGCGACGTCGAGCCCATGGGCATCTGCGGCTCCGGACTCGTCGACGCTGTGGCGGAGCTCGTGAAGATCGGTCTGCTTGACGCATCCGGACGCTTCATCCCCGAGGAGGACGCTGCCGCATCAGTGCCGACCCTCGCCGATCGGCTGACGAAGATCGGGGAGGAGCGCGTCTTCGTGCTGCACCGCCCGACCCCGGACACCGATCCCTCCGAGTGCGTCTACCTCTCCCAACGTGACGTCCGCGAGCTGCAGTTCGCCAAGGCTGCCATCTCCACCGGGTGGTCGCTGCTCCTCGAGGACCTGGGCCTTGAGCACCGCGACGTGCAGCAGGTGCTGCTCGCGGGATCGTTCGGGAGCTACCTGTCGCCGGCCTCCGCGGTGCGGATCGGCCTGGTGCCGCAGCTGCCTGTGCTACGCATCGTCGCCGCCGGGAACGTGGCCGGCGAGGGCGCGAAAATGGCGCTGTTGTCGCTGCGTGAGCGCCAGGGTGCGGACGTCCTGCTGGAGGAGGTGCGCTATGTCGAGCTCTCCGATCGCCCGGACTTCCAAGACGCCTTCGTCGAACAGCTCGGTTTCTGAGCGCCCAAACTCCGAGCGCATCGCGCTGATCGCCTGTGGGGCGATCGCCCAGCCGTCGGCCGAGATCAGCGATCGCCACGGCTGGCCTGTCGACGTCCACCCGTTGCCGCCGCTCCTGCACAACCAGCCGCAGAAGATCGCCGGCGAGGTCCGAGCCCTGGCCGAGCGCCTGCGCGACAGCTACGGACGGGTGCTGGTCGGCTACGCGGACTGTGGAACCTATGGCGCGCTCGACGACGTGTGCGCCGAGCTCGGGCTGGAGCGGCTTCCCGGGCTGCACTGCTACGACGTGTTCGCCGGCCCGTCCCGCATCGAGACGTTCTTCGAGCAGCAGCCGGGCACCTATCTGCTCACCGACTTCCTGGTGCGCTCGTTCACGCGCACGGTCGAGAAGGAGCTGGGCCTCGACCGCTGGCCGATGCTGCGCGACGACTACTTCGGGTCGTACACCCGCGTCGTCTGGCTGGCCCAGGAGCCCGATGCCGAGCTGCACGCCCTCGCCCAGGAGGCCGCCGATCGCCTCGGCCTGCCCCTGACGGTGGTCGAGACCGGTACGACCGGTCTCGAGCGCGCCCTGGAAGACCTGATCGCCTACCCCGACGGTGGTTGAGTAGCGCCGAGGAACGAGGCGATGGGATACGCCCCGCTCGTTCCTCGCGGGGCTACTCAACCACCGATGGGCACAGTCAGTGGCTGAGCCGCTCGATCATCGACGTGCGCCAGGCCTCGGTCTCGGCGATCTGGTTGAAGGTGAAGACGTGCAGGCCCTCGACGAGAGCACTCTGCGGTGAGACGGCTGAGGCGACCTGTTCCAGGAACCGCTCACCGGTGAAGCCGCCCGGAGCGGCCAGGCCGGCGAACAGGCGCTTGTTCTTCGCCAGGAACCGGGTGGACTCGCCGACGCCGATCTTGGTCGCCATGCCCAGCAGCTTGGTGCGGTCGATCGGACCGGGTAGTCCGACCAGGAGGGGCAGGGTGATGCCACGCGAGCGCATCCTGGCGAGCCAGGACGCGAACATCTTGGGGTCGAAGGTGAGGTTGCTGACGATGTGGGTGGCGTACCGGCGCTTGTCCCACATCGACTGGACGGTCAGGTCGTCGTGGATGCTCGGGTGCGACTCCGGGTAGCCGGTGATGCCGACGTGCTCAAACGGCGAGCCGAGCTCCTTGAGGTCCTCGAGCAGCGCGAGGGCATCGGGGTAGGTGCCCACGGTCTCGGCGTCGCCACCGGGCACGAAGATCGTGGTGATGCCAGCCGCGGTGAGACGGGAGCAGATCTCCTCCAGCTCGGACCGGCCACTGACCATGCGGGCGGCGACGTGGGGCACGGCGATGTAGCCCGCCTTGCCCAGCCGCTCGGCGAGGTCGAAGGTCACGTCGAGGCCCTTGGACGGAGACGCGGTGACGGTGACGGCGCACTCGACCGGCACATGGGCCAGCACCTTCTCCTCGGTGCTGGGCGTGGGCAGCACCTCGTAGCGTGCGCTCTGCAGCAGCCTGACCAGCGCATGCTTGGTGTCTTTGTTGCGCATGAGGCAACTCGTTTCGTGATACGCACCGCGCGTTGATTCGAGCGTAGACCCCGCAAGGCCAGCGGAGAAGGGGGCGCGCGGCAGATCTTTTGGCCGGCAATTCAGCGCTAGAGCGCCCGCGTCGAACCGCCGTCGACCGGGAGCATCACGCCGGTGAGGTAGCCGGACGCGGGGGAGAGCAGGAACGCGGCGATGCGTCCGAACTCGGCGGGATCGCCGTAGCGCCGGAGCGGGATGCCGGCCAGCTGGGTCTCCTTGGCGGCCGCCGCGTCGCCCGACATCGCATCGAGCTCCCGCACCCGATCGGTGTCGACCCGTCCGGGCAGCAGGCCGTTGACCCGGACCCCGTTTGGCCCGAGCTCGTCGGCCAGGGTCTTGGCCGCCATGGCGAGGCCGGGACGGAGCCCGTTGGACATGCCGAGGTTGGGGATCGGCGCCTTGACCGAGGTCGAGAGGACGAACGCGATCGAGCCACCGTCGGTGAGAGCGTCCGCCACCGTGGTGGCGAGCCGCAGCCCGCCGAGGAACACCGAGTCGAAGGCAGTGCGCCACTCCTCCTCGGTGCGTTCGGAGATCGGGCCTGCCGGTGGCCCGCCGACACTGATGAGTGCGCCGTCGAGGCGTCCGAACGTGTCGCGGGCGGCGGCCACCAGGCGCGCCGGCGTTTCGGAGTCGGCGTTGTCGGCGACGACTCCGGTGGCGGCTTCGCCGAGTGCGGCGACTGCGTCGTCGACCGACTCCTGGGAGCGGGACGAGATGACCACCCGGGCGCCCTCGGCGACCAGCACCTCGGCGGTCGCGCGTCCGAGTCCGCGCGTGCCCCCGGTGACGATGTACGTGTGGTCGGCGAGCCCGAGATCCATGCCGTCAGCCTACGACCGCGTGAGCGCCGGCACCTTCTCGGACGGAACGGTCAGGGTGCCGGCGAGGGCGGTGAGAGCGGTGGGCACGAGCCGGTACCACGCCCAGGTGCCGCGGCGCTCGCGCTCGAGCAGCCCGGCCTCGACGAGCACCTTGAGATGGTGGCTGACCGTTCCCTGCGACAGGCCGAGAGCGGCGGTGAGGTCGCAGACGCACGACTCGGCGGCTTCCGACGAGGACACGAGGTGGATCAGCTGCACCCTGGCCGGATCGGCGAGCGCCTTGAACCCGGACGCCACCCGTGCGGCCTCGTCGCGGGCGAGCGGCGGCGCGCTGGTGGAGCAGCAGATCGGCTGAAGCAGCTCGAGCTCGATCGACATCGGATGCCTCCTTGTATTGACATCCATCAATATACACCGGATGCTTGCATTGATCAGGATCGATTCAAGGAGGCGACATGGACGACTGCGGATGCGGCGGAGCGTGCTGAGCTCCTCCATACGGGCGGTGCTCGCCGAAGCGGTGGGCACCGCCATCCTCCTGATGGCCGTCGTCGGCTCCGGCATTGCGGCCGTTGACCTCACGGACGACGTCGGACTCCAGCTGGTGATCAACGCGATCGCCACCGTCGCGGCGCTCGGCGTCATCATCGCGGCCGCCCTGCCGATCAGCGGCGCGCACTTCAACCCCGCGGTGACGCTCGCCGACTTGATCCAGGGCAACGTTTCGCTGCGTCGAGGCTCTGCGTACGTCGTCGCCCAGATCGCCGGCGCTGCTCTCGGCACCGTCATGGCGCACCTGATGTTCGAGCGCGATGTCGTGTCATGGTCCGACGCCGACCGCGGCGGATGGGGACGCCTCCTGGGGGAGCTCGTGGCCACCGCCGGGCTGGTTGCGGCCATCGCCCTGGTCGATCGCGCGGTCCTGCCACTCGTCGTGCCCGCCTGGATCATGGCTGCCTACCTGTTCACGTCCTCGACGTCGTTCGCCAACCCCGCGGTGACGATCGGCCGCGCATTCACCGACTCCTTCTCCGGTATCGCGGGCGCCGACGTCCTGTGGTTCATCGCCGCTCAACTCGTCGGTGCGATGCTCGGACTGGGTCTCGCACGCATCCTCAAGGAGGACTCATGACTGACCGACCCACCGTGCTCTTCGTGTGCGTCCACAACGCCGGCCGTTCGCAGATGGCCGCCGGCTTCCTGACCGCGCTGTCCGATGGTGCCGTCGACGTCCGCTCTGCCGGCTCGATGCCCGGTGACCAGATCAATCCCGTCGCCGTCGAGGCCATGGCCGAGGTCGGCATCGACATCGCATCCGAGCAGCCGAAGGTGCTGACCGACGACGCCGTCATGGACTCCGACGTCGTCATCACCATGGGCTGCGGAGATGCCTGCCCGTTCTATCCCGGCAAGCGCTATGAGGACTGGGAGCTCGACGATCCGGCCGGGCAGAAGCTGGAGACGGTCAGACCCATCCGCGACGAGATCAAGACCCGGGTCGAGGGCCTGCTGCGCTCACTCGATCTGCCCAGCCCTGACTGATGGTGCAGGAAGTTCGCACGGAGTAGCCTGCGTCCATGCGTCGTCATGGTTTGGCTGACTCCCCGGACGATGTCGGCCTCAACGGGCACGCGTGCTGGGGTTTCGACGACGTCGCTGACCTGCAGACGGCTGCCGCGGCGTTCCTGGCCGAAGGGGCCGAGCTCGGCCAGCGGTTGATGTTCGTCGGCGGGCCCGAGGCCGAGGCGATGGTGCGCGAGACCGACCCGATGAGGTCCTTGGTCCAGGACGGAACGCTCCAGGTCGCGACGTTCGACGCGATCTATCCCGGCGGCAGCCGGATGGGCAACGCCGACCGGCTCGCGATGTACGCGGGGGCGACGGATCAGGCACTGGCCGACGGCTTCACCGGTCTCCGCGTGCTCGCCGAGGTCACCGACCTCGCGAGCCCGGACGGCGCATGGCAGGACCAGGTGGGCTGGGAGAGCTGCGCCGATCGATACATGGCGACTCGGCCGTTGGCTGCTCTGTGTTGCTTCGACCGACGACGTATCCCGGCCGAGGCGATTGCAGCGCTGGCCTGCGCCCATCCGGTGGCCGACCGCAGGCTGCAACACCTCGCGCCCTACCGGATCTACGCCCAACCCGACGCGGTGGCGCTCGCCGGCGAGGTCGACGCGTTTTCGTCGAACCAGCTGAGCGACCTCCTCATGCTGACGATCCCAGACGGTGAAGGCGAGGTCGTGCTGGACCTGGAGGGCCTCGACTTCATCGATCACTCCGGCGTCCGCGTCGTGGCCGAGCACGAGCGGCGCATGCGCGAGCGCGGCGTCACGCTGACCCTGCGAGGCGAGTCAGGTCTGTTCCGGAGACTCTCCGATCTCCTGGGGGCAGAGTCATGAGCCTGATATCCGAGCATGATTCGTTCATCCATGAGGCGTTCTTGTACAGCAACGACCAGGAGTTCTTCGACCGCACCGTGCCGTTCATCAACGATGGAGTCGCCGCCGGTGACGCGATTCTGGTGGTGCTGACTCGTGGCCGGATCGACAGCTTGCGTTCCATGGTGTCCTCGAGCCACGAGACCGTGCAGTTCCAGGACATGGCCGAGGTCGGACTCAATCCGGGACGGATCATCTCGGCCTGGGTGCGCTTTGTCACAGCAAGCCTGACCGAAGGCAGGAGGATGCGGGGGATCGGCGAGCCGATCTGGAGTGGTCGCAGTGACGCCGAGATCCTGGAGTGCCAACGACACGAGGCGCTGTTGAACGTCGCCTTCGAATCGACTCCCGGATTCACACTGATGTGTCCCTATGATCGATCCTCGCTGGATGACGAGGTTCTGGCCTTGGCCGGTCGGACCCATCCCACGACGGTCGAGGACGGGCGCCGGTCGCTCCTCAGCCTTGACTACGAGGGCACGGACGTCGACCCCTTCACCGGCGACCTTCCCGAACCGTCGGGTGCCGTCGAGGAGTTCGTCCTGGCCGGCATGAGCCTCGACCGAGTGCGACGCCTCGTCGCCGACCACGCGGCCGCGGCCGGTCTCGACAGCAAGCGTTCCGACGACCTGGTGGTGGCGGTGAACGAGGCTGTCACCAACACGGTCCGTCACGCCGACGGGATCGGCGTCCTGCGACTCTGGCGCGACGGCGACAGCGTGATCTGCGATGTCGTCGACCACGGGTGGATCCACGATCCACTCGCCGGGCGGCTGCCGGTCACCACGACCGAGACGGCCGGTCGAGGTCTCTGGCTCATCCATCAGCTGTGCGACCTGGTGCAGGTCAGGTCGTCCGAGACATCGACCATGGTGCGGATGCACATGCATCGATGAGTGCGCTCAGGTCAGTGGCGCCGACCCGAAGGCGACGTGGAACCGCTTGCACCAGATGACCACGCTGCGCAGTCCGTCCAGCTCCACATCGGCCGGGATCGCGTAGTTGTGGCTGCCCCGGTTGGCCTTCAGCTCGCCGAGCTGCGCCTTGCGGCCGCCGCCGTACTTGAACCAGTTCCCGCCGGCCTTCTTCTCCGAGAGCCACACGTACAGGTCGGGGCCGTTGCTCGTCTTGAATCCTTCGAGGCGCAGCGTCCTGCTGCCGTCGGCCAGCTCGACGACCGTGGCCGTGCCCGAGGTCTCGTGCTCCTGGCTGACGAAGGTGCCGCGTGCGAGCTCGGTCGGCCCGGCCGGGGACGGCGACGATGCGTCGGGCGACGCAGTCGGGGCGGCCTCGTTGACGGTGGCGTTCGTCCACAGCGTCCACGGCTCGAAGAACACGACGCCCGCCATGAGGAGTGCCACCGCGATGGCGATGACCGCCCTGCGTCTGCTCATGACAGCGATCCTACGGTCGGGAACGGGCCGATGGGATGGACTGGGCGCCTGACGAAGTGGTGACGAATGCGTGAGCTCGGAGCCTGCGGACGGCGGCGCGACCGGTCAGGAATCGAGAAGCGCGCCGTCGTCGACCGGTCCTAGCCTTCTTGCATGAGGCCGGCACTCGCCGAGCCCGAGCATCGAAAGGATGCCCAAGATGCCGACGAAGAATGCCAAGACCGGTTCCGGCGGATTCAGCGCCGACGAACGTGACGCGATGAAGAACCGCGCGGCGGAGCTGCGCGCCGAGGGCAAGAAGGGTGCCAAGAAGGCCGACGGCTTGCAGGCGCTCCTCGACAGCATCGCGAAGATGGGTCCGGACGATCGAACCCTTGCCGAGCGCGTGCACGTGACGGTGACCGCGACTGCACCCGAGTTGTCGCCCAAGACCTGGTACGGCATGCCCGCCTATGCCAACGCGACCGACAAGGTCGTCATCTTCTTCCAGGACGCGGGCAAGTTCGACTACCGGTACGCGACCCTGGGCTTCCAGGACCAGGCGAACCTCGACGACGGCGATCTGTGGCCGGTGGCGTACGCGCTGAAGAAGTGGAGCCCCGCCGTGGAGAAGAAGGTCTCCCAGCTGGTGAAGACGGCCACCTCCTAGAAGCTATCGAGGCGTCAGGACACAGAACTCGTTGCCGTCGGGATCGGCCATGACGACCCAGGTGACGTCGCCCTGACCGATGTCGATGCGGGTGGCGCCGAGCGAGACGAGACGGTCGACCTCCGCCTGCTGGTCGACGTCGGCCGGCGGAGCGATGTCGAGGTGGAGCCGGTTCTTGCCGGTCTTCGGCGCCACCGGCGGACCGCCCCACGCGATCTTCGAGCCACCGCGTGGCGACTGGATCGCGGTCTCCTGGTCCTGGTCCCAGACCAACGGCCAGCCCAGCGCGGCGCTCCAGAAGTACCCGACCTCCTGCGAACCGTCGCAGTTGATCGCTCCGATGAACCCGCAGTCGGCGAGGAAGTTGTTGCCAGGCTCGATGACGCAGAACTCGTTCCCCTCGGGGTCGGCGAGCACGACATGCGGCTCGTCGTCGCCTTGTCCGATGTCGATGTGCCGGCCGCCGAGCTCGAGCGCCCTCGCCACCGTCGCCTGCTGGTCGTCGAGGGACGTGCTGGTCAGATCGAAGTGAGTCTGGTTCTGGCCGGACTTCTGGTTCTGGGTCGGAGCAAAATCGATCTCGAACCCGGTGTCGTCGGCCGGCGCCAGCACGATGACGTCCTGGTCGTACCCCTCGATCTCCCAGCCCAGGACGCCGGCCCAGAAGCGTGCGAGACCCTCCGGGTCGTTCGCATCGAAGGTGACCGCGACCAAGTGTGATGCCATCGCGCCACGCTAAGACGCGCGGGCCCGCGACGCAATTCGCTGACCTGCGGTTTCATCGGTGGCCAGGGCCGGGGTCGAACCGGCGACCTTCCGCTTTTCAGGCGGACGCTCGTACCAACTGAGCTACCTGGCCGTCGCCCGCGAACGAGCGACGATCACCATATCAATCGTCGCCGGCGGTCCCGAACCGGCCGACCTGCGAAACGCAGACATCCCACGACCGGTGGACGGTGCGTGGGATGTCTGGCTCTGCGACCCCGACCGGACTCGAACCGGCGACCTCCGCCGTGACAGGGCGGCGCGCTAACCAACTGCGCCACGGGGCCTTTGCGGCAGAACCGCGAACGCCGACTCTACCCTACGGCCGAGCGCCCGAACAAAACGGACGGGCGACCAACTCGGGCCCTGGTCAGGACGGTTCCTCGGGCTGGTCCCATCGAGTGAATCCGGCGCTCTGAGCCTCTTCCTCGGACTCGAAGACCTGCCCGTCGGGACCCAGCAGATAGCCCGGCGAGTCGGGCGTGTGATAGAGCCCGGACTCTGGATCGGCGTGGATCGTCTTGTCCTCGTCGGTCTCCCATCCGACGTGCGGATCGAGCTCGTTGGCCGGCATCTCGGCGGCGTCGATGACGGCCTGCGGCGGGGGAGTCGGCTCGTCCGGATCGAGACCCGGGCGGTCACCCTGCGAGGAGCCGACGCCCGCCGTGTCCGGTTCGATGACGGGATCGGGCTGGATCGGTTCGGGTTCCGGTTCGATGACGGGATCGGGCTGGATCGGTTCGGGTTCCGGTTCGATGACGGGCTCGGGCTGGATCGGTTCGGGTTCCGGTTCGATGACGGGCTCGGGCTGGATCGGCTCTGGCTCGGGTTCGATGACGGGATCGGGCTGGATCGGCTCTGGCTCGGGTTCGATGACGGGCTCGGGCTCTACCGGCGGCTCCGGCTCCAGGACCGGGTCGGGCTCGGGCAGAGGCTCGACGATGGGATCAGGCTCCATGGGCGCGGCGGGCTCGGGAACGATCTCGGGCTCGGCGGGCGGAGCGGGCTGCTCCACCGGCTCGGGATCGGGCGGCGGCGGGCCGGGCGCCATGGCGGACTCGATGAAGTCGGGGTGCGGCGGAGCGATGGCGGTCGTGTCAGCCGCACCTGCACCCAGGTCGTCGAAGTCCTCGGCCGGCAGTGCACGGTCAGAGCTACTTGAGCGGGCACGCGCCGCCAGGAAGACAATCACCGCGATGACGGCGATGAGGAGCACGATCAGGAGCATCTTCGTCATGGTGCGTCCTTCCACTCGTCGACCCGGGGAGGTCTGTGACACCGAGGTGTCACGATCAGGCTAACGCCATGAACGTCTCGCGGCAGGGGACGCAGCCACCACGGTTCTGTCGGATTCACGCGTCATCATGGAGTGCCCTACCGTTGCCCAGCACCGACGATCGGTACAGACTGTCCAGAGTCTGTTCACTGCCTACCGTTGACGCCCATCCCACATGAGCTGAGGACCGCATGATCGAGTACCGCTCCGTCGCCAAGACCTTCGCGGATGGAACGGAGGCAGTGAAGGACTTCAGCCTCGAGCTTCCCTCCCGCACGACCACGGTGTTCGTGGGCTCATCGGGATGCGGCAAGACGACGCTGCTGCGCATGGTCAACCGCATGGTCGACCCCACGCAGGGCCAGGTGCTCATCGACGACGTCGACATCGCCACCCGCAACCGGGTCGAGCTGCGGCGCAGCATCGGCTACGTCATGCAGCACGCCGGCCTGATGCCGCACCGCAAGGTCATCGACAACGTGGCCACCGTTCTGCGGCTCAACGGTGTCGGCAAGAAGGAGGCGAACGCGCGGGCTCATGAGGTGATCGAGACCGTCGGCCTCGACTCGTCGCACGCGAGCAAGTACCCCAGCCAGCTGTCCGGCGGCCAGCAGCAGAGAGTAGGCGTGGCCCGGGGCCTCGCCGCCGACCCGAACATCCTGCTGATGGACGAGCCGTTCGGCGCCGTCGACCCCATCGTCCGCGACGAGCTCCAGCGTGAGCTGCTGCGGCTCCAGCGCGACCTCGACAAGACGATCGTCTTCGTCACGCACGACATCGACGAGGCATTCCTGCTCGGCGACCAGGTCGTCATCCTCAAGCAGGGCGGCGTGGTGGCGCAGGTCGGCAGCCCGGCCGAGATCCTCGCCAACCCGGCCGACGACTTCGTGCGCAGCTTCGTCGGCCTCGACAAGGGCGGACGCACGCTGCACATCGAGGAGCGGGAGGGCATGTCGATCGTCGTCGACTCCACTGGCAAGGCCACCGGGGTGCTCGCCGGATGACGTGGGCGTGGGACAACCGGAGCACCATCCTCGACCTCACGCTCACCCATGCGTGGCTGAGCGCCCTGCCGTTGACGATCGGCTTTCTCCTTGCCCTGCCGGTCGGCTGGTACGCGAGCCGGCACCCGCGGCTTCGCGGCACGCTGCTCAGCGTCGGCAGCGTCCTGTACTCGATCCCGTCGCTGCCGTTCTTCGTGATCCTGCCGGGCCTCATCGGCACCGGGTTCCTCAGCCCGGCCAACGTCGTCATCGCTCTCACCGTCTACGCGGCGGCCATCATGGTGCGCTCCGCCACTGATGCGTTCACGTCCGTCTCGCCGGCGGTGCTCGACGCAGCCACGGCCACCGGGTACTCCTCGCGCCAGCGGGGAATCGCCGTCGAGCTCCCGCTGGCAGGGCCCGTCCTGCTGGCCGGCCTCCGGGTGGTCAGCGTCAGCACGGTGAGCCTGGTCAGCGTCGGGGCCCTGATCGGTGTCAGCAGCCTGGGCACGCTGTTCACCGACGGGTTCAATCGCGACTTCACCACCGAGATCGTCGTCGGAGTGATCGGCATCGTCGTGCTGGCGGTCGTCTTCGACGCGCTCCTGGTGACGGCCGGACGCATCCTCATGCCTTGGGCCTCGCTCAGCCGACCCGCGGGGAGCGAAGCATGAGCGTCGTCGACGACACGATCGACTGGTTCAGCGACGGCTCGCACTGGTCGGGCCAGGACGGTGTGCCGAACCGGCTGCTCGAGCACCTGGGCTACTCGGCGCTCACCGTGGGCGTCGCGGCGGCGGTTGCCATCCCGATCGGGCTGTGGATCGGGCACACCGGGCGGCTGCGCGGCGTCGCAGTCGCGTTCACCGGTGCCATGCGCGCGCTTCCGACACTCGGCCTGCTCACCTGGTTCGTCCTGCTCGCGGGCATCGGGCTCACCGCTCCGGTCCTGGCCCTCGTGATCCTCGCCATCCCACCGCTGCTCGCGGGCGCGTACTCGGGCCTGGAGGCGGTCGACCGTCAGACGATCGACGCCGCCCGGGCCATGGGGATGACCGAGTGGCAGATCCTGGCGCGCGTCGAGATCCCGCTGGCCCTGCCGCTTCTCGTCGGCGGGTTCCGCTCAGCAGTCCTCCAGGTCGTCGCCACCGCCACCGTCGCGGCTTACGTCGGTCTCGGCGGGCTCGGCCGCTACATCATCGACGGGCAACGGCTCAGCGACTACCCACAAATGGTCTCGGGCTCGATCCTGGTGATCGTGCTCGCCCTCGCCCTGGACGTCGTCTTCGTCGGCATCCAGACGATCGCGGTAGGAGGACGCGCCCCGGTTCGAACCACCAGCAACACCTGAATCATCCGATCCCCCAGCAAGGAGAACACCATGAAGTCCCGACTCACCACGGCACTCGCCGTTGGCGCCATCGGCCTCACGCTCGCCGCGTGCGGTGGCGACCCCACCGAGGGAGACAAGTCCGCGGCCGGCACCATCACGGTCGGCTCGGCAGACTTCCCCGAGAACGAGATCATCGCCGAGATCTACGCCCAGGCGCTCGCGGCCAATGACGTCAAGGTCGAGAAGAAGCTCAAGATCGGTGCCCGCGAGGTCTACCTCCCGGCGCTCGAGAACGGCGAGATCGACCTCATCCCGGAGTACACCGGCAACCTGTTGACGTACGTCGACAAGAACGCGACGGCGACCTCGTCGGCCGACGTCGTCGCGGCACTTGACGACGCGCTCCCGGAGAAGCTCGACGTACTCGAGCCGGCGGCCGCCGAGGACAAGGACTCGCTCAACGTCACCTCCGAGCTTGCCGAGAAGGAAGGTCTCAAGACGATCGGCGACCTCAAGAAGATCGATGGGCTGCGCGTCGGCGGCAACCCGGAGTTCAAGGAGCGTCCGTACGGCGTGCCCGGCATGGAGAAGATCTACGGCATCACCGATGTCGAGTTCACCGCCATCAGCGACAGCGGTGGCCCCGCCACCTTGAAGGCGCTCCTCGACGGCAAGGTCGACGTCGCGAACATCTACTCCACGACTCCGTCGATCGCGGCCAACAAGCTGGTGACGCTCGAGGATCCGGAGAACATGATCGCGGCCCAGAACGTCATCCCGCTGATCAATGACGAGAAGGACACCGACACGGTCGAGAGGGTGCTCAACGCCGTCTCGAAGGAGCTGACCACGCAGGACCTGCTCGACCTGAACGGCAAGAACCAGGGCGAAGACAAGGTCGCCCCGGCCGAGCTGGCCAAGCAGTGGCTCACCGACAAGGGGCTGATCTAGCCTCGAATTCACCGCGGCCGACGCCGTCGACGTCGGCCGCGGTGAACCCGTCGCGTGGTCCAGTGGCGAAAAGGAGTTCGCATGCCGACCGTCCACGTCAATGATGCCGACGTCCACTACACCGACACCGGCGCACCGCCCGGCAAGCCGGATGCCGCAACGGTCGTCTTCGGTCATGGGCTGCTGTTCAGCGGCTGGATGTTCGCGCACCAGGTCGAGGCGCTCGAGGACGAGTACCGATGCGTCACGATCGACTGGCGCAGCCAGGGCAAGTCGCCGGTCGCCCGCGACGGTCACGACATGGACACGCTCACGCTCGACCTCGTCGCCCTCCTGGATGAGCTGAACCTCCGCACTGTCCACTACGTGGGGCTCTCGATGGGCGGCTACGTCGGCATGCGGTTCGCGGCCCGGCATCCGGACCGCGTCCTCTCGCTCGTCCTGCTCGACACCGATGCCGGACCCGAGGACCCCCAGGTTCGGCCGAAGTACCGCATGCTCGCCAACATCTACCGGCTCGTCGGCCCGGGTCCGATCCGCAAGAGGATGGAGCCGATCATGTTCGGGCCCACGTTCCGCGGGCACTCACACGGGCAGGCCGTGATCGAGCAGTGGCTCGGCCAGCTGAAGAAGAACAGCAAGGCCGGCATGCGCCGCGCGGTCCTCGGCATCACCGAACGTCTGCCGGTCGCCGACGAGATCGGCGGCATCCGCGCCCGCACCCTCGTCGCGGTGGGTGCCGACGACGTCGCCACCGTGCCGGCGAAGTCGGAGGCGATCGCGGCGGCCATTGACGGCGCGAAGCTCGAGATCGTTCCCGACGCCGGGCACTCCAGCACCATCGAGCAGCCTGAGGTCATGACCCGGCTGATCCGCGAGCATCTGGCCGGCTAGCCCTGGGGCGGCACCACCGTCCACGGGTCGCGGGGGAGTCGCTGAGGGTCGAAGGAGTCGAGCAGCTCGGTGGGCGTCGTGCCGGCGAGGCCGAGGGAGTCGACGATCAGCGCCAGCACATCGACGCCGCGCGCCTCGAGCTCCGTGCGGGTCACGGCGCCGTCCCGCTTGGCCAGTCGCTGCCCGCCGGTGTTCAGCGCGAGCGGCACGTGCGCGTACGTCGGAGGCTCGTGCTCGAGCAGGGTCGCCAGGTACGCCTGCCTCGAGGCCGAGGTGAGCAGGTCGTCGCCGCGGACGACCTGGTCGACACCCTGCGCACTGTCGTCGACGACCACCGCGAGGTTGTAGGCGGGTACCCCGTCGTTGCGACGCAGCACCAGGTCGTCGACGGTTCCGGTGACCTCGCCGTGCAGCACGTCCGTGACCGTCCACGCGTCGACGTCGCTCCGGAGTCTCAGCGCGGCCGGACGTTCGGCTGAACGGCGGGCGCGCTCGGCGTAAGTCAGGTCGCGGCACGTGCCGGGGTACGTACCGGGCGGCGTGTGCGGGGCCGACGGGGCGTCGAGGATCTCGCGACGCGTGCAGAAGCACGGGTACACGCGGCCGGCGTCGGTGAGGCGGTCGATCGCGTCGTCGTAGAGCGCCTGGCGATCGCTCTGTCGCACGATGTGACCGTCCCACTCGATGCCCAGGGCCCGAAGGTCGTCGAGCTGCTGCTCCTCCGCGCCCGGCCGGACGCGGTCGAGGTCCTCGACCCGCATCAGGAACGACCGCCCGGTCGACCGGGCGAACAACCACGCCAGCAGGGCCGTGCGAAGGTTGCCGACGTGCAGGTCGCCCGATGGCGAGGGCGCGTAGCGTCCGGCACTCATCAGGCGCTAGCCGAGCGGCTTCTCGTAGTGGCGGAACTCCTCGTCCAGGACGTAGCCGTGGCGTGCGTAGACCGCTTGGGCGCGGGTGTTGGAGTGCTGGGTGGCGAGCTCGATCGCCACGCATCCGGCCTCCTTCGCCAGCTCGGCGGTGGCCGTGAGCAGCTGGTCGACGACGCCGCTGCCACGGGCGCCGTCGTCGACGTAGAGGTCGTTGAGGATCCAGATCGGCGCGAGCACCGTCGACGAGAACGCCGGGTACACCTGGACGAGGCCGACGCATCGATCACCGTCGCGGGCCAGGAGCAGCACCGACTCGTCCCGCTCGAGTCGCTCGGTCAGGAACGCCGAGCTGGCCTCGAGATCGTGCGGCTCACCGTAGAACTCCCGGTAGGCGGCGAACAGGGGAGCAGCCGCGTCGACATCCGCGATGCCGGCCCTGATGACGTCCATGGGACCACCCTGTCACGCCTTTGCGGCGGGCGGCTATTCTTCGCTCATACCCCGCTGACCTGCACGTTCGAAGGATCTGAATGTTCGTCGTTCTGCTCGCCCTGTCCTTCTCCCTGGCCGTATGCGCCGGCATCGGTGTCGGCGTCACGACCGGGTTCGGCCGCCTGCGCGCCTACGTCCGTGACGCTCGCGAGCGCGCGTTGCGGATGCGGTCTCACCAAGTGGCTGAGCCGGACGAGGGTCGCGGAACTTCTTAGAGAAGGCCCCCCGTCACCAGCTCCGCAGGGTTCTGGCGCGAGGGGCCTTCAGTCGGCCAGCGTTGTTCCCGGGCGCCGGCCATGTCAGATGAGAGTCCCCGGTTCCCGTTTCATGACGGCCAGCATGCTGTGGCGGAGATTTTGGCACCCCCAACGGGACTCCATCGCTCGTCCCTCGCTCCTCCTCGAATCACTCTGCGCAACTTTCTCGCTCGAGGCAACGCCAGGCGGCGACCTTCGGTCGGAGGGGCGGCGCCTCGACCGAGAAGCACCCCCAACGGGATTCGAACCCGTGCTACCGCCGTGAAAGGGCGGCGTCCTAGGCCGCTAGACGATGGGGGCCCCACTGATCGACTCAGTGCGCGTCCAGCATAGGGGGTGGTGGCGTGGGGCCGGTCGGGCAGGATGGACGCATGGTGGAGGTGAGCGACGACCGGTTCGCCGAGCTGGTCGATGATGCGTTCCGGGCCGTGCCGCCCGAGCTCGCCGCCCTGCTCGACAACGTGGCGCTCTTCATCGAGGACGATCCGCCCGACGACGATCCCGACCTGCTGGGCTACTACGACGGCATCGCCCTCACCGAGCGCGACTCGTCCTACGGCGGCTCGTTGCCGGACCGCATCGTCGTGTTCCGCAACCCGACGCTGGCGATGTGCGACACCGAGGCCGAGGTCGTCCACGAGGTCGGCATCACCGTGGTGCACGAGATCGCGCACCACTTCGGCATCGACGACGCGCGTCTGCACGAGCTCGGGTACGCCTGATGGACGTGCAGCGCTCCGCCGACCGCTACGTCACCGAGACCGACGACGTGACGACGCTGCACTCATTCAGCTACGGCGCGCACTACGACCCCGACAACATCGCGTTCGGGCCGATCATCGCGATCAACGAGGAGTCCGTGCAGCCGGGAGCCGGCTACGACTCCCACCACCATGCCGACGTCGAGATCGTCACCTGGGTGCTCGACGGGGCGCTCGCGCACGAGGACACCACGGGCCATCGCGGCACCATCGCGCCCGGCACCGCGCAACGCCTGAGCGCCGGCACCGGCGTCCAGCACGCCGAGCGCAATGCCTCGCGCACCGAACCGCTGCGCTTCATCCAGATGATGCTGGCGTCCGAACACGTCGACGAGCCCGACTACGCGAGCGTCGAGGTCGATCTCCGGCCAGGAGTGCTGACGCCGACCGTGCCGGTCCATGCTCCTGCCGAGCTCTTCGTGGTGCACCTGGACGCCGGCCAGGCCGTCAGTGTTCCCGCCGCGCCTCGCAGTCTCGTGCACGTCACGCGCGGCACGATCCAGGTGGCCGGTGAGTCCCTGGAGGCTGGCGACCAGGCCCGCGGCACGGGTGCGTCCGCGTACGATCTGAGTGCGTCCGACCCCGCGGACGCGCTGATCTGGCAGCTCGAAAGGTGATCCGATGACCGTCCTCGTCCTCAACGGCCCGAACCTGGGCCGTCTCGGCGTGCGCGAGCCCGACGTCTACGGCACCGCCACCTACGAGGACCTCGTGGCCCGCTGCGAGGAGGTCGCCAAGGAGGTCGGGCTCGAGGTCGACGTCCGCCAGACCGACGACGAGGCCGAGATGATCGCCTGGCTGCACGCCGCGGCCGACGACGGCTCGCCGGTCATCCTCAACGCCGGGGCCTGGACGCACACATCCGTGGCCATCCGGGACGCCGCCAGCCAGCTCGGTGGTCCGCTCATCGAGGTGCACCTGAGCAACGTGCATGCGCGCGAGCCGTTCCGCCACACGTCCTACCTCAGTGACATCGCCACCGCCGTCATCGCCGGCATGGGGCTGGAGGGCTATGCCGCTGCCCTGCGCCACCTGGCGGCTCTCTAGCCACTCTTTCCGTGGGTCCGTGGCCTGACCTAGGGTTGAGGGGTGAAGGGATGGGGGAGCCACGCGCAATCCGTCGACGCGCTCACCGCGTCGTACGAGGCGATCGCTCCGGGCGATCCGGTACGCCTGGCGAAGCGGACCTCCAACCTGTTCCGGCCGCGTAGCTCGACGGACGCGCCCGGCCTCGACGTCAGCGGGCTCGACGGTGTCATCGCCGTCGACATCGCCTCCGACGGTTCAGCGACGGCCGACGTCCAGGGCATGTGCACGTACGAGGCCCTCGTCGACGAGCTGCTGCCGCTCGGATACATCCCGCAAGTCGTGCCGCAGCTGCGCACCATCACCCTCGGCGGTGCCGTCACCGGGCTGGGCATCGAGTCCACGTCGTTCCGCAGCGGCCTGCCACACGAGTCGGTCGTCGAGATGGACGTCCTCACCGGCACCGGTGAGGTGGTGTCCGCCAGCCCCGACGGCGAGCACGCCGACCTGTTCGAGGCCTTCCCCAACTCCTACGGCAGCCTTGGGTACGCCACCCGGCTGCGCATCACGCTGGAGAAGGTTCCCGGCTTCGTCACGCTCCGGCACGTGCGCTTCGACGACGCGACGTCCGCGGCCAAGGCCATCACCGACATCGTCGAGGCCGGCTCCTACGAGGGCGCTCGCGTCGACGCGATCGACGGCACGGGCTTCGACCCCGACGAGCTCTACCTGACCCTGGCCTCCTTCACCGACGACGAGACCCCCACCAGCGACTATGCCGGGCAGCAGATCTACTACCGCTCGATCCAGCAGCGCGACACCGACGCCCTCACGATGTACGACTACCTGTGGCGCTGGGACACCGACTGGTTCTGGTGCTCAGGCGCGTTCGGTGCTCAGAACCGCTGGGCCCGGCGCCTCTGGCCACGCCGGTTCCGCCGCAGCGACGTCTATCACCGGCTGCTCGCCCTCGACACCAGGATCGGTCTCAGCGGCCTGCGCGACCGCCTCACGGGTGTTCCGGGTCGCGAGAAGGTCATCCAGGACGTCGAGGTCCCGGTCGAGGCGCTGCCCGACTTCCTGTCCTGGTTCGACGCCGAGGTCGGCATGCGACCGGTGTGGCTCTGCCCGCTGCGCACCACCCGCGCATGGCCGACGTACCCGTTGAGCCCCGGCGAGACGTACGTGAACGTCGGTTTCTGGGGGCAGGTCGAGGTCCCGGCCGGCTCCCCGTCCGGGATGGTCAACCGCCGCATCGAGGAGCGTGTGCACGCTCTCGGCGGCCACAAGTCGCTCTACTCCGAGGCGTTCTACGACGAGGAGACCTTCGACCAGATGTACGGCGGCGACGTGCTGACCGCCGTGCGCGGCCGGTACGACCCGGACGGACGGCTCAGCACGCTGTACGAGAAAGCGGTGAGGAACTCATGACCATCGACACCGAAGTCCGCATGACGATCGCGGAAGCGCTGGAACGGGTGATGAAGGACGGCATGCCGTTCCGCTTCGAGGCCTACGACGGCAGCGTCGCCGGCCCCGAGGACGCACCGTTCACCTTCCGCCTGCTCAACGAGCGCGGACTCGCCTACCTCATGACCGCGCCGGGCGACCTCGGCTTCGGTCGTGCCATCGTGTCCGGCGACCTCGAGGTCGACGGCGTCAGCATGGGCAACCCGTACGACGTGCTGGCCCACGTGAAGGCGCGCCTGAGCCTCAAGATGCCGGCGCCGGCGGAGGTCGTGCAGATCGTCCGCAGCCTGGGCCTCGGCAACCTCAAGCCGCCGCCACCGCCGCCCGAGGAGCACCTCCCGCGGTGGCGCCGGGCGCTCGAGGGCCTGCGGCACTCCAAGGCGCGTGACGCCGAGGCCATCCACCACCACTACGACGTCTCGAACCGGTTCTACGAGTACGTGCTCGGCCCGTCGATGACGTACACCTGTGCCGTCTTCCCGCACGAGAATTCCACCTTGGAGGAGGCGCAGTTCGAGAAGTACGACCTCGTGGCGCGCAAGCTCGACCTCAAGGAGGGCGACCGGCTGCTCGATGTCGGGTGTGGCTGGGGTGGCATGGTGCGCCACGCCGCGAAGCACTACGGCGTCAAGGTCATCGGTGTCACGCTCTCGGAGCAGCAGGCGCTGTGGGCGCAGGAGGAGATCAAGTTCCAGGGCCTCGACCACCTCGCCGAGGTGCGTCATGGCGACTACCGCGACATCGCCGAGTCCGGCTTCGACGCGGTCAGCTCGATCGGCCTCACCGAGCACATCGGCGTGCGCAACTATTCGTCCTACTTCTCGTTCCTGGGCAGCAAGCTCAAGGACGGCGGGCGGCTGCTCAACCACTGCATCACCCGGCGCGACGGGTCGATGTCGCCGAAGACCGGCGCCTTCATCGACCGGTTCGTGTTCCCCGACGGCGAGCTCGCACCGGTCGGCCGCATCGTCTCGGCCGCGCACGACAACGGGCTCGAGGTCCGTCACGTCGAGGACCTGCGTGAGCACTACGCGCTGACGCTCAAGGGATGGAACGAGAACCTGGAGGCGCACTGGGACGAGTGCCTCGAGGAGGTCAGCCTGGGTACGGCCAAGGTGTGGGGCATCTACATGGCCGGCTCGCGGTTGGCGTTCGAGCGCAACGAGCTCGGCCTCCACCACGTGCTGGCGGTCAAGGTCGGGCCCGACGGAAACGCGGACTTCCCGCTCCGCCCGACCTGGTTGAGCTGAGCGGCGAGTTCAACCGCCGTACGGCACGGTGATGATCTCGAGGTTGTGACCGTCGGGGTCGTCCCAGTAGAGCCCGCGACCACCGTCGTTGGTGTTGATCTCGTTCTCCTTGGTGTGGAACGGATCGGCCCAGTAGGTGAGTCCGCGCTCGACGATCCGCGCCTGGATCTCGTCGAACTCGGTGTCGGAGACCATGAAGGCGTAGTGCTGTGGATGCGGCCTGCCCTGATTGTCCGCGAAGTCGAGCGAGACGTCGTTGTCGGTCTGTACGACCACGAACGGCCCATACGTCGTCGGCTCGGGCAGCCCCAGGATGTCGACGAGGAAGCGTGCGGACGCCTGCTTGTCGCTGCAGCGGACGATGGTGTGGTTCAACGAGACACTCATTGGTTCACCCCTCGCGTCTCATCATGGGCCCGACTCGGCGTCCGGACCACCGGAGCAATCTGAATCTGGCGAAAGCAACGCAGCTGGTGACTCGTCCCCTAATCTGCATCCATGAACATCGCGAAGCGTGCGGGCCTGGGCCTGATCATGGCGTCGAGCCTGCTGGTCGCCGCGTGCGGCCCGGCCACCGTCGACGCCACGTCGGTGGTGGACAACGTCAGATCGTCGATCGACGGTCCCGGCTCGGTCGAGGTCGACACGGTGACCTGTCCCCAGGACGAGGTGGCCGAGGTCGGCGCGACGTTCACCTGTCAGCACGTGCTCACCGATGGGTCCGAGGGCGAGATCACGGTCACGGTCCGGGACGACAAGGGCGCGCTGACGTGGGAGGTGACCCGGCCGGCCAGCGGACAGGCCGAGCAGGTGGTCCTCACCGGGTACGAGCGCGAGATCGGCCGCAAGGCGAAGTCCGTCGACTGCCCCGACCCGCTCAAGGTCGATGCGAAGAAGAACACCTGCACGGTCGAGTTCGCCAACGGCGAGTCGCGCAAGGTGAACGTGACGGTGAAGGACGGCGGCGACATCCGGTGGAAGACCCGGTAGGCGGGTTGGCTTCGCAGCGGACGCCATCGGCGTGGAACGCTCAACCTGCCTGAACGTTCGCTCGCTGGCGCTCGCGAAGTTCAGTCCAGCCGGGTGACCTCGAGCGTCATGCCGGCAGCCCGCAGGCGGTCGACCAGGGCGTCGCCCATCGCGGAGATCGGGGTGAGGACGCCACGACGGTCAGGCAGCTTGTCGCGGTCGAGGGCCAGCGTCAGGGCGCTCTCACCCAGCATCATCGCCGTGGCCTTGTAGCCCGGATCGCCCTGTCCGACCACCTTGGCCATGTAGCGAGCGCCGGTCGTGGTCGTGGTGTAGGTGCGGTGGTCGAAGAAGCCACGTTCGCGGGTCTTCTCGCTGGGTCCCTCGCCAGGTTCGGGAAGGAAGCGGTCGAGCACGCGGCGGGTCGGTTTCATCGCGAGTCCGCCGAAGAGACCGCCCAGGCCGGCAGCGACACCGGCAGCAGCAACCCGGGAGAGGACGGGGTTGCGGCCCACGGCCATGGCCTCGCCGTACTTGAACCGGTCGCCGTAGACGCCACCGAGCAGGAAGTTCGTGCGACGAACGATGCGGGTGTTGTAGCTGGCCATGATGAACGGCGCCAGCGCGCCCTTGAGGGACGGGTCCACCTTCGCGGCGCTGAAGATCGCGGCGTCGCTCGGCTCTTCCTTGCTATCGCCGCGCTTGACCTCGCCCGGGCCGGACGAGAGCGCGTGCGGGTTGATCAGGATCTTCCGCGCCTCAGGCTGCCTGGCGAGGTCGGCGATGACCCGCATCGAGTCGAACGTGCCGCCGGACAGTCCGCCGCGGATCTTGGTGACGACCAGCGTGGTGTCGGTGAGCTCGCCCTCCCCGTCGGCCTGGACCCGTTCGTGCAGGAGATGGACGCCCACGTCGGACGGGATGGAGTCATACCCGCAGGAGTGCACGACCCTGGCCCCGGTGGCCGCCACCTGATCGCCGAACTTGTCGATGGCGAACCGGACGAACGGGATCTCGCCGGTGAGGTCGACGTAGTCGGTTCCTGCGTTGGCCACCGCGGCCAGCAGCGACTCGCCGTACTTGAGATAGGGACCGACGGTCGTGCAGACGACCCGGGTGCGGGCGGCCATCGCGTCGAGGGACGCCGGTGAGTCGGAGTCGGCCACGATGAGCGGCCAGTCGTGCGCGACATCGGGCAGCGACGCGCGGGTCTGCTCGAGCTTGGACTCGTTGCGTCCGGCCAGGGCGATGCGAGTGCCGGCCGGTGCGTGCTCGGCGAGGTACTTGGCCGTCAGGACGCCGACGAAGCCGGTGGCTCCGTAGACGACGACGTCGAATTCTCGGGAGTTCTCGGTCATTCTCGGAGCCTAGCGGTCACTCGATTTCCACGACGACCGGCGCATGGTCGCTCGGGCTCTTGCCCTTGCGCTCCTCGCGCTCGATCCAGGCCGAGTCGACCCGCTGGGCCAGCGCGGGGGAGGCGAGCACGAAGTCGATGCGCATGCCCCTCTTCTTGGGGAAGCTCAGCTGCTTGTAGTCCCAGTACGTGTAGACGCCCGGCCCCGGTGTGTGCGGGCGGACGACGTCCGCGAACCCGGCATCGACGACCGCGCGGAACGCCGCACGTTCGGGCTCGGACACGTGGGTGCTGTTCGCGTAGAAGCCCATGTCCCAGACGTCGTCGTCCTCGGGAGCGATGTTCCAGTCACCGGTGAGCGCGACCTGCGCGTCCGGGTCGGCAGCCAGCCAGGCCGCTCCGGCGCTGCGCAGGCTCTCCAGCCAGCGCAGCTTGTAGTCGTAGTGGGGATGGCCGAGCTCGCGGCCGTTCGGTACGTACAGGCTCCAGACCCGCACGCCCCCGCAGGTGGCGCCGATCGAGCGGGCCTCCAGCGCTTCCGGCTCGCCGAACCTCGGCTGGTCGTGGGCGAACGACGTGGCGATGTCGTCGAGGCCGACGCGGGAGAGGACGGCCACGCCGTTCCACTGGTTCAGCCCGAAATGCGCGACCTCGTACCCCATCGCGCTGAGCTCGAGGGCTGGGAACTGGTCGTCGCGGCACTTGGTCTCCTGCAGCGTGACGACGTCGATGTCGGCCCGCTTCAGCCAGTCGGTCAGACGGTCGATGCGGCTCCGGACGGAGTTGATGTTCCAGGTCGCGATGCGCACGACGCCGACGTTATAGGAGCGCGCTCAGGCCCTCAGCGGTGCATGATGACGGCATGAGCGAGGAAGATCCAGACCGTCACGGCAAAGCCGACCACACCCACGGCCCCGAGGAGGGTCACGGCGAACCCGATCACGAGCACGGGCGACCGGGCGAGGAGCGACGGTACGACCGCCAGGGCGTCAAGGCGGGCACGTGGGTCAACCGGGCCGTGCTGGCGCTGGTGCTCATCGCTCTGGCCTACATCGCCTACGCGCTCTCGGCAGCCTTCTTTCCTCGCTGGTGGGCGCAGCGGGTGGGCGAACAGGTCGGCGGCGAGCTGTCGGCCGGCACCCTGTGGGGGCTCTTCTACGGTTTCGTCTTCACGTTCGTCCCGTTGCTCGTGCTGGCCCAGATGCGCCGTAGCTTCCTCAACTGGACCTGGCGCTTCATCGTCCTCGCCGTGGCCGTCGTCCTGGCGACGCCCAACTGGCTCACGCTGGCTGTGGTGCTCGGCAACAGCAAGGCGGCACACGCCGGAGAGCGGATCTTCGACGTCGAAGCGCCGGGCTTCCGCAACGCGTCCGCGATCGGCGCGGTGACCGGCTTGGTGGTGACGCTCGCCCTCGTGGGCGCGAGTATTCGCCTCTCGGGCCGGCGCCGTGAGGTCAAGGAGCTGAAGGGGCGGCTGAGCGAGCGCGAACAGGAAGAACGTGACCGCGAGCGGGCCGAGCGCGAGGAGCGCCGCGACGGCGGCTGAGGTTGCGGCCGGGTCCGAAGATGCTATTCGTTGAGAGCGGCACTCACCGGTGTCGTGCCCTGAGACGGAGGAGTCGACATGACCGAGACCACACCTGAAGGACCTGCTGACGGAGGAGCCGAAGGCACCCCGGGCCAGCAGGATGGCGGAGCCGACGGAGGCGCCGAAGGACCTGCCGACGGTGGAGCCGAGGGCACGCCAGGAGTGCAGGACGGCGGTGCTGATGGAGGGGCCGACGGTGGCGCCGACGACGGTGGAGCCGATGGTGGCGCCGACGAGGGCGCCGACGGCCTCCTCGACGATCCCACCCTCGTGGCTGAGGACGACCCGACGACGTGACGTCGTCGACCGTCGCCAGGGTGCCCGGTCACGCGACCGGGCACCCTGCGCTGCGCCGCCTGGTCGTCGACCCCGACGGCTTCGCGCGTGACGTGTGGGGCAGTACCGCGCTCCTGACGCCGGCCGCCGACCTCAGGCACGACGTCTCCGACCTCTTCGACGAGGCGGCAGTCGACGAGCTCGTCTCCCGGCGCGGCCTGCGCACTCCGTTCATCCGCGTTGCCAAGGACGGCTCCACCCTCGCGACTCGCGACTTCACCAGTGCCGGCGGCGTCGGTGCGGGCATCGCCGACCAGGTGGACGACTCCAAGCTCTCTGCGCTGTTCGCCGACGGCTCGACGCTCGTGCTCCAGGCGCTGCACCGGACCTGGCCGCCGCTCATCGACTTCACCCAGCAGCTCGCGTCCGAGCTCGGCCATCCCGTGCAGGTCAACGCGTACGTCACTCCGCCGCAGTCGCGCGGCTTCGACGACCACTACGACGTGCACGACGTCTTCGTGCTCCAGGTCTCCGGCCGCAAGCGCTGGCGCATTCACGAACCCGTCCACGCCGCGCCGCTGCGCGACCAGCCGTGGACCGACCGTCGCGAGGCTGTCGCCGCAGCCGCCGACGCCCCGCCTTTGATCGACGAGGTGCTCGAACCCGGCGACTGTCTCTACCTGCCGCGTGGGTATCTCCACGCCGCGACGGCTTTGGGTGACGTCAGCACGCACCTCACCTTCGGGGTCCACACCTGGACCCGGCATGCTCTCGCCCGCACGATGCTCGACCGCGCACTCCTCGACCTGGCCGGCGACGTCGAGGTCCGCACGTCGCTGCCGCTCGGGGTGCGCGTCGGCGATCCGTCTGACATCTCCATCGATATCGAGCTGGCCCGGGCCAGGTTGCTGCGGGCGATCGATGGGCTGTCGCCGGACGAGATCGCGGCGGCGCTCGCCTCGACGTCGACGGCATCCGGACGCCCGGAGCCGGTCGGCCCCCTGGCCCAGCTGCGCGGTGCCCAGTCGCTGGCAGATGACGCCACCATCGTTCTCCGCTCTCACCTGGAGCCTCGGCTGGAGCGGCACGAAGACGGCGCTCGACTGACCACTCGGGCCGGCGTGCTCGAGATCGGTCCGGAGGACGCCACCGTGGTCGAGATGCTCCTCGCCGGTGACCCGGTCGCGGCCGGAACCCTCGGTCTCGAGCTGGCCCGACGACTCCTGCTGGCCGGCGTCGTCGTGGCCACCTGACACGCTGGGCCCATGGCCTCCACCCCGCCGCTGTGCGCGGACACTGCTCGTGAGCGCGGCGACGCCATGCAGGGCACGGCACTGAACGTCGAGCGGTTCCTCCTCATCGAGCATCCGGGCCCGTGGGCGTTCGACGCCATCGAGTCGTCGGGAATCGATCCGACGGTCCTGAGTCAGCTGCTCGTCGCCACGCATGACGCCGGCGCGCGCACGCTGCTCGTCCGCCGCCACGGCCGCGTCGAGGAGACGCCCGATCGGGCCTGGGCCGTGGCCGACATCGTGAACGGCCGGGTCGTCTGGGGCAGCTGGCGCGACGACGCCGACCTGCTCGCCGCCCGTGATGCGCTCGGCGCACCCAGCGCGGAATGGTCCGACGAGCCGGTGCTGCTCGTCTGCACGCACGGACGTCACGACACCTGCTGCGCAGTGCGCGGCCGCCCCGTCGCCGCGGCTCTTGCCGAGCGTCATGGCGACCGGGTGTGGGAGTGCAGCCACGTCGGCGGCGACCGGTTCGCGGCGAGCGTCGTCGTGCTGCCGGACGGCACCTACTACGGCGGCCTGGACGACTCAGACGCTGGCGACGTCCTCGACCGCCACCTCTCCGGCACCGTCACTCCGTCGCGCCTGCGCGGCTCGAGCATGCTGTCCACCGTCGCGCAGGCTGCGGCGGTGGCCGTTCACGACCGGTTCGGGCCCGGCGGTCCGCGCGACATCCATGCGGAGAGCATCGAGACGATCGGCACCGGCCATTGGCGGGTCGAGCTGTGGTGCGAGGGCGCGCTGCCGGCCCGTGTCGTGGCGGCGGTCGAAGCGCATCGGGCGCCGCCGGCCGCACTCACCTGCCGCGCGCCGCAGGAGACCTCGGCCCGGACGTTCGAGGTCACCGACCTACAGGCGGTCTCACCTTCCGCTTGAGCACGCGGCGAGCCTGCCGGTTCATGACCCGCATGATGATCGTGTAGACGAACGGGATGTACCGCTGGGTGAGGTGCAGGGCACGGATGTCCTGCGACGTGTACACCATGTACCGGCCCTTCTCGACGCCACGGACGATGGCGGCTGCGGCCTTCTCCGGCGTCACCGCGTGGCGGGCGAACGAGTCGACGGCCTTCTGGACGGTCGGATCCTCACGGTCGACCCCGACCATCTCGACGCTGCCGACCATCGGGGTGTCGACGGCGCCCGGGCACACGAGCGTCACGCCGATGCGGTGCGGCTCGAGGTCGAAACGCAGCACTTCGCTGACGCCACGCAGCCCGAACTTCGCGGCACTGTACGGGGCATGGATGGGCAGCCCGAACAGGCCCGCGGCCGACGAGACATTGACGACGTGACCGCCGCGGCGAGCCTCGATCATCGGTGGCACGAACGCGGCGAGCACGTGGATCGGGCCCATCAGGTCGATGTCGACGGTGCGCCGCCAGTGCTCGGTGGAGAGGTCCTGGATGCGTCCCCAGGTGGAGATGCCGGCGACGTTCATGACGACGTCCACCGGTCCGGTCAGGTCGTGCGTGCGGGCCGCGAACGCGTCGACGGCGTCGACGTCGCGCACGTCGAAGGCCTCGTGGTGGGCGACGGTGCCGCCGGCGTCGGTGACGAGCCGCACGGTCTCGCCGAGGGTTTCGGCCGTGACGTCGGTGAGCACGAGACGGGCGCCCTTCTCGGCGGCGAGCAGCGCGATCGCGCGTCCGATGCCGCTGCCGGCGCCGGTGATGACGGCCGTCGTTCCGCCCAGCTTGGTGCCCTTCACAGTGCCTCCTCAGAAGTAGGGCAAATGTACCACTTAAGGGTGTTGCTGCGGAGGGCTGTCCGAGGCCGCCCCTAGCGTGGCATCAGGAGGTCGTCAGGTGAAGGCAAATCGGCTCATGCGCCCAGTCCGCGCCGTGGCGCCGCCTGGTCGCGGCCGTCATGACGGGTGGCACCGGGTGCCGCTCGCGTCGCTCGACTTCGAGACCACCGGCGTCGACCCGTTCCACGACCGCGTGCTCAGCTACGCCCTGCTCGACCAGCACGGATTCGAGATCACCGGCCTGGTCGATCCGGGCGTCCCGATCCCGCCGGAGTCCGCCGAAGTTCACGGCATCACCGAGGCCGTCCTGGCAGACGCGCCGCCATCGGCCGAAGGCTTGGCGGTGGTGGTCGACTGGGTGCAGTCGCTCGTCGACCGGCAGGTGGGTCTGGTCGTGTTCAACGCCACCTACGACCTCACCATGCTGAGAGCCGAAGCCGTACGGCTCGGTCTGCCCCAGCCCGACTGGTCGAGGCTGCTGGTCGTCGATCCCTTCGTCGTCGACTGGGGCGTCGAGCGTGGCACTCGAGGTCAGCGCCGGCTGGTCGACGTCGCGTCCTACTACGGCGTCCCCATCGAGAACGCGCACGACGCCACCTGCGATGCCCGCGCGGCTCGTCAGGTCGCCGTCGAGCTCGGGGCCCGACACGTGCAGATCGGGGCCACCACGCTCCTCGAGCTCATGGTCGACCAGCGCACGTGGCACACCGAGCGCGCGCTCGAGTGGAACGCCTACGCCACCGCCAAGGGGCGTCCGATCGACGACCTCGGTGGCTGGCCCCTCGCCGGCTAGTCGGCGATCGGCGTCCCTGCGTCACTCTCGTGCGAGAGATGCGGCTGGGTGTCGGCCCAGGCTTCGATCTCCGTGGCGAGAGCGGTCCCGACGTGGCGGTGCATCTCCGGCGAGAAATGCGAACCGTCGGGCATGGCGTCATCGAGATCCCCGTCGTGGTGCTCGTCGACGAGGTGACGAACGCGGAAGAACCGGACGTTGGGACGGTCGACCCGCTCCACCGTGCCGGCGAGGGCGTCGTTCATCGCCGCGATGCGATCGGTCATGCCGGGGAACCAGCGGTCGTACCTGCTGGCCGGCGGGAGCAGCTCCATGAGCAGGACGAGTGGGCTGGCGACCGTCTGGACCTGGGCGATGTACTCCTCGAGGTGCGCGGCCACCCGGCGATTGCGACCGCGTCGACGGCTGGGGACCACCCGGTCCAGCCGCATCTGCAGCTCAGCCACCAGCTTCCAGGTGCGGCGCAGGATCGTCCTGCGATAGAGGGACCGCATCGGACGCGGCTTGCCTTTCCAGCTGTTGGCATGTCGCTCAAGCCATCGGGGCAGGAACCCGTGAATCGTCTCGACGTAGCCGTAGAGCAGGACGATGACGTCGGGCGAGAAGCCGATGACCTCCTGCTGCCACGTCTTGAGGATCGGGCCGGTCGTCTCCGCCATCGCGGTGATGGTGCGCACGTCACAGGGCCGGCCATCGCGCAGCAGCTGCTCCTCGAGGGCACGCGGGAAGGTGAAGTCGGTCCGTGGACCGCCCCTCCATGAGACCTGGTTGACGATCGAGGATCCCTTGACCAGAACGCGAAGGGGCAGGGGTTGCGACGTCATGGGTCAGCGAGCGAGGTGCGGCTGCGTGTCGGCCCACTCGGCGATCTGCTCGGCCAGCTGCGTCCCGACCACCCGATGCATGGTCGGGGTGTAGTGGAAGCCGTCGGGGGTCGCGACCTCGATGTCGCTGTCGCAGTACTTGTCGACCAGCTCATGGACCGGGAAGTAGCGCACGTTCGGCTTGTCGACGCGCGTGATCATGTCGGCGATCGTCCGGTTCATGACCTCGATGCGGGCTGCCATGCCGGGGAACCAGCTCTGGTACCTCTTGGCCGGCGGGAGGAGCTCGAACACGATCACCAGAGGGCTGGCGACCGTCTGGACCTGCGAGATGAAGCGCTCCAGGTCAGCGGCCACGCGGCGAGGGCGGCCGCGGCGGATGGTCGGGTCCACGATTCTGTCCAGGCGAGCCTGCAGCCGGGCGAGCAACAGCCACACCCGCTGCAGGATGCGGTTGCGATAGAAGGACTCGAGCCGTCGGGGCCGCGCCTTGAGACTGTTGGCATGCCGCTCGAGCCATCGCGGCAGGAACAGGTGGACCGTCTCGTAGTGGCCGTAGACGAGAACGATGACGTCGGGCGAGAAGCCCAGCACCTCCCGCTCCCACGTGCCGAGGATCTTGCTCGTCTTCTCCGACATCATCGTGATCGTCTGCACGTCGCACGGTCGTCCGTCGGACAGCAGCTGCTCCTCGATGACCCGCGGGAAGATGAAGTCAGTGCGCGGTCCGCCACGCCAGGAGGTCCAGTTCACCGTCGACGCGCCCTTGACGAGCACGCGGATCGGCAGTGGAAGGGGCGAGGACATCGGCTTCTCCAGGTTCTGGCGGTTGTCGGACAGTATGGTCTCTGCGAGATCGTGCAGCGGCGCTTGCGTCACATGGTCGGATCTGCCGTCGGCACGGGTGCGGCGGCTTCAGCGGGCGCGGACCGCGCGACCCTGAAGCCCAGGACGAGGCAGCTCACGATCCCGACGGCGAGCATGGTGATGCCCACCGCGACGAGGCTCTCCAGCGCGGCGGCCAGGATGATGCCACCGAGCATCACCGGGGTGAGGGCGAGCTCGACGATCGAGGCGAATCCGCCCCGGCCACGGCCTTGCAGGACCGCGATCATCACGCGACGCAGTCCGAGGAACGCGCTGGCGACGATCATCCAGCGGGCACAGTCGGTGGCATCGAGGAAGTCCGCGCCGAAGGTGAGCCTGATGACCGGCTCCAGGGCTGCCTGCAGGCCCAGGACCACCACCCCGAAGAGTGCCGACGAGAACAGCAGCAGGCGCCGGACGAAATGCACTTCGGCTCGCGGATCCTTCTGCAGCACGGCGATCCGCGGCAGCGCGACCCTCCCCACGGCCAGGCCGAACAGGCTGGTGAGTCCTCCGAGGGCGAAGGCCACCGAGTAGAGCCCGAGCTGCACGTTGCCGAGCAGCGTGCCCACCAGGATCCGGTCGAGGGCCAGTCCGTCGATCGGGCCGACACTGCCGATGTAGGTACGCCGCGCGAGGCGGGTCAGCTCACCCCGGTCGAGACGGTCCTCCGCCTTTCCGGTCGGCCGCGCCAGGACCCGGAGCCGGGCCAGCAGCACCACCCCGGTACAGACGATCGTGACCGTGAGCAGCTCCACCGGGTTCCAGCTGATGCCCAACGCCAAGGCGGTGCCGACGACGGCGACCACCGCCGCCTGGGGGAGCAAACCGGTCAGGGCGATGTGGACGAGGGCCGTGCCCTCCCCGAGCATCGCTCCCATGAGGACGCGGGACGCCATGGCCTGGATGCCCATGATGACCACGGCCACGGCCAAGCCGTACTTCGTCGCGCCGGAGACGTCCCATTCGAGGAACAGCATGTATCCACCGGCGATCGCGGCGGCCAGGAGGCCCCAGAGGGTCCAGCCCCGGACGAATCCGCGGAGGCCGTCGCGTGTGGTGACACCGCGCTCGGCCAGAAGCTTGGTGACCGCGTTCGGCAGGCCGCCGCCGAGCGTCAGCTGCGACGCCATCGCTCCGAGGGTGGCCACCATGACGACCTGCCCACGGCCCTCGACGCCGACCATCCGAGCAGCCAGGACACCGGAAACGGTGGTCAGGAGCTGGGTGAGGATGCCGGCACCGGCGAGGACCCACCACCCACCCACGTGAGCCGGGGGGCGCTCGCCCGAGCTCGGGTCGGAGCCTTGCTTGGGCATGTGGAGCAGCATAGACGCAGCGCTCGGGGTACTTCCGCGGTTCCCCCGAGCCGCCGGTAGGGTCTGGCACGGCGACCTGACCCGGGGCCGTCGGCGAGAGGGAGGCAGCATGCGGGAGTTCGCACCCGGCCGGCCTCTGGTGTTCTGCCACATCCCCAAGAGCGCGGGCACCTCGCTGACCGCCGCGCTCGTCGAGACCTTGCAACCGGAGCGCCTGGTGGTCGGCGTCGACCTCACCCTGCTCGGCGGCTACGAGCTCGAGGGCCTGAGCCCGATCGTGCAGGCCGGCATCATCACCAGCCCCGAGGACCTTCCCGACGACGCCACCCTCGTGGCCGGGCACATCTCGCCCGGAACGACGATGGCGCGCTTTCCTGACGCCGACCACGTCACGACGCTGCGCAACCCGAGGAACCGGGTCGCCTCCCAGTGGATCCACAGCCGGGCCATGTCCGAGTGGGACCTCCGGCACTGGGGCAGCGTCGGAACGGCGTTCCGGCTCGGCTGGCTCCCGTTCGCCGACTACCTCCAGCAGGAGGTCATCGCGCCGAACATCGACAACACCATCACGCGCTTCCTGGCCTGGCCGCATCCCCTCCTGCAGCGGTCCGCGTTCATCGAGGAGCGTCACGACCAGGAGCTGCTGGCGGTCGCGATGGACCGCCTCGAGCAGTTCGCCCACGTCGGAGTCGTCGAGAACCGGTCGTTCCTGGCCGATCTCGGCGCCTGGCTGGGGCGCGACCTTCCAGACGCCAGGCAGAACGAGCGCTCGTCGATCCCGCGCAAGCGACGGCCCGACCTGGACGCGGAGATGTCGACCGCCACGATCGATCTCCTGGACCATCGAACGCGGCTCGACCGGCAGCTCTGGGCGCACGTGGCGAGCAAGTCCCTGGATGACGACCCGCAGGACCTCCTGCAGTCCTCCTGGGAGAAGTCGATCAACAGGTACGCCGCCGCGATGGACCAGAAGGACGAGTCGCGCCCCGCCCGCAAGGCGGTCGTGGCACTGTACGAGCTGAAGGCCCGCATCGGGTCGCGGGGTTGATCAGGAGGGACTGATCAGCTCCCGGCGTCGACCCGCTCGTAGTACGCCTGGATGTCGCGCATGGTTTCCGGCATCGAGCCATCGCTGTACGGGTCGCTGCCGTGGTCGTCCTCCAGGAGGGCCGAGAGCTCGGCCGTCTCCAGGGAGTCGAGCTCGACACCGTCGGCGTAGAGCGGCATGTCGGCGTGGAAGTCGTCGGGCATCTTGTCGATGCGGGTCAGAAACGCGACGACGGTCTGCTCGATGTCAGCTGGTGAGTTGCCCATGGGGGAGGTGCTCCGGGTTGGTCGACGGGCTGCCGATCCTACGCGCTGGCCTGACGGGTACCGATCTGGCGGGCCGGTGAGCCCATGACCACGGCGTGGTCGGCCACGTCGGAGAGCACGACGGAGTTGGCGCCGACCACGGCGTTGACTCCGATGCGCACGCCGCCGACGAGAACCGCGTGCGCGCCGAGGACTGCGCCGTCACAGATCGTGGCGTACTCCTGCTCGGTGTCCGCCGAGCCCTCGTAGTGGCGGGCGGCGCACGTGACGCCACCGGCGAAGGAGACGTTGTCGCCGATGGTGAGGCCGAGCCCCAGGGTCAGTCCGACCGGGTGGGCGAGCATCAGGCCGGGCCCGACCGTCATTCCCGCGGCGAAATCGGCGCCGACCAGGACGTTGGCCGGTGTCCGTAGCGCGTGCGCCAGGCGCTCGCGGCCAGATCGGTGGAGACACTGCTGGGCGCGAAGAATGATCGTGGCGAGCAGGCCCGGGTTGCTCGGGATCCGCAGGAGAACGCTCAGCCACGACGGCTTCGTGGCCGGCCGATAACGAACGAAGTCCGAGAACACGAGCTGGCTGAAGCTCAGCTCGGCCGAGGAGTGGGTCGGTGGCATCTGCCACACAGTAGTGCACCCTCGACCAGCACTCGGCGCCCCACGACCGTCCCTGAACAGCCTCGACAGGCGCTACGAACGAGCAGCGAACTCCTGGCCGCTCTCCCGGGCCTCGGCCCAGAGCCGGCGCGTCGCGCTGCGCTGCTTCTTGCCACTGGAGGTCTTCGGCACACGATAGGGAGCGACCAGCATGACGTCTGAGACCTGGACCTCGAACTCGCGCAGGACGGCCTCCTTGATCGCGCTGCTCACCGCGGCGGCATCCGGCTCGCCGTCCACTTCCGCGACGATGCCCAGGGTCTCTCCCATGTCGCCGTCGAGGGTGAAGGCCGCGCTGCCACCATGGCGGACCGCGTCGTGGGCCAGCTCGGCGGCGAGCTCGATGTCCTGCGGGTAGAGGTTGCGGCCGCGCATGACGATGAGGTCCTTCGCCCGGCCGCAGATCACCAGCTCGTTCTCGTGGAAGAAGGCCAGGTCGCCGGTTCGGAGGTACGGGCCGCCGTCGTCCCCGGCAACCGTGACCCCGAACATCTCCTTCGTCATGTCCTCCCGGTTCCAGTAGCCGGGACACACACTGGGTCCCCGGAGGCACAGCTCGCCGACTCGCCCCTCCGGCATCTCCTCCAGCGTGGTGGGGTCGACGATGCGAGCGTCGTAGCCGGGCCCGAGGATGCCGCAGCTGCACAGCTCACGGACGCCTTCGTCATCCTCGTTGCGCAGGACGACGTCGTGCTGTTCCAGGGCCTTGGCGTCGACCCAGATGACGTCGACGGACCGGCCGGCCGGTGTGGTGGTGACCAGGACGGAGGACTCCGCGAGCCCGTATCCGGCCGTGTGAGTGCTGTCCGGGAGACCGCTGGGCCCGAAAGCGCCGAGGAACCGGTCGCGTGTGCGTTTACGGATCGGTTCGGCGCCGTTGATCAAGCATCGCACGGACGACAGGTCCAGCTCGGCGCGCTCCTCCTCCGTCGATCGGTCGACGCACAGGTCATAGCCGAAGTTGGGGGAGTAACCATGCGTGCCGCGATAGGTGCCGATGGCACGCAGCCACGTCATCGGGCGTCGGATGAAGGCGGCGGGGGGCATCAGCACCGACAGCATGCCGAAGGCGATCGACGGGAGTGAACCCATGATCAGGCCCATGTCGTGGGTCAGCGGACACCACGAGACGTTGATGGAGTCATCGTCGAAGCGCATGAGCGCCTTGCACACGTCGAGGTTCGCGATCAGGTTGTCGTGCGTGACGATCACGCCTCGCGGATCGCTGGTGGAGCCCGACGTGTACTGCAGGTAGGCGATGTTGCGGTCGGCCACGGGCGGGAGCGGCGTCTCCGGAGGATCCGCGGCGATAGAGATGACCGGGAGCTCTCCGCCGGTCAGGATGTCCAGGATGCCCTCCTCGGCCTCACCTTGAGGGGTGGCGGCGACGATGCCGACCGCGCCGGCGTTCGCCCGCACGGGTTCGAGCCTGGACTCCAGGTGCTCGTGGCGCCGCGGGAAGGAGATCGGGGCGGCGATCACGCCGGCCCACATGCAGCCGAAGAGGCCGACGAGGAACTCCAGGGGAGGCGTGGCGATCAGCAGGACGACGTCGTCGCGCTCGATGCCTCGGTCGGTGAGCGAAGCAGCCACGGCGACGGCTTGATCGCGAAGCTGTCTCGCCGTGAGCCGAGCGGACTCGTTCTTGCCGTCGAGCAGCTCGATGTACACGACGAGGTCGGGAGATCGGTCCGCCAAGTCGTTGAGGCGGTCGATGAGGTCGCCGCTCAGTGAGTCGCCTGACACTCTTTCTTGACTGGCCAAGACCGTTGCCTCGATTCGAGATCTTCCAGGGCTGGTTGCTGACCGAACCCTACTTGAGTCCGTCGGGGGTCGAACGGACGAAGACACCATCCACCTGGAGGATCTCGCCGCTCGGAGCGGCGTATCCCTGCTCGATGTTCACGAGGTGGAATCCCTGCTCGTACGCCCAGGTGACGGCCTCGTCGACGAGCATCCCGCCGCCGTACAGGGGGATGAACGACAGCTCGAGCTGGAGCCCCACACATCGACCGACCAGGTCCGGGGCACCGGCGAGCACCTCGCGCTCGAATCCCTGGGTGTCGACCTTGAGGAACGGGCGACGCGCGGACGTCAGGGACTCATCGGTCACGTCATCGAGCCGGGCCACGGTCACGGTCTCCTGAGCGACGTAGTCGACCGCCGGAACGGCTGCTCGATGGGTGTCGAGCATGTCGCGGAACGAGCTGCTGGCGCTGTTCGACGCGATGTTGATGGTCGCTGAGCCGGGCTCGGTGCCGAGGGCGAGGTGATGAGCCGACCACGTCGGGTCGTCCTGGATGGCCGTGCTCAGCGAAGCGAACGATGCGGACAACGGCTCGAAGGAGACGATCGGGCCGGTGTATCCGAACTTCCGGAGCGATCGGCCGTATCCGCCATCCGCTGCACCGACATCGACGACCAGGTCGACATCGTGCTTGGCGAGCATGGCTTGTCGTCGCCAGGACGAATGGCGTCGGACCTCAAGGCCACGCCGGGCCAGCTGGTCTGCTGCCGTCAGCACGTACCACGGCAGCGAATCGTGTTCGCCCATCGGCGGGTAGCCTACCCTCCGTGAATCACGGACCACGGCCGGTCACGGTCATTGTCGAACCGGACCCGGGCGGGCATCGCTTCCAGGCGGTGGCCAATGCGGCGATCGTCGCCGCGCGCACCACCGACGTGGTCCTGCTGACATCGACCATCGGGGCCGGCCACGATGCCTTCGACGTGTTCCTCTCGGACCTCGACCTCACGGTGGAACCGCGGTTCGACGTCATCCACCCGGCCACGCAGGAGATGGTCAACGTGGTGGCAGACCTGTGCCGGACGCACGACGTCGAGACGGTCGTGGTCATGGACGCAGACCAGTCGCTGAAGCGATGGTGGTACCTCGCGCGCCGGGCGTTCCGCGGGCTGGCCAGGAAACCGCGCGTGGTGTTCTTCCTGACGCGCTATCCCGCCAAGCTCGGCCTCACCGACAGGACCGGGTGGAAGCTGCGGCTCGCCAAGGGCGCCTTGGTCATCGCGGCGAGGGCGACCGGGACGCTGCACCATGTGGCCGGGTTCGCCGGTCGCGACGACATGTCGCGCGGCTGGCTGGTGAAGCGGGCCCGTGATCCCGAGATCTGCCTGGCCCACTCCCGGGACCGCGCTCGCCTGCGCAAGGAGCTCGACCTGCCGCAGGACCGGACGATCGCCGGCGTCTTCGGAGTGATCGAGGAACGCCGGAATGCCCCGATGATCCTCGACGCGCTGGACGACGCCGGACTGGATGCAGACCTGCTGCTCGCGGGTGGGGTCCAGCCCGAGGTGTGGGCCTGGCTCGACGGCCTGCCGGACGAACGCCGCCGACGGGTCATCGTCCGGGACGGCTTCTTGCCCAACGACGTGATGGACCAGCTGGTTGCCGCCGTGGACGTGGCGCCGATCATCCTCACGAACAACGGCCCCAGCGGCATCATGGGCAAGGCCCACGCCGCGGGTGTCCCGGTGGTCACTGCAGGCTCTGAGGTGCGGGCCCGGGAGATCCGCGCGACGGATGGCGGCGAGGCCGCCGACCTCGACGTGGCGAGCATCGGCGCTGCCATCAGGAAGGTGCTCGAGCGCGATCCGGACGAGCCGCGCCACAACACCGTGCCACCGGCCACGGCCGAGGCCTTCGCCGAGGTCCTTCTCGGCGTCAAGACTCGCTGACCTGGCTGCCGCCTAGACGTCGGGCAGTGCCTCGACGATGCGGATCTCTCGCTCTGCCCCGTCGCCCAGTGCCTCCAACGCGGCCTGGTACCCGGGGCTCGAGTACGCCGCCGCGGCGGCGTCGGTGCTGGGGAACTCGATGAGGGTGGTGCGTCCGTGGGTGCCGCCCTCGAAGGCGTGCACGACGTTGCCGCGCGACAGGAACCGCCCGCCCGCCTCGCGCATCGCCGGCCCGGCGAGCTCGATGTACGCCTTGAGCTTCTCCTTGTCGTGGACGGCGGTGAACGTGTTGATCCAGTAGGCCTTGGTCATCGGTCCATCCTCACGCATCACCCGTGCCGTCCCGCATCCGCTCGAGGATCGCGGCGGCGAGATCGTCCGCCGCCTCTTCCGGGATCCAGTGGCTGACACCATCGAGCTCGACGAACCTGAACGGACCGGTCACATGCTCGCCGCAGGCCTCGGCCGACGCGCGCCCGATGGCCCAGTCGCCTTCGCTCCACACGAAAGTCGTCGGCACCGAGACGGACGGCAGGTTGGCGAGCTCCGCCGTCATCGCGCGGTACCAGGCGAGCGCGCCGGTGAGGGCCTCGCGATCGTGGAAGAAGTCGACGTAGGCGTCGACGTGCGTCGCCGGGATCTTGCCGTCGTACATGGCACGCAGCCGCCGCCCGTCCCCCTCGGCCAGGACGTCCTCGGCCTTGCCCTCCTGACGCATCAACCCGATGTACGAGGCCCGCTCCTGTTGGTCGGAGTCACCGCGCAGCGCGGCGTTGTAGGCGGCGAGGTGCGGCACGGACACCGCCGTCAAGGTGCGCAGCCGGTCGCCGTGGTGGGCGGCGACCGCCCAGCTGACCGCCGCGCCCCAGTCGTGGCCGACGAGGTGGAACGTGCCCACGTCGAGCGCGTCGGCCAGGCCCAGGACGTCGTCGACGAGGTGTTGCATCGCGTAGTCGGCGACCGCCGTGGGTCGCGCGTCGGGGGAGTAGCCGCGCTGGTCGGGCGCGATGACCCGGAAGCCGGCGTCGGCCAGCACCGGTGCGACGGCGGACCAGCTCAGCGACGTCTCGGGGAAGCCGTGCAGCAGCACGACGGGCTCGCCGTCGTCGGGGCCGAGCGTGCGGACGTCGAAGGTGAGATCGGCGACGGTGACGGGCTGGAGCTGGTCGAACGTCATGCGCCCATCATCTCTCTCAGTCGACCGGCTGGTTGATGCGGGCGAGGGCGGCGCGATCGAGGGCGGCGGCGACGTCCGGAGGAGGCGCCGAGCCGCCGTGGGCCTGAGGGAGCCACCACCGGTCGGCCTCCGACCGGGGCACGTCCGGGTAGGTGCTGATCGCCTCGTCCAGCAGCGCTGTCATCGCCGTGTGCAGGCGCTCGGTGAGCTCGCCGATGCTCTCGCCGTCGGTGGGGCGCAGCGGCTCGCCGAGCAGGATGGTGACGGCCTTGCCGCGTCGGAGGCTGCGGTGCCCGTCGACCGTCATGACGCGGTGGGAGCCCCACACCACGGCCGGCACCAGGGGCACGGACTTGCTGATGGCGAGGCCGGCCGCGCCCGGCTTGAGCCCCTTGACCAGCCATGACCTGCTGATGGTCGCTTCCGGGAAGACGCCGACGATCTCGCCTTCGTCGAGCAGGCGACGGGCCTGCCGGTAGGCCGTGGCGCCCGACCACCGGTCGACCGGGACGTGCCGCATCGCCCGCATCAGCCGCCCGGACAGCCGGCTCTCGAACACCGACAGCTTGCTCATGAACCGCACCAGCCGTCCGCGCTCACGAGCGGCGTAACCGATGAACGTGAAGTCGAGGAAGCCGGTGTGGTTGCTCGCGACCACCGCCGGACCGGTCGTCGGCAGGTGCTCCGCACCGCGCACCGTGATGCGCAGGCCCAGCAGTCGGAAGACGCCCGCGACGAACCGCTGCACGTTGCGGTACGTGCGGTCGGAAGGCTGGCGCCGGTCGATGCTCACGTGATCGGTTCGTTGCCGAAGCCTGCAGTGATGGTCACGCGCGTTCGGGAAGGCGCGGCCAGCAGTCGGTGCGGATGGTGGGATCGAAGCCGTCAGCCGCGAGGCGACGGGTCCGGAGCTCGCGGTTCAGGATTCCGGCGGACAGGAAGAAGATTGCCAGGATGTAGAGCCCCATGATCACCAGTCCGTGCCAGGTCGCGTCCTTGTCGAATCGGCCGGCCTCGCCGAGGGCGATGAAACCGTCGGACACCAGGAACAGCAGCCCGCCGAGACCGGCGCGGCGGTCGAGGGCGAGGGACGTCGCCGCCGTGCCCACGAGCAGGAGCGCGTAGACCGGGACGAACGGACGCACGTCGGCCTCGAGCCCGTCCCAGGCCCAGATGACCATCGGCACGGCCGCGGCGACGTACACGAGCGCAGCCCACGGCTTGGCGCGCAGCCGGGGGAGCGCGCCCCGCTGCACGAAGAAGGTGATGAAGCAGATGTGGGCCGCGGCGAATGAGGCCATGCCGATGACGAACAGCGACTCGATCTCGAGGAACAGGTCGCCGCCGAGGCAGAAGACGAGTGCCAGCACGAGCAGCCGCGGCCCGCCGAGATGCCCGGCGGGGGTGCCGGGCAGCGGGCGGCTGATTGAAACAGCCCAGGCGGCGAGCAGGGGTGCGAGCAGGCACTTGGTGATGCTGTCCCAGGGCGACGCGTCGGCGGCGTTGAGCACCAGGTGCACGATCGCGACGACGCCGAAGCCGATGATCCACGGGCTCTTCACAGCGTCATTCATGGCGACATCTTGACAGCAGCGACGCGACGTTGAATACTTAAGGAAACACTTAAGTAATGATTGAGGAGCACATGATGACCAGAGTGACCGCAGACCTGGGGATCTCCCTCGACGGATTCTCCGCCGGGCCGGACCAGTCGATGGACCATCCGCTCGGCGTGGGCGGAGAGCAGCTGCTCGACTCCTGGATGTTCGATGCCGCCGACGAGAACGCCGCCGAGGTCGAGGCGATCCTGGCGCGGTCGGCCTTCATCATGGGCCGCAACATGTTCGGTCCTCCCGAGGGTGGCGACTGGGACGACGCCTGGCACGGCTGGTGGGGCGAGGAGCCGCCGTACCGCGCCCCGGTGTTCGTGCTCACCCATCACGAGCGCGACGACCTGCCGATGGACGGCGGCACGACGTTCCATTTCGTCACCGACGGCATCGAAACCGCCCTCGAGCGGGCCGGCGCGGTGGCCGGTGACGGTGAGGTCGGCATCATGGGCGGTCCCGCGACGGTGCGCCAGTTCGTCGCCGCCGGACTCGTCGACGAGCTGCGGCTGCACCTGGTGCCGGTGGCGCTCGGGTCGGGGGAGCGCCTCTTCGAGGATCTGTCCGGGCTCGAGCTCGAGCCGGTCAGCGCCCGCCACACCTCCAAGGTCACCCACCTGACCTACCGCCGCCCCTGACGATGACCCTCGACCGGATGTTCCACGCCCTGGCCGATGGCACCCGCCGCGCGATGATCGAACGACTCGTGCGCAGTCCTGCCACCGTCAGCGACCTGGCTCGTCCGTTCGACATGTCGCTTCCCGCCGTCGTGCAGCACCTCGCGGTGCTCGAGGCGGCCGGGCTCGTCACGTCGCAGAAGATCGGCCGCGTCCGCACCGTCCAGCTCGCCCCGGAGGCGCTCACGGCTGCTGGGACCTGGATCGGCGAGCAACGGATTCCGGCCGAGCGTCAGCTCGACCGGCTCGGAGAGCTCCTGAGCCCCACACCAGAGATGAGTTGAAAGCCATGACCGCACGCAGCCAGGCGCACCACGACTTCACCCTGGAACGCACCTTCCCGGTCCCGGTCGAGAAGGTCTGGGCGGCGTTCGCCGACAAGGAGACCAAGCGGCTCTGGTTCGCCGCCGAGAACGAAGTGCTGTCGATGACGGCCTACGAGGAGGACTTCCGCGTCGGCGGGCACGGCATGAACGAGGGCAGCTTCCACGGCGGACCACCGCACCGTTTCCAATCCACGTACACCGACATCGTCGACCTGGAGCGCATCATCTACACCTACGACATGTGGATCGGCGACACGCACATCTCGACGTCGATCACCACCATCATGTTCGAGCCGCTCGACGGTGGCACTCGGCTGACCCTGACCGAGCAAGGCGTCCACCTCGACGGTTACGACAACGGCGAACAGCGCGAGCTGGGCACGGCTGGGCTGCTCGACGACCTGGGTGCGACGCTGGTGGCATGAGCACACCGGAGATCACCGACGTCCCGGTCCGTGATGGCGGCATCCGGCTGGGGCAGTTCCTCAAGTTCGTGGGCGTCGCCGACTCCGGGGCTGACGCGGGTGCGCTCATCGCCGACGGCGAGGTGCTGGTGGACGGCGTGGTCGAGACACGTCGCGGCCGTCAGCTCGAGCGCGGCGCGGTCGTCGAAGTCAGGAAGCCGTCGGGGCCCGACCGGTACCGCGTCGCCTGACTAGCTCTCGGCTCGCGGGCCCTCGAGCCACTCGGTGATGAACGTGTCGCTCGCGTGGATGTGTGTGGCGACGTACCGGTCGGGCCCGACGATCTCGAACTTGTGCGGTGTGAACGAGGGCACGACGAGCACCTGACCGGCGACGCCGACCAGCTGTTCGCCCGCCACGGTGAAGAGCGCCTTGCCGCCGCGGATCACGAACGTCTCGGCGTAGGGGTGCTGGTGCAGGTCGGGCCCCTCGCCCTCCACGTCGCTGTCCTCGAAGATCAGCGAGACACCGGCCCCGTACGCCGCGCCCTGGATGTTGTCGAGGATGCGGCCGTCCGGCCTGGTCGTCCCCGTGGTCTCGATGACATGCATGGCACGACGCTATGCCTCACCTGCGACAACGTGAAGCTTGACGTGCGAGCGAATTCGGCCCGATAGCGTTGGCAGATGTTCCTCACGATTCTCGCAATCGTCGTGGCCGCCACGTTCGTCTTCACGGGCGGGATCAAGCTGTTCAACGTCCCGGCGTCGCTGGAGATCCGCGACTCGCTGGACGTACCTCCGGGACTCTGGCGAGTCATCGGCGTCCTGGAATGGCTGGGTGCCGCAGGCGTCGTGATCGGTCTGACGTACGGCCCGCTCGGACTGCTCGCATCGATTGCCCTTGCGTGCCTGCTCGTGGGAGCGATGATCACCCGTCTGCGGGCGGCACAGCGACACGGCCGATCCGAGGCTGCCGGGCTCGCGGGTGACGCGGCGACGCTGATTCTCGCGATCGTGACGGCCGTCGCATTCGCGTCTCAGCTCTGAAGATCGCTCTCACCGGTGAGAGGCTGCCGCCCGTTCTCCGTGAGATTGGGGGTTCTTAAGTTTTCCTTACCGGCGTAGTGCAACATGTCCGCATGCTTCGCTCCTCTCGGGTCATGATCGTCGTCGTCGCGCTCATGATCCCCCTTTCCGCATGCCAGTCCGCCGCCGAGCCGAAGAAGCGGCCCGCCTCCGCCCCGACCACCATCCCGGTCGAGGAGCTCCCGCCCAACCTCGCGAGCCTGACGCCCTACCCGGAGCCGAAGAAGGAGACCAAGATCGAGGCGCCGGCCGGCTTCGAGCCGGTGTTCGCCCAGAACATCGCCCGGCACGGAGCCCGGTCGCTCACGAGCGACGACCCCATCGAGGACGCGATCGAGCTGTGGGAAGAGGCGAAGGCCGCCGGAGCACTGACGTCGGCGGGCAAGAAGTTCGGCCCCGATGCGCGGGCTCTGCAGCTGACGATGAGCCGTGTGGGATTCGGCCAGCTGAACACGCTGGGTGCCGAGGAGATGCAGGGCATCGGTACGCGCGAGGGCAAGCGCCTGTCCGGCATGTTCGACGCAGCGCACGAGGAGGGTGCGAGGGTCGAGATCCTCGACTCCGGCGTGGGACGCGCTGAGGACAGCGCGAAGAACTTCTCCGCCGGACTGGCCTCGGTACACCCGGACATCGAGATCGAGACGCCTGAGTCCAACGACGAGCTGCTGAAGTTCAGCGGCGAGAACGACAAGTACGAGGACTTTCTCGAGGACGGCCCGTGGAAGCCCGCCTACAACGCGGTGCGCAAGCTCTCGAACATCCAGGATGCAGCCACCGAGACTCTCGAGCACCTCTACACGCCGGAGTTCGTCGCCAGCATCGGCGACAACCAGCTCGAGGCAGCCAGTGGTGTCTTCGACGTCTACCGCTCCGGACCGGCCATGAGCCGCGACATCAACGTCGACACGGAACGACTCATGCCGAAGGAGGCGGCCGAGGCCTTCGCGTACGTCGAGGACGGCCGCTACTTCTACTCGCGTGGACCAGGTCTGGAGGGTGACGACGGCAGCTACCAGGCCGCTCAGATCCTGCTGGACGACTTCTTCTCCGTGATCGACGACCGGCTCAAGGGTCGAGGCCCTCATCCGCACGCGGCGGTGTACCGGTTCGCGCACGCGGAGGAGCTCGCCCCGTTCGCCGCGCTGATCAGGATCCCGGGTGCCGACGAGCAGGGCAAGCCGGGCGAGACCTACACCCACGAGAACAACGACTTCCGCATCTCCTCGGTGACGCCGCTGTCGGGCAACATCGAGTGGATCGTGTGGGCGAAGGGTGACCAGCACATCGTCTCGGTGGAGCACAACGAGGTCCCCGCCACCGTGGGCCGCGACTGCAAGCTCTTCAAGGACACCGAGAACTTCTACAGGCTCGGCGAGCTCCGCAGCTGCCTCGGTGCGACTGGCTAGCCCTTGTCCCTCGTGAACTCCGAGGTCATGTAGAGCGCGCGCTGGTAGACCTCGTCGGGGACGCCGTTGTACGGCGGCTGGGTCGTGCTCAGCCACTCGAGCGTCAAGCGGTCGCCGTCCACCGACCAGCGCTGTGTCGTCGAGCCGGTGCTGTGGGTCACCTTGACGGTGTCGCCCTTCACCAGATAGTCGGCGTCGTAGTCGATCTCGGATCGCGGGTTGCCTTCGGACTCGCCGTAGAGGTCCCATTGGTCCTTCACTTCCAGGATCAGCACGGTCTCTTCCTCGAATGGCGGATCAGTCGTGAACTTCTCGACGTACTTGCCCAGACCGTGCTTGCGCAACGTCGCCTCGGCATCGCTCAACGAGATCGGCTCGGTTCGCCAGGTGCCTTCGAGCGGGGACGCAGCATCCGGTGGCGAAGCCGACGGCTCGTCGTTCGAGCCACACCCGGTGAGCAGAATCGATACGAGGACGATGAGAACAATGCTGACGGTGCGCATCTTCATGGGAGCCTCCTGACGGCGGTGATGGCCCACGTTAGGAGGGCACAACGGCCGGCACACCCGAGCCAGTACGGAGATCCGGCTCCGTGCTGACCCCCGACCGGCGTCAGGCGTCGTAGTCGAGGGCGAGCTCGTCCGAGACCGGGAGGCTCTGGCAGGTGAGGACGTAGCCGTCGGCCAGCTCGTCGTCCTCGAGCGCGTAGTTGCGGCGCATGTTCACCTCGCCGGTCACGACCTTGGCCCGGCAGGTGCCACACACTCCGCCCTTGCAGGCGTAGGGCAGGTCGGCGCGTGCCTCCTGGGCGGAGTCGAGGACCGGTCGGTCGCGGGGGAGGCTCAGCTCGGTGGTGCGACCGTCGAGCGTCACGGTGACCCGGCTGGAGGGCCCCCCATGGTCGGCACGGTGGCCGGCCTCGGCATGCTCCACCGGGGGTGGCGGCACGTCGTCGACGAAGAACAGCTCGCGGTGGATCTTCTCGGCTGTGACGCCGAGGTCGCGCAGGACGTCGCGTGCCGACTCGATCATCGCGAACGGTCCGCACAGCCAGAACCCGTCGACGTCGGCCACCGGTACGAGTGCGGTGAGGATGCGGCGCAGCCGGTCGGCGTCGAGGCGCCCGCTGAACAGCTCGACGTCCCGCGGCTCACGGGACAGCACGTGGATGACCTCGAACCGGGCCGGGAATCGGTCCTTCAGGTCGGCGACCTCGTCGGTGAACATGACCGTGCTCGCACGGCGGTTTCCGTAGAGCAGCGTCACGTCGGCCTCGGGGTTGGCGAGCAGTGACGACGCGATCGACAGCACAGGGGTGATGCCGGAGCCGGCGGCGATGAGGACGTGGCGGCCGCCCAGGTCCGGGTCGGGCCCGAACGTGCCGGACGGAGTCTGGACCTCGATCTCGTCGCCCGCATGGACCTGCTCGACCAGCCACGTCGAGAACATCCCGTCCGGCACGACCCGCACACCGACGCGCGGTGCGGCACCAACGGCCGCGCAGATCGAGTACTGGCGGCGCTCCTCGCGGTCGTCGATGCGCCGGCGGAGCGTGAGCGACTGGCCGGGGCTGAAGCGGTATGCCTCGGCGAGCTCGTCGGGAACGTCGAACGTCACCGCGGCCGCGTCGTCGCAGAGCCGGTCGACGCTCGACACCCGGAGCGGATGGAAGTCCCTGCTCCCGACGGATGAGGGGGTCACCATCAGATCTCCTTCATGTGGTCGAACGTCTCGCCGCAGGCCCGACAGGTGTGCAGCGATCGGCACGCCGTGGTCCCGAAGTGCGACACCTCACGGGTTTCGGCCGAACCACACAGAGGGCACAGAGGCGGCCGCGACGGCATCAGGATCAGGTCGACAGGCCCTTCGTTCGGACGGGGCGGTGAGATGCCGTGCTCGGCGAGCGCGGCGCGGCCCCGAGGGCTGATCCAGTCCGACGTCCAGGCGGGCGAGAGCGTCGTCCGCACCTCGGCCCGCTCGTAGCCGGCACGACGCAACGCGACCAGCACGTCGGCGCGCATCGTCGCCAGCGCCGGGCAGCCGCTGTAGGTGGGGGTGAGCGTGACGACGATGGTGTCGTCGTCGACATCGACGTCGCGCAGCACCCCGAGGTCCTCGAGCGTGAGCATCGGCAGCTCGGGATCGACGACCTGAGCGACCACCTCTCGTGCCTGCACCGTCACCACCGGCCCATCGGGTGCTCGCGGGCGAGGCCCTGGAGGTCGGCGAGGAGCGAGTCGAACGCCTCGGTGTGGACACCCTCGCGACCCTGGCCCCCGGAAGCCGGGACGTCTGGACGCTCGACGCCGGCCGCGTGCAAGACCTGGTCGACGTCGTCCATGGCCTGGGCGAACGCGCTGGACGGGTCGGTGCCCTCGAGCTCCGGGACGTCAGGCCAAACCTCCAGCAACCCGGAGATCATCCGCTCACGGGAGACGTCAGTGCCCTGCGCGAGCGTGACGCACCAGCGGGCCGCGTGCTCGCGGTGGTACCGCACTTCCTTGACGCCCTTCTCGGCCACCGCGGCGAGCACGGGGTCGGCGGACCCGCGGAGATGATCGAGCAGGGCGAGTCGCCACGCGGAGAAGACGAGGAGCCGCGCCATCGTCACGGCGAAGTCGCCGTTGGGCTGCTCGACGAGGTGGACGTTGCGGAAGGCGGCTGCGTCGCGGAAGAACGCGAGTCGGTCGTCGACCGGCACCGGCGAGCCCTCGGGAAGCGCGGGCACGACTCCGGGGTCGGCCGCTGCAGCGCGCGCGAGCAGGAGCCTGGCCTGGCCGAGCAGGTCGAGCCCGATGTTGGCGAGCGCGACCTCCTCCTCGATCTCCGGGGCATGGGTCGTCCACTCGCCGAGTCGCTGCGCGAGGACGAGCGCGTCGTCGGCGAGCATCAGGCAGTAGGTGGCGAGCGCAGTCGCGTCGACGCCGCTCGGCACGGTGGTGTCGACGCCGGCGAGCGGGTCGTCGAAGCTCGTGCCGAACGCCCAGCGCGCGTCATCGTCGGCCTCGACGAGACTCGTGTAGGCCCCATGATCGACACTGTCGTGCTCGACGTCTGACGGAGTCATCACATGTGGGGGACGTGCTCGGGCACGTCGTAGAAGGTGGGGTGGCGGTAGACCTTGTCGCCGCTCGGCGCGAAGAACGGATCCTTCTCGTCGGGGCTCGACGCGGTGATGTCGGACGACTTCACGACCCAGATGCTCACGCCCTCGTTGCGCCGGGTGTAGACGTCGCGCGCGTTGCGCAGCGCCATCTCGTCGTCGGCGGCATGGATGGAGCCGACGTGCACATGGTTGAGTCCGCGCTTCCCGCGCACGAACACCTCGTAGAGGGGCCAGTTGTCGGTCATGCTGCTCCTTCCGATCGGGCGGCGTAGGCCAGAGCGGCCTCGCGCACCCATGCGCCGTCGTCGTGGGCGGCCTTCCGGCAGGCGATGCGCTCGGCGTTGCACGGGCCGTCGCCCTTGATGACGCGCATGAGCTCGTCCCAGTCGGGTGTCCCGAAGTCGTAGGAGCCGCGCTCCTCGTTCCACTCAAGCTCCGGGTCGGGCAGCGTGACGCCCAGGGCGTCGGCCTGCGGCACGGACATGTCGACGAACCGTTGGCGCAGCTCGTCGTTCGTGTGCCGCTTGATGCCCCACGCCATCGACTGCTCGGTGTTGGGGGAGCGGTCGTCCGGTGGGCCGAACATCATCAGGGACGGCCACCACCAGCGGTTCACCGAGTCCTGCACCATGGCGCGCTGCTCGTCGGTGCCGTTCATCATCGTCATCAGCAGCTCGTACCCCTGCCGCTGATGGAACGACTCCTCCTTGCAGATGCGGATCATGGCGCGGGCGTACGGCCCGTACGAGCTGCGGCACAGCGGCACCTGGTTGCAGATCGCGGCGCCGTCGACGAGCCAGCCGATCGTGCCGACGTCGGTGTAGCTGGGCGTCGGGTAGTTGAAGATCGAGGAGTACTTCTGCCGCGACGTGATGAGTGCGTCGGTGAGGTCGCCACGGTCGGCGCCGAGGGTCTCGGTCGCGGAGTAGAGGTAGAGCCCGTGCCCTGCCTCGTCCTGCACCTTGGCGGTGAGCACGGCCTTGCGCCGCAGCGACGGCGCGCTCCCGAGCCAAGCTCCCTCGGGCTGCATGCCGATGATCTCGGAGTGGCCGTGCTGGGCGATCTGGCGCACGAGGGTGCGGCGGTAGCCGTCGGGCATCCAGTCGCGCGGCTCGATGCGCGAGCCGTGCGCGATGGTCTCGTCGAAGTGCTGCTGCAGGGTGTCGTCCACGTGGCGCTCCAAAACCGAATGATCGTTCGGTTAGAACGATAGCGCATCGCTCAGCGAAGCGTGACCTTCACCGGTAGCGAGCGGTAGCCCCGGACGTTCGCCGAGTACATGCGCTGAGCCTTGTCGTGATTGACCTCGATCGTCGAGACCCGGTCGACGAGCTGCTGCAAGGCGAGGTTCGCCTCCAGGCGGGCCAGGCTCGCTCCGAGGCAGAAGTGCCGGCCGCCACCGAACGCGATGTGCTTGGCCAGCTCGGCCTTGTCGCGGTGGATGTCGAACGACTCGGCTTGAGTGAACACGGTGTGGTCGTGATTGGCCGACCCGACGTTGATCAGCAGCTTCGCACCTGCCGGACAGGTGGTGCCGTCGATCGTCACGTCCTGCAGGGTCTGCCGCGCCAGCAGCTGGCTTGAAGCCTCGTATCGGAGCGTCTCCTCGATCCACGGTGCGATGAGCTCGGGGTCGGCGAACACCGCTGCTCGCTGGTCCGGGTGCGCGGAGAGGTTGGCCACCGCGTTGCCGAGCAGCTTGGTCGTGGTCTCGTTTCCGGCCACGACCATGAGGAACAGGAAGGCAGTGAGCTCGCTGTCGGTCATCCGGTCGCCCTCGTCCTCGGCGAGCAAGAGTGCCGTGACCAGGTCGTCGGCGGGAGCGTTCTTGCGGGTGGCCAGGAGGTCCGCGAAATATCCGAACATCTCCGCGGCGGCGTCCATCCCGGCCTGGGGGACGTCCCGCAGCCCGTCCTCGCGGACCACCAGCAGGTCGGCCAGGCGGCGGATCTCGTCGCGGTCGGCCTGCGGCACCCCGAGCAGCTCGGAGATGACGTCCATCGGGAACCTGCCGGCGAAGTCGGTGATCCAGTCGAACTCGCCCATCGCCAGCGCCTTCTCCAGGTGCTCCAGGCTCACCGCGGCGATCCGGGGTTCCATCTCGGCGACGCGCTTTGGTGTGAACCCGCGGGAGACCAGCTTGCGCAGCCGGGTCTGCTCGGGAGGGTCCAATGCCAGGAACGACATCACGAGGTGCGCGTTCTCGTTCCAGGCACTCTCGTCCAGGGTGACGCCCATCCGGTTGGAGTAGACCTCGTCGGTGCGCCAGGCCTGGTGGATGTCGGCGTACCGGGACATCACCCAGAAGTCGTGATCCTCGTTGTGGAACAACGGTGCTTCGTCCCGTAGTCGCGCGTAGGTCGGGTACGGGTCGTCCTGGAGGGCGTGGTCGTAGTGGTCGAAGCTCAGCGGGCCGGGGGCTTGCTCGTGGGTCATCGTTCGTGGCCCTTCATGATGACGGCCACGACGTCGTCGAGGCGTCCGCTCAGCTCGTCGTAGGTCACCAGGCCCATCCCGGCCTGCAGCAGGGCGCCGGTGAAGGCCAACGTGAGTGCGTCGACCACCCGCGGATCGGACGGTTCGCCGATGGCGTCGCGGAACCGGGTCATGAACTCGGTGCCGATCACCCGTCGAAGCCGTTCCACTTCGGGATCGGTGCCGAGCAGGGCGTAGTTCGCCGCGGCGGCCAGGTGCGGCGATCGTGCGAGCAGCGCGACGATGTGCCGGGTGACCACCCTGATGCGGTCGGCCGCCGTCGCACCGACCGGCTCGGGGGCGCCGTCGGTGACGATCCGGCGCGAGAACAGCTCCGCGAACAGGTGGCTCTTCGACGCCAGGTACGTGTACGCCGTCGCCGGCGAGACCCCCGCCCGCTGGGCCACCATCCGTATGGTGAGCGCTTCCGGTCCGACTTCCTGCAGCTCCTGTTCGCCGGCGCGCAGGAGCTTGTCCACGGTCTCGGTCTGACGCGGGTTCAGCCCCAGCCGCAGGTGCGACGCGACGTGTCCTGTGGTCATCGTCAGCCTCGATCCGGTTCGGCCTTGGCGATGGTGTCCTCCACCAGGCTGTTCAGCCGGGCGCCGACGGGCCAGCCGGCGTAGTGGCTGAGCATGATGACGATCTCGCGCAGGGCGGCGTCGTCCAGGTCACCCGCCGCGTGGGCCGCGGGGATCTGGATCGAGAGCACGTCATGCGCGCCCTGGCCGGCCAGCAGGCCGATCAGCAACAGGCGGCGGTCGCGATCGGTGAGTCCCGGCCGTTGCCAGATGTCGCCGAAGAGGTGCTCGACCGTGTAGCGGAAGAAGTCGCCGTCCATGTCGTTCATCTCGAAGCCGTAGACCTGCTCCATCTTCTCGAGGCCACGACGACGTGCTTCGGGGAGATCTTCGAACCTGTCGCTCATGCGTTCTCCTTGGTCGGCAGGCCGAGTGCGGCCGCCAGGTGGTCGGAGGCGAACTGCGCCATCGGGACGTCGACGCCGAGCCGATCGGCCAGCTCGATGGCGTGCGCGAGGTCCTTTTCGCCCAGCGCACGGACGTGCTCGAAGATCGGTCGCCAGTCGTCGTCCGGTGCCATCTCCCGCGCCGTGGTGCGGTGCATGATCGCGCCCGGGCCGCCGGTGATCGAGTCGGTGTGCCGGACGATCCGGCCGAGCGCCTGCAGGTCGATGCCAGCCCCCTCGGCCAGTCGCAGCGCTTCGCCGGTCGCGGTGAACGACACGAAGTGCAGCAGGTTCCTCGCCAGCTTGGCGGCGGTGCCGCTGCCGGCCGGTCCGCAGTGCACCACCTCGGTGCCCAGGAGCGCGAGCGGCTCCCGGATCGCCGCGAACGCCGCGTCGGTGCCGCCCGCCATGATCGCCAGCGTGCCGTCGACAGCGCCCATGGCGCCGCCACTGACCGGGGCGTCCAGCACCAGCAGGCCGTGACGGCTGCCGATCTCCTCCAGCTGTGCCGGCAGGTCGGGCGCGATCGTCGAGTGCACCGCGACCACGGTTCCGGGCTCCGCGGCATCAGCGATCTCGCCGATGACGTCGCGGACCTGCGCATCGGTGTTCACCATGACCGAGATGACGCCAGCACCGGCGGCGAGGTCGGCGACCGACGACGCCACCGACGCTCCGGCCTGCTCGAGCTCGGCCATCGGCTCCGGATCGATGTCGTAGACGGTGAGCCCGCCCTCCCACGCGGTGAGCCGGTGCGCCATGGGTTTGCCGATGTTGCCCAGGCCGACGAATCCGATCCGCTGTTCTCCGGTCATGCCCGGAACACCTGACCACCGTCGACGTCGAGAATCTGAGCCGTCACCCACGAGGCGTCGTCGGAGAGGAGGTACAGGCAGGCTCCCACGATGTCCTCTGGCTGGCCCATCCGCTTGATCGCCAAGTTGTTCTTGACGATGTCGTGCGCGACCTCGCCGGCCTGGGTGCGCGTGGCCGCGGTGTCGACCGGGCCGGGCGCGATCGCGTTGACCCGGATGTTCATCCCGCCGAGCTCGTGGGCGAGCTGCTGGGTCAGGCCGTTGATGCCGACCTTGGCCAGTCCGTAGAACCCGGAGTAGAGCCAGGCCGCGGTGGAGCTCTGGTTGACGATCGCACCTCCGCCGCGCTTCTGCATGTGGCCGTAGACCGCCCGAGTGACGACCAGCGCGCCGTCCATGTTCACCGACATGAACTTCTTGTAGTAGTCCCAGTCGACGGTGATCAGCAGGTCGAACTGCATGTCGCCGTAGATCGCGGCGTTGTTGACCAGCAGGTCGATGCCGCCGTACGCGGCGACGGTGGCGTCGGCCATGTTGGTCGCCGACGCCGCGTCGGCCACGTCGCAGCGGACGAACATCGCGGCGCCACCAGCGGCCTCGATCTCCTTGGCGACGCGTTCGCCCGACTCGACGTTGAGGTCGGCGACGACCACGGAGGCGCCCTCGGCGCCAAGCGCCTTGGCATAGGCCTCACCGATGCCTTGGGCGGCTCCGGTCACGATGGCGACCTTGTTCGCGAAACGCATGCTGTTCTCCTCAGAGTTCATCCGGCCGGCTCGGCGATCGTCTTGATCTCGAGGTATTCCTCGAACCCGGCCACGCCCATCTCCCGGCCGGTGCCGGATTGCTTGTAGCCGCCGAAGGGTGCATCCGGGCTGAACCAGACGCCGCCGTTGACGGCCATCGTTCCGGTGCGGATCCGGGCCGCGACTGCCTTGGCCCGTTCCAGATCGGCGGAGTCGACCGATCCGGAGAGTCCGTAGGCCGAGTCGTTCGCGATGCGGACCGCGTCGTCGTCTCCGTCGTGCGGAATGACCACGAGTACTGGTCCGAAGATCTCCTCCTGCGCCAGACGCGATGAGTTGTCGAGCCCCGCGACGACGGTCGGCTCGATCCAGTAGCCGTCCCTGTCGATCACCTTGCCGCCCGTGGCGAAGGTGCCGCCCTCGGACACGGCGATCTTGAGGTACTCCTCGACCCGGTCCCGCTGGCTCGCGGAGATGACCGGACCGCAGATGGCGTCCGGTTCGGAGGGGTCCTTGGCGCCGATGGACTCCATCGTCGCGGCCGCGACCCGGACGGCCTCGTCGTACTTCGCGCGCGGCACCAGCAGGCGGGTGGTGATGGCGCAGCCCTGACCGGCGTGGATGCACGCCGCGAACGCGGTGGCTCCCGCGACCGCCGCGACGTCGGCGTCCTCGAGGGCGATCGCGGCCGACTTGCCGCCCAGCTCGAGAAAGACCTTCTTCAAGGTCGGTGCGGCCGCGGCCATGATCGCCTTGCCGGTCGCGGTCGAGCCGGTGAACGAGACCATGTCGACGCGTGGATCGACGGTCAGCTGGGCGGCGACCTCGTTGGCGCGCGGCGTCACCACGTTGAAGACCCCCGGCGGTGTGTCCGTGTGCGTGGCCACGAGGCGGCCGAGCTCTGCTGCCAGCCATGGCGTGTCGGGTGCCGGCTTGAGGACCACCGTGCAACCGGCCGCGAGTGCCGGCGCGACCTTCGACAGGTTGATCTGCGTGGGGACGTTCCACGGTGTGATGGCGGCGACGACGCCGACGGGCTCGCGCCGTATGGTCCGCCTGCTCGGGATGCCCATCGGTGAGGCCACCCCGAGGTCGGTCTCGAACTCGTAGGACTCGGCAAGGTCGGCGACGAACGTCAGGCCCTCCACCGGCCCGTCGAAGCCAGCAGCCTCGATCATGAAACCGGGCATGCCGACCTCGGCCGTGGTCAGCGTCCGGATGTCATCGGCGTGGTCGAGGAACGCCTGACGGAGCTGGCGGATGCACCGAACCCGGAGCTCGGTGTTGGTCGACCAGTCCGTCTCGTCGAAGGCGCGACGCGCGGCCGCGATCGCGCTCGCGACGTCGGCAGCGGTGGCATCCGGGGCGGACCCGATCTCCTCCCCGTTGGCCGGATTGACGATCGGGTACGTCGAGCTGTCGCTCGCCGGGACCAGCTTGCCGTCGATGAGCTGCAGGGCTGCGGGGGTGGTCATGTCGTCTCCACGGGGGCTTCGGGGGTCACTTCGATGACATTCAGGTGGACGCCACGCTGGGCACCGACCACGGTCGCGATGGCATCGGCGACCGCTGCGGGCTTGAGGAACCGCGCATGCCGGGCGTGTCCGAACTTGGCCCAGCCGGTGATGACGTCGGCTGCCGCCTCGCCCTGCCAGTCCGTGCCCATCTCGCTCGACGTCGGGCCGGGCCGGATCAGAGAGACGCGGATCCCCGATCCCTCGAGCTCCATCTGCATCGCGTGCGCCATCCCCTCCAGACCCCACTTGCCGGCAGCGTAGGAAGACACGAACGGGCGGGCCCGGACGGCGACGTCGGAGCTGACGAACACCACGTCCCCACGCTGGCGCTCGACCATCGACGGCACGAAGGCTCGGACCAGCCGGTGCGCACCGAGCAGGTTGAGGTTGATCTCGTCAGTGAATTGCTCGGTCGGAACCTCGTGGATCGTGCCCGCCGCGACATGCCCGGCGTTCGACACCAGCACCTCGATGTCGCCGAGTTCGGCCGTGACCGCTGTGGCGAAGGTCTGCACCGATGTGTCGTCGGTGACGTCCAGGTGATGGGCAACGGCTTCGCCGCCGGCTGCGCGGATCTGCTCCACGATCTCGCTGAGCTTCTCGACCCGCCGGGCACCCAAGGCCACGGGGAACCCGGCAGCAGCAAGCGTCAGGGCCGTGGTGGCGCCGATCCCCGACGAGGCACCAGTGACGACAGCGGGCCGGCGATCGGGGTGGATTGGCTTGGGCATCAGTGGCCCATGACGCTGGACACTCGTTTGGACACCTGTCCAGTTCTACGGCAAGTCAGCCCGGGGCGCAAGAGTGGGGCGTGGTTTCAGCGCGCCACGATGCCGTCGAGCACCATCGACGCGATCTGTTCGGCGAGCGCGGCCGGCGAGATGTCGCGGCCAGGCCGGTACCACTCGACGAGCGAGTTCACGACGCCGAACATCAGCCGTGCCGTGGTGCGCGCGTCGACGTCGGAGCGCACGTCGCCCTCGTCGATTGCCTCCTGCACGAGGGCGGCCACGCGTCGGTCGAAGGTCCTCCGCTGGTCGAGGGCCCACCGCTCCGTCTCGGTGTTGCCGTGCACGCGCAGCAGCAGGGTGACGTAGGGGAGGCGGTCGGCGAGGATCTGCACGTCGCGCCGCACCAGATGGTGCAGCCGATCGACTGCGCGGCCCGTGGTCACGTCGTCCGCATCGAGGCTTTCGAGCAGCGGGTCGAGCGCCCGCTCGAGCGCGAGCCTCAGCAGCTGCTCCTTGCCCTCGACGTGGTGGTAGATCGACGACTTCGACAGCCCCGACGCGCGCGAGAGGTGCTCCATGCTGGTGCCGTCGTAGCCGCGGGTGGTGAATACCTCGGCGGCGACGGCGAGAAGCGTGTCCTGGTCGTATCGCGGTCGCGGCTTGCCCGATGGCAAGGTGCGGGATCGGGGTTCCGAGGCCATGCGCCGATCATGACACGGGGAATCCTTGACAAGATCGAGGAGACGACGACCGGCCTCGACCACTGCGGCTTCGCTGTGTCCGGTCGCGACGACCTCGAGGCCTGGCAACAGCACCTCGAGGCCAACGGCGTGGTGCGGGCTGATGCAGCGGACAAGCCGCTCACCCAGTCACCGATCGCGGACGAGCCGTACGCGTCGGTGCTGGTGTTCCGCGACCCCGACAACATCCAGCTCGACGCTCAGCGCTTGGTTGCGGTGAGCAGCAGGTACTCCCAGCGCATCACGTCATCGTTGCTGAAGCTGGCGGCCAGCTCGTCGAGCGCGGCGTCGAGCGCGGTGACCTTCTCGGGGTCGTCGGCGATGAACGTGTACACCGCGATCGTCGGCCCGTAGTTCTTCTTGAAGTACTCACGGAAGTCCGACGGCCCGGGAAAGTCCTCGACCGTGGCGAAGCCCTTCTCGGCATGGAACTCGGTGACGCGGTCACCGAGCAGCTCCCGCACGTGGTCCTCGTCGCCCCACAGCGGCGGAGGCTGCGCGCCGGGAGGCGGCGGCGGAGCGAATGGCTTCATCGTGGCGAACATCTGGCCGATGAACCCGGCCGGTGTCCACGCGATGTTGGCGATCGTCCCGCCCGGGCGGCACACCCGCACCATCTCGTCAGCGCTCTCCTGGTGGTGTGGCGCGAACATCACGCCCACCGTCGACATCACGCAGTCGAACTCATCGTCCTTGTACGGAAGCGCTTCGGCGTCGGCCTGCTCCCAGGTGAGCGTCGCGCCGCGGTCCTCGGCGACCCGGCGTCCGGCGTCGAACAGCTCCGGCGTGAGGTCGCTGGCGATGACCTCGGCACCGGCCAGCGCGGCCGGGATGGCGGCATTGCCCGATCCAGCGCCGACGTCGAGAACCCGGTCTCCAGGACCCACGCCGGTCGCGGCCACGATGGCCTCGCCCAGCTCCGGAATGATCTCGGCCGCCACGGCGGGGTAGTCGCCGAGCGCCCACATGGCCCGGTGCTTGGTCTTCAATGCAACATCTGCGTCGGTGGTCTGCGTCATCACAGATCTCTCCTTCTCCCCCGTGCGTCGACAGTACGAATCCGGCAGGTCACTTCCTAGTACCAGATCTGTACTGCTGCCTTACGCTGTCGAGATGGGAGCCTCCTATCACCAGTTCTGCCCGGTGTCCAAGGCCATGGAGCTGCTCGACGAACGATGGACGATGCTCGTGATCCGTGAGCTCGTCATCGGGTCGGAGCGCTTCAACGACCTGCGCCGCGGACTGCCGCGGATGTCGCCGACGCTGCTTTCACGACGACTCCAGCAGCTCGAGCGTGCCGGCATCGTCGAGCGCCGGGTCAACGGCAAGGACGTCCGCTACACCCTGACCGACGCCGGCGAGGAGCTGCGTCCCGTGGTCGAGGCGGTGGGCGCCTGGGGAGTCCGGTGGATCGGTGAGCTGGGCGACGTCGACCTCGACCCCAGGCTCCTGATCTGGGACATGCATCGGAACGTCGACGTTGACGCGATCCCGTCCGGCCGTACCGTCGTGCAGTTCCGGTTCCCGGACGCCCCGAGTGGTCAGCGCGAGTGGTGGCTCGTCCTCACCGAGGCCGAGACCGACGTGTGCGACTTCGATCCCGGTTACGAGGTCGCGGTCACCGTCTCCTCGAGCCTGCGCACCCTGACGGAGGTGTGGCGCGGAGATGTCGGCTGGTCCGATGCCCTGCGCTCCGGCTCGCTGGAGGTGCAGGGCCCCGAGGCCCTGCGCCGCACCGTACCGAGCTGGTTCACGCTGTCCACCTTCGCCGGAGTTCCCCGGCCTGAGCCTCGCTACGTCGGTTAGATCGAGAGGGTCAGCGGCTCGGCCACGTCGCTCTGCGGGTCGACGATGATCTTGGCGTGCACCTCGGGGTCACCCAGTGCGGCGAACGCGTTGTCGACGCCGGGCAGGCCGACGGTCCCGGTGATGATGGGCGCCGCGTCCACCTTGCCGCGGGCGAGCAGGTGCAGGGTCTCGTGGAACTCCGGCGGGGTGTAGCCGAGCACGAAGCGGAGGTCGATCTCCTTGTTGATCGCCACGGCCGGCCGGAGCTGGTCGGGATCCATGCAGACGCCCACCACGACGACGCGCGAGAAGAGCGGCGCGCTGGAGATGACCTGGTCGAGCATGCCCGGCACGCCGACGCACTCGAAGATCACCGGACGCTTCGGATTGGCCGCTCCGACCTTCTCGGCAGCACGCCACACCTGCTGCCACGGCAGGAGCGGGAAGTCGCGCAGCCGGTCCATCGCGCCCAGGGCCAGGCCGAACGCGGCCGGCGCCGTCTCGAGATGGCCGTGGTCGCCGCCCGCTGAGTACGGATCCTCTTGCTTCGGGTCGACCACGACGTCCGCTCCGCAGCGGCGGGCCAGGTCACGGCGTCCGGATGAGAAGTCGCTGGCCACGACCGTCTTCACGCCGCTGGCCTTGAGCATGGAGATGACCGCCAGACCGACCGGGCCGCAGCCGATGACGATGGCGACGTCGCCCTTCTTGACCTCGCCACGACGCACCGCGTGCAGGCCGACAGCCATCGGCTCGGTGAGGGTGGCGAGCTCGGTGGACATGGCCGCAGGAACGGTCATGGCGAGTGCCTCCTCGACCACCATCAGCTCGGCATACGCGCCGGGCGCGTGCACGGAGAAGCCGACTGTGTGCACGTCCTCGCCGCGTCTGATCAGCGGCAACGCGACCACGCGGTCGCCGACCTTGGCCCACTCGCGACTGTAGGGCCCGTGACCGACGACCTCGCCGACGAACTCGTGCCCCATCACCACACTCTGGTTCGACCGCATGAAGTCGGGGTAACCCATCTCGTTCACGATGTCGGCGACGTCGTCGCAGCTGTGGCGGGCGTGCAGGTCGGAGCCGCAGATGCCCGCGCGCTCGACCTTGATGAGCAGCTGACCCCTGCCTGGAACGGGGTCGGGCACATCGGCGACGTCGAGCTTGGTGTTCTCACAGACGACGGCCTTCATGGTGCTCCTTCAAGACGGCGTGAGGTCGCTCGAACGGTACTCCTCGTGAACGGGAGTCCGACAGGATGTCTGCATGACCGCCCCCTGGACTGAAGACGACATTCCTGACCAGTCCGGCCGAACCGCCGTCGTGACCGGAGCCAACAGCGGGCTCGGACTCGTGACCACCCGGGAGCTGGCGCGAGCCGGCGCCACCGTGCTGATGGCCTGCCGCAACCTCGACAAGGGCGCGGCAGCGGCCGACCGGATTCGCGCATCAGTTCCGAACGCCCAGGTCCAGGTCGTGGAGCTGGACCTGAGCAGCCTGGACTCCGTGCGGCAGTTTGCTGACGCCCTCGACGTCGACGAGCTCGATCTGCTGGTGAACAACGCCGGCATCATGTGGGTCCCGCAGCAGCGGTCCGCCGACGGCTTCGAGCTTCAGTTCGGCACCAACCACCTCGGCCACTTCGCGCTCACCGGCCGGCTCCTGGCCAGGCTCAACCGGGCGCCAGCACCCCGCGTGGTCACCCTGTCCAGCAACGAGCACCGGCGAGGACACCTCCACTTCGACGACCTCCAGCTGGAGCGCCGCTACGGCGCCCGCAAGGCCTACCGGCAGTCGAAGCTCGCCAATGCCGCGTTCGCCCTGGAGCTGGATCGACGCCTCCGCGACGCAGGCTCGCCGATCAAGAGCGTGCTGGCCCACCCCGGGTACACCGCGACCAACCTGCAGACCGCCGGGAAGACCGGGCCCATGAATCTGGTGATGGAGCTCGGCAACTGGCTGATCGGACAGTCGGTGGAGATGGGCACGCTGCCCTCGCTGTACGCCGCGACGGCCCCCGACGTCGAGGGCGGGGAGTACTACGGCCCGGATCGGTTCCGCGAGTACCGGGGACACCCGACGCGGGTCGAGGTCAAGGCCGAGGGTCGGGACGAGGAGAACGGGCGCAGGCTGTGGTCGGTGTCCGAGGAGCTGACCGGCGTCACGTACGACTTCGCGAGGACCGCCTGACCGAAGGCAGAAGTACCCTCGGAGACATGGCACAGCGCATCTCTCACTGGATCGACGGACAGTCTCGGCCCGGAACCTCAGGCCGCACGTCGCCGGTCTTCAATCCCGCCGCCGGCGAGGTGGCCGCCGAGGTCGACCTGGCGAGCTCGGCCGAGGTCGACGACGCCGTGCGGTCGGCGAAGCTCGCGGCCGCCGAGTGGCGGTCGACGTCGTTGTCGAAGCGGGCGCACATCCTGTTCGAGTTCCGGCAGCAGCTGAGCGAGCGTGCGGACGAGCTGGCGGACGTCATCACGGCCGAGCACGGCAAGGTGCACTCCGATGCGTTGGGCGAGATCGCCCGCGGGCTGGAGAACGTCGAGTTCGCGGCCGGCGTCCCGCAGCTGCTCAAGGGCGGGTTCTCCGAGCAGGCGGCCACCGACGTCGACGTGTACGACATCCGTCAGCCACTCGGAGTCGTCGCCGGCATCACCCCGTTCAACTTCCCGGCGATGGTGCCGCTGTGGATGTGCGCGAACGCGATCGCGTGCGGCAACGCCTTCATCCTGAAGCCGAGTGAGAAGGACCCGTCCGCGTCACTGCTCCTGGCGGACATGTGGAAGAAGGCCGGCTTGCCCGACGGCGTCTTCACCGTCCTGCACGGCGACCGCGAGGCCGTCGACGGGTTGCTCGGCCACCCCGACGTCGCCGCCATCAGCTTCGTCGGGTCGACGCCGGTGGCGCGGCACATCTACGAGACGGGCACCGCCAACGGCAAGCGGGTCCAGGCGCTCGGCGGCGCGAAGAACCACGCACTCGTACTGCCGGACGCCGATGTCGACCTCGCCGCGGACGCGATCGTCGGCGCCGCCTACGGCTCGGCGGGGGAACGTTGCATGGCCCTGTCCGTCACTGTCGCGGTCGGCGATGTCGCCGACCGGCTCGTCGAGGCCCTCGCGGTCCGGCTGCCCAAGCTCATCATCGGGGACGGCGCCGAGGCCGGCATCGACATGGGGCCGCTCATCACCGAGGAGCACCGTGACCGGGTGGCCGGCTATGTCGAGGCCGGCGCGACATCCGGTGCCACCGTCGTGGTCGACGGACGCGAGTCCGACCTGCCCGAGCGCGGCTTCTTCCTCGGCGCGACGCTGCTCGACCACGTGACTCCCGAGATGTCCGTGTACACCGACGAGATCTTCGGGCCGGTGCTCGACGTCGTCCGGGTCGACACGTTCGACGACGGCCTGGAGCTGATCAACAGCAACCCGTACGCCAACGGCACCGCCATCTTCACCCGCGACGGCGGCGCAGCCCGCAGGTTCCAGTTCGAGGTGCAGGTGGGCATGGTCGGCATCAACGTTCCCGTGCCGGTCCCCGTCGCCTACTACTCCTTCGGTGGCTGGAAGGCGTCGCTCTTCGGCGACACCCACATGTACGGGCCGGAGGGCATCAACTTCTACACGCGCGGCAAGGTCGTCACGTCGCGCTGGCCCGACCCCGCCTCGTCCCAGGTCGACCTCGGATTCCCGACCACCCGCTGATTCCCCATTTTGCCGAGGGCAGGCTACCCTAAATACATGATCGTCTGTCACTGCGGCGTGGTGTCGTCCCGCGACATCGACGAGGCCTGGGAGCAAGGCGCCCGCAGTGTGCCGGAGGTGTGTCGTCGAACCGGCGCCGGGCTGAGCTGCGGAACGTGCGTCTTCTCCATCCAGCAGATCCTGTGCGAGCATGAGCAGGCCCCGGTACTCGCCGATCAGGAGACCGTCCATGCAGCCAGTTGATTCGCGCGTCGTCGTGCTGCTCAACGACGCACTCACGTTCGAGCTCACGGTCACCAACACGTACTTCGTCCACGGACGCATGCTCGACAACTGGGGTTTCCCCAAGCTCGGCAAGGTCTTCTACGACCTGTCCATCGACGAGATGCGCGACGCGGACGACCTCATCAACCGCATCCTGTTGTTCGACGGGCACCCCAACGTGCAGAAGCTCGGCTCCATCCAGATCGGAGAGGACGCCGAGGAGATGCTGAACCTCGCGTTCGCGAGCGAGAAGGCTGCGGTCGCGCAGTTCAACGCCGGCGCGAAGGAGTGCCACGATCTCGGCGACCACGGCACGGCCGCGGTGTTCGAGGAGATGGTGCGCGACGAGGAGAAGCACGCCGACTGGTTCGAGAGCCAGATCGACGCCATCGCGCGGGTCGGCCTCCAGCAGTACCTGGCGCAGCACGTCGATGCCGGCGCCGGTCCTGGCGACTAGACCGCAGTAGGCCGGGCCGCATCCGCGGCCTGGGCCGCGTGCTGAGCCGCCAGCCGGACGGGGGCGTTGGTCGCGCCGTATCCGTCGTACCCACCGCGTCGCTGCACGACCTCGAAGAAGACGGCGCCGAGGGTCTCGGTGAAGAAGTGCGTGAAGTCGCCCTGGTCGTCGCGGTCGTAGAGCACGCCGAGGTCCTGCATCTCGGCCACCACGTCATCAGGGAGCTCGAACCTGGCGGCGAGGTCGTCATAGTAGTTCGCGGGGATCGGCAGTGGACGCAGCCCGCGGGCACGCGAGGCGCGGGCCACGGCCATCACGTCAGGGCTCGAGAAGGCCACGTGCTGCGGGAACCCGTGCGGGCTGTCGAACGCCAGCGGAGCGACGTTCAGCGCGAGCCGGACGGCCCCGTCGCGGCTGCGGACCACGTGGCTGCGGACTAGCCCGCTGGGCGCGGCCACCTCCTGGCTGCTGCCCGGCTCGAGGGTGAGGACGCTGCTGTAGAACAGGACGGCCTCGTCGAAGTTCTGCCACGGATGGGCGAGGTTGACGTGGTCGATCCCGGTGAGGAGGCCCTCGTCGTCGAGATCCTCTCCGCCTTCGAACTCCGGGACCCATCCGGCGTCGTCACCGGCGACGTCGGCGAGAAAGACCTCGGTCCCGTCGGGCGCCCGGAAGGCGGCCAGGTCCTCCTCCGTCGCGAGGGTGCGCCGGTAGACGGCAGGTGCGTCGAGCCGGCGGGCTCGGTCTGCCGACGCTGCGGGGTCGGCGACCTCGAACCCGACGGCGGCAAGCGTCGGGACCCATTCCCGGGCCTGCTGTTCGTTGCACACCACGCGGGCGTGGCCCATCGTCCACAGGCGCACCGGCTTGCTGCGGTGGTGACCGCGGAAGGTGAAGCCGAGCTGCCGCAGCATCACGTCGACGGCACCGGCGTCCTCGGCCTTGACCTCGACGAAGTCGAAGTCGGCCGGCTGGTCCACGTCCGGCAAGAGCGAGGGGCCGTCGGGACGCGATGCTGCCAGCGGCAGTCGCGCGACCTGGTCCTCGAGCCAGGTCAGGGACCGCTTGGCCTGCTGGGCGGTGCGCAGGACGTCGGTCTGCCGGAACGTGTCGTTGAAGACCTCCAGGGACAGGGGTCCCTGGTAGCCCGCGTCGAGGGCGTGGCCGACGAATCGGTCGAGGTCGAAGGTTCCCTCACCCGGGAACAGCCGGTGGTGACGGCTCCACGAGAGCACGTCCATCGTCAGTGCTGGGGCATCCGCGAGCTGCAGGAAGAAGATCTTCTCGCCCGGGATCTGCTCGATCTGCGCAGGGTCGTGGCCGCGGGAGAGGATGTGGAAGCTGTCCAGGCACACACCGACGGCGGGATGGTCCGCCAGCTCGACGATGCGCCAGGCGCGCCGGTAGTCGTCGACGTACCGGCCCCAGGCGAGGGCCTCGAAGGCCAGGCGAACGCCGTGCTTCTCGGCCTCGTCGCCGAGCCGTCGCAGCTGGGACGCCGACACCGCGTCGTCGTCCACGGTGGCGGTGGCGACGTTGCTGCACACCAGCATCGTGTCGATGCCGAGCCGCTGCATGAGCCGGAACTTCGACTGCGCCCGGTGCAGCACCGCGGGGAAGAGGTCTTCGGCGACCCCTTCGGCGTCACGGAACGGCTGGTAGAGGTCGAGGTGCAGGCCGAGCCGCTTGGCCAGGGCGACGATCTCGTCGGGGCTGGCCGGCGAGGCAACGAGGTCCGGCTCGAAGATCTCCACGCCGTCGAAGCCCGCTTCCGCGCAGGCGTGCAGCTTGTCGGTCAGGGTGCCGCTCAGGCAGACCGTCGCAATGGACGTGCGCATGGTCATCGGCCCTCCTGCGAGGTGCCACCGCTGGGTGCCAGCAGCCGGGCCGGATTGAGCACCAGCATCTGATCGACGTCCTGCTCGGTGACGCCCTTGGCGAGCAGCTGCGGGACGATGTGCCGCGAGAGGTTCTCCATGTGCCAGTTCGGCGCATGGTGCGATCGCCAGGACGGCGGCGTCACCCGGCTGAAGAACGCTGCGTCGTGCGAGAGCACCATCTTCTCCGTGTAGCCCAGGTTCACCAGCTCGAGCAGGGTGCTGACGCGCCGGTCGTCCGGCAGCACGTGCTCCATGCCGAAACGATCCATGCCGATGGTGGCTCCGGAGTCCATCAGCTCGCGGAGGTAGTCGAGGTCCTCGCTGTCACCGCAGTGGCCGATGATCAGCCGTTCGGCCGGCACGCCGCGACGCGTGAAGAAGGCCAGCTGGTCGCGCCCGTTCTGCGACGGCGCATGGGTGTGGGTCGTGATGGGGGCGCCGGTGTGCTGATGCGCCGCCGCCGCCGCGGCCATGACGCGCTCGACGTCCGGCGTCATGCCCGGCTGGTCGGTGACCACCTTGAGCATGGCCGCCCGGACGCCGGTGCCGGCCACTCCCTCCTCGATGTCGCGAATGAAGAACTCCTCCAGCGGGTCCGGCCCGTCCACGAGCAGGCCGGGACCGTGCGAGTGGAAGTACGCCGGAAGCACGTCCTTGGTGTAGTAGCCGGTGGAGGCGACGAGGTTCACCCGGGTGCGGGCGGCGACGCCGGCGACCCGGGCGACGTCACGGCCCAGTCCGGGAACCGTCAGGTCGACGACCGTCCTGATCCCGAGGTCCCACAGCCGGTCCAGCCCGGCGACGGCCTCGTCCACCAGCCGTGCCTCGTCCCACTCGGGGTGGGGAAAGTTCAGGTCCAGCTCGGGGTCGCCCACGAAGACGTGCTCGTGGATGAGCGTCGTCCCCAGGTCGGCGGCGGCGACGGATCCCTTGAAGGTCTGAACTTCCCCCACCACGGTCACTCGGCGGTTCCTCGGATCCCCTCGTAGACCGCCAGCTGCTCCTTGTTGAAGTTCTTCCGGAGGTAGGAGTCGACCTGGCTGCGGAATGCCTCGGCGTCCACGTCATCGACGACCTCGAGCGATCCGGAGTCCTTCCACTTGGCGAGCGTCTTCTGCTCGTCCTCCTCGACGCAGCCTGGAACCTGCTCGACGGCCTTGTCGACGGCCCCCTGCAGGACCTTCTTCTGCTCGGCCGACAGCTCGTTCCAGACCTTGCCGATGATCACGAGGTTGGAGTTGGCCTGGTGCGAGGACAGGCTGATGAACTTCTGCACCTCATCGAGGCTGATGGCATCGATGTTGACGATCGGGTTCTCCTGCGCGTCGACCGTGCCCTGCTGGAGGGCGAGGAACAGCTCTTCGTACGCGACCTCGGTGGCGTCGGCGCCGAGGGCCTTGGCGTTCATCAGGAACTGCGGTGAGTTGGCGAACCGCACCCGCAGACCCTTGAGATCGCCGGGCTCGCGGATCGCCTTGTTGGCCGTGAAGTGCCGCATGCCGGCCGACCACATGCCGAGGGTCTGGATGTCCGTCTCTTCGGCAAAGGCGTCGAGCAGCTCCTTCGAGGCGTCGCTCTCCGCATACCTGGCGAGGTGTTCGGCATCGTCGAACCCGTATGCGGCGTCCAGGGTGGCGATCGGCTCGTAGACCGCGCCAAGGGCGGAGGCGCCCTGGATGTCCACGTCGATGTCACCGGAGACCACCGAGCTGATCCGGTCGGCGTCGGCACCCAGCTGGCTGGCGGGGAAGATCTTGACGGTCATGCCGGCGTCGGCCTTCTCGACCTCGTCCGCGATCACCTTCGCGCCGCATCGGTGCTGAGGCTGGGCCTCGGTGTAGCTGTGGGCCAGGGAGATCTCGGTCGTCCGCCGTCATCACCTCCCTCGTCACCGCCACCGCAGGCGGCAAGCATCATGAGTGGAGCGACGGCGCCGGCAACGAGCGCGACGCCTCTTCTGTTCGTTCGTGCTGACATCATTCGTTCCTTCCTCTGGATGGTTCTCGAGCGGGTGGATGGGCATGGTGGATGATCTCGGCGACCTCGGCTTCGACCATCTCGTCGAAGTCACGGAACATGGCGTCTCGGTGAGCGGGTCGTCCGGTGATCAGCTCGAAGGAGTCAGCGGCCTGATGGACGGCCATCCCTGCTCCGTCGAGCGTCCGGCAGCCAGTGGCGCGGGCCGCCTGCAGGAGCTCGGTCATGAGTGGCCGGTAGACGATGTCGGCGACCCACAGGCTCGGCTGGAGCAGCTCGGCAGGGATCGGACTGCCGGGATGGTCGGCCATGCCGACCGGCGTGGCATTGATCAGGCCTGACGCGTCAGCCAGCACGCCCGGAAGCTCCTCCGCCGTCAGGTTCCGGACGTCGGTGTCCGATGACAGCTGTCCGGCCGATCTCACGAGGGTCTGGCGCTGGTCGGTGTCCGGGTCGACGACATGCAGTCGTCGAACGCCGAGGCTCACCATGGCGTTCGCCACCGCCGTGCCGGCGCCTCCCGCGCCCAACAGCACCACGTCGTCGAGCGCCGCGTCGGGAAGGCCGGCGCGGAACGCCTTGTCGAAACCGGTGACGTCCGTGTTGTGGCCGGTCGTCACGCCGTCGTCGATCAGGACCGTGTTGATCGCGCCGATCGCCTCGGCCTCCGGGGTCACCCGGTCCATCAGCGGGACCATCGCCTGCTTGACCGGGTGCGTGACGTTCAGCCCGTCGAAGCCCAGCTCGACGGCGAAGTCGAGCAGCTGCCGGAGATGATCCGGCGTGGCTCGGCGGTCATCGAGCTCGACGGTCTTGTACACGTAGCGGATCTGCTGGCGCCCTGCTTCGCGCTCGTGCAGCTCAGGGGTCAGTGACGGCTTGATGCCCTGCCCGAGCAGGCCCGCCAGGAGCGAGCGCCGGCCGTCGGAGGTCCCGTTCGTCGAGGTCACAGGCCCAGCTGTTTCGGCAGGTAGAGGATGGCGTCGGGCCAGAAGATGATGCCGAAGCACAGCAGGATCAGCGGGATCATGAACGGGACCGATCCCCAGAAGACCTCCGACATCCGCGCCTTGGCGATGGCCTGGAGCACGAAGATGACGGTGCCCACTGGTGGCGTGAGCAAGCCGACCATCTGGGACACGATCATGAGCACGCCCAGGGCGATCGGGTCGACGTGGTACGCCTCGCTGATCGGCAGCAGGATCGGCACCGTGAGCGTCAGGACGGCGATGGCGTCCAGGGCGGTGCCGAGGATCATGGAGAGCAGGAACACCAGCAGCAGGAAGACGGTGGCGCTGGTGGTGAGGCCGAGGACCCACTCGGACAGCGCCTGCGGCACCTGCTCGCGCGCGAAGATGTAGCCGAGCAGGTTCGCCGAGGCGACGATCAGCATGATGGCGCCCGTCGTCACGACCGTCTCGGTGATGACCTTCGGCAGGTCGCGCAACGACAGGGTGCGGTAGGCAAAGCCCAGGATCGCCATGTACGCCGCACCGACGGCGGCCGCCTCGGTGGGCGTGAAGATCCCGCCGAGGATGCCGCCCAGGATGAGGACCGGCGCGACCATGGGGGCGATGACGCGGCGCCCGGTCTCCCAGACCCGGTCCCAGCTGAACTCGGTGCGGACGATGTTGGGGTCCCGGCGGACCCAGATGAACACCACGACGGCCAGGCCCAGCGCCATCAGCAGTGCCGGAACCACCGACGCCGCGAACAGCGCTCCCGTCGAGACCGCTGCGAGTCCGGCGTAGATGACGGCGGGGATGCTCGGCGGCATCACCGGGGCGATCAGGGCGGCCGACCCGGTCACTCCCAGGGCGAACTTCCGGGAGTAGCCGTTGCGCAGCATCGCCGGGATCTGCAGCTTGCCGAGTGCCGCCGCATCGGCCACCGCGGAGCCACTCATCCAGGAAAAGCCCACGCTCACGCCGATGCTGACGTAGCCCAGGCTCCCGCGCACCCGGCCCATCACCGCGAGAGCGAAGTCGAACAGCCGGTCGGCGATGCCGGCGTGGTTGGCCAGGCTCCCCAGCAGGATGAAGAGCGGCACGGCGAGAAGCGGGAAGCTGGCCGTGCTGCTGGCGACCAGTCGCAGCGCCAGCCCCAGCGACTGGTCGGTCGTGAGCATGTAGGCGAGCGCCGGGCCGATGAACGCGAAGGCGATCGGCACCCGGATGACCAGCAGCAGGGTGATCAGCAGCGTCAGGACGAGCAGGCTCATGCGGTGGCCAGCTCCTCATCGATGTCGCGAGGCTCGGGCGCACCGACGACGGCGAACACGACGGCGGCGACCAGGGCCCGGATCGTCGTGCTGATGAAGCCGATCAGGGATATGCCGTAGAGCCACGACATGGGCATCCGCATCGCGGGTGACTTCAGGAGGCCCTGAGTGCTCGTGAGCTGCCAGGCCTCGGCCGAGAGGCCCACGCCGATCGCGGCGACCACGAGGCAGGAGATCACCCGCACGACACGACGGACCAGTGGGTTCCGAACCATGTCGATCATCTCGATGGCGATGTGCGAGTCGCTGGTGACCAGCACGCCTGCGACGACGAACGTCAGCAAGACCAGGGAGAACCGCGCCAGCTCGCCGGTCCAGGACCATCCGTCGAACGGGAGATAGCGCTGACCCGCCTGGACGAGCACCAGGAAGAAGATGAGCAACAGCGCCACGGCGCCGATCGCCAGCTCGATGGCGGTGATGACCCGGACGGACCGAGACACCCACGCCGGCGGGTCGGTGAGGAACGTCTTCACCGCATGGCCCCGACAGGTCGCGGCCGCGAAATCGCCGTCATACCCGCGAACCTAGGGATTTCGCGACGCGGTTGCCAAGGGGTTGCCATTTGTTGCCAAACCGGGTTGATTGACTGCGTGGCCGATCCCACGATCTACGACGTCGCCGAGGCGGCCGGTGTCGCGACGTCCACCGTCTCCCGGGCGTTCTCCACTCCGTCCCGGGTGAGCGCGCGCACACGGGAGCACGTCATGGCCATCGCGGCCGAGCTCGGGTACCGGCCCAATCCGCACGCGAGGGCGTTGCTGTCCGGCCGGAGCCGCACGGTGGCGATGGTCGTCTCCGACATCACGAACCCGCACTACTTCGAGCTCATCCGCGGAGCCGAGATGCGTGCCCGGGCGTCGGAGTACACCCTCGTCCTCGTCAACGCCGAGGAGTCGCCGCGCATCGAGTACGACCAGATCCAGCGGCTGGTGTCGTCGGTCGACGGCTTCCTCCTCGCCGCCAGCCGGCTCCCGGACGAGAACCTGGAGCAGATCGCGGCTCAACGGCCACTGGTGCTGATGAACCGGGAGCTGGCCGGGCTCCCGAGCGTCGTCCTCGACCACGTCGCCGGCTGCCGCCAGATCGTGGATCACCTCGCGTCCTTCGGCCATCGCGATCTCGTCTACCTCGCCGGCCCGCGGAACTCCTGGATGGCAGCGACCCGGTGGTCGGCGCTGCAGACCGCCGCGGAGGAGCTCGGGCTGGGTGCGCAGTCGATGGGACCGTTCACCCCGAGGGTCTCCCAAGGCGGTGCGGCCGCCGACGCGGCTCTGAATGCCGGCGCCACGGCGATCGTCGCCCACAACGACCTGCTGGCGCTCGGTGTCGTCCAGCGTCTGACCCAGCGGTCGATTCGTGTCCCGGAGGACGTGAGCGTGGTCGGGTTCGACAACATCTTCGCGGCGGACCTGGCCACCCCGAGCCTGACCACGTTGGGCGGCGCTCACGCGGATGTCGGACGCGCGGCGATGGAGATCCTCCTCGACTCCGCCGGTCCGACGCGAAGCACCGGCGAGCCGCCCCAGGTCCTGCTCCCGACCGAGCTGGTGCTGCGGAGCTCGACCGGTCCGGCCGCCCGGACCGACTGAGCGAGCTGCTCGGTGGCACCGGCTGGTGCCATGGTGAAAGGAATGTCGGATCTCTCACCGGAGGACACCATGGGTTCAGTCGCACGCATCACCAACATCAGCGCACGGTCGGACAAAGGCTTCGACGATGCCGTCCAGACCGGGATCGATCGCGCCAACCAGACGTTGCGGAACGTTCAGGGCGCCTGGGTCAAGGACCAGAAGGTCGAAGTCACCGACGGGAAGATCACGGTGTGGCAGGTCGCTCTGGAAGTGACGTTCATCCTCGAGTGACGCGGGCCTGACTCAGACGGTGTAGCCGCCGTCGACGTCGAGCTTCTGTCCGGTGACGAATCCGGCCCGGCCCGACGCGAGGAAGCAGACCGCTTCAGCGATGTCGGCGGCGTTGCCGAAGCGGCGCATCGGGATGTTCGAGCGGGTGATCGACAACGCGTTGTCGTCGAGCTCGCCCGACTCGATCAGCCGCGCCGCCATGCCGTCGGTGAGCATGCCCGGGCCAACGGCGTTCACCCGCACCCCGAAGCGACCTTCCTCGGCCGCGAGCGCGCGGACGAGCGCCTCCACTGCTCCCTTCGGTGCTGCCGACAGCCCGTCCCGCACCGGGAACCGTGCGGTCGCAGCTGTGGTCACCGCGACGATCGACCCTTGGGTCGTCCGCAGGAGCGGGAGTGCCGGCTGCGCCACGTTGAAAAAGCCCATGGCGTCCTGGGTGAGCTGCTCGGCGAAGTCCGCGGGCGAGACGTTCGAGAGGTGCACCATCGGGACGTGCGGTCCGGCCGCATAGACGAGTGTGTGCAGCCCGTCGTAGGCATCGGCCACGGCCGTCAGCACCGAGGCGCAGTCGTCGGGTGTGGTCACGTCGAGCGCGTGTGCGGAGGACCGGACGCCGTTCTCGGCTGCCGCCTTGGCGACGGATTGCCCCGCTTCCTCGTTGCCCCGGAAGGTCACGGCGACGTCAGAGCCGCGGGCCGCCAGCATGAGCGCGATCGCCCCGCCGAGGCCACCACTGCCGCCGACCACGAGGGCCGCGCCAGTCGCTTCGGCGAAGTCGGTCGCCAGATCCTGGGCCACAGGGAGAGCGTAACCGATATGGTAGAACGTGTTCTAGATTCGGCGTGTGCTGCGTCGGGAGGTGTGATGGGCGACGGGTCGGCGGACGTGTCCTCCGGGGAAGCGTGGTCGGAGTTCTGCCGCGCCCTGGAGAAGGCCGGTGAGGTCGTCCTGGGAGACACCGCGCCGAACACCCCGCTCGACCGGGCCGAGGGCTATCGCTACCTGACGCGACTGCTTCGGGAGATGCTCTACTCGACGATCGAGAACGCCGACCCCGACTTTCCCCGCCTGCACGAGCTCGACCGCGTCAAGCTCGGCGCCGACAACCCCGACAACGTGTACCTGTCGGCGAACATCCGGGGCGATCGCACCTATCGCATCACCGGCACGCGCGGCACCATCGCGTACTTCAGCATCGGCTCGAAGGCCAACCGGTACGCCAAGGACGGCACCATGGCCTCCACCGGTGAGATCTCCGACAGCGATCTCGTCGTGGAGGATGACGGCACCGTCGAGATCATTGCCAGTGCCACCCCGCAGGAGAAGAACTGGCTGCCGCTCGCTCCGGACTCCACCGGTCTCGTGGTGCGCCAGACCTACCTCGACCGCACGACGGAGACTCCCGGCCAGTGGACCATCGAGCGCATCGGCGAGCCGATTGAGCGCGGTGAGCTGGATCCGGCATTCCTCGCCAAGGCTCTGGGGACGGCGGCGTTCTCGCTGCACGGCACGGCAGCCCTGTTCGCCTCGTGGACCGAGATGTTCATGACCCGCCCGAACGAGCTGGTGGACTTCGGCCAGGAGATGTTCCAGAAGGCCGGCGGCGACCCGGAGATCTTCTACCTGCACGCGTACTGGACCCTCGAACCCGGCCAGGCCTGGGTCATCGAGACGGACGTGCCCGACTGCCCGTACTGGAACTTCCAGCTCGACAACTGGTGGATGGAGTCGCTCGACCACGAGCGCCGGATCACGGTCAACAAGCACACCGCGACACTCGAGGACAACCGGCTCACGATCGTCGTCGCCGAGCGCGATCCCGGCTGGGGCAACTGGATCGACACCTGCGGCCACACCACCGGCACCGCCCTGCTCCGCTGGCTCGGTGCCGAGAAGCACCCGATCCCGGAATGTCGCGTCGTCGACCTGGAGGCACCGTGACATTCGACGTCGACGAGCTGCTCGCCACCGCTCGCGCCAAGACCGGCCTCGATGACTACGGCGACGACTGGTTCGTGGAGCCCCTGACCGTTCTCACGTCCGCGCTGGCCACCGAGGCGAGACTGTCCGAGATGGGCCTCGCGCTCACCCAGCAGCGTCTCACCGCCCTCCTCGCCGATCGCCTTCGGCTCAGGAAGTACCAGGCCGACAACCCGGGTGTCTCCAAGGAGGACGTGACGGTGGCCGCGGAGATCTGCGGGCTGCCCCGCACCGGGTCCACGCTGCTGCACCGCCTGCTGGCCTCGTCGCCGCACGTGACGTCGACGCTGTCGTGGGAGACCACGTATCTGTTGCCGTTCCCCGGAGAGGGCCCGGACGCGGAGCTGCGCAAGCAGAAGGCCCGCGACCGGTTCGAGATGTTCATGGAGATGGCCCCCGACTTCGGTGACATCCACACCATCGAGTGGGACGGGCCGGAGGAGGACGTCATCGTCCTCGACCGCACGTTCACGTCGATGAGCTTCGACTCGTTCTACTGGGTGCCGACGTATGGCGACTGGCTGCGCGAGTTCGACCAGGCGCCGGCCTATCGCGAGCTGCACGAATGGCTGCAGGCGCTGCAGTTCCAGGACCAGTCGCGGCGGGGCAAGCAGTGGGTGCTGAAGTCGCCGCACCACCTCACCGCGGTCGACACCGTCCTCGACACCTTCGACGGCTGCAAGATCGTCATGACCCACCGGTCGCCCACGCAGGCCGTGCCGTCGTACGCCTCGATGGTCTGCGCGATCAGCGGCCAGTACAGCGACGACGTCCGGCCACCCGAGGTCGGGCCGTACTGGCGGGACCGGTTCGTGGTGGCGCTGAAGGAACTGGCCGAGGCCCGCGAGCGCCGGCCGGACCGCATCGTCGACGTGGACTTCAAGGACCAGATGTCCGACCCGGTGGGGACGGCGTCCCGGGTGCTGGGAGAGCTGGGCATCCCGGCCGACGTCGCCGCGCTCGAGGCGTACATGGCCAAGAACCAGGAGCAGCGCCACGGCTCCCACTCGTACACCGCGGAGGACTTCGGATTGTCCGAGGCCGAGCTGGAGCAGGACTTCGCGTTCTATCAGGAGGTTGCCCCATGAGGAGTGCACAGTGATTCTCAAGGACGAAGTGGTCATCGTGTCCGGAGTCGGAGCGGGGCTCGGCGCCAAGCTGGCGGCTCGCGCGGCAGCCGAAGGTGCGAAGGTCGTGATGGCGGCCAGGTCGAGCGACGTCATGGACCAGACCGCCAAGGAGATCGCGGCCGCCGGCGGCGAGGCGATCGCAGTGCCGTGCGACGTCCGCAAGCCCGAGGACGTGGAGCGCGTGGTTGCTGCAGGTGTGGAACAGTTCGGAACGATCACTGGCCTGGTCAACTCGGCGTACTCGCACCCGGGGTTCACCGACCTCCTCGAGACCCCGGACAAGCAGCTGCGCCGCGCGATGGACGTCATCCTGTTCGGAGGGTTGGAGATGGCGCGGGCAGCCGTGCCGCACATGACCGGTGGCGGCTCGATCGTCAACGTCGGCACCATGTCGACCCGCCGACCGCTACGCGGCGAGGCCGGATACGCGGTCGCCAAGGCAGCACTGGGCATGGCGTCGCAGTACATGGCGCTGGAGCTCGGCGAGAAGGGGATCCGGGTCAACCAGGCGATCATGGGCTGGCTGGACGGCCCGGGCGTGCGCTTCTACCTGACGATGACGGCCGACGAGAAGGGCATCACCGAGCAGGAGGTCTACGACGACATCGCGTCGAACATCCCGGTCGGCCGAATCCCCACCGACGAGGCATGCGCGGGTGCCATCCTCTACCTGCTGTCGCCCTTCGCCTCCGAGGTGACCGGCGCGACCATCGACGTCAACGGCGGGGAGTACATGCCGGCATGACGCACTCGTCCCACACCGTGACCTCCGTGACGGTGGAGATCGACGCGCCGGCGGCGTCCGTGTGGGACGTGCTGGTCGACTACGCCAGCTACCCGGAGTGGAACCCGTACACGATCGCCGTGGAGACCACCCTGGAGATCGGCGACCGGATCGACCTCACCCTGCCGAACCCCGACGGGTCCGAGGGCACGATGCTCAATCGCGAGTTCATCCGGATCGTCGATCCGCCGCACCACCTGCGCTACGACACCGGCGAGGAGTACCCAGGGCTGCTCGGGATGCGGGACCAGTACGTCACCGAGCTCGGACCCGACCGCTGCAGCTACCACACGACGGACACGCTCAGCGGCGAGCTCGCCGACCTGGTCATGGAGACGAACGGCGCCTGGATCAAGGCCGGCTTCGACTCGGTGGCCGCCGCGCTGAAGACGCGGGCCGAGCAGCTGCTGGCGACCCGGTGACACTCCCGGCCTGTCCGGCCCATGACAGGTTTCACATCCTCGCGTATCCCACAGGAGCCGGGCTCCGGACGCCTAGGCTGAACCCGGTGCGGCACATTTCGGGTGGAGGAGGGTCATGAGTCGGCTGACCCAGCTGAGTCTGGCCAACCGCGTGGTCGTGCTGTCGCTGGCCCTGCTGACGGTCATCGTCGGCATCTCGTCGGCGCGAGCCCTCAAGCAGGAGCTGATTCCGAACCTGGAATGGCCGGCGAGCACGATCATCTCGATCTACCCCGGGGCCAGCCCGACGAGCGTCGAGTCCGAGGTCTCCAAGCCCATCGAGACCGCCGTCGAGGCGGTCGACGGGGTCAAGTCGGTGACGTCCGTCAGCTCGTCCAACACGTCGCAGGTCACGGTCGAGTGGGAGTACGGCGAGGACGCCGACCAGGTCATGGCCGACATTCGCAGTGCGATCGACGGCATCGACCTGCCCAGCACGGTCGACCCCGAGATCAGCAGCGGGAGCTTCGACGACCTCCCGATCCTGATCGCCGCGGTCTCCTCCGACACCGGTCCCCAGGAGCTTTCCACGCAGGTGGACGACGTCATCGTCCCGGCGCTCAAGGAGGTGGACGGCGTCCAGGACATCACCGTCGCGGGCGCCGAGGAACGCGAGATCGACATCACCTTCGACACCAGGAGGGTCAACGACAGGGGAGTCGACCCGACGACGGTGCGTCAGCTCTTCGAGGCCAATTCCCGGGCCGTGCCGTCCGGGACCATGCGGACGGACCGATCGGACATCGACGTCCAGACCGGCCGCACGTACGAGACCGCCGACCACATCGAGAACCTCGAGGTCCAGGGCGAGGACGGGCCGATTCGTCTCGGCCGGCTGGCGACGGTCGAGGAACAGCCGACGGACACCACCACGATCTCGAGGGTCAACGGCCGTGACGCCATCACCCTGTCCGTCGTCAAGAACGCCGATGCCAACACCGTCGCGGTGGCTCGCGGGGTCAACGCCGTGTTCGACGACCTGACCAAGGAGCTGGGCAACGGCACCGAGTTCAACGCGGTGTTCGATCAGGCGCCGTTCATCGAGCAGTCCATCCACGACCTGAGCCTCGAAGGCGGCATCGGCCTGCTGATGGCCGTCCTGGTCATCCTGCTGTTCCTCAGGTCGATGGGCCCGACGATCATCTCCGGGATCTCCATCCCGCTGTCGCTGCTCGTCGCCATGATCGCGCTCCTGGTCAGCGACAACACGCTGAACATCCTCACGCTGGGAGCACTCACCGTCGCCATCGGCCGGGTGGTGGACGACTCCATCGTCGTCATCGAGAACATCAAACGACATCAGGGCCTGGGCGAGACCGGGTACGGAACCCTCGTCACCTCCGTGAAGGAGGTCGCCGGGGCCGTGACGAGCTCGACCCTGACGACGGTGGCGGTCTTCCTGCCGGTCGGCCTGGTCAGCGGACAGACCGGTGAGCTGTTCCGGCCGTTCGCGCTGACCGTGACGGTGGCGCTGCTGGCCTCGCTGGTCATCTCCTTGACGGTGGTGCCGGTCCTCGCCTCCTACCTGATGCAGCGCACGGTGAACGTCGACGAAGCCAAGGCGCAGGCCCACGACGAGGCCGACGGTGCGCTCCAGCACGCCTACCTGCCGGTGCTCCGCTGGTCGCTGGCGCACCGATTGATCACCGTGGCACTCGCGATCGGCCTGTTCGTCGGGACCATGGCGCTCGTGCCGTTCCTGAAGACCGACTTCATCGGCGCTGCCAGCGAGGTGAGCCTGCAGGTGAACCAGACCCTGCCCACCGGAACCAGCCTGAAGGAGACCGACGCCGCCGCGCGCAAGGTCGAGTCGGTGATCGCCCGAGACCCCAACCTGGACACGTACTCGACCACCATCGGGGGAGGATCGTCGATCTTCGTCACGGTGAAGAACGACTCGAACAAGGCGACGTCCACCGTCCTGCTCAAGCCCGGCGTCAACCCCTTGACCGCGGCCAAGGAGCTCCGCGCCGACCTGGCGAAGCTCGACGACGTCGGCAAGCTGCAGGTCGCCATCGGTGACAGCGAGACGTCGAGCAAGGTGGTCCTCTACGTGGAGAGTCCCGACCAGGACAAGCTCGACACCGCCACCGAAGAGGCGCTGGACATGATGGAGGGCGTCGAGGGTCTCACCAACATCACCAGCGACCTGGGCGAGGAACGCGACATGCTCGACGTCGCCGTCGACAGCCCCCGCGCCGCGAACCTCGGCATGACGCAGGCCGGCATCGGTCAGGCCGTCGCGTGGGCGGTGAGCGGCGAGAAGATCGGCGAGATGACCCAGGGCGACACGACGCTCGACGTCTACCTGCGGTCGCAGGAGCCGGCCAAGGAGCTCACCGAGGTGCGCCGCATCGTCCTGCCCGTGTCGCAGAAGATGACGATGGATGCGCGCGAGGATGCGCTGGATGACGTCGAGGCGCGGCAGGACGCGTTCGCGGCTGACGCCAAGGCCGACGCCGAGGACGAGTTCCACGACTCCGTGGACGACCTGAAGGACGAACGCTCGAAGGCGAAGAAGTCGACCAGGCAGCTGCATCACCAGCTTGCCGCTGCTCGGGGCCGGCTTCGTGATCTCCAACGAGCGCTGGCCCAGGCACAGCAGAACCCTGATCCGGTGGTGGTCGGCCAGAACGTCTTCGCGATCTCGCTCCAGATCAGCGCAGTGTCGCAGCAGATCGCGCAGCTCAGCCAAGGGCTGGCGGCCTCGCAAGGGTCAGCCGACGGGATGAGTGACCAGATCGAGTCGATGACCGACCAGTATCAGAAGCAAGTTGAGTCGCAGAACGACCAGGACGCGCTCGCCGATGCGGCCGAGGCCGCCCAGGAAGTCGACGCCAATGCCATCAGGTTGGACGACGTGGCCACGGTCGACATGGTCCGCGCGGCCAGCACCATCACGCGTGTCGACGGTGCGCGTGCCGTGACCATCACCGCTGCCTCCGAGGGCAAGGACCTCAGCGCGACGACGGCCGCCATCCAGACCGGACTGACCAAGCTCGACCTGGACGACGGTGTGACCGTCCGTCTCGGTGGTGTGTCGGAGCAGCAGGAGGAGGCGTTCGGGCAGCTCGGCATCGCGATGCTCGTCGCGATCGCGATCGTCTACCTCATCATGGTCGCCACGTTCGGATCGCTCATCCAGCCCCTGATCCTGCTGGTCTCGATCCCGTTCGCGGCCACCGGCGCACTCGGCCTGTCGCTGATCACCGACACGGCGATCGGGGTACCGAGCATGATCGGGCTGCTGATGCTCATCGGCATCGTGGTGACCAACGCGATCGTGCTGATCGACCTCATCAACCAGAAACGCAAGGGCGGTGCCGACGTCGAGGAATCGATCATGGCGGGCGCCCGACTACGCGTGCGGCCGATCGTGATGACCGCCTTGGCGACGATCGGCGCCCTCATCCCGATGGGCCTCGGCCTGACCGGCGGCGGCGTGTTCATCTCCAAGCCGCTCGCGATCGTGGTGATCGGCGGCCTGATCTCGTCGTCGATCCTGACGCTGATCCTGGTGCCGGTGCTCTACGACCTCGTCGAGCGGCGGCCCGATTGGATGCGCCGGAGCAAGCCGCAACCGGTGACCGAGTGACGGTGGGCCCTGTGGGACTCGAACCCGTTCGCCTTGGTTCACGCCTTGGGCGGCTGTACTAGTCCTCCGAAACGCATCCCCGCGGCGAACGCCGTTCACCGCCCGTTCACTTGCATCGACGATCATCGATACATGTCATCGACCGGCACGCCCCCCGCCATCGACCCCGCGCCCATCGTCGAAGAGCTCGTCTACGCCTACGACGGCATCTTCACCCGAGCTGAGGTCTTCGAGGCAGTCGCCACGGCTAGAGAGGCCATCGAATCGACGGCGACCGTCTCGAACTACCTTCCCGTACTGATCAAGCGGTACGCCAAGGAGCTACTTGGTGCCCAGGCTCAGTCGGAGGAGCGCATCAGGAAGACTGTTCCGGAGATCCTTTTCGTGTGCGTGCACAACGCCGGTCGTTCACAGATGGCTGCGGCCCTGGCTGCGCATCTGGCGCCGGGCCGCATCCATGTTCGGTCCGCTGGATCGCAGCCGACAGGTGTTCTCAACCCACTTGCCCTCGAAGTACTCGCTGAGCGAGGCATCGACTTGGCGGAGGGCTACCCGAAGCCACTCTCGGACAACTTCGTGCACGCCGCCGATGTCATCATCACCATGGGCTGCGGAGACGCCTGCCCCTTCTATCCCGGCAAGCGCTATGAGGACTGGGACGTGGGCGACCCCGAGGGCAAGTCACTCGATGAGGTCCGAGACATTCGCGACGACATACAGGCACGTGTCTCGCAGCTCTTACGAGAGCTCGAGCTCTAGAAGAACGGCCGGCTCTGAGCCGGCCCCGGTCCGGCACTCGATCGTGGCCCGAGAGTACTGTCCATTCCCGACTCAGCATCCGCCGTAACCCGGATGGGACCAATGCCCTGCAGGAGAATGGACAACATGCGGTCGTCAGGTTCTGTGGCTGCTCTGATCAGCGAAGAC
>CAWIWE010000019.1:0-29983 GCA_963839625.1 uncultured Actinomycetota bacterium | reverse complement strand
CCCAGCATCGTGTTGGCGACGACGAGCAGGCCGAACCACAGCACGTCCTCGACGTCATCGGCTGAGAACAGCTCGCGATGGATGATCGAGGCGATCAGCACTCCGGCCGTGAAGACGAGAATGCCCGCCACCACGACGCGAGTCTCGATCAACGTGCGCTGGCGGGCGAGCAGCAGGCTGCCTACGCCATACGCGAGCAGCGGCGCCGAGTAGATCTGCGCGAGCAGCTGGTCGATCGGCCACGGCCAGACGTCGGCAAGGACGCCAGGGGCGAGCAGCAACCCCATGGCGACGGCGGTCAGCACGACGCCCTGGCCGACGAGATAGCGCCGCGCCCAGCCGGGCACCTCGGTCGCGGACGCCGCGGGCTCGACGAGGCGATGGCGCCATGCCAGCCCGAGCGCGATGAGCGGATAGATCACGTAGGCGGCGAACCACACCCAGGGCTGCGGCGTGGCGAAGTCGAACCTGTCGAGATAGAACAGCGAGATCACGCACAGCCCACCGGTCCACAGGGCCGTGAGGATCGGGACGAGCCGGATCTCGCGCCAGCTGCGAGCCAGCAGCCCGCCGATCATGATCGTCAGGCCGGACAGGTAGACCGCACCGAGGAAGCGGGCATGCAGGGGCGGCACCGAGAACGGGATCGCGCGCTCGACCTCGCTCGGCACGAAGTAGCCCCAGAAGCCGACCCAGAGGGCCAGCACGCCGACGGCAGCGAAGTAGATCCGCTCGCCGCGCGTCACCCCCGCCTTCTCGGACCCGACGACCGCCACGCGCAGGCCTCCTCGTCCTTGACGTCCCCCGGGGGTGCTCCGATCTTCCCATGCACGCCGTGGGCCACGTGTCCCTTTCGCCCCTTTGAACTCAGGGATCGGTGCCTATCGCCCGGCGGTCACCCGGCCTCTCGGAGCCTTCCTGGCGGCGCGTTTCGCGGTCCGGCGCTGCCTGACCACTCGCGCGGCCTTCCTGCTGCCCTTGAAGAGCTTGATGCCGAACCAGGCGAGGAGCGCGACCAGGACGACGGTCGCGAGGATGGGCAGGAGACGCCGGATCCAGTCCTCCCTGATCCACTGGCCGGACGCCACGGCATAGGCGACAACGAGCCCGAAGAAGTTCACGATGTACTTCGAGATGTTCTTGGTGAGGATCGAACGAACGATTCCCCAGGAGAGCTTCCTGGCCTGGCCCTTCGCGTTTCCGGTCAGCTTGGCCAGGGCCGCATCCTCCTCTTCCCTCTCCTTGGCCCGCATCACGTTGCGGTAGGCGATGACTCCGCGTTCGAGCTGGCGCGCACGCCACGCGACCTCGGCGTCGTGCTTGTCCGGGTAGTGGAAGTCGGCACCACCGAACTCGCAGGTGTCGCCGTCGAGACATTGATTGGGCCGGCCCGTCTCCGGGTTGATGTGAAAACGATCCGCCTCGACCATGGGCGGATCCTACGTGCGCGTGGCTGGTGCGGCCACCACCTCGGTTGCTCACGCGGCCGGAAGCAGGGCACAGGCGCACCCATGGTGGAACGCGACCGGCCACGTGACCCGGGCGTCGTGCAGCGGTCCGAGCGCGAGCACCTGGCCGGCGGTCCGCGGGCGTGATCCCGAGGCGACCGCCAGTACCTCGACGGCGACCTCGGCGGCCGCTGCGTAGCGGAGCGGCACCGGCAGCACCGGTGCCGTCGACCGTGAACGTCCCAGCTGAGGGAGCAGCGCGGGCCAGGCCCGGTCCCAGTCGGTGCGATGCAGGTCGAGGCAGGTCAGGCACGGCGTGAGGCCGGGGATGACCACTGGTCCGATGCGGACCCGCTCCTCGTCGATCACGACCGGCAGGTGGCTGATGCGGTGCCGCCGGGCCTGGTCGAACACCGCTCGTGGTGGCTCGCCGCAGCTGACGACGAGGAGAAGGTCGGGGTCGGGCGGGTCGAGCGGGACCGATGCCGAGGTCGGCGAGCCCGTGGCCGATGGCACCGGCCAGGGGCCGGCTGCCGGAGTCGTCGTGCAGGGCGACGCGGAGCCGTGGTCGGCGGACCTGGAGGGGGCTGGCGTCAACCACCGCCCCGCAGGCGAGCAGCGGTCTGAGCACGTCGTCGACGTCGCCTTCGAGCTCGGGAACCTCCGAGCGCACGAGGCGGCGCAGCTGGTCGACGTCGCGGGCTCCGTTGAGGAGCCGGAGGAACGGGCGTAGCCCCGGGGCGTCGTCGATGACCGTCCCGGGCGAGGTGCCCACCTGGAGGTGGTTCGAGTCGCGGCGCAGCAGTGGCGCGCCGGGACGGATGGTCGGTCGCAGGGTCACCGGCTCAGCGTGACGGGTGGAGGGCCGGCTGACGAGCCGACCGTCCACACGTTCAAGATCAACGCTGCGAGGGCGTGGCCCAATCCTGACTTCGCCTCCGAGCATGGATCCGATGCTCACGCAGTACATCGATCGTGGCGGTCGCTGCCTAGGCGTACTAGGTGGTGGGTCGGACCGGCTGGCGTGGTGTTCTACATCCAGATCGTCCAGCAGCTAGTCCAGCAGGCCTATGGCACCCTGCATGAGTGGTGTGTAGGTCGCAGCAGGCCAGGCATCGCGCACGGGGATCCGCCCGCAAGACGTCACGACTGATGAGCGAACAGCTGCCGTTGCCCTTCCAAGCCGCGAAGTTCGTGCTCGCCTCGGTCGAGGAATTCGATGCCGGAGCCGACGACAAGGTCTTTGACGGTGCTGGATACGAGGATTTCGCCGGGACCAGCCTTCCCCATCACTCGGGCAGCTGTGTGAACTGCTATGCCGCCGATGTCATCTCCACGCAACTCGACCTCGCCGGCGTGCAACCCGGCCCTGATTTCGATCCCCAGAGAGCGCATTGACTCACTGAGGCTGGCGGCGCACCGAATCGCCCTGGCTGGGCCGTCGAATGTGGCGAGGATGCCGTCGCCGGTGTTCTTGATCAGCCGTCCGCGGAATCGACCGACTTCGTCGGCGGCAATTCGGTCGTGTGTGTCGATGAGCTCATGCCAACGGCTGTCGCCGAGCTCGGTCGCCCGCTGCGTTGAGGAGACGATGTCGGTGAAGAGGACCGTCGCAAGCACGCGGTCGTGTTCGGGAGCGCTGCGCGTTCCGGTCAGAAAGTCTTCGATCTCGCCAAGTGAATCTTCCTGGTCGCCGGCGAAGAATAGGCAGTCGTCACCTGCGAGCTCAACAAACTTCGCGCCGCGGATGTGCTCGGCCATGTATCGACCGTTGTTCGCCCGGATGTAGCGATTGCCAGTGTGATGAAGCACGAGTGTCGGTGCGCTGATGGCCGCTAGTGCTGGCCGGACATCCCACTGCGTTCCATTCAGCCACATCCGAACCGAGACGGTCGGCGAAGCGGACGACCGCCGGAAGTATGGCCACCAAGTCACAAAGGATGGGTCCGCCGCCAGGCTCGGAGCCCACACGGCCAGCCCGTCGGACCCGCGTCCGAAGAGGAGTTCGGTCGACGCATCGACCAGGCATTCAGGCATGCCGATTGGGTAGTTCTTGCGGCGTAGGTAGCACGCCGCGCCATCGAGTGCGACGAGAGCGCGAGTGCGCTCGGGGTGGAGGCCGGCGAACAGCAATGCCATTTGCGTGCCTTCCATGGTGCCGACGATCGCCGCCTTCGAGGATTGAGCGGCATCGAGCACAACCCGAATGTCATCCGTCCACTGCTCCAGGGTCGGCATCGCGCCCAGGGGGACCGGGTCGGATACGCCCGCCCCGCGCTTGTCGAAGGTGATGACACGGCTGAAGGTGCCGAGCCTGCGCAGGTAGCGTTCGATGCGAGGCTGGCTCCACATCACATCGATGTTCCATTGCCACGGCGTGACGAACAACAGGTCAAACTTGCCGCTGCCCCAAACCTGATAGGCCACATGACCCTCAGGGCCTTCGGCGAAGAGAGTTGCCGGCTGGCCAGTCACAGCCAGCCCCTCTGGACGAACTGCCCCAACTGCGCCGAGACGATGAGTTTCATGACGCTGGCAAGTATGGCGTTGATTCGCCACTCCCGCGGCCGGTAACGGTCTCCGAGCGTTGCCGCGCCCGATCGACCGTGCTCGGCGATGAGGTCGACGTCGGCGCCGGCCAAGACAAGCAACAAGGTATGAACTTCGTTGAGAAGTTGACTAGGTCGATTGAGGTAACCATCACCCTGCATGAGTGATGTGTAGGTCGAGGCAGGTCAGGCACGGCGTGAGACCGGGGATGACCACTGGTCCGATGCGGACCCGCTCCTCGTCGATCACGACCGGCAGGTGGCTGATGCGGTGCCGCCGGGCCTGGTCGAACACCGCTCGTGGTGGCTCGCCGCAGCTGACGACGAGGAGCAGGTCGGGGTCGGGCGGGTCGAGCGGGACGATGCCGAGCTCGGGCACGTCGGTGCGCGCGAGCCGGCGCAGCTGCTCGACGTCGCGGACTCCGTTCAGGAGGCGCAGGAACGGACGAAGCCCCGGCCGGTCGCCGATGACCGTGCCGGGGAGGTGCCCACCTGGAGGTGGGTGGAGTCACGGCGTAGCAGCGGGGCACCGGGACGGATCGTCGGCCGCCGGGTCACCGGCTCAGCGTGACGGGTGGACGCGCGGCTGACGAGCCGGTCGTCCACAGATCCTGATCGAGGATTTCATGTGGCTGACGAGCCGAACAGGCATCTCGACCCAACGGCTTCTGCCCAGCCTGCGCCTCACTTTGGCTGGGCGTATGCCGCGATTCTGGCGTCCAGTAGCAGGTAGGGCTCGTCGCCATCCGTCCACGCGTCATGCCCCGGGTCGAGATTGAACACGTCGCCAGCACGAAGTGTTGACTCGAACGTCGGTCGTCTCATCGTGTCGGTGCTCTACGAGGCCGGGATGATGTTGTTGTTCAGACGGAAGATGTTGTCGGGATCGTACTTCGCCTTGATCCGAGCTAGACGCTCGAAGTTCGTGCCGAAGGCGCTATCAACACCAACGGTCGTACCCTCTTCGACGGCGCTGGTGAAATTCAGGTACAGCGTGCCAGTTCCATGCTCGTGCAGCTCGGCCCACGCGTCCCGCACCCAGGAGATGACCTTGTTGTCGTCGCTCGGATCGGACCAGTTGCCGTCCATTGACAGCATCCAGTTCGCGGAGCGCTCGCTGTAGGCGGTGTCCTCGGGTTCCACCGTGTTGATGGCACCGCCCATGAAGAAGGTGACCACGAAGGTGCGGTCGGACGGACGGTTCTGGGCCTTGCTCACGATGATGTCTAGGATCGGGTCGGTCAGCTCCTGGACGAAGGTGGACTTCCAGTAGCTTCGCAGCGTTCCACGCTGGAAAAACTCGTCGAAGGCCGCTTGGACGCCGACGAAAGGAAGCGGGCCCGAGATGTCGGCGAGCGGTGTCCCGATCTCACGCAGGGGCTGGATGATCTTCATGCCTTCGTCGGGATCGCCGGTGTAGACGGCACCGGTGACGATCATCGGCGTGTTGTGGATCTCCGGGGGAGTGTGCTCGCTCGCCGGCAGCGTTGTGCATCCAATCAGCGCCGAGATCTCGTCGGGCGCCGACTCGGCCCAGTCGCGGAACCGCCTGTAGACGTTCTCCGCGTCCGAGACCGGTTGAAACACGCCGGCGAAGGCAACCGTCGGACCAACGGGGTGGCACTGGAACGTGAACGAGGTCACCACGCCGAAGTTGCCGCCACCGCCGCGGAGCGCCCAGAACAGATCAGGGTTCGCGTCCGCCGACGCCGTGCGCAACTGACCGTCCGCGCACACCACTTGTGCGGAGATGAGGTTGTCGGACGCCAGCCCATACTTGCGGCGAACCCAGCCCTCTCCGCCGCCCAGCGTGAGGCCGGCGACGCCGGTGTCGGAGATGATGCCGTTGGGGGCTACAAGCCCGAAGGCCTGAGTCTCGTGGTCCATGTCCCCTACCAGCGCCCCACCCTGGACGTGCACCCTCCGCGCCTCCGGGTCGACGTCGACACCGTTCATCAGAGCGAGGTCAAGCAGCAGGCCGCCGTCCACGCTCGAGAGCCCGGCGACCGAGTGCCCGCCACCGCGGACCGCGAGCAGGAACCCATTGTCGCGGGCGAAGTTGACCGCGCTGATCACGTCGGCAGTGCCGCTTGCCCGCACGACCAGCGCCGGCTTCCCGGGATGCATCGCGTTGTAAGCACTACGTACCGTCGCGTATCCCAGATCTTCGGGCGTGAGCACGTCACCCCGGATCGTCATGCGGAGTTCATCGAGGCTCTCGTCGCTGATAGTTGCCTTGGAGCCCTGAAGCGTCGCCACTGTCGTTGTCATCGCTTCGCCCCTTGCATCGGGAGGATTCTCTCTACGTTAAACCCAATACAGAACGAAAGGAATGGCAAAGTCTCATTCGATGCCCAAGCGAGCGCCGCCTCGCAATATTCATGACCCTCATTGAGAAGTTCGGTCGAACGAACGGCTCATCCATCACCCTGCATGAGTGATGTGCAGGTCGAGACAGGTCAGGCACGGCGTGAGACCGGGGATGACCACTGGTCCGATGCGGACCCGCTCCTCGTCGATCACGACCGGCAGGTGGCTGATGCGGTGCCGCCGAGCCTGGTCGAACACCGCTCGCGGCGGCTCGCCGCAGCTCATGACGAGAAGCAGGTCGGGGTCGGGCGGGTCCAGTGGCTCGATGCCGAGATCGTCGAGCCCGTGGCCGATCGCACAGGCCAGCGAGCGGCCGCCTGTCAGGGGATGCTCTTCGTCGACTCGCAGCCGGTGCCGCCACTGTCGGTTCCTGAGCCGCCGTCGCAGCTGTCTGGGCTGCCGGTGCCGCCGGTCAACTTGTCCTTGTCGGAGCCGCCGGAGAGCTTGTCCGCTCCGCCGGCGCCGTCGAGGGTGTCGTCGTTGGAACCACCATTCAGGGTGTCGGCGCCGGTCCCGCCGGTGAGGATGTCGTTGCCGGAACCGCCTTCCACAGTGTTGCTGCTGCCGTTGCCGGCGTCGACTCTGTCGTTGCCACCACCGGCGTCGACCGTGTCGTTTCCGTCGCCGCCGCAGATGACGTCGTTGCCTCCCAGGCCGGTGATCTTGTCGTTGCCACCCAAGCCGGCAATGACATCCACACCATTGGTGCCCGGAATAACGTCATTTCCTGACGTGCCGGTGATCGTGGCTGGGCTCCCGAGACAGGTGGTGGGTCCCGGCGGCGTCGGGGGGCCGAGCAAGTCGCGTCGGACGACGTCGTTCTGGGTGTCGGTATCGTCAGGATGCAGATTCGTCGCGGCCGACGCGAACGCGACGAAGCGCCCGTCAGCTGAGATCGCGGCGGCGAAAGAGTTGCCGTTGCCCTTGACCCCTGTAGCGCCGGCGGCACGGCTGACCAGGGTGGTGGTGTTGTCCTGCAGATCGCGCACGAACACGTCGAAGACGGTGTCGGTATCGCCGGGGTGCAGGTTCGTCGAGGCCGACTGGAACGCTACGGACTGCCCGTCATCGGAGATGGCCGCGGTCGTCGAATCGTTGTTGCCGTCAGCGCCGGTGGCACCGGCGGCGCGGCTGACCAACGTGGTGGTGTCTGCCTGCAGGTCGCGCAAAAACACGTCTCGAGTGGTGTCGGAGCCGTCGGGGTGCAGGTTCGTCGAGGCTGAGTGGAACGCGACGAAGCGCCCGTTGGCAGAGATTGCGGGAAGGTCCGAGGAGCTGCTGCCCTTGGCGCCGGTGGCGCCCGTGGCGCGGCTGACGAGCGTGGTGGTGTTGGTCTGCAGGCCGCGCACGAACACATCGAGCGTGGTGTCGGTGTCGTCGGGGTGCAGGTTCGTCGAGCCCGACTCGAACGCAACGGAACTTCCGTCGGCGGAGATCGCGGGATTTCCCGAGGCGCCGCTGCCCTTGGCGCCGGTGGCGCCCGTGGCGCGGCTGACGAGCGTCGTGGTGTTGGTCTGGAGGCCGCGCAGGAATATGTCGGGGGTGCCGTCGGTGTCGTCCGGGTGCAGGTTCGCCCCAGATGAGCGGAACGCGACCGAGCCTCCGTCCGCAGAGATCGAGGGCGCTCTGGACTGACCATCGCTCTTGACGCCGGTCGCGCCCGCGGCGCGGCTGACCAAGGCCGTGGTGTTGTCCTGCAGATCGCGCACGAACACGTCGTCGACGCCGTCGGTGTCGTCAGGGTGCAGGTTCGTCGCGGTTGAGGTGAATGCGACGAAGCGCCCGTCGGCGGAGATCGCCGGCTGGTCCGAGGTGTTGTTGCCCGGTGTGCCGGTGGCGCCAGTGGCGCGGCTGACCAGCGCTGTGGTGTTGGTCTGCAGGTCGCGCACGTAGACGTCGACCGTGCTGTCGGCGTCGTCGTCGTGCAGGTTGTTCGCCGGGGAGCGGAACGCGACGAAGCGTCCGTCGGCTGAGATCGCCGCCTGGTCTGCGTTCTCTTCGGCCTTGGCGCCGGTGGCGCCGGAGGCGCGGCTGACCAAGTCAAGGTCGTCCTGTGCCGCAATCGCCGGTGCTGCAAGTGCCGACGAGACCGAGACAACTCCCACGACGAAAAGTCCGAACTTGCCGACCGAGCCTGTCAAACGACGCATCCCGTGCCTCCTACACCTGGTTGGACGCCACGAAGATGGCTGTCGGAAAGTACCAGTCCAGAAAGCACCTATGAGGGGAATCAATCAGATGGCCGCGCCCGGTCCACGTGCTCGACGATGAGGTCGAGGTCAGCGCGGCCACTTCCAGCGCAGTCACCACCGAGATCGTCGTGACCTTCATTGAGAAGTCGAGAAGAACGGTCGGGCCAGATCGATCACCCTGCATGAGTGATGTGCATATCGCTGCAGGTGAGGCATCGCGCACGGTGATCGGAGCCCTTCTTCCATGGGGAGTATGCAACTCCTCAGATGTCCCACGAAGACGGGACGAAAGCCCCATGCGGCGGGACGCGTCGCAGCTCGAGAGTGGATCCATGGACACACAGCGCAATCTCACACTCACTCTCTCCGCGATCCTCGCTGGTCTCTGCCCGCTCGTCGGCAACGGCCTCTACGCGGGTCCTCGAGGTGACGGTCAATCGATCCTCGACGACATTCAGTCCGGTGTCCCCGTGATCGCCTACATCGCCTACCCGCTCGAGCTGGTGGGTTTCATCTCGATGGCAGTCGTCCTCGGGTGGCTGGTCGTCAACCTTCAACGTCACGCACCGGTTGCGGGGGCCGCAGCCGGCATCTTGGGCGCCAGCATGCTCGCGGTCAAGGTCGGGTCGCTCGCGCCGGGAATGGCGGTACAGACCCAGGGCGCGGTGGTCGATCCGGGAACCGTGGAGCTGGTCTCGTCTCTCGGCGACCAGGACTTCGTCGTCTCCGGGTTCCTCTTCTGCGCGGCCTTCGCTGCCGCTGGATTCGGGCTGGTCCAGACGAGCATGCGCCGCTGGCTCGCATGGTGGCCCGCGGTCGCCGGGGTGGCAGGCGTGGTGGCGGGGATGGTCGGGGTGGTCCGTCCCGAGGCATTCGTGCCCATTCCGTACTTGTTCCTGCTGCTTTGGCTCATCGTGCTCGGCATCGTCACTGCGACTGCTCGCACAAACGCGACCGAAAGCCGCATCGGAGTCACAGAATGAAACCGTGAGCATTTCGCACGGGGCTGCGGTCGCCGCCTGGTGGCCGTGGCTCGTGCTGCCCGCGGTAGCTACTGGCCTCGTTTCAGCCGGCCTCGTTCTGGCTGCAGTCGAACAGCACAGCATCGGGGCCGAGGCGTGGGTCAACGTGCCGCTCGCGGTCGGCTTCAGCACAGTCGCGGCGGGCATCTGGTCGACCCGTCCGCACACCGCAGGGATCCGACGGCTCGCCGTGCTCTACACGGTCGTCGGAGTCGCATCGGCCTTGGTGCTTCCGGCGCACGGCTGGGCTCGCGCCGATGTTCCGGGAGCCGACGCGTCGGCCTGGCTGTCGAACTGGGTTTGGGCGCTCGGCGCGGCACCCCTGCTAGGACTGGGACTCGTGCTGTACCCCGACGGGGCCCTGCCGAGCCGACAGTGGTGGCCGGCCCCGATACTGGGCATCGCCGCCACCGCCACGCTCGTTGTCGCGGGCGCCCTCACGCCGGGATCGCTTGATGCTCGGCCGCAGCTTCAGAACCCGCTCGGGCTAGGTGGCAGGGGGTTCTGGGAGAGCGTCTCCGACACGGCGTCCGCGAGTCTTCTGGTCGCAGCAACGCTCGGTCTGGCCGCGCTCGTCGTGAAGTTCCGGCGCTCGGAGGCCGAGAGCGACGTTCGAGGACAGATCGGAGGATTCTGCCTCGCCGGTGGCCTCGTCGTCGTCGCAGCCTCTCTCCCACAGAGCAACAGCGCCGCCTCGACGCTCCTGGCTCTCACTGCGGGGACCATTCTCCCCGTCATGGTTGGCATGGCAGTCGTGCGGCAGCGGCTGCTCGACCAAGGCTCAGATCTCGACGTGCTTCGACGCCGCGTCCTCCGACTCTCGGTCTCACGCCGAGACATCGTCACTGACCGCGAGGAGGAACGGCTCCGGCTCCGGCGCGAACTCCATGATGGTCTGGGGCCTTCCCTGGCGGCCATTGGACTGGGGCTGAGGCGCCTCGGTCCGCGGGCGTCCACTGACGATGCCGACCACGTTCGTGCGCTCGCCAGTGAGGTGGAGCGCGCGGTGGCAGAAGTTCGTCGGATCTGCGACGGCCTGCGGCCAGCAGCACTCAACGAGCTAGGACTGATCGACGCTCTCGCCGCTGCTGTCCATCCTCTGCAACGGTTCGGTCCCGATATCGCGATCGTCGTCGAGGAGCTGCCGCCGTTGTCGCCCGCGGTCGAAGTCGCGACCTACCGCATAGTGATGGAGGCGACCACGAACGCGGTGCGCCATGCCGACGCGGCGAACATCCGCGTCGACGTCGGGTACGCAGAAGGCGTCGCCGTCACTGTGGCCGACGATGGTGATGGCTTGGCCGTCGACATGCTTCCCGGGGTTGGCCTTCGCAGCATGTCCGACCGTGCCGAAGAACTGGGGGGCTGGTTCTCCGTGAGAGCCAACGAACCTCGTGGCACTGTCGTCCGCGCCTGGATCCCGGGGACGACGTCATGAGGCGCACCACGCGAGTTCTCGTGGTGGAAGACCATCCGCTCTACCGTCAAGCGGTGGTGTCGTTGGTCAACGGGATGGACGGTTGGGAGGTGATCGGATCCCACGGGGCCGCCGAGTCATCCGTCGAACAGGCTGCCGAGGCTGACCTGATCGTGCTCGACCTCGGGCTCCCGGGCATGGACGGTCTCTCGGCCATCCGGCTGTTCGCCGAGGCGAACCCTGACGCCGCTGTACTCGTCCTCACGATGTCCGACGAGCCGGCGATCCTCGCGGCCGCGGTGCGGGCCGGCGCCCAGGGATACCTGGTGAAGGGTTCGGAGCCCGACGACATCGAACGTGCGCTACGCGGCGTGGCCAGTGGTCAGGCGATCTTCGGCGAGCAAGTCGCGGCGGCAGTCTTGGAACAAGCTGCGAGGCGCGTGCCGGCCGCCTCCGATGCTGCCTTCCCGTCCCTGACTCAGCGTGAGACAGAAGTTCTCGACCTCATCGCCGCGGGACGGTCCAATGCGGAAATCGCGGCGATCCTCTTCGTGTCTCCCAAGACCGCCCGCAACCACGTGTCGAATGTGCTGACCAAGCTCGGCGGAAGCCGTGCCGAGGCGATTGCTCGGGCTCGCGATGTCGGCTTCGGTCGATCCTGAACGACGCCGAGTCGCCTCAACCCCCAATGCGTACTCACTCCTCGGCGATCACGACCGGCAGGTGGCCGGGCACGGAAGCCTTGCACGTCTAGTCGTGCGGGTGCAGGCCGCGGGACTTGGCCCTGACGTTCATGCGTTCGCCTTGTTTGCCGAGGACGGAGAGGACCTCGGCTGGGAGTTCGCCGTCGCTGCCGAACCAGTGGGGGAGGCGGGTGTCGAACTCGGCGACTTCGCCGGGTCCGAGGACGAGGTCGTGTTCCCCGATGACGATGCGTAGTCGACCGCTGATGACGTACAGCCATTCGTAGCCTTCGTGTGTCTTCATCTCGACGATGCTTTTCGAGGTCGGAATGACGATCTTCCAGACCTGCATTCCTCCAGGTCGACGGGTGAGCGGAATGACGGTCCGGCCATTGATCTGGCGCGGCTTCATCCTGATCCGCGGGTCACCGACTTCTGGTGCGCCGACGAGCTCGTCGAGCGGAACACCGTAGGCCTCCGCCAGCGGGAGAAGCAGTTCCAGGCTCGGTTTCCGCTGCCCAGTCTCCAATCGCGACAGCGTGCTCTTGGAGATTCCGGTCTGGCTCGCGAGGTCGCCAAGGGTCACGCCCCGCGCTGAGCGGAGTCGCTTGAGACGTGAGCCGACCTCATGCAGCGCGGACTCGATGCGATTCTTCGTTGTCTCCATTCACACAGTTGAGCGCGAAGTTCCCAGTTTTGGCAACGATTGTTGTCGAAACTGGGACGAAATCGCATTCTCGAAGGCATGAAGACCGTTGATGTGGCCATCGTGGGCGGAGGAGCAGCAGGTCTGTCCGCGGCCCTCGTGCTCACACGCGCTCGACGCAGCGTGGCCGTCATTGACGCAGGACATCCCCGTAATGCGCCGGCGGCTCGGATGCAGGGCTACCTCTCTCGCGACGGGATGCCCCCTGGCGATCTGCTCAGGACCGGGCGCCAGGAAGTCGTGTCATATGGCGGGGACCTGATCGACGACACGGTCACTGAAGTGCATCAATCAGCGGCTGGGACGTTCGAACTCACGACCTCTGGCGCCGACAGGATCAGCGCCCGCCGGCTGCTCATGGCCACCGGGCTACGCGACGACATTCCAGATCTTCCCGGCCTGGCGGAACGGTGGGCAAGAGACGTCCTCCACTGTCCCTACTGCCACGGCCACGAGGTACGTGACCAGAGTCTTGGCGTCATCGGAGGTACGGCCGCTGCCGTTCAGCACGCGCACCTCATCCGCCAATGGAGCAGTGACGTCGTCTACTTCGCCCGAGACAGCACGCCTCCCGAAGTGGAGCTCGAGCAGCTCGCCGCCCGGTCCATCGAGGTCGTCGAAGGCGAGATCGCACGGCTGGAGGTCAGTCACGACCGGCTGGTGGGCGTGGAGCTGGTCGATGGCCGATTCGTGCCGCGGACGGCGTTGTTCGTGCGTCCCACGTTCCACGCCAACGATGGTCCTCTGCGCGCGTTGGGCGCGGAATTCGACACCCATGGCTGGCCCGTCGTCGACTCCACTGGCCGCACGTCCGTGCGTGGTGTGTGGGCTGCCGGCAACGCCACGAACCCTCGCGCCCAAGTCATCACCGCCGCCGGCGAAGGGTCCGCCACCGCCATCGCCATCAACGCAGATCTCGTCGAAGAGGACGTCCACATCGCCCTCACCACGTTTCGCACCGGCGAACCGCCGGCGCAACCACTCACTCAACGAAGAAGGAGAACCATCCAGTGACCAATCCAGACGTCCGACCCCTCGGCCCGCCGACCAAGCATCAGCTCGCGCTGATGATCTGGCTGGCTGTGTTTCCCACACTCACCCTCATCAACCTGACGCTTTCAGACTGGCTCAGTTCCATGACTCCAGTCCTACGCACGTTCGTGCTCGCCACGATCGCCGTACCCGTCGTCATCTACGGCCTCATGCCACAGCTGCACAAAGCTCGCACCCGCATGCTCACCCGAAGGAGCAACTCATGACTGCATCCCGCCGCCTCGCCCTGATCGCCGGGCTGATGTATCTCCTCACGTTCTTCACCTCCATCCCCGCGCTGCCCCTTCTCGGGCCAGTCACCGACCACGCCAACTACGTCCTCGGAGAGGGTTCGGACAACCAGGTCCTCTTCGGAGGTCTGCTGGAGGTCCTCGTCGCGTTGTCCGGCGTCGCCACCGCGCTGGCCCTCTACCCCGTCACCAAGCGCGTCAGCCAAGCGTTCGCTCTCGGGTTGGTGGCGTCGCGACTCGTCGAAGCCGGGCTCATCCTCGTCGGCGTCGTCAGCATCCTGTCGGTCGTCTCGCTGCGGCAGGACCTCGGCGGCAGCGCCAGTGCACCAGCGGGACTCCTGGAGGTCTCGCAAGCTCTCGTCGCCGTTCGAGATTGGGCCTTCAACTTCGGACCCGGCGTCATGCCCGCCATCAACGCCATGTTCCTCGCAACCGTCCTCTACCAGGCTCGACTTGTTCCCCGGGCCCTTCCGGTTCTCGGCCTCGTCGGGGCTCCGATCCTCCTGACCTCGACGGCGCTGGTCACGTTCGGGCACATCGAACAGTTCGGCTCGGAGTCCATTTTCCTCGCACTACCCATCGCGCTTTGGGAGTTCTCGCTCGGATGCTGGCTCAGCTTCAAGGGTTTCGACGACTCACCGGTCCTCGCCGAAGAGCCATCCCTCATCTGAGCCCGAACGTGGAAGCCCGGGCGACCCTGAGCCGCAGTCGACGGACGAGGACGCTGCTGGCGTCGCCCGGTGCTCGCCTCGGATGTGCAGGTGGAACGATGGTTTGGCGTTCCCGTTCGTGACGCTCGCGGAGGTCTGACCCAGAACACGGCTGCTCGCGGAGCGCAGACGAAGCTCTCCCATCGACGCCGTGCCCCATGCGCCTTCACCCCGGGATCGTCGTGGCCCCGCAAGCACGCCCTTCTCAGGCAGCGACTTCAGACGAAGGCTGCTCTCCCGGTTCACGAGCGTCGTCCATCTTCTTGTACCGACGGTGCCACTTGGCCGGGTCCTTCGGAGGCTTCGCGAACTGGACGAGCTGCTTGGCGACGCTGAACAGCTGCCTGGAGAGTCGGCCGGAGTTGTACTGCAGTCCGTACTTCTCGCACAGCGCCCTGACCTCAGGCGCGATGTGCGGGTAGCGGCGCGCTGGAATGTCGGGAAACAGGTGGTGCTCGATCTGGTGCGAGAGGTTGCCGCTCATGATGTGGAAGAGCTTCCCGCCCGTGATGTTGGCCGAGCCGAGGAGCTGGCGCAGGTACCACTGGCCGCGGGTCTCGTTCTCGGCGTCCTCCTGGTGGAAGGTCTTGACCTCTGCCGGGAAGTGGCCGCAGAAGATGATGTTGAACGCCCAGATGTTGCGCACCACGTTCGCGATGCCGTTGCCCGCGAGCGTGGACAGGAAGAACGGTCCGGTGAGCGCGGGGAAGAGGACGTAATCCTTGAGCATCTGCTTCGCGGCCTTGTCGCGGGCGCGACGCCACTGCTTCATGCCCTCGGCGTCGGTCTTCTTGCCGCTGAGCAGGTCGTTCCACGGCGTGCCGTGCAGCATGACGCCGAACTCGAACAGCAGCATCAGGGCGACGGCGTAGGCGGGGTTGCCGAGGTACTTGTAGGAATATGGCTGGTCCTCGTCGATGCGCACGAGGCCGTAGCCGATGTCCTGGTCCTTGCCGTGGATGTTCGTGTAGGTGTGGTGCTCGAAGTTGTGCGTGCGCTTCCAGTCCTCGCCGGGCGCCACGTTGTCCCAGTCGTAGTCATGGCCGCTGATCTTCGGGTCGTTCATCCAGTCGTACTGGCCGTGCATGATGTTGTGGCCGATCTCCATGTTCTCGAGGATCTTCGAGAGCGAGAGGGAGGCGACGCCGGCCAGCCACGCCGGCGGGATGAACGGCAGGAACATGAGGGCGCGTCCGGTGACCTCGAGGCCGCGCTGGGCCTTGATGACGTTGCGGATGTAGTCGGCGTCCTCCTGGCCCAGGTCGTCGAGCACCTTCTGGCGGATGGCGTCGAGCTCGCGCCCGAACTCCTCCAGCTGCTCGTACGTCATGTACTCCAGACCGATGGTGGCGCGCTTGGTCCCGTCGCCGCCGACCAGTGGTTTCGGCGCCTGGTCGTGGGTGCTGGCGCTGCCGACCGGGATCAGGGTGCGCTTGCGGGGCGTACTCATGCGTCTCCTCGAATGATTTGAGTGAACATCTGTTCACTCAAATACTCCCTGTTGTGCTGCACAGCCACAAGGCGAGCAGGCGTGACCTTGCACACGGCACACCTGGGCCGCTCCGTGACAACGGGGGCGAGCCGCCGTCCATGGTCTTCCAGGCGAGTCGCTTGCTGCTGAATCCGGTGGCGCAGGATGGACCCATGAGGTTGTTGCTCCTGGCCGACACCCACGTGCCCAAGCGTGCGCGTGAGCTGCCGCCGCAGGTCTGGAAGGAAGTCGAGACGGCCGACGTCGTGTTCCATGCCGGGGACTGGGTCGACCTCGCACTGTTCGAGGAGCTGTCGGCGAGGTCGGCACGTCTCGTCGCGTGCTGGGGCAACAACGACGGCCCTGAGCTTCGTGCCCGGATGCCGGAGCGTGCGGACGTCAGGCTGGATGGAGCGTGGTTCAGCGTGGTGCACGAGACCGGTCCCGCCAAGGGCCGGGAGAACCGCATGTCGGCTGCGTACCCCGACACGGACGTCCTGGTCTTCGGTCACAGCCACATCCCGTGGGACACGGTCACCGGGACCGGGCTGCGACTGCTGAACCCGGGCTCGCCCACCGATCGCCGCCGACAGCCGTTCTGTACCTACATGACGGTCGAGGTGAACCAGGGCGAGCTCCGTGACCTCGTCCTGCATCGTCTTCCCCGGCATCGCACGTCGTGATCCTGGGCTACGAGAGCGGGCGGCGCAGGAACCGGGTGTTGTCCCGCATGGCGTGCGGCCACTGCGGCCCGACGGCGTGATGAATCGAGATACTCGACGCTGAACCGACCTTGTTCAGCGTTCTCCATCCGAAGCGCATCGGTAGAGGTAAAATCGGGCTACTTGGTGGATCGAAAACCCGGGCCACTAACGGCACGTTTCTTTTGAGGGCAGACATGGCCCGACAGCTTTCGCGCTTGCAGAAGGCAAGCGTTCTCGCGCCGATGGCGGTGCTGATTGGCGCCTGGGGTGCTGTCGTCACGAACTCGGGCTTGGCCGCCGCCGGCGGCTCCGACGTCATCCCCGACGTTGCGTCCAACCCCTTCGACCAGCCGGCCACGGTGCAGGGCGCTCAGGGCGGCATCGATCCAAGAGCCGGTGCCGACGGCGCGGTCTCGTCCCTCTCCAGCAGCGGCATCCCCTCGGCTGCCCTGGAGGCCTACCGTCGGGCCGAGACCCTGCTCTCCAAGGCCGACAAGAACTGCAAGCTGCCCTGGAACCTCGTCGCCGCCATCGGCCGCGTCGAGTCCAACCACGGCCGCAGCAACGGCAACGCGCTGACGGCCGACGGCCTGGCCAAGCCCGGTATCTACGGCGTTCCGCTCAACGGCGCTGGTGTCGCGAGGATCCCCGACAGCGACCGGGGCGCGTTCGACCAGGACACGGTCTGGGACCGTGCCGTCGGTCCGATGCAGTTCATCCCGGGCACGTGGAGCTCGGCCGGCATCGACTCCGACAACGACGGCAAGAAGAACCCGCAGGACATCGACGATGCTGCCGCGGCAGCCGGCGTCTATCTCTGCGCCGGCTCCGACGACCTCTCCACGGACCCCGGCGCGCGCTCTGCGACCCATCGCTACAACCACTCCGACTCCTACGTCGACCTGGTCATGAAGATCTCGGCCGCGTACGCCGCCGGCGACTTCTCGCAGTCCCCCGACGGTTACCCGTCGTCCTCGGTCATCACCAGCCAGTCGAACGACCAGACGTTGACTCCGAAGCAGCGCAACTCGGCCAAGAAGAAGCAGAAGAAGGACGAGGAGCGGAGCAACGACGGCGGCAGCTCGAGCCCTGGTACGCCGAAGCCTGAACCGACCAGCGAGACTCCACCCCCCTTCGATCCCGAGGCCTACGCCAAGGACATCGAGGCGCTGTACGTCGCGACCAACGGTGGGCCGATCAGGGAGTTGTGCGACGCGGACCTGACCAGGTGGCAGTGCCACTACGACGGCATCAAGGCACTCAGCGAGTCGCGGCTGGACATCGTGCTGACCGCACCTGCAGACATCACCGTTCAGCAGGCTGCAGACATGAGCCAGCAGGCGCGCCTTGCGTGGTTCACGATCGTCGGCGGTGAGTTCCCCGAGCTGGACACCATCGTCACGTTCGTCAACGGCAAGGAAACGGGAACGACCAACCGAGCCGAAGTGCCCGTGCCCAACCCGTAGCGCCCGCGTCCGGCCACTCCGCTGCCCGGACTCGCGGATCCGCTACGAGAGCTGGCGGCGCAGGAACCGGGTGGTGTCCCTCATGGCACGCGGCCACTGCGGCCCGAAGGCGTGCTGCTCCGCGTCGTAGACCCGCAGCGTGACGTCCGCGCCGACGCTTTCCAGCTCCTCGTTCGTGCGCCTGGTCCAGCGGATCGGACAGCTGTCGTCCGAGGTCCCGTGATGGATGAGGATCGGCTCGGTGATGCGGTCGAAGTACGTGCGTGGGCTGACGTTGCGCCAGAACGCCGGGTTCTCCTCAGGTGCGCCGTGCCGCCGGATGATCCGCTGCGCGAGGCTCTCCCGGCCGGAGTCGCGGCGGATCCAGCGCTCGAAGTTGTCCACGGTGTTGGAGCTGACGGGTGCGAACACCACGGCGGCGTCGACCAGGCCGGGCTGGACCGCGAGCACGTTGTAGATCACGCCGCCGCCCATCGACCGCCCCACGAGACCGATCCGCTCGTCGTCGACCGGCCCGTCCCAGTCGCGCAGGGCGTGCACGGCGTTGATGACGTCCTCGGTGTAGCCGAGCCGCAGGTTCTCCTCGGCCTCCGGGTCGTCGTCGGAGCCGGCGTGATTGCGGTAGTCGACGTGCAGGGTGACGAAGCCCCGGCGGGCGAGCCAGTCCAGCTCGCGTCGCATTCCCTGTCCGTTGACGTAGATGTCCGTGTCGATGTGGCCGTGGGCGAGGACGACCGCCGGGTGCGGCCCGGGCCCGCGCGGCACGTTCAGCACCCCGGTGATGCGGAGCTTGCCGCTGCGGTAGACCACGTTGTGCTGCCGGTACTCCTCCGTGCTGGCGAGCTCGCGCCTCAGCTTGAGGCCATCGCCGTCGTACTCGCGCTGCATGAGCGCGGGCAGGGACACCGGGTGGGGCGGTGGCGGAGTGGGTGTCGCCGTGGGTGTGGGACGGTCATTGTCAGACCGCTGCGATGGCTCCGGGTCCGCGTCCGTGCAGCCTGATGCGACGAGCACCAGGAGCGTCGCACCGGCGAGCAGCCTCTTCCTCACGACTCCAGTGTGCCCCTCAGGGCCCGACGGTTCGCCCATCTCTCCCGCAGGTGGAAGAAGACGTCGAGGACGGTCTTCAGCCCGCACAGGAGCGCGACCGGGCCCACCACGTCATAGCTGCCGTCCGGACGGTCGAGCCCGAGCAGGAGGAAGAAGCCACCGATCACCGCGAGGTGCAGCACGATCATCCGCGGATAGGGCATCGCCATCGCCCGGCGCGCCGTGACGATGTTGCGCTCGCCCTGGCCGAACCAGTTGAGGCCGAGGGACACCACGTGACTGGCCAGGATCGCCGCCATCAGCAGCAACCAGGTTCGTGGCTCGCCGGTGAGCCCACCCGTCAGGTTCGCGAGGATGAACGAGAACAAGCCGTGGACGAGGGTGAACATCCCGAAGTGGAAGGCGAAGAAGGCCGCCGTCAGCACATTGCCGGACAGGTCGGCCGTTCCGCCGCGGGCGGTCAGGATCTTGATCGTGGTGGTGAGCCACACGACGACGTTCTCGAACCAGTAGATGACGAAGACGTCGCCCACACCGGCAGCGCCGGTCAGGACTGCCCACAGTGGAAGCAGGTTCGCCGCGATCAGGACGATCGAGGTGGTCGTGCGGGCCGCGGTGCTCGGCAGCCGCGACCCGACGTGGGCGAGCAGATTGAGTCCGAGCACACGGAGCAGGACGTTCACACGGCGAGCCTAGAGCCGGGAAGTGGAGCGGACGGCTGGATTTGAACCAGCGTCTTCGACCTGGAAGGTCGCTGTTCTGCTATTGAACTACGTCCGCACGAGGCATCAGCGCCATGACATGACGAGTGGACGACCGGCTGAACAACCGACCGCCCACCCGTCGTGGTGAATCAAGCCTTGCCGAGGATCCTGTTCAGCTTGGTTCCGCAGACGGGGCAGATGCCCTTGGCCATGCGGGTTCCCTTGTCGCTGACATGAACCTCGCCGGTGGCCTCGCGCTTTTCCTTGCACTTCACGCAGTAGAACTCGCCACTCCACTGTTCCGTCATCACGGCCTCCTAGCCGAAGGTGCTACTGGGCACTCACGCTACGGCAGGCCGCCCTGTTTTCGGGGCAGGCGTGCCGCATTTTCGTCGCACAATTTCACCTGCGTTGAATGGCGGAAACCTAGGACTGCACCGGCCACGCGTCAACCGGTTTGGAAAAATGTTGTCCACGCCTGTGGATAACAATGGGGACAACTTGTGGGCATCACCGGGCCACCGTGTGGACACCTGGTGGACGACGCCACGGGCCGCCTCCCGGGCACGGGCGTGACCTGCCGATTCGCCGCCTCGCCGTGTGGACGAAAAAAAGTCGGGCTGTGGGAACCGGCGGATAGATTGATCCGTATGGAAGAGGTCGAGATTCGGCGCAGCATTCGACGCCGTCGCACCATTCGCGCCTACCGCGAGGGCGACAAGATCATCGTCCTGATGCCGGCCCACCTCAGCGACGAGGAGGAGCAGTCGCATGTGCGCAGCCTCGTCGAGCGGCTCGATCGCCGTGAACGGCGGGTCCGGCCGAGCGACGACGAGCTGCTGGCCCGCGCGCACGCACTGTCCGAGCGGTGGCTCGACGGGCAAGCCGTCCCAGCGAGCGTCCGGTGGGTCACCAACCAGAACTCCCGATGGGGCTCCTGCACGTCGAAGGACGCCGCCATCCGGCTGTCGCACCGGCTCAAGGGCATGCCCGAGTGGGTCGTCGACTATGTGCTCCTGCACGAGCTGGCGCACCTGTTGGAGCCCAACCACAGCGCTCGTTTCTGGGCGCTGGTCGATGCGTACCCGCACACCGTCAAGGCGAAGGGCTTCCTCGAAGGCGTGAGCTGGCAGCAGCGATGAGGTCGCGCACGCTCTGATCGCTGGGCTCGGGCGGAGAGTCGTCGAGCTCGAACCAAGCGAGGTCGAGCGACTCCTCGCTCATCACCGGCGTCGCTCCGGCCGGTGCCACGGCCACGAATTGCACGTCCAGATGGTGCGAGGGACGCAGCGGGCCGCATGGCACTTCGTGCCGCGACAACAGCACCGGCACCGGATCGATCACCAGGTCCTGGATGCCGGTCTCCTCGCGGGCCTCCCGCAGCGCTGCGTCGGCCAGCGTCGCGTCGTGGGCTTCGCAGTGCCCGCCCGTCTGCAGCCACCGCTCCACGATCGGGTGGAGGGTGAGCACGGCCTGGCGGTGGTCGTGCGACACGACGAGCGCGCTCGCCGTCAGGTGGTCGGGATGACAGCCGCGCAACATCGCATCCGGATACGTGTCGAGATGCTCGAGGTACGACGCCCGCAAGGCGTCCTGCGAGTCGTTCGGGCTGTCCCACGCCGCGAGCACCGCACGGGCGTTCGCGTGCAGGTTCACTCGTCTGTGCTGTCTTCTCGCCTGTGGCCCGGACTCCCCACCGGGGGGCCGCTTGTCCTCTGGGCGCTCGTCGTCGCCGTCGAGCAGCTGGCCGAGCGCGGCGTCGAAGTCCTCGTCCGACATCGATCCGGTGTCGTCGTGGGCGAAGCCGAGCGGGTCGTCGAGGTCGGCGGCGGTGGGCATCATGTCGGGGTGCTTCCAGACGGCGTCGCGCGCCTCCGGCCCTTGCCGATCGCGCAGGGCGGCCCAGAGGGTGGTCGCGTCGCGCATGCGCCGGGGCCGCAGCTCCAGGCCCACGAGCGAGGCGAAGGTCTGCTCGGCCGGGCCTCCGGCCGCACGGCGTCGACGCATCGCCTCGGCGAGGGACGCCGCGGCGGGCATCGTCTCGCGGGTGGCTTGATCGACCACCTCGTCGACCCAGCCCTCGACGAACGCGAGCAGCGTCTCGAGGCGCTCCACCGCGTGCTGCTGTTCGGGGGTGCGCTCGGGCTCGAACAGGCCGCCCTGCATGGCCTCGGCGATCTCCTCCGGGCGCGACGGGTCGAGACCCTGCATGGTCGACTCGATGGACGAGAGATCGATGCGGGTGCCGCGGCCGAACTCCTCGACGGCGCCGACGAGGGCTGCGCGCAGCCAGGTGGCGTGGTTGAACAGGCGGTGGTGCGCGCACTCGCGCAGCACCACGTAGAGCAGGACGTCGGCGGCGGAGTGCTCGAGGCCCTCCCCGAACGCCTCGACGTTGTGGGGGAGCACGGCCGCTGTGCGCTCGGGGCCGAGGGGGAGTCCGATGTCGGTGGAGGAGACGACCTCGCCGGCCAGCCCGGCGAGGGCCTGGCCGATCTGCTGGCCGAACATGGCGCCGCCGGCCTGGCTCAGGATGCCGATGAGCGGGCCGGCCATGGCCTTGGCTTCCTCGGGGACGGCCTCGCCCATCGCGCCGACGACGTGCTCGGCGATCGGCAGCACGAGCTTCTCCCAGGTGGGCGCGGTGGCCTCGATCCACTCGGCGCGACTCCACGCCACGGCCGAGGTGGCGCCGGCGGGCACGTCGGTGACGCGGTCGAGCCACGACTCGGCCAGACGCACGGCGTCGTCGACCGCACCGGACTGTCCGGCGTGCGGCGACGGGTCGGGTCCGGCTGAAGCGAGGGCCTGTCGTGCGACGTCCTTGGCCATCGCGAAGTCGACCGGGCCGTCATGCGGGCGGAACATCTGCTGCATCTGCCCGAACAGCGCGCTGAGGTCGGGCGTCTGGCCGGCACCGCCGCCGGCGCCTCCGAGCGCAGCGAACAGGCCCTCCATCGGCGTACCGGCGAAGGGGTTCGGGGGAGTCGGATCCGGCTCGTCGTCGCGGTTCGGCTCGTCCTGGTCGGCCATGGCGCAAGACTACCCAGCGCTCCCCAGTGTCTCCCTGCCTACGATGGCCCAGATGAACACCGCGGCCCCGTCACCGACCGAGCAGCTCAGGCTGCTCGACATCCGCGACGCCCCGTTGAGCCTCGACGAGGTGTTCACCGCCGTGCGCGATCCGGCTGCGGGCGGCATCGCGCTCTTCGTCGGCACGGTTCGCGAGGTCGACCAGGAGCAGGCCGTCGAGCAGTTGTCCTACAGCTCCCATCCCACGGCGTTGGACAAGCTCAGGGAGGTGGCCACCCGCATCGCCGACGAGTGCGACGTCATCGCCCTGGCCGCCGTGCATCGCGTGGGCGATCTCGTGGTGGGCGACCTTGCCGTCGTGGTGGCGGCGTCCGCGGCGCATCGGGCCGAAGCGTTCGAGGCGGGTCGCCGGCTGATCGACGAGCTCAAGTCCGAGGTGCCGGTCTGGAAGCACCAGACGTACGTCGACGGCGACGCCATCTGGGTCCACGCCGAGTAGACGTCTTCGTTGTCAGGAGCTACGGCCAGACGTTGAGTGCTGCGTACTCGTCGGCCCAGCCGCTGCGGTAGCCCTGCTGGAACGGTGGCGGCAGTCGGTCGACGAGTTCATCGGCGTCAGTGGCAGCGGTGACCATCCACGGGACGAAGCGCGCGGCATCGTCCGCGACCCGGGCACCGGAGTTCATCCCGAACGTCGCCCACTGCTCCTCCGACAGCACGGCGCCCATCAGTGGCAGTCCCTCCTGCTCTTCGTGCCGCAGGTGCTCGCGAAGGCCCGTGTGCAAGGCGTCGACGACGTCGACGAGCCGCTCGTCGGAACGGCCGTGCAGCACGGCATTGATCTCGACCACCAGGGGGTCGATCTGCTCGTGCTCGTCCTCCAGTGCGGCGACCAGCGCCAGGTCGTCGGGACGGTCCTCGAGCACCTGCTGGAGCATCGGCCAGAGCAGGTCGTCCTCCGCTCGGTGGTGGATGTCCAGGTAGCGGCCGAACAGCTCCCATCCGAGTGCCGCGTCGAGGTGGCCGTTGGGATCTGCCGCGCGCCGGGCGATCTGCTCGAGATCGCGTCGTAACGCATCGTGAATCGCGATCATGACCGTCGTGTCGAGAGTGCTCATGGGCTGGCCTTCCGAGGTCGGTTGTTCCACGGTACGGGCGCCCGGGTGCCGGTACATCAGATTTGGCGCACCGCCGAGTGCCGGTCTGTTGTCAGTCGTCTCTAGGCTGAGCCTGTGTCCGACCCTGCCCTGAGGCCCAGTCGGCGCTACCTCACGATCGTGGTCGCGTCGCTCTCGCTCATCGCGCTCTCGTGCGTTGCGTTCCTCGTGCCCGTCCCGTACGTGACCATCCGCCCGGGCCCGGCGTTCGACACCCTCGGGGAGTTCAACGACAAGCCGATGTTCACGTTCGGCAAGGACGTCAAGACCTACCCGACCAAGGGTGCCCTCGACTTCACCACCGTTTCCGTCACCCGGGCGGAGACGAACGTCTCGCTGGCTGAGGCGCTCGATGCCTACTTCGCCGACGACACGGCCGTGGTGCCGCGCTCACTCGTCTACCGCAAGGGGGAGTCGGCCACGGACGCCAAGGCGGAGGGCCAGGCCCAGCTCGCCAGCTCGAAGGACTCCTCACGCGTCGCGGGGCTGCGAGCCGCCGGCTACACGGTGCCGGAGGTGCCGACGATCGATTCCGTCGCCGACGACGCCGCGGCCAAGGGCAAGTTGAGGGCTGGTGACCAGATCCGCACCGTCGACGGGCGCCGCACCCAAACGGCGAAGGACGTCGTCGAGGCGGTGGGCCGCGCCAAGCCGGGCGACGCGGTGACGATCGGCTTCACCCGCGACCGCGAGACGAAGAGCGTCGAAATCGTCACTCGACCGGACGCAAAGAACAAGGAGCTGCCACGCATCGGGGTGATGCTGCGCTCGACGTTCGACTTCCCGATCGAGATCATCAACAACGTCGGCGAGCAGATCGGCGGTCCGAGCGCCGGGGGGATGTTCGCCCTCGCCATCTACGACCGCCTCACCCCGGGATCGCTCACCGGTGGCCGCGAGGTGGCCGGCACCGGGGAGATCACGCCGGAGGGCAAGATCGGCCCGATCGGTGGCATCCGGCAGAAGATCGCGGGAGCGGCCGACGACGGTGCGAAGGTCTTCCTCGTCCCCGCCCCCAACTGCGCCGAGGCGTTGGACGGGAGCGATCACGGCATGCGCCTGGTCAAGGTCTCCGAGCTCGATGACGCCATCGATGCGCTCGAGGCGTTGGCCAAGAACTCCAAGGCGTCGGTTCCTTCATGTCGGTAGACGACCCGCTGCCGAGCACGCCCCTGCGTCTCGTCACGCTCGAGGTCGAAGCGCACGTCGCGGCCGAGGGCTGGGACCAGCCTCCGCGCTTGTATGCGCTCGTTCCCACCGCCCAGCTGGTGGAGCACGAACCGGCGCTCGCCGCGAGCCTGTCCGCTCAGCTGGAGGCCCAGCCCGACGGGTTCACGTCGATCGAACAGGACGGGCTCCCGCCGGACCGGCCGTTCGAAGCGCTCCTCGACGAGATCGAGTGGCCGGACGCCGTCGCCGGATGCGTTGCGGTGGTCGAGCGAGTCATGCTGCCCCCCGAGGTGGAGGACGAGCTGCCCGACGACGAGGACGCGCTGATGACGTTCGTGTCCGAGCATCCCGAGAGGCGCGACGTCCGCCTGATCGCCGCGGTGACGCGCGACGGAGAACGTCACAGCGCCGTCCGGGCGCGTGATCCTCAGGACTCGCCAATGCTCGAAGGGCCCGACCTTGTACCGGGACTTCTCGACCACCTCACCAAGACTTTGACGTGAGGCATAAAGTGCTGGTCAAGCACCAGCTGCGACTCGTCCCGCCACCAGGAGCCCTGTGAGCGACATCTTCGGACCTTCCCGGCCTCGCCCTGAGCCCAGTGCGGGTGGCGTGGATCGCCGGCGCCGCGTGCTCGTGCCGACCCTCATCACGCTGGCGGCGCTGCTGTTCATCGGTTCCATCTTCACGAGCGTCTGGACCGACCGGCTCTGGTTCGACTCGGTCGACTACTCCGAGGTGTTCCGCACCGTCCTCTTCACCCGGGTCGGGCTGTTCCTCGCGCTCGGCCTCATCTTCGGCCTGTTCGTCATCGGCAACATCTACCTCGCCTGGCGCTTCCGGCCCGAGGCCACGCCGATGCGCCGCGACGACCCCGCGTTCCGGTACCGCCAGGCGCTCAGCCCGATCCTGCGCCCGGTGCTCCTCATCCTGGGGCTCGTGCTCACGGCGTTCGCCGGCTCGGTGGCGGCGAGCCGCTGGGACACCTTCCAGATGTGGAGCAACAGCACGTCGTTCGGCGCCAAGGACCCGCACTTCGGCAAGGACATCGGCTTCTACGTCTTCGACTACCCGTGGCTGCGGTTCCTGACCTCGTTCTCGTTCGCAATGGTCGTCATCTCCGTGATCGCGGTCGTGTTCATCAGCTACGTCTTCGGCGGCCTCCGTCTGGCCGGCCGCGGCCCTCGGTTCTCGCGGGCGGCGCAGGTGCACCTGTCGGTGCTGCTCGGCCTCGGCGTGCTGCTCCGGGCGGTCTCGTACTACCTCGACCGGTTCGGGCTGGCGGTCGGTTCGTCGGCGCTGTTCGACGGCATCGGCTACACCGACGCCAACGCGCGCATCCCGGCCCGCAACATCCTCATCGGTGTGGCCCTCGTGTGCGCCCTGTTGTTGTTCGCCGCCGCGATCATCCGCTCGTGGGTGCTGCCGGCCATCGGGCTCGGCCTGCTGCTGCTCACGTCCGTCCTGATCGGCGGCATCTGGCCGTTCGTCATGCAGTCGTTCCAGGTCAAGCCGTCCGAGCCGGACAAGGAGGGGCCGTACATCACGCGCAACATCGAGGCCACCCGCGAGGCCTACGACGTTGCCGACACCAAGCCCGAGAACTACACGGCCAAGACCACGCTCACGCCGGCCGAGCTCACCCGGTCAGCGGAGTCGCGCGTCAGCACCCGACTGCTCGACCCCACCCTCATCGCCGACGGTTTCGAGCAGCTCCAGCAGGTGCGCGGCTACTACGCGGTGCCCGACACGCTCGACGTCGACCGCTACAAGATCGGCGACGACCCGCAGGCGCAGGACATCATCATCGCCGCGCGCGAGCTCAACCTGGCGGGCCTTCAGGAGTCGCAGCGCAACTGGGCGAACGACCACACCGTCTACACGCACGGCTACGGCATCATCGCGGCGCGCGGCAACCAGCGCGGACCGCAGGGTGAGCCGGTGTGGGTCGAGAAGGACATCCCGCCGACCGGCGAGCTCAAGCTCGACCAGGCCCCCCGCATCTACTTCGGCGAGAACTCGCCCGAGTACTCGATCGTCGGCCGGCCGAAGGGTGCCAAACCCATCGAGGTCGACATCCCGCGCGGCGGCGAGTCGGCGGGCGACGACACGGCGAACGCCACCCAGAACACCTACAACGGCTCCGGCGGCGTGCCGATCGGCAACTTCTTCACCCGGGGCCTGTACGCGTTCAAGTTCGCCGAACCGAACATCGTGCTCTCGAACCGGGTCAACTCGGCTTCCAAGATCCTCTACGACCGTCACCCGCGTGAGCGCGTCGAGAAGGTGGCGCCGTGGCTCACCGTCGACGGCGACACCTACCCGGCGGTCGTCGACGGCAAGGTGGTCTGGATCGTCGATGCGTACACCACCAGCAACTCCTTCCCGTACTCCGAGCACCGCTCGCTGCGCGCGGCCACGGACGACACCCTGACGCAAGGACGTTCGCAGGCGGCGCTGCCGACCGACCAGGTCAACTACATGCGCAATTCCGTCAAGGCTGTCGTCGACGCCGCCGACGGCTCGGTGAAGCTGTACCAGTGGGACACCAAGGATCCCGTCCTCAAGACCTGGATGAAGGTCTTCCCGAACGCGGTCGAGCCCAAGAGCGCGATCAAGCAGCCGTTGCTCGAGCACCTGCGTTACCCGGTCGACATGTTCAAGGTGCAGCGCGACGTGCTGCGCGAGTATCACGTCACCGACGCCCAGACGTTCTACGAGGGCGGCGAGCGCTGGAAGGTGCCCGAGGATCCAGCCGGCACCCAGAGCTCGTTGCAGCCGCCGTACTACCTGTCGGTGGGCACACCCGGCGAGGAAGCTGACCAGCCGCCGGAGTTCTCGCTGACGACGGTCTACCTGCCGAACAGCCGACAGAACCTCGCGTCGTTCGTCTCGGTGAACTCCGAGGCCACCTCGAAGGAGTACGGCAAGCTGCAGATCCTGCAGCTGCCGAGCGACACCCAGGTGCCCGGCCCGAGCCAGATCGCCAACCAGTTCAGCTCCGACCGTGGCGTCACCCAGGCGCTGCTGCAGTTCCGGCAGTCCGATGCCCAGGTCCAGAACGGCAACCTCCTGACGCTGCCGGTCGGTGACGGCCTGCTGTACGTCCAGCCGGTCTACATCCGGCGTTCGGCCGCCGAGGGCACGTACCCGGTGCTGCAGTTCGTCGCGGCGTCGTTCGGGCAGGACGTCGGATTCGGCCAGACCCTCGACGAGGCGCTCCGGGTGGCCCTGGGGCTCGAGGAGGGCAGCACCGACACCGGTGCCGAGGAGGAGGCTCCTGCCGAGGACGGCGAGCCGGCGGAGCAGAAGTCGCCGAGCGACTACCTCGCCGATGCGTCCGACGCCTACAACGAGGCTCAGGACGCGCTCAAGAAGGGCGACCTCTCCACCTACCAGAGCAAGATCAACGAGATGAACGACCGCATCGAGGACGCCCAGAGGGCGCTCGAGGAGTAGCGAGCTCGCGGTGGGCTGGCTGTCGGTGCGGCCGACCCCGGACGAGGTGGCGTCGGGCCTGCCCGGCGACGACCTGGTGCCGGCCGACGTCACGATGGACCGCGCGTTCACCCTCGATGCGTCGCCGTCGACGGTGTGGCCGTGGCTGGTGCAGATCGGCAAGGACCGCGCCGGCTGGTACTTCCCACGAGTCGTCGAACGGTTCATCCCGCGCGGCCGCCGAGCCGCCCGACGACTCGACCCGCGGTTCGACTCGCTGGAGGTCGGTCAGACCATCGGCGACTGGGGCGGCCGTGACGCGACGCTGACAGTCGCGCAGATCTCTGCGCCGCACGCTCTCGTGTACACCTCGCGACGCGGGCGGGTCAGCTTCTCGTGGACCCTCGCACTCACCGACCTCGGCGGCGACCGGACCCGCATCCACTCCCGCGTCCGCCTCGGCCCGGTACGACGGCGTCGCCTCGCCAAACACGGCGGCGGCCTGTTCGACGCGGCGACCATCGCCGGACTCGCGAACGGTCTACGGGAGCGCTTGGGCGAGTCGCTCGAGCGCGCGTGAGACGTACCGCAGGAGCGTCGGAGTGACTTCGGTCTTCCCGCGATGCAGGCTCATGGCGACCACCCAGTCACCCTGCGCGGCCTGGACACCGACGATCTCGCCGTCCTTGCCGTGGCGCACCGTCACGGCGCCGTCTCCGACATCGGGCACCCGGGTGATGGGTGGCTTCGCGACCTTGGTGCGGACGCGGGCGGCCAAGGAGGCGGATCGACGCACGTTCGCGGTCAGCAGGCTCGACCGTCCCGCCTCGTCGGTCGGTCCCTGCCACATGGCGCTGGCGGACCTCGCCGGTGAGCTCACCGTCGACGGCTGTGCCGGTGAACCCACCAGTGCCTCCGCCTCGCTCTGGTCGAGGACCATCGATGCCAGGGTCGTCTTCGACGTCTTCGGCGAGCCGAGCGCTCGATTGACCGCCCTGCTGGCGATGGCCGGCAACAGCCCGGCGACGAAGGCGAAGAGGATGAACAGGCTTCCGCTCAACACCGTGATCGCCAGCCACCTGGGCATGGCCCCGGTGTCGCCGCGGGCCGCGCCCCAGGCGAACATCGCACTGCCGACGAGATAGAGACCGACGGCCTGGCCCATCGGCAGCGCCAGCTGTTCGTCCTGGTGGACGATGTGCGCGGCCACGCTGGCGATGCCGGTGATGGCGACGCATCCGCCGAGGACCATCAGGAACAGCTGCGGCCACGTGCGTCGCCGGCTGAAGGCCACTGCGAGATTGAAGAAATCAGCGTCGGTGTCGGTTGCCGACATCGCGATCCTCCACGTGAACGTCCCCGACGCGTGCTCGCTCAGCATGCCAGATCCTTGATACCCCGATTTGGGCC
>CAWIWE010000018.1:0-86463 GCA_963839625.1 uncultured Actinomycetota bacterium | reverse complement strand
TCGAGGACGTCCCCCGCCTCGGCGGGCGTCAGGCCGAGGATGTCGCAGAGCACCGCGACGGCCCGGAACTCGGGCGACAGCGTCTGCAGCGCATGCTCGATCGCCTGCCGGCGCGCGCGCTGCTCGCCGCGGTCGATCGGCTCGGCGGGCTCCGTCAGCTCGTCGAGCGTCGCCGTGGCCCGTGCGGCGCGCGATCACGTCGTGGCTCTTGTTCACGGCGATGCGGTAGAGCCACGTCGTCACCTCGCTGCGCCCGCCGAAGCGGTCGAGCGAGCGCCAGGCGGAGATGAACGTCTCCTGCAGCACGTCCTCGGCGTCGTCGCGGTCGCGGCACATGCGCAGCGCGATCGCCCAGACCCGGTCGCGGTGGCGCGAGACGAGCTCGTCGAAGGCGTCGCGGTCACCGCGCGCCGCGCGCTTGACGAGCCGCGCATCGGGAGACCGGCCGGGCATCGACCGCAAGTATCGGCAACCCTTCGGCACGTGCGCACCGACGAGCTCGACTACGACCTCCCGCCCGAGCTCATCGCGCAGGAGTTCGCCCCCGCGCGAGACGGCTCGCGCCTGCTGGTCTACCGGCGCGCGTCCGGCTCGCTCGAGCATCGCCGCTTCTCCGAGCTCGTGTCACTGCTCGACCCCGACGATCTCGTCGTCGCCAACACGACCCGCGTCGTGCCGGGCCGCCTGCGCGCCCGCCGGGCGAGCGGCGGCGCCGTCGAGCTGCTGCTGCTCGAGGAGCTCGCGCGACGGGCAGTGGGAGGCGCTCGCCCGGCCGTCGCGCCGGCTGCGCGAGGGCGAGCTGCTGCAGGTCGGCGGACGAGCTCGCGGTCGAGCTGATCGAGCTCGTCGGCGCGGGCCGCTGGCGCGTGCGCGTCCCGCTCGAGGGCGACGAGCTGGCGGACGCGCTCGCCCGCGTCGGCGAGCTGCCGCTGCCGCCGTACGTGCGCGCGCGATCGCCGACACGAGCCGCTACCAGACCGTCTACGCCGAGCGTCCGGGATCGGCCGCGGCGCCGACGGCGGGCCTGCACTTCACCCCCGAGCTGTGGGACGCGCTCGGCGCCCGCTGCGAGGTCGTCGGCGGTCGAGCTGCGCATCGGCCTCGACACGTTCCGGCCCGTCGCCGTCGACGACCTCGACGAGCACGCGATCCACAGCGAGGCGTACGCGGTCACGCCCGAGGTGCGCGCCCGCTCGACGCCGCACGCGCCGCCGGCCGCCGCGTCGTCTGCATCGGCACGACCGCGCTGCGCGTCGTCGAGACGGTCGCCGATCCGCATGCACCGGATACGGGGCGGACGTCGCTGTTCGTCACGCCCGGCTACCGCTTCCGCACGGTCGGGGCGCTGCTGACGAACCTCCACCTGCCGCGCTCGACCCTGCTCGCCCTCGTGATGGCGTTCGCCGGCGTCGCCGAGACGCGGCGCATGTATGCCGAGGCGATCGCGCGAGCGCTACCGCTTCTTCTCGCTCGGCGACGCGACGCTGATCCTGTGATCGGCGACTTCTCCGCTCGACGCGACGGACGGGCTCGCGCGCGCCGCGCACGCTTCGAGACGGCCCACGGCACGATCCGCACGCCGGTCTTCATGCCCGTCGGCACGAAGGGCACGGTCAAGGCGCTCGACCCGCTCGAGCTCGCCGGCGCTCGGCGCCCAGATCGTGCTCGGCAACACCTACCACCTGCACCTGCGGCCCGGCGAGGACGTCGTCGCGCGATCTCGGCGGCCTGCACCGGTTCATGGCCTGGGACGGCCCGATCCTCACCGACTCGGGCGGCTTCCAGGTGTTCTCGCTGCGCGACACCCTGCTCGCGCGTCGACGACGACGGCGTCACGTTCCGCTCGGTCTACGACGGCACGCCCGAGCGCATGACGCCCGAGAGCGCGATGGCCGATGCAGGCGGCGCTCGGCTCCGACATCGCGATGGCCTTCGACGAGTGCCCGCCGGGCGGCGCCGAGCGCGCGGTCGTCGAGCGCGCCGTCGAGCGCACGGCGCGCTGGGCCGAGCGCTCCGTCGCGGCGCCGGCGGCGCCCGGGCCAGCTGCGCTTCGGGATCGTCCAGGGCGGCGTCGACATGGACGCTGCGCCGGCGCTCGGCCGCCCAGATCACGGCGCTGCCCTTCGACGGCTTCGCGATCGGCGGGCTCTCGGTCGGCGAGGAGCGCGAGCTGACGTTCGCGACCACCGAGGAGGCCGCGGCGCTGCTGCCGGCCGACCGCCCGCGCTACTTCATGGGCATCGGCGACCCCGAGGGCGTCCTGCGCGTGATCGCGGCCGGCATCGACATGTTCGACTGCGTGCTGCCGACGCGCACGGCGCGCACGGGCTCGGCGCTGACCTGGGAGGGCCGCCTGAACCTGCACAACGCGCGCTTCACGCGCGACCCGCGCCCGCTCGACGCCGACTGCGACTGCCCTGCCTGCGCGCGCTTCTCGCGCGGCTACATCCGGCACCTGATCATGCAGCGCGAGCTGCTCGGGCTGCGGCTCCTGAGCCTGCACAACGTGCGCTTCCTGGTATCGTTGTGCGGCGCGGCACGAAGCGCGATCGAAGACGGGACGTTTCCTGCGTTCCTCGAACGGTCGCTTGCTCGCTTGCGCCCCACCACATGAACCCCATCCTCTTCGTTTGGCTCGCGCTGCTCGTGGGCGTGTTCTGGTTCATGATGCCTGCGGCCGCGGCGCGAGGCGCAGCGGCGCGCGATCGAGCTCGTCGAGCTCGCTCGAGGTCGGCGACGAGGTCATCACCATCGGCGGCCTCTACGGCACGATCGCGTCGATCGACGATCGCGAGGTCGAGCTCGACGTCGCGGACGGCGTGACGCTGCGCTTCGCCCGGCGGGCCATCGCCGGCAAGGCGCCCGTCGACGAGCCCGACGACGACGAGCTCGAGGATGACGAGCTGAAGACGACGATCTCGAGGACGACGGAGAGCTCGGCGACGACGACGAGCTCGAAGACAACTTCGAGCACGCCGACGCGTCGCAGGAAGAGCCGGTCATCGAAGCCGCTCCGAATGCCGACGAATCACCCGGTCGCTGACGCACTAGACTGAGAGATCGTCCGGCGCGCGCCGAATGCGGCGATGCGCGTCCTCGAAGCAAGGCCCGCCACACGTGTCTGAGAAGTCCAAGAACCTCCTGATCCTCGGCCTCGTCGCCCTCGCGCTCGTCGGCGTCGCGTTCGTCGCCGTGCGTCAAGTCGCCGACGCTCGGCCTCGACCTGCGAGGCGGCCTCGAGGTCACGCTGCAGGCCAAGCCGGACACGCCGGGCGGCAAGGTCACCGACGCGCAGATGGACCAGGCCGTCGGGATCATGCGGAACCGGGTCGACGCGCTCGGCGTCTCCGAGCCCGAGATCCGCAAGGAGGCGGGCAACCGCATCACGATCGCGCTCGCCGGCATCAAGGACAAGGCGCAGGCGACCCGCATCATCGGCAGCACCGCCGCGCTCGTGTTCACCGATCTCGAGAACTCGCTGACGCCGGGCGTCTCGTCGTCGGTCGCCGGCGGCGGCGCCGCCGCGCCGAAGAAGTCGCTGTACGCGCTGCTGATGGCCGCCAAGAGCCTGCCGCGCGAAGGGCGACGGCCGCGCAGCCTTCTACGTCTTCAACACGAAGACGAAGCGCGTGCTCGGCCAGGGCGACACCCGGGCGGCCGCGCTCGCCGCGGTCAACGAGAGCAAGATCAAGCCCGGTCAGGCGCTGCTCGCGCGGCCCCGGCCTGAAGCCGACGCCCGGCCAGTACCTGGTCGCGAAGTGCGACGCCACGCTCGGCTGCCCCGGGCAGACGGCGCTCGGCAAGAAGGGCTCGTTCCTCTGGTACATGTTCACGCTGCCGAAGAACCCGAACGACACGCTGTTCGGCAAGGAGGTCACCGGGCGCGAAGCAGGACTTCGACACGACCACCGGCGGCAACATCGTGACGATGACGTTCACGGGCACGGGCCAGCGCCAGTTCAAGACGATCACCGAGGCGCTCGCCCATCGCGGCAAGTCGCTCTCGCAGCTCTCGCCGAGCACCGATCCGTCGACGTACTTCCAGCACTTCGCGATCATCCTCGACGGCAAGCTCGAGTCGTTCCCGCTGATCGACTTCACGCAGAACCCGAACGGCATCTCGGGTGACACGGGCGCCGAGATCTCGGGCATCAGCTCGGTCGGCGAGGCCAAGCGCATCGCGATCGTGCTGCAGACCGGCTCGCTGCCGATCGCGTTCACCACGCTCGACCAGTCGAGCGTCTCGGCGACGCTCGGCAAGGACTCGCTCCGCCAGGGCCTGATCGCCGGCATCATCGGCCTCGTCCTGGTGATGATCTACCTGCTCGTCGTCTACCGCTTCCTCGGCCTCGTCGCGGACATCGCCCTGCTGATCTACGCCGCGCTCTTCTACGGCCTGATCGTGCTCGTGCCGATCACGATGACGCTGCCGGGCATCGCCGGCATCATCCTGACGATCGGCGTCGCGGCAGACGCGAACGTCGTGATCTTCGAGCGCATCAAGGAAGAGGTGCGCCTCGGGCAGAACCGTCAGACAGGCGATCAGCCAGGGCTACTCCAAGGGCTTCCACACGATCCTGGACGCCAACGTCTGCACGCTGATCACGGCCGCGGTGCTCTACATCGCGGGCACCGGCAGCGTCAAGGGCTTCGCCTTCACCCTCGCCGTCGGTCTGGAAGCACCCCGACATGATGCCCACCGCCGCCGACCTCGAAGACCCGCTCGGCTTCGCCCACGACGAGTCCGGGGCGATGTCGGACGAGGACTTCGACGCCGCGATCGGCCAGGCTGCTCGACGGCGACGACGAGCGGCCCCGGGAGGACGAGCAGCCCGAGGAGGACGAGCGGCCCAAGGAAGAGTGAACCTGCACGCGGACGCTCGTGCAGTGCTCGCGGCGTGGGACAGCCCGAACGACTCCCAGGACGCCTTGCGGACGTCGTACCTCCAGCATCTCGACACGAACCCGGACGCGATGCTGCGCGGCTGCCACCCCGACCACCTGACGGCGAGCGCCCTCGTCGTGTCGCACGACCATCACCGGGCCGTGCTCACCCTCCATCCGATCGTGGAACGTTGGCTCCAGACGGGCGGGCACTGCGAAGCCCACGACGCGACGCTGGCCGACGCCGCACTGCGGGAGGCACGCGAGGAGAACGGCATCCAGGACCTGGTGATCGATCCAGTGCCGGTGCTCCTGTCGCGGCACGAAGTGCCATGCGGCCCGCTGCGTCCCTCGCACCATCTGGACGTGCAGTTCGTGGCGGTGGCACCGGCCGACGCGACGCCGGTGATGAGCGAGGAGTCGCTCGACCTCGGTTGGTTCGAGCTCGACGCTCCGCCCGAGCCCAGCGATCAGAGCGTGCGCGACCTCATCGCTGCTGCCAGCTCACGCCTTCGAGGAAGCCCTTCGCCTTGACGGTGTGCGGGTACGCGTCGACCAGCGCCCAGAAACGAGCGCTGTGGTTGGGCTCCAACAGGTGGGCCAGCTCGTGCAGCAGCACGTAGTCGACGACCCACTCGGGCATGCCCTTGAGCCGGTGCGACAGCCGGATGGAGGCGTCCTTGGACGTGCAGGAGCCCCATCGGGTGTTCTGGTTGGTGACCCACCGGACGCTCGCGGGCACGGCGTGCCCGTTGAGCCATCGTTCGGACAGCGCGTGCGCGCGAGCCAGCAGCTCCTCGTCGCTCGGCCGGACCCGCCGTTCACGACGGTCGAGACGCTCGACGAGGCTGCGCACATGCGACTGCTCCTCCTCGGCGCTGAGATGGGCCGGCATCAGGACGATGATCTTGTCGCCCTCGCGGTAGGCGCGAATGGTGCGACGGCGGCGTGAGCTACGCCGAATCTCGACCTCTCCCATGCGGATCAATCTATCCGCCGCTTCCCACAGCCCGACTTTTTTTCGTCCACACGGCGAGGCGGCGAATCGGCAGGTCACGCCCCGTGCCCGGGAGGCGGCCCGTGGCATCGTCCACCAGGTGTCCACACGGTGGCCCGGCGATGCCCACAAGTTGTCCCCACTGTTATCCACAGGCGTGGACAACATTTTTCCAAAACGGTTGACGCGTGGCCGGTGCAGTCCTAGGTTTCCGCCATTCAACGCAGGTGAAATTGTGCGACGGAAAACGGCACGCCTGCCCCGAAATCCGGGCGGCCTGCCGTAGCGTGAGTGCCCAGTAGCACCTTCGGCTAGGAGGCCGTGATGACGGAACAGTGGAGTGGCGAGTTCTACTGCGTGAAGTGCAAGGAAAAGCGCGAGGCCACCGGCGAGGTTCATGTCAGCGACAAGGGAACCCGCATGGCCAAGGGCATCTGCCCCGTCTGCGGAACCAAGCTGAACAGGATCCTCGGCAAGGCCTGATTCACCACGACGGGTGGGCGGTCGGCTTCAGCCGGTCGTCCACTCGTCATGTCACGGAGCCGATCCCCCGTGCGGACGTAGTTCAATAGCAGAACAGCGACCTTCCAGGTCGAAGACGTTGGTTCAAATCCAGCCGTCCGCTCCACTCTTCAGTTCTAGGCTCGCCGTGTGAACGTCCTGCTCCGCGTCCTCGGGCTCAATCTGCTCGCCCAGGTCGGGTCGCGGCTGCCGAGCGCCACGGCCCGCACGACCACCTCGATCATCCTCATCGCGGCGAATCTGCTCCCGCTGTGGGCCGTCCTGACCGGCGCAGCCGGAGTGGGTGACGTCTTCGTCATCTACTGGTTCGAGAACGTCGTCGTGTGGTTCACCACCACGATCAAGATCGTGACCGCTCGCGGCGACGGGGCCGATCTGGCCGGCAACGTGATGACGGCGGCCTTCTTCGCGTTCCACTTCGGGATGTTCACCCTCGTCCACGGCGTGTTCTCCTTCATCCTCGCCAACCTGACGGGTGGACTCACCGGCGAGCCGCGGACGTGGTTGCTGCTGATGGCGGCGATCCTGGCCAGCCACGTGGTGTCCCTCGGCCTCAACTGGTTCGGCCAGGGCGAGCGCAACGTCGTCACGGCGCGACGGGCGATGGCGATGCCCTATCCGCGGATGATCGTGCTGCACCTCTCGGTCATCGGTGGCTTCTTCCTCCTGCAGGGACTCGGGCGTCCGGACGGCAGCGATGACGCCGTCGGTCCGGTCGCGCTGCTGTGCGGGCTGAAGACCGTCCTCGACGTCTTCTTCCACGTGCGGGAGAGATGGGCGAACCGTCGGGCCCTGAGGGGCACACTGGAGTCGTGAGGAAGAGGCTGCTCGTCGGCTCGATGTTCCTGGTGCTCGTCGCATCGGGCTGCACGGACGCGGAGCCGGAGGCACCGAGTCGGTCCGACCAGGACCGTCCGACACCCACGGCGACGCCCACTCCGCCACCGCCCCACCCGGTGTCCCTGCCCGCTCTCATGCAGCGCGAGTACGACGGTGGCGGCCTCAGGTTGCGACGCGAGCTCGCCAGCACGGACGAGTACCGGCAGCACAACGTGGTCTACCGCAGCGGCAGCTCCGCATCACCGGGGTGCTGAACGTGCCGCGTGGTTCCGGGCCGCACCCGGCGGTCGTCCTCGCCCACGGCCACATCGACACGGACATCTACGTCAACGGACAGGGAATGCGACGCGAGCTGGACTGGCTGGCCCGCCGCGGCTTCGTCACCCTGCACGTCGACTACCGCAACCACGCCGGCTCCGACGACGATCCGGAGGCCGAGGAGAACCTCCGGCTCGGCTACACCGAGGACGTCATCAACGCCGTGCATGCCCTCCGCGACTGGGACGGGCCGGTCGACGACGAGCAGATCGGTCTCGTGGGGCGGTCGATGGGCGGCGGCGTGATCTACAACGTGCTCGCGGTCCAGCCCGGCCTGGTCGACGCCGCCGTGGTGTTCGCACCGGTCAGCTCCAACACCGTCGACAACTTCGAGCGCTGGATCCGCCGCGACTCCGGCCGGGAGAGCCTCGCGCAGCGGATCATCCGGCGGCACGGCGCACCGGAGGACAACCCGGCGTTCTGGCGCAACGTCAGCCCGCGCACGTACTTCGACCGCATCACCGAGCCGATCCTCATCCACCACGGGACATCGGACGACAGCTGCCCGATCCGCTGGACCAGGCGCACGAACGAGGAGCTGGAACGCGTCGGCGCGGACGTCACGCTGCGGGTCTACGACGGGGAGCAGCACGCCTTCGGGCCGCAGTGGCCGCGCGCCATGAGGGACACCACCCGGTTCCTGCGCCGCCAGCTTTCGTAGCCCTCGCGGGCGAGCTCTCCAGACGGTGAGACCGGAACTGAAAGTGTACTAACTCACTAGACTATGGTCGGGTCCTGACTCGGGGTCCGCAACGACCCGCCAAGACGGCACGGAGTGCCGCGTGCCGCTGCCGCCGAGTCTCGCCAGGTCACCCGCCCAGACGACGGCCTCGACCCGGGCACAGTCGGAGGGGGTGCTGGCCCGCTACGGGCACGTGTTCTGAGATGTGACCCAGACGCGGTCGCTACGGGTTGGGCAGGGGCACGTCGGCTCGGTTGGTCGCTCCCGTTTCCGTGCCGTTGACGAACGTGACGATGGTGGCCAGCTGGGGGAACTCACCGCCGACGATCGTGAACCACGCAAGGCGCGCCTGCTGGCTCATGTCTGCGGCCTGCTGAACGGTGATGTCTGCAGGTGCGGTCAGCAGGATGTCCAGCCGCGACTCGCTGAGTGCCCTGATGCCGTCGTAGTGGCACTGCCACGTGGTCAGGTCCGCGTCACACCACTCCCTGATCGGGCGACCGTTGGCCGCGACGTACAGCGCCTCGATGTCCTCGGCGTAGGCCTCGGTGTCGAAGGGGGATGGAGTCTCGGTGGTCGGTTCAGGCTTCGGTGTACCAGGGCTCGGGCTGCCGCCGTTGCTCTGCTCCTCGTCCTTCTTCTGCTTTTTCTTGGCCGAGGCGCGCTGCTTGGGGGTCAGCGTCTGGTCGTTCGACTTGCTGGTGATCACCGTCGCGGACGGGTAGCCGTCGGGCGACTGGGAGAAGGCGCCGGCGGCGTACGCGGCCGAGATCTTCATGACCAGGTCGACATAGGAGTCGGAGTGGTTGTAGCGATGGGCCGCGGAGCGAGCGCCGGAGTCGGTGGAGAGGTCACCGGATCCGGCGCAGAGATAGACGCCGGCCGCGGTGGCGGCGTCGTCGATGTCCTGCGGGTTCTTCTTGCCGTCGTTGTCGGAGTCGACGCCGGCCGAGCTCCAGGTGCCCGGGATGAACTGCATCGGACCGACGGCGCGGTCCCAGACCGAGTCCTGGTCGAACGCGCCCTGGTCGGTGTCGGAGATCCTGGCGACACCGTTGCCGTTGAGTGGGACGCCGTAGATGCCGGGCTTGGCCAGACCGTCGGCCGTCAATGCGTTGCCGTTGCTGCGGCCGTGGTTGGACTCGACGCGGCCGATGGCGGCAACGAGGCTCCAGGGCAGCTTGCAGCTCTTGTCCGACTCGGAGAGCAAGGACTCGGCCCGACGGTAGGCCTCCAGGGCGGCGGAGGGGATGCCGTTGCTGGAGAGGGTCGAGACCGCGCCGTCCGCACCGGCGCGTCGATCGATGCCGCCCTCGGTGTCCTGCACGGAAGCCGGCTGGTCGAAGGGGTTGGACGCAACGTCGGGGATGACGTCGGCGTCGGAGCCGCCGGCGGCGGTGGCCAGGCCAGAGCTCGTGACGACGGCGCCCCAGGCGCCGACGAGAACCGCCATTGGCACGAGAACGCTTGCCTTCTGCAAGCGCGAAAGCTGTCGAGCCATTTCTCCCTCAAGAAACGTCCTGGTAGTGGCTCGTTTGTTTAGATCCACCAAGTAGTCCGATTTTAGTCCGAATCGCAGCGCTTCGGAGAGGAACGCTGAACAAGGTCGGTCCGGCTCGAGGATCTCGACATCCCCCTGCCACGGTCATCGACGACCGGCCGGGGCTTCGTCCGTTCCTGCGCCTCCTCAACGGGCCCGTGACGTGAATCAGCTGCGCCGGCTCGTGCGTTCCGAGGTTCCCACACCCCGAGGTCTGGGTGCGTACGAGGAGATCCCGGAGGAGGTGTTTCAGCGCGCGCTGTACATGACCGAGTCGTTCACGAGCCAGGACTGACGGGGAATCGCGGTCGCGGTCTGGACCATGGAACGACGTGAACCGCTCCGCATCGCTGACTGACCTCGACGCAGACATGGGTGTGGCAGAAAATCACGGCGTGGACGGTCCCAGTCGCAGCATGGGCCGCTGTCGCAGGCCCCGATCCGTGAGTGGACGAGACTGTTGCAAAGCGTTGTTCAGGATCGGCCCAGGCCGGCATCGCGAGCCCGGGCGATCGCCTCAGCACGGCTACCTCCCAGCTTGGTGAGCACATTCGACACGTGGTTGCGAGCAGTCTTGGGAGAAACGAAGAGGATGGCCGCGATCTCGGCATTGGAACGTCCCGCGGCAACGAGGTCAAGTACTTCCACCTCACGCCGAGTCAGGGACGGAAAGGCAGCATCGGAGACGGCTGGCACACGCCGAGCAGCTTGCTCCAGCACTGCCGCCGCGACGTGTTCGCCGAAGATCGCCTGACCCTTCGCAACGCTGCGCAGCGCGCGTTCGATGTCGTCGGGTTCTGAACCCTTGACGAGGTATCCGTGGGCGCCGGCCCGCACCGCGGCCGCGAGGATCGCCGGCTCGTCGGACATCGTGAGGACGAGCACGGTGGCGTCGGGGTTCGCCTCGGCGAACAGTCCGATGGCCTCGAGACCGTCCATGCCCGGAAGTCCAAGGTCGAGCACGATCAGGTCAGCTTCGACGGCCTGCTCGACTGCGGCCTCGGCATCACCGTGGGATCCGATTACCTCCCAACCGTCCATCCCCTTCACCAACGAGACCACCGCTTGACGGTAGAGGGGGTGGTCTTCGACCACGAGAACTCGCGTGGTGTGTCTCATGATGGCGTTTCCGGGATCCGGGCACGGACGACAGTGCCACGAGGCTCGCCGGCTTCCACGGAGAACCAACCACCCAGTTCTTCGGCACGGTCGGACATGCTGCGAAGGCCGACTCCGGGAAGCATGTCGACGGCCAAGCCGTCCCCATCGTCCGCCACGGTGACGGCAACGCCGTCTGTGTACCCGACCTCGACGCGGACGTTCGCGGCACTGGCATGGCGCACCGCGTTGGTGGTCGCCTCCATGGCAATGCGGTATGTCGCGACCTCGACCGCGGGCGACAACGGCGGCAGGTCGTCGACGACGACCACGATGTCGGGACCGAATTGCTGGAGAGGATGGACGGCAGCGGCGAGAGCATCGTTCAGTCCCAGCTCGTTGAGTGCTGCTGGCCGCAGGCCGTCGCAGATCCGACGAACTTCGGCGACCGCGCGCTCCACCTCACTGGCCAGAGCTTGAACGCGGTCGGCATCGTCGGTGGACGCTGGTGGACCGAGGCTCCTCAGACCCAGTCCGATGGCCGCCAAGGAAGGCCCGAGGCCGTCGTGCAGTTCGCGCCGGAGCCGAAACCGTTCGTCCTCGCGGTCGGTCACGATGTCACGGCGGGAGACCGACACACGGCGGAGGTGGCCCCGAAGCAGCTCGAGATCTGAGCCTTGGTCGAGCAGTCGAAGTCGCACGACTGCCATGCCAACCACGACGGGGAGAGTGGTTCCCGCAGTGAGCGCAAGAAGCATCGAGGCGGCGCTGTCGCTCTCAGGGAGCGAAGCGGCGACAACGACCAGGCCACCAGCGAGGCAGAATCCGCCGATCTGTCCTCGAACATCGCTCTCGGGCTCGGAGCACCGGAACTTCACGACCAGCGCGGCGAGACCGAGAGCAGCCGCCGCCAGCAGAGAAGCGGACGCAACGTCAGAGATGATTTCCCAGACGGCCCTTTCTCCCATCCCGAGCGGGTTCTGCATCAGCGGTCGAGCATCCAGTGCTCCCGGCATCAATGCGCCCGCGACGGCGAGAGCCGAGATGGCGGCGATGCCGAGGATCGCGGCCGGCCACCACCGGCGGCTCGGCACTGTTCCGTCGGGATACAGCAGAAGTCCCAGTCCGAGCAGGGGTGCCGCGCCAAACGCCCAGACCCAGTTGGACAACCAGGCCGCCGCGTCGGCTCCCGGAACGGTGGCGCGAGCCCAACCGTGCGCCGGCAACACCAAAGCCGATGCGACTCCGACGACCGTGTAGAGCACGGCGAGCCGCCGGATCCCGACGGTGTGCGGACGGGTCGACCAGATGCCCGCCGCAACCGTGCTGAAGCCGACCGCGAGCGGCACGTTGACCCAAGCCTCGGCCCCGATGCTGTGTTGTTCGAGTGCGGCCAGCACGAGGCCGGCAGAGACGAGGCCGGTGGCCACCGCCGGCAGCACGAGCCACGGCCACCATGCGGCGACCGCAGCCCCGTGCGAGGTGCTCACGCCCTCATTCTGTGGCCCCGGCGTGAGTTTCGGTCGGGATTGACCGAGCGGGCTCGGTCGCCGCAACCATGCCCAACACGATCAGCCAAAGCAGCAGGAGCAGATAGGGGATCGGAACGAACGCCTCCGGGCGGACAATCCCAACCATCCCCGCCACCACACCCGCCACCCCGGCGACCGCGGGCCACCATGAGAGCCAGCGGCGCATGCTCGTCTGGACCAGCCCGAATCCAGCGGCAGCGAAGGCCGCGCAGAACAGGAACCCGGAGACGACGAAGTCCTGGTCGCCGAGAGACGCGACCAGCTCGGCCGTTGCCGGATCGACCATCGCGTCATGTGACTGCACCGCCATTCCCGGCGCGAGCGACCCGACCTTGACCGCGAGCATGCTGGCGCCCAAGATGCCGGCTGCTGCCCCCGCCACTGGTGCGTGATGTCGAAGGTTGACGACCAGCCACCCCAGGACCACTGCCATCGAGATGAAGCCCACCAGTTCGAGCGGGTAGGCGATGTAGGCGACCAGGGGTACACCGGCCTGTGCTGCGTCCAGAATCGCTTGACCGTCACCTTGCGGACCTGCATAGAGGCCGTTACCGACGAGCGGGCAGAGACCGGCGAGGATCGCCGAGAAGATGAGTGTGAGATTGCGTCGTGTGTCCATGAGTTCACTCTCGAACTGCGACGCGTCCTGCCGCATGGTGCTTTGGTCCCGTCTTGGTGGGACATGGGACAACTCAATGACCCTCAGCGTGACGAGTTACGCACGGATCCTCACTCAATGTCAGGTGACGAGTTAGCACGTCGATCCTGTGGAGGCGGCCGGTGGGACGCGCTCGATGCCGGACGTTCCGGCGTCATGGTGATGTGCCCGGTCGGTGTGATTCTCCTCGACACGCCTGCTGAACTGGTAGTTTCCGAGCCATCGTCCATGGCGTCCAGCCAGATTCAGGAGGCGCAGGATGCGTCGCTCGACAGGGTCAGTCGGCAGGTTCGGCTTCGTTGCCATAGGAGCTGTCTGGGCCTTGACGGCCATCACAGCACCCGCGTCAGCGGCACAGGATGATCTTGACCTGGTCAGCCGCGCCTCCGGCGCCACCGGCGCCAAGGCCGAAGAGAACGCAGATCAGGCGGCGATCTCAGCCGACGGGCGGTTCGTCGCGTTCCGCTCCCCGGCGAACAACCTGCACGACGACGACATCGACAGCACGGTCGACGTGTACGTCCGCGATCTGCAGGACAACACCACAACGCTGGTCAGCCGCGCCGCGGGCGCCACCGGCACTCCCGGCAACAACACCTCGGACCAGCCGGCGATCTCCGCCGACGGGCGCTTCGTCGCCTTCACCTCAACCGCGACGAACCTGCACCCGGACGACACCGACGGTGTCGACGACGTGTTCGTGCGCGATCTGCAGGACAACACCACGACCCTGGTCAGCCGCGCCGCGGGCGCGACCGGCGTCAAGAGTGATGGTCAGTCCAGGGCGCCCTCGATCTCCGCGGACGGAGGCTCGGTCGCGTTCCGCTCGACTGGGGCGAACCTGCACCCGGACGACACCGACGGCACCCCCGACATGTTCGTGCGCGGCCTGCAGACCAACACCACGACGCTCGTCAGCCGCGCCACTGGCGCCACCGGGGCAAAGGGCAGCGGCGCCTCGGCAAATCCCGCGATCTCCGCCGACGGAAGTTCAGTTGCGTTCGAATCGGGCTCGACGAACCTGCACCCCGACGACACCGACACCACGCTCGATGTGTTCGTGCGCGGCCTTCAGACGAACACCACGACGTTGGTCAGCCGCGCCACGGGCGCCACCGGCGCGAAGGGCAGCAGCTCCTCGGACTTCCCCGCGATCTCTGCCAACGGGCGCTTCGTCGCGTTCCACTCGGCCTCGACGAACCTGCATCCCGACGGCTCCGACGCCACTCGAGACGTGTTCTTGCGCGACCTGCAGGCAGACACCACCACGTTGGTCAGCCGCGCCGCCGGTGCCACCGGCGCTGACGGCAATGACGACTCGACCACCGCGGCCATCGCCGGTGACGGGCAGTCCGTGGCGTTCCAGTCGGCGTCGACGAACCTGCACGCCGGCGATGCCGACACCGTCTTCGACGTGTTCGTGCGCGATCTCCAGGACAACACCACGACCTTGGTCAGCCGCGCCACGGGCCCTACAGGGGTCAAGGGCAACGGCAACTCTTTCGCGGCCGCGATCTCAGCCGACGGGCGCTTCGTCGCGTTCGCGTCGGCCGCGACGAATCTGAATCCTGACGATACCGATACCCAGAACGATGTGTTCCGACGCGACCTGCTCGGGCCCACCACGCCACCGGAGGCCACCTGCTTTGGACAGCCGGCCACGATCACCGGCACCTCCGGCAACGACCAGATCCCCGGCACCACTGGTGTGGACGTCATCGCCGGCTTGGGCGGCAACGACAAGATCACCGGCCTGGGCGGCAACGACGTCATCTGTGGAGGCGACGGCACCGACACCATCGACGCCGGAGGTGGTCATGACAAGGTCGACGCCGGTGGCGGCAGCAGCAACACCGTCGACGGCGGTTCCGGCAACGACACTCTCACCGGTGGGACCGGGGCCGACACCCTGAATGGTGGCTCCAACGACGACACCCTCGACGGCGCCGGTGGCGCAGACAGGCTCTCCGGTGGCTCCGACAAGGACAAGTTGACCGGCGGCACCGGCAGCCCAGACAGCTGCGACGGCGGCTCAGGAACCGATAGTGGCGGCACCGGCTGCGAGTCGACGAAGAGCATCCCCTGACAAGCGGCCGCTCGCTGGCCTGTGCGATCGCCCACGGGCTCGACGATCTCGGCATCGGTTCGCTCGACCCGCCCGACCCCGACCTGCTCCTCGTCATGAGCTGCGGCGAGCCGTCGCGAGCGGTGTTCGACCAGGCCCGGCGGCACCGCATCAGCCACCTGCCGGTCGTGATCGACAAGGAGCGGGTCCGCATCGGACCAGTGGTCATCCCCGGTCTCACGCCGTGCCTGACCTGCCTCGACCTGCACATCACTCATGCAGGGTGATGGATGAGCCGTTCGTTCGACCGAACTTCTCAATGAGGGTCATGAATATTGCGAGGGCGGCGCTCGCTTGGGCATCGAATGAGAATTTGCCATTCCTTTCGTTCTGTATTGGGTTTAACGTAGAGAAAATCCTCCCGATGCAAGGGGCGAAGCGATGACAACGACAGTGGCGACGCTTCAGGGCTCCAAGGCAACTATCAGCGACGAGAGCCTCGATGAACTCCGCATGACGATCCGGGGTGACGTGCTCACGCCCGAAGATCTGGGATACGCGACGGTACGTAGTGCTTACAACGCGATGCATCCCGGGAAGCCGGCGCTGGTCGTGCGGGCAAGCGGCACTGCCGACGTGATCAGCGCGGTCAACTTCGCCCGCGACAATGGGTTCCTGCTCGCGGTCCGCGGTGGCGGGCACTCGGTCGCCGGGCTCTCGAGCGTGGACGGCGGCCTGCTGCTTGACCTCGCTCTGATGAACGGTGTCGACGTCGACCCGGAGGCGCGGAGGGTGCACGTCCAGGGTGGGGCGCTGGTAGGGGACATGGACCACGAGACTCAGGCCTTCGGGCTTGTAGCCCCCAACGGCATCATCTCCGACACCGGCGTCGCCGGCCTCACGCTGGGCGGCGGAGAGGGCTGGGTTCGCCGCAAGTATGGGCTGGCGTCCGACAACCTCATCTCCGCACAGGTGGTGTGCGCGGACGGTCAGTTACGCACGGCGTCGGCGGACGCGAACCCTGATCTGTTCTGGGCGCTCCGCGGCGGTGGCGGCAACTTCGGCGTGGTGACCTCGTTCACGTTCCAGTGCCACCCCGTTGGTCCGACGGTTGCCTTCGCCGGCGTGTTTCAACCGGTCTCGGACGCGGAGAACGTCTATAGGCGGTTCCGCGACTGGGCCGAGTCGGCGCCCGACGAGATCTCGGCGCTGATTGGATGCACAACGCTGCCGGCGAGCGAGCACACTCCGCCGGAGATTCACAACACGCCGATGATCGTCACCGGTGCCGTCTACACCGGCGATCCCGACGAAGGCATGAAGATCATCCAGCCCCTGCGTGAGATCGGGAAGCCGCTCGCCGACATCTCGGGCCCGCTTCCTTTCGTCGGCGTCCAGGCGGCCTTCGACGAGTTTTTCCAGCGTGGAACGCTGCGAAGCTACTGGAAGTCCACCTTCGTCCAGGAGCTGACCGACCCGATCCTAGACATCATCGTGAGCAAGGCCCAGAACCGTCCGTCCGACCGCACCTTCGTGGTCACCTTCTTCATGGGCGGTGCCATCAACACGGTGGAACCCGAGGACACCGCCTACAGCGAGCGCTCCGCGAACTGGATGCTGTCAATGGACGGCAACTGGTCCGACCCGAGCGACGACAACAAGGTCATCTCCTGGGTGCGGGACGCGTGGGCCGAGCTGCACGAGCATGGAACTGGCACGCTGTACCTGAATTTCACCAGCGCCGTCGAAGAGGGTACGACCGTTGGTGTTGATAGCGCCTTCGGCACGAACTTCGAGCGTCTAGCTCGGATCAAGGCGAAGTACGATCCCGACAACATCTTCCGTCTGAACAACAACATCATCCCGGCCTCGTAGAGCACCGACACGATGAGACGACCGACGTTCGAGTCAACACTTCGTGCTGGCGACGTGTTCAACCTCGACCCGGGGCATGACGCGTGGACGGATGACGACGAGCCCTGCCTGCTACTGGACACCAGAATCGCGGCATACGCCCAGCCAAAGTGAGGCGCAGGCTGGGCAGAAGACGTTGGGTCGAGATGCCTGTTCGGCTCGTCAGCCACATGAAATCCTCGATCAGGATCTGTGGACGACCGGCTCGTCAGCCGCGCGTCCACCCGTCACGCTGAGCCGGTGACCCGGCGGCCGACGATCCGTCCCGGTGCCCCGCTGCTACGCCGTGACTCCACCCACCTCCAGGTGGGCACCTCCCCCGGCACGGTCATCGGCGACCGGCCGGGGCTTCGTCCGTTCCTGCGCCTCCTGAACGGAGGCCGCGACGTCGAGCAGCTGCGCCGGCTCTCGCGCACCGACGTGCCCGAGCTCGGCATCGGCCCGCTCGACCCGCCCGACCCCGACCTGCTCCTCGTCGTCAGCTGCGGCGAGCCGCCGCGAGCGGTGTTCGACCAGGCTCGGCGGCACCGCATCAGCCACCTGCCGGTCGTGATCGACGAGGAGCGGGTCCGCATCGGACCAGTGGTCATCCCCGGTCTCACGCCGTGCCTGACCTGCCTCGACCTACACATCACTCATGCAGGGTGGTGGTTAGCTCAATCGACCTAGTCACCTTTTTCTCAACGAAGTTCATACCTTGTTGCTTGTCTTGGCCGGCGCCGACGTCGACCTCATCGCCGAGCACGGTCGATCGGGCGCGGCAACGCTCGGAGACCGTTACCGGCCGCGGGAGTGGCGAATCAACGCCATACTTGCCAGCGTCATGAAACTCATCGTCTCGGCGCAGTTGGGGCAGTTCGTCCAGAGGGGCTGGCTGTGACTGGCCAGCCGGCAACTCTCTTCGCCGAAGGCCCTGAGGGTCATGTGGCCTATCAGGTTTGGGGCAGCGGCAAGTTTGACCTGTTGTTCGTCACGCCGTGGCAATGGAACATCGATGTGATGTGGAGCCAGCCTCGCATCGAACGCTACCTGCGCAGGCTCGGCACCTTCAGCCGTGTCATCACCTTCGACAAGCGCGGGGCGGGCGTATCCGACCCGGTCCCCCTGGGCGCGATGCCGACCCTGGAGCAGTGGACCGATGACATTCGGGTTGTGCTCGATGCCGCTCAATCCTCGAAGGCGGCGATCGTCGGCACCATGGAAGGCACGCAAATGGCATTGCTGTTCGCCGGCCTCCACCCCGAGCGCACTCGCGCTCTCGTCGCACTCGATGGCGCGGCGTGCTACCTACGCCGCAAGAACTACCCAATCGGCATGCCTGAATGCCTGGTCGATGCGTCGACCGAACTCCTCTTCGGACGCGGGTCCGACGGGCTGGCCGTGTGGGCTCCGAGCCTGGCGGCGGACCCATCCTTTGTGACTTGGTGGCCATACTTCCGGCGGTCGTCCGCTTCGCCGACCGTCTCGGTTCGGATGTGGCTGAATGGAACGCAGTGGGATGTCCGGCCAGCACTAGCGGCCATCAGCGCACCGACACTCGTGCTTCATCACACTGGCAATCGCTACATCCGGGCGAACAACGGTCGATACATGGCCGAGCACATCCGCGGCGCGAAGTTTGTTGAGCTCGCAGGTGACGACTGCCTATTCTTCGCCGGCGACCAGGAAGATTCACTTGGCGAGATCGAAGACTTTCTGACCGGAACGCGCAGCGCTCCCGAACACGACCGCGTGCTTGCGACGGTCCTCTTCACCGACATCGTCTCCTCAACGCAGCGTGCGACCGAGCTCGGCGACAGCCGTTGGCATGAGCTCATCGACACACACGACCGAATTGCCGCCGACGAAGTCGGTCGATTCCGCGGACGGCTGATCAAGAACACCGGCGACGGCATCCTCGCCACATTCGACGGCCCAGCCAGGGCGATTCGGTGCGCCGCCAGCCTCAGTGAGTCAATGCGCTCTCTGGGTATCGAAATCAGGGCCGGGTTGCACGCCGGCGAGGTCGAGTTGCGTGGAGATGACATCGGCGGCATAGCAGTTCACACAGCTGCCCGAGTGATGGGGAAGGCTGGTCCCGGCGAAATCCTCGTATCCAGCACCGTCAAAGACCTTGTCGTCGGCTCCGGCATCGAATTCCTCGACCGAGGCGAGCACGAACTTCGCGGCTTGGAAGGGCAACGGCAGCTGTTCGCTCATCAGTCGTGACGTCTTGCGGGCGGATCCCCGTGCGCGATGCCTGGCCTGCTGCGACCTACACACCACTCATGCAGGGTGCCATAGGCCTGCTGGACTAGCTGCTGGACGATCTGGATGTAGAACACCACGCCAGCCGGTCCGACCCACCACCTAGTACGCCTAGGCAGCGACCGCCACGATCGATGTACTGCGTGAGCATCGGATCCATGCTCGGAGGCGAAGTCAGGATTGGGCCACGCCCTCGCAGCGTTGATCTTGAACGTGTGGACGGTCGGCTCGTCAGCCGGCCCTCCACCCGTCACGCTGAGCCGGTGACCCTGCGACCGACCATCCGTCCCGGCGCGCCACTGCTGCGCCGCGACTCCACCCACCTCCAGGTGGGCACCTCGCCCGGGACGGTCATCGACGACGCCCCGGGGCTACGCCCGTTCCTCCGGCTCCTCAACGGAGCCCGCGACGTCGACCAGCTGCGCCGCCTCGTGCGCTCGGAGGTTCCCGAGCTCGAAGGCGACGTCGACGACGTGCTCAGACCGCTGCTCGCCTGCGGGGCGGTGGTTGACGCCAGCCCCCTCCAGGTCCGCCGACCACGGCTCCGCGTCGCCCTGCACGACGACTCCGGCAGCCGACCCCTGGCCCGTGCCATCGGCCACGCGCTCGCCGACCTCGGCATCGGCTCGCTCGACCCGCCCGACCCCGACCTGCTCCTCGTCGTCAGCTGCGGCGAGCCGCCACGAGCGGTGTTCGACCAGGCCCGGCGGCACCGCATCAGCCACCTGCCGGTCGTGATCGACGAGGAGCGGGTCCGCATCGGACCAGTGGTCATCCCCGGTCTCACGCCGTGCCTGACCTGCCTCGACCTGCATCGCACCGACTGGGACCGGGCCTGGCCCGCGCTGCTCCCTCAGCTGGGACGTTCACGGTCGACGGCACCGGTGCTGCCGGTGCCGCTCCGCTACGCAGCGGCCGCCGAGGTCGCCGTCGAGGTACTGGCGGTCGCCTCGGGATCACGCCCGCGAACCGCCGGCCAGGTGCTCGCGCTCGGACCGCTGCACGACGCCCGGGTCACGTGGCCGGTCGCGTTCCACCATGGGTGCGCCTGTGCCCTGCTCCCGGCCGCGTGAGCAACCGAGGTGGTGGCCGCACCAGCCACGCGCACGTAGGATCCGCCCATGGTCGAGGCGGATCGTTTTCACATCAACCCGGAGACGGGCCGGCCCAATCAATGTCTCGACGGCGACACCTGCGAGTTCGGTGGTGCCGACTTCCACTACCCGGACAAGCACGACGCCGAGGTCGCGTGGCGTGCCCGCCAGCTCGAACGCGGAGTCATCGCCTACCGCAACGTGATGCGGGCCAAGGAGAGGGAAGAGGAGGATGCGGCCCTGGCCAAGCTGACCGGAAACGCGAAGGGCCAGGCCAGGAAGCTCTCCTGGGGAATCGTTCGTTCGATCCTCACCAAGAACATCTCGAAGTACATCGTGAACTTCTTCGGGCTCGTTGTCGCCTATGCCGTGGCGTCCGGCCAGTGGATCAGGGAGGACTGGATCCGGCGTCTCCTGCCCATCCTCGCGACCATCGTCCTGGTCGCGCTCCTCGCCTGGTTCGGCATCAAGCTCTTCAAGGGCAGCAGGAAGGCCGCGCGAGTGGTCAGGCAGCGCCGGACCGCGAAACGCGCCGCCAGGAAGGCTCCGAGAGGCCGGGTGACCGCCGGGCGATAGGCACCGATCCCTGAGTTCAAAGGGGCGAAAGGGACACGTGGCCCACGGCGTGCATGGGAAGATCGGAGCACCCCCGGGGGACGTCAAGGACGAGGAGGCCTGCGCGTGGCGGTCGTCGGGTCCGAGAAGGCGGGGGTGACGCGCGGCGAGCGGATCTACTTCGCTGCCGTCGGCGTGCTGGCGCTGTGGGTCGGCTTCTGGGGCTACTTCGTGCCGAGCGAGGTCGAGCGCGCGATCCCGTTCTCGGTGCCGCCCCTGCATGCCCGCTTCCTCGGTGCGGTCTACCTGTCCGGCCTGACGATCATGATCGGCGGCCTGCTGGCTCGCAGCTGGCGCGAGATCCGGCTCGTCCCGATCCTCACGGCCCTGTGGACCGGTGGGCTGTGCGTGATCTCGCTGTTCTATCTCGACAGGTTCGACTTCGCCACGCCGCAGCCCTGGGTGTGGTTCGCCGCCTACGTGATCTATCCGCTCATCGCGCTCGGGCTGGCATGGCGCCATCGCCTCGTCGAGCCCGCGGCGTCCGCGACCGAGGTGCCCGGCTGGGCGCGGCGCTATCTCGTCGGCCAGGGCGTCGTGCTGACCGCCGTCGCCATGGGGTTGCTGCTCGCCCCTGGCGTCCTTGCCGACGTCTGGCCGTGGCCGATCGACCAGCTGCTCGCGCAGATCTACTCGGCGCCGCTGCTCGCGTATGGCGTAGGCAGCCTGCTGCTCGCCCGCCAGCGCACGTTGATCGAGACTCGCGTCGTGGTGGCGGGCATTCTCGTCTTCACGGCCGGAGTGCTGATCGCCTCGATCATCCATCGCGAGCTGTTCTCAGCCGATGACGTCGAGGACGTGCTGTGGTTCGGCCTGCTCGTCGTCGCCAACACGATGCTGGGCGTGTTGCTCCTGCTGGCGAGCAGGCAGCGGCGATGAGCGACGCCACGGCCGCCGGGCCACGCGTGGGAACGCCGATCGGATGGCCGCTGCGCGCCTGGTTCGCCGCGGAGGTCTTCTTCGGCATCGCGGCGCTGCTGAGCATCGGACTTGATCCCGGCAACACCGAGAAGGGGTGGGCGTGGCCGATCGAGCCGGTCGTCATGGCGGCGGTGTTCGGCGCGTTCTACTTCGCCGTCGCGCCGATCATGATCCTCGCGCTGTTCGCCAAGCGCTGGGAGATGGTGCGCGTCATCGTGCCGACGGCAATCCTCTTCACGAGCGCCGAGCTGCTCGCGACGCTCCTGCACTGGGACAAGTTCTCGACCGGTACGGCGCCGTTCTACCTCTGGTTTGCCAGCTACCTCCTGCCGCCGCCGATCTTCATCGCGACCTACCTCTGGCAGCAGCGCCGCGCGGCGCCGAGGAGCCCGAACGACCAGCCCCTGCCGGCGGTCCTGCGCACCTTGCTCTTCGTCCTCGGCGGGTTCCTCAGCGTTGAGGCGGTCGTCGCGTTCGCCCACCCGGCGTGGTTCACCGGCGACTTCCCGTGGTCGCTCACGCCGCTGACCGCCCGCGCGCTGTGCGGCTTCCTGCTCGCGGTCGGCGCGCTGATGGTGACGATGGCGGTCGAGAACGACCGCGACCGCGTCCGGTTGGCGTCCCCGTTGCTGATCCTCGTGCTGCCGGCCGTCGCGCTTCAGGTCGCGCGCTTCTCCGAGCAGGTGGATCTCTCGCATTTCCGGGTCTATCTCGGGGTCGTGCTCTTCGGCCTCGTGGCGGGTTGCGGCGTGGCGCTCGCGCGCGGCAGCTGGCGCGACGCGATGTCCTGACGCTCAGCCCGGGTGGCGACCGCCGACTATCCTGAGCAGGTGCCTGAGGACAAGCCCCGCCCCCGCGAGGACAAGCCCCGCCCCCGCGAGGACAAGCACAGCCCCCGCCAGTCGCTGCCCAGCAGCGCCTTCGCGCGTGGCGTGAAGCTCGCGTCGCTGCCGGTGGGATTCGCCGGCCGCACGACGCTCGGTGTCGGCAGGCGGCTCGGCGGAGCGCCGGCCGAAGCGGTCCTGCTCGAGGTCCAGCGCCGCACCGCGGACCAGGTCTTCAGCGTGCTCGGCCAGCTCAAGGGCGGGGCGATGAAGTTCGGGCAGGCGATGAGCATCTTCGAGGCGGCCCTGCCCGACGAGATCGCGGGTCCGTACCGGGAGACACTCACCAGGCTCCAGGACGCCGCGCCTCCCATGCCGCCCGGTGTGGTGCACCGCGTGCTCGAGGCCGAGCTCGGCCCCGACTGGCGTGAGCAGCTGCCGACGTTCGACGACGTTCCGGCGGCCGCCGCGTCGATCGGCCAGGTGCACCGCGCGACGTGGTTCGACGGCACAGAAGTCGCGGTCAAGATGCAGTACCCGGGTGCTGCGAAGGCGCTCCGTTCGGATCTGCGCCAGGTGGCAAGACTCGCGCGGCTGTTCAGCGTCATCGCGCCCGCGGTCGACGTCAAGGGCATCGTCGAGGAGCTGCAGGACCGTGTGGTCGAGGAGCTCGACTACCGCCTGGAGGCCGAGTCGCAGTCGATCTTCGCCGAGGAGTTCGCGGACGATCCCGAGATCGTCGTGCCTCGCGTGGTGGCTCACACCGAACGTCTGCTGGTCTCCACGTGGCTCGAGAGCGACCACTCGCTGGCGGAAGTCATCACCAACGGCACGCAGGAGGAGCGCAATCACTTCGGCGAGTCATACGTGCGGTTCCTGTTCGCGGGTCCGGCGCGCACCGGGCTGCTGCACGCCGACCCCCATCCCGGCAACTACCGGATCATGCCCGACGGCCGGCTGGGTGTCGTCGACTACGGCGCCGTGGCCCGGCTGCCTGACGGTGTGCCGCCCGAGGTCGGCCAGGTCCTCCGTGCCGCCGTCGACGGCGACTACGACGCCGTCACCGATGGTCTGCGGGAAATCGGATTCCTCCGGCCGGGCGCCGGGCTCGACGCCGAGACCATCGAGCGTTACGTGGGGCCGTTCGTGGAGCCCGCGAGCGCCGAGGTGTTCACGTTCAGCCGTGACTGGATGCGCGAGCAGATGACCCGCGTCAGCGCTCCCACGCCGGATGGCCTCGGCACAGCGTTGCGCATCAACATCCCGCGCGAGTACGTGCTGCTGCACCGGGTGTGGGCCGGCGGCGTTGGCGTGCTGAGCCAGCTCGGCGCCACGGCGCACTTCCGGGCGATCCTCGAGGAGAACATGCCCGGGTTCAAGCGTTGACCAGCGCGAGCACCTGGTCGGCGTAACGCTCCAGCTTGGCCGGCCCGACCCCCGGCACCGTGGCCAGGGCGTCCGGATCGGACGGCTTGGTCTCGGCGATCGCCTGCAGGGTGGCATCGGTGAAGACGACGTAGGCCGGCACCTTGGCCTCGCCGGCCTGCTCCGTGCGCCAGGCGCGCAGCTTCTCGTACAGCTCCTCGTCGTAGGTGGCCGGGCAGTCGTCACACCGTCCGCGCTTGCGCTCCGCACCGGGCGCCAGCGGCCGCTTGCAGGTGCGGCACCGGGCGACCTTGCGATCACGGGGTGACCGGGCCGTCTGACGGGCCTCGTGGTCGGCCGGCAGCAACGTGTCGAGGAACCGGCTCGGCCGGCGACTGCCGCGTCCGCCCGGCTTGCGCGCCGACGCCCACGAGATGACCAGCGTGTACCGGGCTCTCGTGATGCCGACGTAGAAGAGGCGACGTTCCTCGTCGATCGCCTGAGGGGTGTCGGCGTGGACGCTGGGCACCATGCCCTCGTGGACGCCGACGCAGAACACGGCGTCCCACTCCAGGCCCTTGGCCGAGTGCAGCGTGGCGAGCGTGACGCCGTCGGCGGTGGGCGCGTGTGCGTTCTCGGCCCGGCGGTCGAGATCGGCCACCAGTGCGGTGAGATCGGCTTCGTCGCCGAGCTCCTCGGCGAGGTCGGTGGCCATCGACACGATGGCGTGCAGCGACTCCCAGCGGTCGCGGACGGCGCCGGCGCCGCTCGGCGCGGCGTCGGTGTGTCCCATGCTCGCGAGCACGGCGCGCACCTCGTCGACCAGCGCACCGGTGTCGTCCTGGCCGCCGCGTGCGGCACCGCGAAGCAGCGTGATGGCCTGCCTGACCTCGGACCGCTGGAAGAAGCCCTCGACCCCGCGCAGCGTGAACGGGATGTCGTGCTCGCCGAGCGCCTCCTCGAATGCCTCGGACTGCGCGTTGATGCGGAACAGCACGGCCATCTCGCGGTACGGCATGCCACGGCGGTGCAGCAACGCGATCTCGTTGGCGACGGCGTTGGCCTCGGCCGTCTCGTCGGGGTGCCCGAGGTAGGTGACGGGGTCGCCCGGCTCGGCCTGCGACTGCAGCTTCACGCCGTCGCTGTCGGCGCGACCGCCGTCGAACACCGCGTTCGCCACCGCCACGACCTGCGGCGTGGAGCGGTAGTTGCGGACGAGCTCGATGCGCTCCGCGTCCGGATGGCGCCGGGTGAACGACGCCAGGATCTTGGGCGATGCCCCGGCGAAGGAGTAGATGGTCTGGCGCGGGTCGCCGACGACACAGATGTCGTCGCGGCCGCCGAGCCAGAGGTCGAGCAACGTGGACTGCAGCGGGTTGACGTCCTGGAACTCATCGACGACGAACCAGCGGTACTGACGGCGCACCTGGGCGGCGACCCGCTCCTCGTCAGCGAGGATGGCCGCCGTGACGAGCAGGATGTCCTCCATGTCGATGCGGCCCCGCTCGCGCTTGACGTCCTCGTAGGCGGTCATCAGCGAACCGACGGTGGCGGCGTCGAGATCGGCCACCTCGCGACGAGCCTTGACGGCCGCCGCGACGTAGTCGGCCGGACGGATGCTGCTGACCTTGGCCCACTCGATCTCGGCGGAGAGGTCGCGCAGCAGCGGGGTGTCGGCGCGGAGCCCGAGCCGCCGGACCGCCTCGGCGACCAACCCGAACTTGGACTGGACGATCTCGGGGAACACCGTGCCGTAGACCTGCGGCCAGAAGTACCTGGCCTGGCGCAGCGCGGCGGAGTGGAACGTGCGGGCCTGGACACCGGACGCGCCCAGCTGCGTGAGGCGGCCTCTCATCTCACCGGCAGCACGAGTGGTGAAGGTGACGGCGAGGACCTCCTGCGGCTGGTAGATCCCGCTGGCCACGCCGTACGCGATGCGGTGCGTGATGGCGCGGGTCTTGCCCGTGCCGGCTCCGGCGACGACACACACCGGGCCGCGCAGCGTCGTGGCGACATCGCGCTGCTCAGGATCGAGGTGCTCGAGCAGGTCGTCGGGTGCTGGCAACAGCCCTCCTCAGGGAATGCGTGGCCGCGTGAGATGGTTGAAGATGAAACCAGTCGCCCATCCCGGTTCGACTGATTGATCCAGACTAGTAGTCGGAGGAGACACTCGATGCCCGGTGCGTTCACGATGTACTCGACGGCGTGGTGCGGTTACTGCCATCGGTTGAAGCGTCAGTTGCGACGTGAGGGCATCACCTTCAGCGAGGTGAACATCGAGGACGATCCGGGTGCCGCCCAGCTGGTCGAGCGGACCAATCACGGCAACCAGACGGTGCCGACCCTGGTGTTCGCCGACGGCTCCGCGCTCACCAACCCGTCCGTCGCCCAGGTGAAGGCCCAGCTCGCCTCCTGAGCCGTTTCGCCCCAAGGCTTGCTCTCCTCACGGTACCTTTCGCACGATGGTCGACGCCGTGGTGTGCGGGGCGGGAGCGGCCGGGCTCGCTGCCGGTGCGGCTTTGCGACGAGCCGGAGCGGACGTCATCGTGCTCGAGCGCACGGACCAAGTGGCGGCCAGCTGGCGCACCCGCTACCCAGCCCTGCGGCTCAACACCCCCGGCTGGATGTCCACCCAACCCGGCTTCCGTGCGAGCCGGCGCCGATACGGCGAGTATCCCTCGCGGGACCAGTGGATCCGGTACCTCGAGGACTACGCCGCTCACCACCAGCTCGACGTCCGCTTCAACACCGTGGTCCAGCGGATCGATCGAGTCGACGGCCATTGGCAGGTGCGCTGCGACGACAGCGTCATCGACGCGCCCCGGGTGGTGATGGCCACCGGTTTCGACCACGATCCCTACCTGCCCGACTGGCCCGGACGGGGGTCCTTCACCGGTGACCTGATCCACGCCAGTGACTACGTCGACCCGACGCCGTACGTGGGAAAGGACGTCCTCGTCGTGGGCCCGGGCGTCACCGGCACCGAGCTGGCCTTCCATCTGATCGAGGGAGGCGCGGCACGGGTTCGCGTCGCCTCGCGCACGCCGCCGCACTTCTACCAGCGCAAGTGGCTGGGCATTCCGATGCAGATTCTCGGCCTTCCACTGAACCACGTTCCGCTGCGCGTGGCCGACGCGATGACCTGGTCGACCGAGCGCCAGATCTTCGGCGACCTGGCTCCCTACGGGCTGCCGCGCCCGCCGATCGGAGCCGCGACCCAGCTGGCGACGAAAGGACAGGCGCCGGCCTGCGACGACGGCTTCCTGACAGCGGTCAAGGCCGGCCGCATCACCGTCGTCCCGGCTGTCGAGGGGTTCGACGGCGGCGACATCGTGCTCGCCGACGGATCACGGATCCAGGCCGACTCGGTCATCGCGGCGACCGGCTACAGCCGAGGGCTCGGCCCCGTGGTGGGCCATCTCGGCGTGCTCGACGATCGCGGCACGCCACTCGCCCATGGCAAGTCCCTCCCGAATGCTCCAGGCCTCTACTTCTCCGGCTACCGGGGCGACCTCTCCGGCCAGCTGCGCCTGATGAAGTTCCACGCGCGTTCGATCGCCAAGGCCTTCACCAGCGGCCGCTGATCTCGCCGCCATGCCAGTTCTCGACCAGCCAGCGTGAGATCGAGACGATCGGCGGCAGCAGCAGGTCCTCCGACGCCGTCATCTCGGTGATCTCCGCGCGGGTGAACCACCGCGCCTCGGCGATCTCGGCATGGTCGACTCGGATCTCGTGGGTGAGCGCGGTTCCGAAGAACCCGAGCATCAAGCTGGACGGGAACGGCCACGGCTGGCTGCCGGCGAACTCCACGTCGCCGACCTCGACGCCGACCTCCTCCAGCACCTCACGACGCACGGCGTCGGGCAGCGACTCCCCCGGCTCGACGAATCCGGCGAGGGTCGAGAAGCGCTTCTCGGGCCAGCTCGGCTGCCGCCCGAGCAGGGCGCGGTCGTCGCCGTCCGTGATGAGCATGATCACCGCCGGATCGGTGCGCGGGAAATGGGTGGCACCGCACGCCGGGCACTCCCGGGTGTGGCCGGCCTGGGCGATGTCTGTGGGTGACCCGCAGCGAGCACAGAAGCGGTGGGTCTGGTGCCAGCGCGAAAGGCCGACCGCGTGCACGGCGAGTGACGCGTCCTCGGCCGCAACGGTCGGACCGAGCATGCGCAGGCTCACCGGCTGCAGCGACTGGTCGACGCGATCGACCACGACGGCGCCGTAGCCGTGGCCGTCACGCAACCCGAGGAACAGCCACTCCCCGTCCGGAGCGTCGTCGGCATCGACCCAGCGGATCCCCGCGCCGTCGACGGACGCGACGTGCTCGCCGCCGACCACCATGACCTTCAGGTCGGGCGTGCGCCACGTGCCGTCGGCACGCAGATGGGCCGCTCGGTCGTGCTGGGTGCGGTAGAACGCGAAGTCCACGGTGTTCAGGGTAGGGGTCAGGGCATGGCGTGGAGACCGAGTGCCTGCTCGAGCCCGGCGCGGTCGAGGAGCTCGTCCGGCCCCGGCCGAATTGTCTCGCCGAGCCGGACATAGTAGAACGCGGCGGTGACGCGTTCGAGATCGACGCCCGTGAGCTCGGCCCACGCGAGCCGGTAGATGGAGAGCTGGAGCGGGTCGGCGTTCGCCTGTTCGTTCGTCTTCCAGTCGACGACCTCGTAGCGCTTGCCACCGTCGTCATCGGTGATGGAGAACACTGCGTCGATGCGGCCACCGAACTGCTGGCCACCGAGGACCAGCGAGAACGGCGCCTCGATCTGCTCCGGTGTGCGAGCGGCGAACTCCGACGCGAGGAACGTCTCCTTGAGGCGCTCGAGCTCGGCGTCGTTGTCGATGCCGGCATCGCCGCGGCCGGGCAGGTCGGTGGGGTCGAACAGGCCGGCCATGCCGTAGTGGTTCTCGATCCAGGCGTGGAACCGGGTGCCGAACCGGGCCGCCGACGACGGACGGCGCGGCATCGGCCGAGCCAGGCTGCGCGCGAAATCGTCCGGGTTCTTGGTGAGCGCCATCGCCGACGTGGCCGACATCCTGGACGGCCACGGGACGGCACGGACGTCCTGGGCGGTCTCGTGAGCCTCGGCCGCGAGGAGCTCGAGGTCGTGAGTGAGCTCGTCGAGGAGGTCGAGCTGGGCACGATCGGCCTCGGACGCCGCCGGGATCTCGAGTCGTCCGTCGAGCGCATCGCGAACGTCGGCAGCGAGCGCACGGCGGCTCTCGAGGCCGGGCCCGGCCGCCGGCCACGGGATGCCGTCGGCCTCGACCAGGTGCGGGTTGGTGGCGTCGTGAGCCGGCGGATCGGCCCAGTGGAGGGGTGAGGTCCCTCGGCGTTCCAGCCAGTCGCGGGTGGTGATCAAGAACTCCGAGGGCCCCAGCGGCTTCTGCTGGGTGCGCCCCCAGTAGTGCCCGCTGACGGTGAGACGTCGGGCGGCGCGGGTGAAGGCGACGTAGGCGAGCCGGCGCTCCTCCATCAGCGCATCCTCCTTGTCGGCGGCCACGTAGGCCGTGCGTGCCGCAGCGGTCCACTCCGCCAGGACCGGCAGGCTGTCGGCGTCGCCACGCAGCGGGCCAGGGAGCGTCTGGGCGCTCGAGATCCAGCGCGGCCGACCCATCCCCGACGGGAAGATCGTGCCTGACACCAGCGGGACGAACACCGTGGGCCACTCCAGGCCTTTGGCCCGATGGATGGTGAGCAGCTTGACAGAGTTGGCCTCGGACGGCGTGGAGACCTCCATGCCGCCGGTGAAGAAGCGTTCGGCGTCGAGGTAGGCGACCAAGCCGGACAACGAGGCGTACCGGTCGGTGTGGGAGTAGTCGGCGATGGCCTCGAGGAGGAGGGCGATGTTGTCGGCGCCACCCGCGATGTCGCCCGCAGCCAGCTCGAGGTCGAGGTCGAGGGCGCGCACGCCACGGCGCGCGAGATCGAGCAGAGGTTCACCGACGTGCACCCGCACGGCCGAGACAAGGCGGGAGATCTCCTGGAACCGGGCCCGAGCCTCGGCCGAGTAGGGCAGGTCGCCCGGGTCGTCGACCGCGTCGGCGAGCGAGACGATCTCGGTCGGGTCGACGCCCTCCACCGCCCGCCGCAGCTCGGACTCCAGCGTCGCGTCGTCGTCGCGACCGTGTGACCGGCCGGTGAGGTCTGACGCGCGCCGCCCGAGCAGGGAGAGGTCGCGCGGCCCGATCCGCCAGCGCGGTCCGGTGAGCAGGCGCAGCATCGCCGGGTTGGCCGTGACGTCCTCGACGACCTCGAGCAGGGCCAGCAGGTCGAGGACCTCCGGCTGGGAGAGCAGGCCTTCGAGGCCGACGATCTCGAACGGGATGTGGGCCTCACGGAGCGCCTGGACGATGGCGCCGTTCTCGCGCGCCACCCGCACCAGGATCGCGATGTCTCGTCGCTCCCCTGGCGTGGCCTTGATGGCGTCGACCATCGCGGTGATCTCGGCGTCGATCGTGTCGTAGAGGGCGACGTCGACGGTTCCGCCCGCCTCGGTGGCCGACGTGAGCGGCCGCACCGCGTCGGACGTGGCGTAGAAGGGGGCGACGACGTGGTTGGCGATGTCGATGATCTCCGGCGCGCATCGTCGGGTCTCGGTGAGTCCGTACTGGCGCCCGCGTTCGCCGTCGGCACGCGGGAAGTCGTCGAGAAAGTGCTCGAGATTGCCGACCGCGGCCCCGCGCCAGCCGTAGATCGCCTGGGCCGGGTCGCCGACCGCGGTGACCGGGAAGCCACGACCCGAGGCGGCGTCGCGACCGGAGAAGAGTGCCTGCAGAAGGTCGCGCTGCGCCACCGACGTGTCCTGGTACTCGTCGAGCAGGACGATGCCGAACCGCTCGCGCATCACCGCGCCCACCTCGGGCAGGAAGGCGAGCTTGGCGCCCCACGCCATCTGGTCGGAGAAGTCCATCACCCCGTCGTCGGCCTTGCCGGCGCGGTAGCGGTCGACGAGGTGGCTGAGCTCGATCCGCTTGTGCGCCGCAGCCGAGGCGTCGCGCAGCACCGCCTGTGGCTTGGACGCGGTGAGGAACTCCTGGATGACGGCCTCGTCGTGGGCCCGCATGACCTCGGGCTCAACCAGGTGCTCGGACAGCTGGGCGTCCAGATTCATGGCCTGAGAGACCAGGCTCGGCACGTGCGTCGTGACGTCGCGCAGCTCACCGGTGATAGGACTGATCGCGCCGAGCCATGCGCTGGAAGCGGGACGCGTCCGTGACGAGCCGTCAGGTCGGGCTCGACGCCCAGCCGAAGCCCGTGCTCGGTGATGAGGGAGCCCGCGAACGCGTGATACGTGGACGTGGTCGGCTCCCCGTCGGCGTCGGCGCCCAACAGCTGGAGGCTCGCCCGGATGCGCTGCCCGAGCTCAGCCGCCGCCTTGTTGGTGAAGGTGAGGCCGAGCACTCGTTCCGGCGGGACCTCGAGGTGGCCCACCAGCCAGACGACGCGAGCCGCCATGACCGAGGTCTTGCCCGAACCGGCGCCGGCGATGATGACCCCCGGTTCATCGAGCCCTGCGGTGATGGCAGCGAGCTGCTCGTCGGTGAAGGCGATGCCGAGCAGCTCGCACAGCTGTTGCTCGTCGCGCACGGGATTCATCGGACGCGGCCTTCCACCAGAATCGTGGCTCCCTCGTCCTGGGCCGGGCAGACCCGCTGGAACTGGCAGTACCCGCAGGACTTGGTGGAGGCGGTGGCCACGAAATCCTCCTCGTGGAGCGCATGAACCGAACGTCGCAGCTGCTCGATGGCGAAGAACGGCTCTTCGGGACGCGGGCCGTCCTGCGCCTGCACCTTGGGGTAGCCGGGTGCGCCGGCCTCGTCGTTGCGCAGCTGCACGAGCTCGGCGCCGGCCGCGCCGGCCGCCTCGACGCCCGGAAGGGCCGCCGCAGCACCGTGCTCGACCGCGAGCTGGTAGAAGCCCAGCTGCGGGTGCTCGGCGATCTCCTTCTTCTGGAGCGGGTTCTTGGACGTCTTGAGGTCGACGACGTGGACGCCGTCGACGGAGAGCTCGACGCGGTCCATGGAGCCCCTCATGCGCACCGCGCGACCGTCGACGTCGACCGTCACCTCGAACTCGTGCTCGGCGGCCAGGACCACGCGCCCGTGCTCGCGGTGCCATCGGCTGAATCGCACGATGGCGTCGACGGCCGCCTCGTGCTCGCGCTCGCCGATCCACGCAGCCGGATGCTCGAGCTGCGACCAGATGCCGTCGAGATGCTTGGCCAGCTGGTCGGGGTCGGCGTCGACGCCGGACCGCACGACCTCCGCGGCAATGGCGTGGACGATCGACCCGAAGCCCTGCGCGGCCGAGCTGCCGCGCTCACCCTTGGCCTCGCGGGAGAAGAACCACTTGAGCGGGCACTCCTCCATCGTGGAGACCGCGCTGCCGGACAGGCCGAGCGGCTCGTCGGGGTCGCGCATCGGCTCGTCGCTGATGGTGAGTTCGCGCAGCCCCCACCACCGGTCGGGGTGCGCGCCGCCTTGCTGATCGACCACGGCGGCCAGCGCGGCCGCCACGCGCGCCCGGACGGCCGCGCTGGTGGTGGTCTCGCCGATGCGCCGCAGCTCAGCCACCGCACCCCGCAACGAGAGCGCCCGGCGCGGGCGATTGTCGGGCTCAGGGAGCGTGCGTCCGTCCTGGCCGGTGACGTGTGCGTGCAGCTCGCCGACGAACCGCGACGGCTGATCGCCGTCGTCGGCGCCGGCCGCCACGGCGGTGACGACCAGCCGCGACTGTGCCCGGCTGCAGGCGACGTAGAACAGCCGGCGCTCCTCGGCGATCATCGCGCGGGCGGACGGAGGCTCCCGCAGCCCGTCGGGGCCGAGTCGCTCGACCTGGAGCAGGCTGCTGCGCCACCGTGCGTCGGGCCACTCGCCGTCCTGCACGCCGGCCACGACGACCAGTGGCCACTCCAGCCCCTTGGCGCGGTGCGCGGTCATGAGCTGGACGGCGCGAGACGGTGCGACCTGCTGGGCGAGGGAGTCGGCAGGAATCTGCTGGGCCTCGAGGGCCGTGGCGATCTCGACGACGGATCGGTGGGCGTGCTGCTCCTCGGCCCGGGCCGCCTCGGCGAAGAGGGCGCAGAGCGCGTCGAGGTCGTGGTCGGCCTGCAGGGCGCCGTCAACGCCCGCCTCGGACTGGCGGCGCAGACGGGCCGGCCAGTCGGTGCCGTCCCAGAGCGTCCAGAGCACCTGCTCGGCCGGGTCGCCGGCCGCGATCTGGTCGGCGGCACGCCGGAGCAGCCCCGCCAATCGCCGGGCTGCGGCGACCGCCTCGGCTTCGGGTGTGCCCGGAGGTGCAGCCAGCGTCGATGGGTCGGCCAGCGATTCGGCCACAAGCAGACGAGAGGGCCGCGGGTGGTCTGGCTCGGCTCGTCGGAGCACGCGACCGAGCCGGCGCAGCGACGCGGCGTCCAGACCACCGAGCGGGCCGGCGAGCAAGGCCGCAGCAGCACCTGGCTCGATCGCCCGGTCGTTCCGTAGGTCGTCGGCGGCGTGCAGAGCGGACAGCAGCGTGCGGACCGACGGCTCGAGCGCCAGTGGAACCTCGTCGCCGGCCACCTCGACCGGCACACCGGCCGCGCCGAGCGCCCGCTGCAGGCGACCCAGGTGCGCCCCGGAGCGGACGAGCACCGCCATGTCGGTCCAGGGCACGTCGTCGCGCAGGTGGGCCTCACGAAGGAGCAGGGCCACGTGCTCGACCTCGGCCGTCGGCGACACGAACGTGCGGACTTCGACCCGGCCGTCGTCGTCGACCCGCGAGACCGGCGTGCGGAGGGCCTCGTACTTGCTGCCGTCGACCCGGCCGAGTGCGCCGCGATGGTGCACGACCGACCGGACGGCCGCGCCGATCGTGGACCCGTAGCGGTGGGTGTGCTGAAGGACGATGGCGGGTGCCGGCACCTCCCCGACACCGAACTCGTGCTGGAAGTCGAGGATGCCGTGCACGTCGGCGCCGCGGAATCCGTAGATGGACTGGTACGGGTCGCCGACGGCCACGAGATCGCAACCGTCGCCGGCCAGTGCTTGCAGGAAACGGACCTGGAGCGGGTCGGTGTCCTGGTACTCGTCGACGACCACCAGCCGGAAGCGACTCCGCCACCGCTCGCGCACATCGGGATCGCCGAGCAGGCGAACCGCCTGGAAGATCATGTCGGTGTGGTCGATGGTGTTCTCGAGCGCGGCGACCGACGTGTACTCGTCGAAGAATCGTCCGGCGCTCTGCCAGTCGTCACGATCGTGCAGCCGGCCGACGGCCTCGACGTCGACCGAGTCCATGCCCAGCGCCCGCGCTGACGCCATGAGTCGTTGCAGCTCCGAGGCCAGCCCTCGCGTGTGCAGCGCGCCGCGCAGCTCGCGCGGCCAGTCAGTCGCCTCGCCGCTCCGGAGCAGCTCTGCGATGGCCGCGTCCTGCTCCGGGGCGCTGAGCAGACGCATCGGGTTGGTGTACGCGTCGGACGCCTGTTCGTGACGCAGCAGCGCGTAGCAGAACGCGTGGAACGTCATGGCCGGCGTGGCGGCCGTGGTGCGGGCGAGCCGCCGCGCGATGCGGCCGCGCACTTCGTCGGCTGCCTTGCGGCTGAACGTCAGCACGAGCACCTGGTCGGGGCTCAGGGCCTCCCGCTCGATGCGCTCGACGACGGTCTCGACCACCGTCGTGGTCTTGCCGGTGCCCGGCCCGGCGAGCACCAGCAGAGGTCCGCGGCCCGGCGTGGCCCCGTGCTCGACGACGGCACGCTGCTCCTCGTCGAGGGCAGGCGCGAGCGCGAGGTCACGGGCAGCCGGTGGCTGCAGGACGTACTCGGGCATGGGCCCATCTCAGCAGACGCCCCGGACACCCATGAGCGCTGGCGCGAATTCGCCCGGTTGCCGCTCCGACGGACTCGGCATACGTTGTCGGATGAATCTTGGGGGCTATCCGATGAGCGTAGAGATCACCGCACCGATGCACGACCGGTTCGACGAGATCCTCACCGACGACGCCTTGGCGTTCCTGGAGCGCCTGCACCGCGAGCTCGAGCCGCGTCGGCGCGAGCTCCTCGAAGCCCGCACACGACGATTCGAGGAGCTGTCCCACGGCGGCACCCTGCACTTCCTCGACGAGACCGAGGACGTCCGTGAGAGCGACTGGCAGGTCGCCGAACCGGCACCCGGACTCCAAGACCGTCGCGCCGAGATCACCGGGCCCACCGACGCGAAGATGGCGATCAACGCGCTGAACTCCGGTGCCAAGGTGTGGCTGGCCGACCACGAGGACGCGAACACGCCGTTATGGGAGAACATGATCAACGGCCAGCTCAACCTCCGCGACGCGGTCGCCGGAACGCTGGAGCTCACCACGCCCGAGGGCAAGCACTACTCCCTCAACGACGAGACCGCGACGATCGTCATGCGGCCACGCGGCTGGCACCTCACCGAGAAGCACCTGCTCGTCGACGGCGAGCGCATGTCGGGCAGCCTCGTCGACTTCGGCCTCTACTTCTTCCACTGCGCCCAGGCCCAGATCGACCGCGGATCGGGCCCGTACTTCTACCTCCCGAAGGTGGAGAGCCACCTCGAGGCGCGGCTCTGGAACGACGCCTTCGTGCTGGCCCAGGACCACGTCGGCATCCCGCAGGGCACCGTCCGCGCCACCGTGCTGATCGAGACGTATCCCGCGGCCTTCGAGATGGAGGAGATCCTCTACGAGCTCCGCGACCACTCGGCCGGGCTCAACGCCGGCCGGTGGGACTACATGTTCAGCGTCATCAAGAACTTCCGCGACCGGGGCACGGACTTCCTGCTCCCCGACCGCAACTCCGTGACGATGACCGTCCCGTTCATGCGGGCCTACACCGAGCTGCTCGTGCACACCTGTCACAAGCGCGGCGCCCACGCCATCGGCGGGATGGCGGCCTTCATCCCCAGCAAGGACGAGGAGATCAACCGGCAGGCGTTCGACAAGGTGCGTGACGACAAGACCCGCGAGGCCGGCGACGGCTTCGACGGCTCGTGGGTCGCGCACCCCGGCATGGTCGAGCTGTGCACGGAGGTGTTCACGTCGGTCCTCGGAGACGACCCCGACCAGCGCCATCGAACCCGCGACGACGTGGACGTCACGGCCGAGCAGCTGCTCGACGTCGCGAGCACGCCTGGTGAGGTCACCGAAGCCGGGCTGCGGTCGAACATCAGCGTCGGCATCCAGTACCTCGACTCCTGGCTGCGCGGCACCGGCGCGGTCGGCATCAACAACCTGATGGAGGATGCCGCCACAGCGGAGATATCCCGCTCCCAGGTGTGGCAGTGGCTGCACACCGGTGCGTCGCTCGCCGACGGCCAGCAGGTGAACCGCGAGCTCGTCGAGCGACTGATCGACGAGGAGACGGATGGTCGCGAGTCCGACGCCCGTGCGCTCTTCACGGAGATGGCACTCGCCGAGCACTACGAGGACTTCCTGACCATCCCGGCGTACGAGCGGATGCCCTGACCCCACCAGCCCCCAGTCCGGAGAATTGAAGAACCCTCAAGGAGGTCCGACCATGACCAGTCCGACACCGGAGCGAGGCCCAACCTCCTCCGAAGCGGAGATTCCCGACAAGTACGTTCCGGCAGTCGAGTACACCGACCTGCCCGAGCCGTTGCCGATGAAGAGGGTGCTCGGCCCCAGCGTGCTGCTGCTGGCCGGCGCGATCGGATCGGGTGAGTTCGTGCTGTGGCCGAGCATCGTGTCCCAGGTCGGGCTGGTGCTCGTCTGGCTGACAATCCTCGGCGTGGGAACTCAGTACTTCCTGAACATGGAGATCGAGCGCTACACACTCGCCACCGGTGAGACAGCGGTCACCGGGTTCACCCGGCTCTGGAAGCCCTGGGGCATCCTGTTCATCTTCATGGGGGTGCTGGCCTGGATGTGGCCGGGCTGGGCGACGGGTGGCACCACCACCCTGAGCTTCGCGCTCGGATTCTCCGAGGACTCGATTCCCTACATCACGATCGGCGTCCTCGTGCTGATCGGCGTCATTCTCACCGTGTCACCGGTGGTCTACCGGACGGTGGAGAAGATCCAGTTCTTCATGGTCAGCCTGATCGTGGTCTTCATCATCTACGCGGCCTTCGTGCTGATCGGCGGAGACGGATACGGCGAGCTCGGCCGCGGTTTCACCGCGTTCGACGAGATCCCGGACGCCGTCGACACCGTCGGAGCCGCCGCCCTGCTCGGAGCGATCGCCTTCGCCGGGGCCGGCGGAGTGATGAACCTGGTGCAGTCCAACTGGGTCCGCGACAAGGGTCTGGGCATGGGCGCGAAGCTGCCCAAGGTGGTCTCGCCGTTCACCGGCGAGGAGATCGCCGCTCCGACGACGGGCTACTTCTTCCGCCGCGACGAGGAGAACATGCGTCGCTGGAACGGCTGGTGGAAGGTCGCGAACCGCGAGCAGTTCTGGACCTTCTTCGTGATCGGCGCAGTGGCGTTGCTGATCTTCATGACCCTGACCTTCGTCACGGTCGGTGTGGGCTCCGGCGCCGAGAGCTTCGACTTCATCAACCTGCAGGGCGAGGCACTCAAGGGCGAACAGGGCGCCTGGCTCGGCACGGTGTTCTGGCTGATCGGCAGCGTCGTGCTGTTCTCGACCAACCTGACCGTGGTCGACATGATCGGCAGACTCACCGCCGACGCGCTCAAGACGACCGCGTTGCGGGACAACGACAAGTGGAGCGAGAGCCGGCTGTACTTCATCACGGTCTGGGCGATGATCCTGTTCGGCTCGATCATCCTGCTCTCCGGTGTCGACCAGCCCCTGGTGCTGCTGGTGATCGCGGCGGCCCTCAACGGCCTGGTGATGTTCGTCTACTCGATCCTGCTGCTCCAGCTCAACCGGGGCGTGCTGCCACGCGAGATCGGGCTGAAGGGCTTCCGCTTCGGGGCGATCATCTGGGCGGTGGGGTTCTACGGGTTCTTCTCGGTGATCCTGCTCATCGACCAGGGCAAGCAGCTGTTCGGCGGCTAGGGCGAGTCGACCGTCCAGATCGCTGCGGGGACGTCCACCCGGCCACGCCGGACGGGCGTCCCCTCGGCCTGCCAGTGCTCCTGGGCATCGGTCATCAGGTGTGGCGGCAGCGTGCCGTTCGCGCGGACGACGCGCCACCACGTGACGGCCGCTCCCTCGAGCGACATGACCCGGCCGACATGGCGGGCACCGCCATCGCCGAGGGCATCGGCGATCAGGCCGTAGGTCACGACCTTGCCGGGCGGAATCCGCTCGATGAACTCGAGCACCCGCTCGGTGAAGTCATTCATGCGTCTCGGTGGTTGAGTAGCCGCGAGGAACGAGCGGCGTATCGAAACCACATCAGCAAGCCTGTCGCCTCAGGTGGTCTCGATACGCCGGACGCGCTTCGCCCGTGCACACTCGACCTGGCCGGACGCTCCTCGCTGCGCTCGTCGGTCCGCCTCACCGGTCAGTAGGCGGGCTGGCTCGGGTCGATCTGGTTGACCCAGGCCACGACGCCACCGCCGACGTGCACGGCGTCGGCGTAGCCGGCACCCTTGAGCACGGCCAGCGCCTCGGCCGAGCGCGCGCCGGTCTTGCAGTAGAGAACCGCCTGCTTGTCGGAGGGAATCTTCTCGAGCGCGGTCCCGCTCATGAACTCGCCCTTCGGGATGAGCACAGAGCCCGGAATCTTGTTGATCTCGTACTCGTTGGGCTCACGGACGTCGACCAGCTCGAAGTCGCGTCCGCCGTCGTCGCGCTCCTTGAGCCAGCCGTCCAGCGTGTGCACTGAGATGGTGGAGTCCGACGCCGCCTCGGCGGCCTCGTCGCTGATCGCACCGCAGAAAGCTTCGTAGTCGGCGAGCAGCTCGGTGGGGACCTCGCCGTTCGGGTCGCGCTGGATCTTCAGCGTGGAGTACCTCATCTCCAGCGCGTCGTAGACCATCAGCCGGCCGATGAGCGGGTCGCCGATGCCGGTGATGAGCTTGATCGCCTCGGTGGACATGATCGAGCCGATGGACGCGCACAGCACGCCCAGCACTCCGCCCTCGGCGCACGAGGGAACCATGCCCGGCGGAGGCGGCTCGGGGTAGAGGTCGCGGTACTGCGGACCCTCCTGGGCCCAGAACACCGACACCTGGCCCTCGAAGCGGTAGATGGATCCCCACACGTACGGCTTGCCGAGGATGACGGCGGCGTCGTTGACGAGATAGCGGGTGGCGAAGTTGTCGGTGCCGTCGACGATGAGGTCGTAGTCGGCGAAGATCTCGAGCACGTTGTCGTTGTCGAGCCGCGTGTTGTGCTGGATGACCGTCACGAACGGGTTCGTCTCGGCCACCGATGCCGCTGCGGACTCCACCTTGGGCCGGCCGATGTCGGACTGCCCGTGGATGATCTGACGCTGCAGGTTCGACTCGTCGACGACGTCGTCGTCGATGATGCCGAGCGTGCCGACACCCGCGGCGGCGAGGTAGAGCAGCGCCGGGCTGCCCAGGCCGCCCGCGCCGATGACGAGCACCTTGGCGTTCTTCAGCCGCTTCTGGCCGGTCATGCCGACGTCCGGGATGATGAGGTGCCGGCTGTAGCGACGGACCTCGTCGATCGTCAGTTCGTCGGCGGGTTCCACGAGTGGGGCGACCACGAAATCTCTCCTCCAAGCAGCGGAAATGCTGTCACCGGTGCAAACATCGCACCGACCGTCAATGTTCCCTCACGGACGTCGCTCCGCGACCGGACGTCCGGATGCTGAGCATCGACCGTCTACATTGGGAGAGTGAGCGAAGCCCTCCCACTCAGGCAGCGGACCAACCGCCTGCCGCGCTCGGCCCGCCGGGCCCAGCTGCTCGATGTCGCCCTCGAGGTCTTCGTCGAGCAGGGCTACCACGCCGCGTCGATGGACGTCATCGCCGATCGCGCCGGTGTCTCCAAGCCGGTGCTCTACCAGCACTTCCCCGGCAAGCTCGAGCTCTACCTCGCGCTCCTGCAGACGTCGTGCGACACCGTCGTCGACGGCGTCAAGGACGCGCTCGCCTCGACCACCGACAACCGCCGACGCGTGCAGGCGACCATCGAGCTCTGGTACGACTACGTGGCCGATCAGGGCGCCGCATTCCGCCTCGTCTTCGAGTCCGACCTCACCAACGTCCCGGCCGTTCGCGAGCACGTCGACCGCGTCGTCAACGAGTCGGCTGCCGCCATCGCCGAGGTCATCCACGAGGACACCGGACTGCCGACACCCGCGGCGCACCTGCTGGCAGTCAGCCTGGTGGGCATGGGACACGTCGGTGCCCGCAACTGGCTGTCCGCCGATTCGCAGCTGAGCCGAGCCGAGGCGGTCGAGCTGGCCGCCGGGCTCGCCTGGCGCGGCATCGGCGGATTCCCCAAAGGAGAAGAGTGAGCATGGAAGTCAAGATCGGCGTCCAGAACGCCGCCCGCGAGCTGTCGGTCGAGACCGACCAGGCCCCCGACGACGTGTTGAAGTCCCTGGAGACCTCGATCGCCGATGAGGCCGTGTTCAGCCTCACCGACGACAAGGGTCGCACCGTGGCGGTGCCGGCCGACAAGGTCGCCTACCTGTACTTCACGGCCGATTCGGGCCGCAAGGTCGGCTTCGGCCTCGTCGCCGGCACCTGACGACGGCTCGCGCGCAGCGCCGGCTGTCCCTGGAGCCGGTCCGAGCCGCGTCCTGGCCGCCAGCATCGCCGCGCCTTCAGGCAAATACCTGCTGCACGTGCTCGTTGAACTGCCGCATCTGCTCGACGGGTCCGACCTCGAGGAAGACGACCGCCTCGTCGGTCGTGGCGGTGTGACCGGCCGGCCAGTAGTACACCTCGCCCGCTCGTGCGGTCTCGGTCGCGCCGTCGGCGTGGATCATGTTGATCGAGCCCTCGAGCACGATGCCCCAGTGCGGGCTCGGGCAGCGGTCGTCGTCGGTGAGTCCTTGCAACAACGGGGCCATGTCGGACCCGGCAGGGACCCGGGCGTGGCGGATCGCCATGTCGCCGAGCTCGAGATAGCGGGTCTGGAGCTCGCCCTGGTCGATCTCGACGGGCATGTCGTTCACGGATGTGGCCATCGTGCTTCTCCTTCGCTGAGGTCAGTGGATCGATCGTGCAAGGCCAGGAGTTCCTCGAACGTTCCCGGCGTCGGGAACGGTTCGGGAACGTCGGTCACGGCACGGTGCATCAATGACCGACCACGAGGAGATGTCCATGACAGAGATGACGAACAGGGTGTCGGCGGCTCGAGCCGGGATCGAGAACCTCAGACCCGACGAGGTGTGTGCGGAACTCGAATCCGCCGCCGTCATGTTGATCGACGTTCGGGAGTTGACCGAGTGGGCGGCCGGAGCCATCGCCGGAGCTGCCCCGGTGCCCCGTGGGATCCTCGAGTTCTGGGCCACTACCTGCCTCACGGCGGACCGTCGAGTGATCCTGTGCTCCTCGACCGGCCTGCGGTCGGCGCTGGCCGCACAGACGTTGCAGGAGCTGGGGTACATCGATGTATGCCACTTGGCCGGCGGCGTCGCCGCATGGAGAGGTGCCGGATTCCCCTTGGAAAGCAACGTTCTCGACTAGTCTCAGGAACGCTTGGGGGTGACCCGTGACAGCCAGCATCGTTCGCATCCGCCTGCTGGGCGGCTTTGAGTTGATCGTCGATGACGAGCTGATCGACGAGGCGCCGCCGACGCGACGCGCCGCCGAGCTCGTCCAGTTGCTGTCTGTTGCGGATGGGCACCGAATGCTGCGCGATCAGGTGATCGAGGCGCTGTGGCCGCATCTCGGCGCCGAAGCCGGTGGATCCAATCTGCGCAAGGCTGCGCACCACGCGCGCCGTTGGCTGGGCCACGACGACGCCGTCGTCCTTCGCGCGGGCGAGGTCGCGCTGTTTCCGTCGTCGAGCGTGCAGACCGATGTCGACACGTTCCAGGCCGCCGCCGTCGAGGCCGGCGAAGACCGAGAGCGGGCCCGAGCGGCGGCTGACCAGTACCCCGGCGACCTTCTCCCGACGATGCTCTACGCCGACTGGACCCAGCCCGCCCGAGAACGGCTTCGCGACCTCTACGTGGACGTCCTCCGCCGAAGCGGCCAATGGCGGCGCCTCGTCGCGTTGGATCCGACGGACGAACCGGCCACGCGGGAGCTGATGCGCGAGGCGCTCCGGGTGGCGAATCGCCATGCCGCGATCGCCCACTACGGTCGACTGCGCACGGCGCTGCGGACGGAGATCGGCGTCCTCCCGAGCCCCGAGACCGATGAGCTCTACGCCGAGTGCATCGCAGGAGTCGAGAGGTCTCGCGGCACCTACATCGGACGTCAGGCCGAGCTGGCAGCGTGGGAGTCCCGATTCCGCGCGTCGCCGGACAGTGAGCTGAGCCTCATGTCGATCCGTGGCCCGGCCGGGATCGGCAAGTCGGCACTGTGCGAACAGGGCGCCGCCATCGCCGCCAGTGAAGGTTGGCGCGTGGTCAGGGTGGACGCCGGACTCCTCGAAGGACCGTACGCCGTCCTGATCGCGTTGATCGAGCAGCTGCTCACCGGCGATTTGGCACTGCTTGATGCGCTGGACGAGCGCGCCACCGCAGTGCTGGCCGAGCTCACGCCGATGGTCTCCGCCTCGATCACCCGGGAGGGCCCGCTGACCCGGCACCAGGTCGTCGCGGCCGTGCGTCGCCTGCTGCGTGCCGCCGCCGGCCACGGCATCGTCATCATCGTCGACGACGCCCATGCCGTCGACGACGCCTCGCTCGACGTGGTGTTCCATCTCGGATCAGTCGAGTCGGAGCCCATCCTCACCGTGCTGTCGTACCGACCCGGACCGGCCCCCGAGAAGCTCCTCAGCGGGGTCGAGCGATTGGTGCGTGCCGGGCATGCCACGGACCTCGATCTCGACCCGCTGAGTCAGGACGAAGCCGTGGCACTCGCCCGTGCCGTGATCTCGGCCGACGCGGAATCGGTTCGCGGCGAGATCATCGATGCCGCGGAGGGCAATCCGTTCTTCGTGCTCGAGCTCGCCAGGGCCCTCGACACCGAGGGTCAGACCATGGTCTCCACCCGCCACGACGCCATCGCTCGCAGATTCATCGATCTCGATCACGGCGCTGCCGCGATGCTCCGACGCCTGGCCCTTTCCACTGGCGACCTCGATCTCCCCATCGTGCTGGCGCTGACGGGCATGACCGAAGACGAGGCATTCGACCTCCTCGACCAGGCCCTGGCCGGCGGGGTGCTCGTCGTCGCGGACGGTCGCTACCGCTTTGCCCATGAGCTGGTGCGCCAGGCACTCGTGGAGGGCATTCCACCGCACCAGCGGGTCGCGATCCACCGGGATGCGGCTCGCCGTCTGACCGAGTCCAAGGCTGCACCTGGACTCATCGCCGGCCACTGGCTCGACGGCGACCGCGCAGAGCTCGCGGTGCCGTGGCTGCTTGCCGCCGCTCGCCGGAGCGTCGAGCTCGGAGCGTTCCAGGATGCCGTCAGCTATCTTGACCCGCTCCTCGAACACACTCGCGAACACGCCGAAGCCCTGCTGTTGCGCGCCGAGTCGTGGGATGCCTTGGGCGACCGGCGAGCCCTGGCGGCCTACGCGGCCGCAGCCCGAGCGGCGGGAGAGACGGGAGCCCACGAGATCCGGCCCCGACAAGCCCTGGCCACCATCAGACAAGGCGATCCCGAAGGCGCCCTCGTGACGCTCCAAGGGTCTCGGCCGGTCACCATCGAAGGACGGCTGGCCGAGGCGCTGACCCTCAGTGGTGCTGCTGCTCTCGGCTTCGGCGACCCAGCGCTCGGCGCCACGAAGGCGGCCGAAGCGCGGCACCTGGCGTTCGCGTCCGGAGATCCGTCGGCGGTGGTCACGGCGTCCTGGGCCCAGGCGGCGGCCGCTCATGCCCGCGGGGAACTGCGGGGGAGCGTACAGGTCGATCTCCGCGAGACGCACGACCTTCCCAGCCTCGCCGTCAGCGTCTTCGACGGGCAGCTGTGCATCACGCAGCGGTTGCTCTACGGTGCCCGGCCGTACGAGGACGTGATCGCCTTCGCCGAGTCGTTGGAGGCCGAGGCGCAACGTCTGAGTGCGGCACGCGGTCAGGCGTTCGCCAGGACGATCGCCGGTGAGGCAAAGTTGCTGGCCGGCCGACTCGACGAGGCCGAAGCGGACCTCGTGCTCGGCGAGCAGCTGCACCGCGACATCGGGGCCGGTACCGGTGTGGCATTTGCTCTCCAACGTCGCGCCGAGGTGGCCATGTACCAAGGGCGGTCCAAGGAGGCTCGCGCTCTCCTTGACGAGTCGCTGGTCGTGGCCGAGGACTCCGACGTCGGGTTCCACCTCCTCGACCGGATCTACGGCACTCGCATCGCCATGGCGAGTACGCCGGCAGTCGGGCTGGCCGCGATCGAGGAGGCCGAGGTCGCCGTTCGCGGCACTGCGGAGACGTGCCCGGGTTGTCGCATCACCCTGGCCGTCCCCGCGGCGATCGCGGCGGCCAAGGCCGGCGACCTCGTGCGAGCCGCAGAGTTCGAGAAGGCCACTGTCTTCCTCGCCGAGGTGGTCATGCGGCTGCCCGCCTGGTACGCCGCGCTCGACGAGGTCAGAGGTCACATCGCACTGGCCCAGGGGCACGTGGACCTCGCCCGCTCCCATTTCCTCGGGGCAGCCGAGACATACCGCGATGCGGGCCAACCGCTGGACGAGGCCCGGTGTCGCACCATGCCCTCAGGGTGACGACCGGGCCATCCGGCTACGACTTGGGGTCGCGGTTGTACAGCCGCTTGGCCCACAGGTAGCTGCCGAGGGCGATGACGACCGACCACCCGAGGGCGAGCATGACGTCGTTGCCGACGGGAGTGCCCGTGAGCAGCCCGCGCACCGACTCGATCACCGGCGTGAAGGGCTGGTAGTCGGCGAACCAACGGAGCCCGGTCGGCATCGACTCGGTGGGCACGAATCCGCTCCCGAGGAACGGCATCAGCACCAGGAACAACGGCGTGTTGCTGGCCGTCTCGACGCTGTCGCTGGCGAGGCCGAGGGCAACCGTGAGCCAGGTGAGCGCGAAGGCGAAGATCCCGAGCACGGCCAGGGCAGCGAGCCAGTCGAGCGGGCTCGCGGTCGGTCGGAACCCGAGCAGCAGTGCGACGCCGACGACGACCACGAGGGCGATGGCCGTCTGGACCATGGCGCCGATGACGTGCCCGGTCAGTACTGACACGCGGGCGATGTCCATGGTGCGGAACCGCGCCATGATGCCTTCGGTCATGTCCATGGCCACCGAGAGCGCCGTGCCCAAGGCGACGCTGGCGACAGTCATCGCCAGGATGCCCGGCGTGATGTAGGCCAGGTACTCGGCCCGTCCCGATGCGACGCCGGCGATTCCGGCGCCCATCGTGCCGCCGAAGACGTAGACGAACAGCAGCAGGAAGACGATCGGCTGGCCGACCAGCATCAGCGTCAGCGACGGGTATCGCTGCATGTGCCGCAGGTTGCGGCGCAGCATCGTCGAGGAATCTTGGATGGCGTAGGCGATGGAGCTCATCGCGGCACCACCGTGACGAAGAGCCGAGAATACGGCGGAGCCGCGATGAGGTCCCGATTGTTCACTCGCTGGCGCTCGTTCATTGGACTTTCTCCTTGTCGTCGGTGTGGTTGGTTTCGGTGTCGTGCCCGGTCAGGGCGAAGAAGACGTCGTCGAGGTCGGGGGTGTGGACCGTCAGGCCGGCGACCTCGACCGCCTCGTCGTCGAGCCGGCTGAACAGCTCGCGCAGCGACGACACGCTGCCGTCGTGCGGAAGCGTCTGGATCTGCCCGTCCGCGAGCTCCAGCCGGACGTGCCCACCGGGCACGCGCCGCTTGAGCTCATCCGGCGTGCCCTCGGCGACGATCCGGCCGTGGTCGAGCACGGCGATGCGGTCGGCGAGCTGGTCGGCCTCATCCAGGTACTGCGTGGTGAGGAAGACCGTGACACCACCGGCGACGAGATCGCGGATGATGCCCCACATGGTGCGCCGGCTGCGCGGGTCGAGGCCGGTGGTGGGCTCGTCCAGGAAGATCAGCCGCGGGTTCCCCATCAACGTCATCGCCAGGTCGAGGCGGCGACTCATGCCCCCGGAGTACGTGCTCGCCGGCTTCGATGCAGCCTCGACCAGGTCGAATCGCTCGAGCAGGTCCGTGGCTCGCGCCTCTCCCTCTGCGCGGCCCAGGTGGTTCAGGTCGGCCATCAGGCGGAGGTTCTCCCGCCCGGTCAACAGCTTGTCGACCGCCGAGAACTGACCAGTCAGGCCGATCGACGCCCGGACGCCGTCCGGGTCGACGGCGAGGTCGTGCCCGGCCACGTGGATCTCTCCGTCGTCGGCACTGATCAGCGTCGAGAGGATGTGGACGATCGTGGTCTTGCCGGCCCCGTTGGGGCCGAGCAGGGCGTACACCGTGCCTTCGGCGACGTCGAGGTCGATGCCGTCGAGCACGAGGTGCTCGCCGTACGCCTTGCGCAGGCCGGTCGTGGCGATCATGAGGTTGCTCCTGTCTGGTTGGCACGACTGATGAGGATCTCGCCGATCGTGGTGCGGGCGCGCACCTCGACGAACTCGGCGTTGTTGTCCGGGGCTCCCGACGACTCGAGCGTGTTGCGCACCGTCCCGGCGGTCGCGTTGGCGTCGATCCAGGCGGGCACGCCGTCGCGGATGCCGACCTCGAGGTCGCCCATCGCCGTCTTGATGTCCACCGAGCCGCGTTCGACCGCACCGAGGCGGACGTCCCCGTTGGCCGAGGAGGCGTTCACGTCGGCGTGGGAGTGGTCGATCGCGATCGAGCCGTTGGCCGCCTTCACGTGGATGTCGCGGTGGGCTTCGCCGATCCAGGTCTCGCCGTTGGAGTTCTTGATCAAAGCGGCGCCCTCGATCTCACCCACGCGCACCGTCCCGGACCCGTCGGTGATCTCGACCGAGCCGCTGACGTGCTCGACCTGGACCTTGCCGGCACCGGACTTGACGGTCAGCGTGCCCACGTGGTCGAGACCGATCTGTCCCAGGCCGGTACGCACGCGGCAGTCGCCGAGCCGGCCGTCTGCATGGACGTCGCCCATGCCGACCGTGTTGTCGAGGTGGGAGTCGGTCGGCAGCGTGACGACCACGGTGACCGATCCGCCGCCGCTCCGGCTCAGCCAGGAGCGGAGCTTCGGGCCTCGGACCTGGAGCCGGTCGCCGGTGAGCTCGACCTTGGTCTGCTCGGCGGCCTTGACGTCCTCGTCGTTCGCATCGTCGCTGGGGAGCACCTCGACCGACGTGCTCGTGGTCTCGTGGGCCGTGACCCGCACGACGCCGACGGCGAGATCGATGGTGGCCGAGATCGGCTGTGGTGTGTCGAAGGTCTTCATGTCATTGCACCCATCCGGAGTAGGACTGTCCGACCCGGCCGCCGCGCGAACGCTGTGCTAGTTGCGAAGGGGCCTGGGGACGATCGCCGTGTGCCACGGCGGAGGCGAGGACGCGGACGAGCCAGGCGTTGACCGACAGTCGTTCGCGGCCCGCGGCCTGCTCGATGCCGGCCTTGAGCTGTTCCGGCAGCCGGAGGTTGATCCGGGCCGTCGTGCCCTCGTCGCCCTCTGCTGCAGGCGGGGCCGCGGCGGCCGCAGGCGGCTCGGCCGGCTCGTCCTCCGGGGCCGGAGTGACGACGAAGTCGGGTTCGCCGGACCGCAGCCGGAGCTCGGCCGAGCCCGGCGCGAGCTCACGGGTGATCTCGTCTGCCGCGGCCGACAAGGCATCGAGCAAGGTCAGGCGGATCGCCGATTCGAGCGGGCCACCCAGACGTTCGGCCAGCTCGCGGGCGTCATCGCCCCCCAGTCCGGCGCCGGCGACGAACTCGCGTCGCAGTCGATCGATGTGCGGTGTCAGGTCCATGGCGCCACATTAGCACCACTTTGGCGCCATATCAACACCACTCTTGCGCCAGGGCAGGCCAAAGTGCCGGCTCACACCGGGATTCAGGGGACATTCGCTGCGGCTAGGCGGCCAGGCCGAGCTTCTCCATGCGCTCGGCGTGGGCCTCGGTGAGGCGGGTGAACATCCGCCCGATCGCCGCGAGGTCCATGCCCGGCTGGTCGACGCCACCGACGATGACGGCGCTCAGCGCGTCGCGCTCGGCCACCACCATCTGCGCCTGGCTGAGGGCCTCACCCATGAGCCGGCGGCCCCACAGCGCCAGACGTCCGCCGACACGATGATCGGCCTCGATGGCGCCTCGCACCTGGTCGACGACGAACTCGGAGTGCCCGGTGCCGCTCAGCGTCTCGAGCACGAGCTCACGCGTCTGCGGGTCGAGGTAGGACGCGACCTCGCGGTAGAAGTCGGACGCAAGCCCGTCGCCGACATAGGCCTTCACGAGGCCCTCGAGCCAGTCGGACGGCGCGGTCTGGCGGTGGAAACGCTCGAACGTCGAGGTGAAGGGCTCCATGGCGGCGAACGGGTCCTCGCCGAGCTCGACGAGACGGTCGCGAATCAGCTCGAAGTGCTGGAACTCCGCGACGGCCATGCTCGCGATCTCGACCTTCGTGCGCAGGTCAGGTGCCATCTTGGCGTCGTCGGCGAGCCGTTGGCACGCGCTGATCTCGCCGTACGCGAGGATGCCGAGCAGCTCCACCACGCCGGTCCGGTAGACCGGGTCGTCGAACGCCGACGGCTGTGGGCTGTCCTGTTGTTCATCCTTCTGGGCCATGGGATCGCAGCGTAGCGCGAGCGCCGTGTCGGCCGCGGGGGGCATCGGACGATAGGATGGGGGCAGAAAATACATCTGAGTCCCAAGAATTCGAGAAGACCCTGACTACGTTCAAAGATCTGGGCGTCATGCCCGAGATCGCCGACGCGCTCGACGACGTCGGCATCACCCATCCTTTTCCCATCCAGGAGATGACGCTCTCGGTGGCCCTCATGGGCACCGACCTCATCGGCCAGGCGCGCACCGGCACCGGCAAGACGCTGGCGTTCGCGATCCCCGTCATCCAGCGCGCCGTCGCGCCCCACGACCCCGACTACGACCAGCTCGCCGCACCCGGCAAGCCGCAGGCCCTCATCGTCACGCCCACGCGCGAGCTCACCATCCAGGTGGCCAAGGACATCGACACCGCCTCGGCCAAGCGCGGCACCCGCAACCTCACCATCTACGGCGGCGTGCCCTACGAGCCCCAGCTCGACAAGCTCAAGTCCGGCGTCGACATCGTGGTCGGCACGCCCGGCCGCCTGCTCGACCTCGCCAACCGGGGCGCCCTCGACCTGTCGCACGTCAAGTCACTGGTGCTCGACGAGGCCGACGAGATGCTCGACCTCGGCTTCCTGCCCGACGTCGAGGCGATCCTCGCCAAGACGCCCGAGCTGCGCCAGACGATGCTGTTCTCGGCCACCATGCCGGGCGCGATCGTCACGCTGGCCCGCACCCACATGCGTCACCCGATGAACATCCGCGCGGAGTCGCCCGACGAGGACCTGCTGCTGCCCACCACGGCGCAGTTCGTCTGGCAGGCGCACGACATGGACAAGCCCGAGGTGGTCGCCCGCATCCTGCAGGCCGACGACGTCGGTCGCGTCCTCATCTTCACCCGCACCAAGCGCACCGCGCAGCGCGTCGCCGACGACCTCGTCGATCGCGGCTTCCCGGCCTCGCCGCTGCACGGCGACATGGCCCAGACGGCCCGGGAGAAGGCACTGCAGCGGTTCCGCGACGGCAAGGTCAACACGCTCGTGGCCACCGACGTCGCCGCCCGCGGCATCGACGTCGCCGGTATCACCCACGTCGTCAACTACAACTGCCCCGAGGACCACAAGACCTACCTGCACCGCATCGGCCGCACCGGCCGTGCCGGCGCATCGGGCATCGCGGTCACGTTCGTCGACTGGGCCGACATGACGCGCTGGCAGCTCATCAACAAGGAGCTCGACCTGCCGTTCCCGCAGCCGCAGGAGACGTACTCCACGTCGGAGCACCTGTTCCACGACCTCGGCATCGCCCACGACGTGAAGGGCCGCCTCAAGCCGGCCGCGCCGAAGGAGCCCCGCAAGGACGCTCCCAAGGGCCGCGGCGGGCGTCCGCAGCAGAAGTCGCAACAGCAGGATTCAGGCGCCATGGCGTCCGAGGGCGGTCAGAACCGCAACCGGAACCGGCGTCGCCGCAACCGCACCCGCAGCGGGCAGGCTGTCTCCAAGTCGTCGGACTAACCGACGACGACCTTCGTTCCCACCGGCGCGAAGTTCCACAGGGCAATGGCGTCGTCGCGCCACTGGCGCACGCAGCCCGATGAGGTGGGCGTGCCGAGCTGCTGCTTGGTCTGCTCGCGCCGGCCGGCGTTGTCGACCGGCACCGTGTGGAAGCCTATGGGCGCGGTGTAGCCGGTGGCGAAGCGCACGAAGTACTCCATGGTTCCGCTGTAGTCGAAAGCCGTGGCGTGGCGTGTCTTGGACTGCACGGTGTACGTGCCGGGGTTCAGGTTGTCGTACTTGCTGCCCGACACCAGGTAGGTGCGCTCCACGTTGCCATTGGCGCCCACCAGCCAGACCCGCTGGGCGACCTTGGAGAAGACGATGCGCCGACCCTCGCCCGAGCCTTCAGGGAGTGCCTGAGACTTCTGGATCTCGGCGACCCGCTCCGCCTCCTTCTGGAGGTTGTCGGTCGCGGCGTTCTGCTCGGCGATGACGTCGGACACCGGTTGCGACAGGGACGAGAGCGACGCCTGTTCGAGCGACGACGTCCCCGCCGACGTCGCGGCAGCGGGGGCCGGCTGCGGCTGTGGCAGGTCCGTGAGAGCAGCTGCACCGGCGATCAGCGTCAGGACGATTGAGCCTCCGAGCGCGCCCAGACGGCGCCGCCGAGCGCGGTGGCGCGCGGCTCTACGACCGTTGACCCGGGGAGAGGACACGCCCCGCAGTCTAGTTAAGCGAGGTCAGGGGTGGGTGCCATTCAGAAGACTTGCTGCAACAAGTCGGTAAGCCTCCGCTCCCTTGTGGCTCTTGCTGGTGCCCAGGATGGTGCGCCCGACGGCGGGTGCCTCGGCGAACCGGATGGTCTTGGGGATCGGCGGGGTGACGATCGGCAGGTCGTAGGTCTCGCGAATGGCGCGCAGCACGGCCTGAGCGTGGTTGGTGCGCCCGTCGAACATCGTGGGCAGGACGCCGAGGATCTCCAGCTCGGAGTTGATGAACTTCTTCACGTCATGGACGGTGTCGAGCAGCTGCCCCACACCGCGATGTGAGAGCGTCTCGGCCTGCAGAGGCACGAGCACCTGTTGCGACGCCGACAGCGCACCGACGGTGAGCACCCCGAGCGTGGGTGGGCAGTCGACGAGGATCCAGTCGTAGTCGTCGGCCACCTTGTCGAGCGCGACGCGCAGGCGCTGTTCGCGGCCGGTGCGGTTGACGAGGGACTCCTCCGCTTGGGACACCGTGATGTTGCTCGGCAGGAGGTGCATGCCGTCCTCGGTGACGACGATGGCGTCTTCAGTCTTCTTGGTGCCCAGCAGGACGTCGCCGATCGTGACGTCGATGTCCTCGGGATCGATGCCCAGGGAGAAGGTGAGTCCGCTCTGCGGATCGAGGTCGACGAGGAGCACACGCTGACCCTTTTCGACGAGTGCGGCACCCAAGGAAGCGACCGTCGTCGTCTTGCCGACGCCACCCTTCTGGTTCACCACTGCGATCGTCGTCGTCACGGCTCACACGGTACCTTGATCGCCATGCGTGGACGTGCCCTGATCACCGGTGCCACCGCCGGCATCGGCAACGCCTTCGCCCGCGAGCTGGCCCGTCGCGGCCACGACCTGGTGCTCGTCGCACGCAACGCCAAACGGCTCGAATCCGTGGCCGCCAGCCTGCGCGAGAAGCACGGCGTCGAGGTCGACGTCATCGTGGCCGACCTGGCCACCCACGACGGGCTCCGCGCCGCCGTCAACGCACTCACCGACACCGCCCGGCCGGTCGACCTGCTGGTCAACAACGCCGGCTCGTCGGTGGCAGCGTGGTTCGGGACAACCGACATCGAGGACGAGGATCACCAGCTCGACCTGATGGTGCGCGCCCCGATGCACTTGATGGATGCCGCGATCAAGGCCATGACCGGACGCGGCCATGGCGAGATCCTCAACGTCGCCAGCGTGGCCGCGTTCACCCCGCGCGGCACGTACTCGGCGCACAAGGCGTGGATGGTCACCCTCTCGCGCTGGGCCAACTACCAGTACGCCGACGCCGGGCTCACCGTGATGGCGCTGTGCCCCGGGTTCGTGCGCACCGAGTTCCACCAGCGCATGGGCGTCAACCCCAACGAGACCGTTCCGCGATGGATGTGGCTCAAGCCCGAGAAGGTGGTCACGGCAGCGCTCGACGACCTCGCCAAGCGCAAGGCCGTCTCGGTCCCAACGGTGCGCTACAAGATCCTGGCGACGATGGCGCAGTACGCGCCCAAGCCGCTCGTCGCGCGCATGGCTCGACGAGGTCGATGAGCACTCCACGCACCCTCACGCTCCCCGAGGGCGTCGAGGCCACGAGCGTCGAGACTCCGGTCGGGACGTTCGCCGCGCACATCAGTCGAGCCGACGCCCCGACCGGTCACGTCCTGATGATCCCCGGCTGGACCGGCAGCAAGGAGGACTTCACACCACTGCTGCCGCTGTTGGCCGCGGCCGGGTTCGACGCCACCGCGTACGACCAGCGCGGACAGTTCGAGACGGCCGGCGAGTCCGGAGCCGACTACACGCTGGACGGGTTCGCCTCGGACGCCCTCGCGGTCGCCTCAGCATCCAGCGACGACCCGTCCCACCTGCTCGGCCACTCCTTCGGCGGACTGGTCGCGCAGCAGGCGGTCCTCGCCCAGACGTCGGCCTGGCGGAGCCTGAGCCTGCTCGACACCGGTCCCGGCGCTCTCGGCGAGAGCCCGAATCGTCCCTTGAAGATGCTGCTCGACGCACTGGGCACCGTGCCCATGGCCGACATCCACCGGTTCCGGGAGAAGGCGATCGGTCTGAAGCGGGCACCTGCCATCGCCGAGTTCCTGCTGCACCGATTCACGTCCAACGACCCCCTGTCGCTCAAGGCGATGACCCAGGCCCTCATCGACGCACCAGACCGGATCGACGAGCTGGCCGCGCTGCCGGTGCCGATCTGGGTCGGTCGTGGCGCCGACGACGACGCCTGGCCGCACGACATCCAGGCCGCGATGGCGAAGCGGCTCGGCACGGAGATCCACGTCATCGAGGACGCGGCTCACTCCCCCGCAGTCGAGAACACCCAGGGCCTCGCCGACGCGTGGCTGCCCTTCCTGACGAGCGCGTGAGACTCAGCCGAGCAGCTTCTCAAGCTCCTCAGGGCTCGTCGTGTTGGCGCCGAGCCGGAAGTCGTCGGTCTTGCCCGTGCCGTGGTAGTCGCTCGACCCCGTGACGACCAGGCCGTGGGCGGCCGCGATCTTCCGCAGGCCCTCGCGCTGCTCCTCGGAGTGGTCGGGGTGGTCGACCTCGATCCCGTCGAGCCCGAAGTCGATGAGCTCGGCGATGCGGTCGGGCGTGAGCACCTTGTTGCTGCCGCGCGACCAGGGATGGGCCAGCACGGCCTTGCCGCCGGCGGCCTTCACCAAGCGGATGGCCTGGGCCGTGGGGACCGAGTACCGGCCGACGTACCCCGGCATGCCCGGCTGGAGATACTGGTCGAACGCCTCGGCGCGATCCTTGACGACCCCCTTGTCGATGAGCACGTCGGCCACGTGGGGCCGCCCGGTGGAGCCGGCGTCACCAGACTTCGCCAGGATCTCCTCCTCGGTGATGTCGATGCCGACACGGGCGAACGCCGCGACGATCTTGGGCACCCGCCCGTTGCGGCCGTCGAGCACCCGGCGCAGCTCGTCGACCAGGGGCACGTCGCGAGGATCGATGTCGTAGCCGAGCAGATGGACACTCCGGTGCTCGATCTCGGTCGACACCTCCAGACCCTTGACGAGCCGGATGCCGACCCGGTCGGCCGCCTCTTGCGCTTCCTGCCATCCCACGGTCGTGTCGTGGTCGGTGAGCGCGACGACGTCGAGGCCCGCCTTCACGGCGTTCTCGATCAACTCGCTCGGGGTGTCCGTGCCGTCGGAACGGTTGGAGTGGGTGTGGAGGTCGATGGTCACAAGGTCAGGTTAGGGGGTGCCTAGATGGGGCTGTTCCACCGCTTGAGGACCGGCGCCTCATGGAACTCGCCGAGCAAGGACGTCGTCGTGGTGTCGAGCCTGAACAATCGCCCGTCCCGAATCGGGAGATCCAGCCAGCGAGCGGTGAGGGCACACAGAGAGTGCCCGTGGGCGAACACCAGGGTGTCGCCGTCTGCAGCGCGGGCCTTGGCGACGATGCGATCGAGACGCTCGGCGACTTGCTCCCCCGTCTCCCCGCCGGGGCATCCATGCGTCCAGATCGTCCAGCCGGGCACGGAGTCGCGGATTTCCGGCGTCGTCAAGCCCTCGTAGTCGCCGTAGTCCCACTCGGCCAGGTCGTCGTCGACGACCACGTCGGGGAAGCCGGCGAGCCGGGCGGTGTCGTGTGCACGGCGCAGTGGGCTTGTGAGGACCTGCGCGAACGACTGCTCGGACAGGCCCGCCTTCATCGCGCTCGCCGCGACCTCACCGTCGGACGTGAGCGGAAGGTCGGTGCGGCCGGTGTGCTTGCCGGCGCGGCTCCACTCTGTCTCGCCGTGGCGCACGAGCCAGAGCTCGCCGTTCATTCAGGTCCTGCCGGGCTCTGGCTCTGTGCCTCAGGTCCTGCGGGGCCGGGCCAGTTCTTGTCGGGCTGGGGAACCGGACGGCCGGGCTGCTCGCCGCCGCGCTCCTCGAGGTAGGAGTCCTTCGGCACCATGACCTTGCGGCGGAAGATGCAGACGATCTTGCCGTCCTGGTTGTAGCCGATGGTCTCGACGTGGACGACACCGCGATCGTCCTTGCTCTTGCTCTCCCACTTGTCGAGCACGGTGGTCTCGCCGTACAGGGTGTCGCCGTGGAACGTCGGCGCGACGTGACGCAAGGACTCGATCTCGAGGTTCGCGATGGCCTTGCCGGAGATGTCGGGGACGCTCATGCCGAGCAGGATCGAGTAGACGTAGTTGCCGACCACGACGTTGCGACCGAACTGGGTCGTCTCCTCGGCGTAGTGGGAGTCCAGGTGCAAGGGATGGTGGTTCATCGTCAGCAGGCAGAACATGTGGTCGTCGAACTCGGTGACCGTCTTGCCGGGCCAGTGCTTGTAGGTGGCGCCGACCTCGAACTCTTCGTAGCTACGTCCGAATTGCATGCCGCCCATCATGGCGCAGGCAGTCAGGCCTCGATACGCCGGGCGGCTTCGCCGCCACACACTCGACCTGGCCGGACGTGAGCTCGCAAAGCTCGCTCAGTCCGTCTCAGAACGTCTGGGCGCGACCCGGCATCGTGGCGAGCAGCTCCTGGCCGCGCTCGAGCAGCTTGTGCTCGACGAGCACCTCGTAGCGAGTGGCGACGACCTTGGTGACCGAGCTGAAGTCGCGCTGCCCGCGGGTGGCCCAGTAGCCGATGAAGCCCCAGACGACGCCGAACACCACACCCAGCGCCACGCCGCCGAGCACGGTCGTGAGGTAGTTGCCCTCCTGCGCGAAGATGCCGAGCAGCAGGCCGATGAGCAGGCCCAGCCAGGCACCCGACGCGGCACCTGCCATCAAGACGCGACCGGTGGTGAGGCGACCCGTCACGCGCTCCACCTGCTTCAGGTCGGTGCCGACGATGAGACAGTTCTCGACCGGGAACTCCTCGTCGGACAGGTAGTCGACGGCCTTCTGGGCGTCGGCGTAGGCGTCGAAGACACCGAGCGACTGCGGGAACTGGAGCGAGAAGATCTCAGGCATGCGCCCAGCCTACTGACTGCGATCTGCATACCGTGGCAACCGTTGCCCTGTAGCAACCGTTGCTGTAGAGTAACGGACATGGCCAGCTCATCCATCGACCCCGAAGTCGTCCTCGACGCACTCGGCGACTCCTCCCGTCGTCGCATCCTGCGGGTCCTGCGCGACGGCGAGGTGACGGTCGGCGAGCTCACCGAACAGGTTCCGGTGGGACGTCCCGCCGTGAGCAAGCATCTCGGCATCCTGCACGGCGCCGGCCTCGTGACCTACGACACCCGCGGCACTCGCCACCTCTACTCGCTCGCACCGGACGGCTACCACGTGGTGCAGGCCTGGCTCGTCCAGACCTGGGACACCGTGCTCGACGCCTTCGCCGCCCACGTCGAGGCGGATCAATGAGCTCGCGGATCCCTCCGGTCCGCCGTGAGGTCGAGGTGTCCACCGAGCCGGATCGCGCGTTCGAGCTCTGGACCGAGCAGATCGGACGCTGGTGGCCCATGGCGTCCCACAGCGTGCACGGCGAGCAGGCAAGCGTCGCCTTTGACGCCGGCCGGTTGGTCGAGACCGCACCGGACGGCTCCCCGGTCATCTGGGGCACCGTCACCACGTGGGAGCCGCCTCACCGGCTCGCCCTCACGTGGCATCCGGGACGGGACGCATCAGAGGCCACCCAGGTCGAGGTGCGATTCGCACCCGTTGGTCCGGGACGCACTCTGGTGACGCTCGTGCACACGGGCTGGGAGGCGCTCGCCGAGCCGGAGCCTGTGCGGGCGAGCTACGAGACCGGGTGGCCCGTCGTGCTGGAACCGTTCGCGGCCGCGGCTCAAGCCTTGTAGTCCTCGAGCAGCCGGCGCCCGATGATCATCTTCTGGATGTCGGCCGTGCCCTCGCCGATGAGCAGCATCGGCGCCTCACGGTAGAGCCGCTCGATCTCGTACTCCTTGCTGTAGCCGTAGCCGCCGTGGATCCGGAACGAGTCCTCCACGACGTCGCGGCAGAATTCCGAGGCGAGGTACTTGGCCATGCCGGCCTCGAGGTCGTTGCGCTCGCCGGCGTCCTTCTTGCGGGCTGCGTTGACGACCATCGCGTGTGCCGCCTCGACCTTGGTGCCCATCTCGGCGAGACGGAACAGGATGGCCTGGTGCTCGGCGATCTTCTTGCCGAACGTCTCGCGCTGCTGGGAGTAGGCGATGCCGAGCTCGAACGCCCGGGTGGCGAGGCCGACGGCGCGGGCGGCGACGTTGACACGGCCGACCTCGACGCCGTCCATCATCTGGTAGAAGCCCTTGCCGGGCTCGCCGCCGAGGATCTGGTCGGCTGATACCTGGTGGCCCTCGAAGATCATCTCGGTGGAGTCGACGCCCTTGTAGCCCATCTTCTCGAGCTTGCCGGGCACGGTGAGGCCCGGCGCGGTCTCGCCGAAGCCCGGCTCCTTCTCGACCAGGAACGTGGTCATGTTGCGGTAGACCGAGTCGTCGCCCTCGTCGGTCTTGACGAGCACCGCCACGAGGTTCGAGGAACCACCGTTGGTGATCCACATCTTCTGGCCGTCGATCGTGTAGTCGCCGTCGTCGCCCTTGGTGGCCTTGGTGGTGATCGCCGAGACGTCCGAGCCGAGAGCCGGCTCCGACATCGAGAACGCGCCGCGGACCTCGCCGGTGGCCATCTTCGGCAGGTACTTCTTCTTCTGCTCCTCCGTGCCGTGCTGCATGAGCATGTAGGCGACGATGAAGTGCGTGTTGATGACGCCGGAGACGCTCATCCAGCCGCGGGCGATCTCCTCGACCACCAGCGCGTAGGTCAGCAGCGACTCCCCCAGGCCGTCGTACTCCTCAGGAATCATCAGGCCGAAGATGCCGAGCTCCTTGAGGCCCTCGACGATGTCGGTGGGGTACTCGTCCTTGTGCTCCAGCTCGGTGGCGACCGGCAGGATCTCCTTCTCGACGAACTGGCGGACGACCTTGAGGATCTCTTGCTGCTCCTCGGTCAGACCGTCGGTGGTGGCGAGACGACCCATGGGAACTCCTGTGTTCGTGCGTGGGGGTTGACCGTCCGACTGTATCGGCGGTCGACGACGGCCAACGAACCGGTGGCCCGAGGTCGCGGCTGAGGAACTTTTGGGGCTTTCATGACGCGAAACCCCGAAATTCGTGACTCGTGTGACTCCTGAGGCCTCGTGTGACGGAATCCGTCGTCATTCGCCGACTGTTTGCCGATTTCCTTTGCCAATGTTGTAGACATCACCTACCTTCGTCTGTCACATTCGGTTACAGCAAACGATTGCTACGAGGTCCAACCTGAGTCCAGGAGAAGCATGGCTAAGCCATACTTCGGGGGGACGCTAGAGGTCGAGCTCAAGAACGAGTCAGGTCTCGTCGTACCGTGGAGCGACGTTGCCCGCCTGCGGGAGGACATGGACGAGCTCTCGGACGACTCGTTGATCGGCTTGGTCAAGGGCGGCAGCGCCGACGCCTTTGCGGTGTTGTTCGAGCGGTATCGTCACCCAGCCCAACGGTTGGCGGCGTACTACTCCAACTCCGTCGACGCCAAGGACATCGTCGCGGAGAGCTTCACGCAGGTGTACCAACAGCTTCGTCGCGGCCAAGGTCCGGAGACGTCCTTCCGGGGCTACCTCCTCACCGCCGTACGGCGTGAGGCCGGACGGCGCGCGAAGATGCGCAAGCGCGACACCCCGACCGATGACATCGCGGCCATCGACAAGTCCGTGCCCTTCGGCAACGGCGCCGTCGACGGGTTCGAGCGCGATCTCATCCAGAAGGCCTTCGCCACATTGCCTCAACGTTGGCAGAAGGTGCTGTGGCACCTCGACGTCGACGGACGGAAGCCGCGGGAAGTCGCGCCGATGCTCGACATGAAGCCCAACAGCGTCTCGGCCCTGGCCTACCGCGCTCGCGAAGGCTTGCGGAAGGCCTACCTGGAGCAGCACATCCTGGCGAAGGGCGAGTCGTTGAGCACGGCCTGCCAGGAGATCCGCCGCCGCCTCGTCGCCTTCGTCCGCGCATCGGCCAACAAGAGCGAGGCGACGAAGGTCGAGTCCCATCTCAAGACCTGCTCCAGCTGCGCGAGTGCCTTTCACGAGATCGAAGAGCTCAACTCCCACATCGGTGCCGTCTCCGGTGTGCTGGCTCTCAGCTTCGCCGCGCCGGTTGTTGCCGGCCCACTGGGCGGTGCTGCGGGCGTCGCGGGCCACATCGGCGGCCTGACCGCCAAGGCGACGCTCTTCGGGAAGACCGTCGCCGCTGCCGCCGGCTCGACCGCCGCCGCCATGATCACGTCGATGACCGTCGTGAACCTCCCCCTGCAGCCGCCCGCCCAGGCAGCGACGGTCCACGCGCAACCGTTCGCCGCAGAAGCCCAGCATCGAGCCGGACCGCACGATCGGTCCTGCCGCCGACGGGACGCTCGGAAGGAGCGTGACGTCGACGTCGAGCACCGGGTCGTCCTCGGACACCGCCGGCTCCGGTCAAGACCAGTCCGCGGGCGGTGAGTCGGGCCAGAGCGGTCAGGGCCAGACCCCCGGGTCGAGCCCGTCGCAAGGATCGTCGTCCGGAGGCTCACAGCCCGCCACGGTCAACGTGAACGGCACCAAGACCACCGCCTCGGTCGACGCGGCGGGTGTGAAGGTGAACGCCTCGGTCGACCTCAAGAAGCCACTGGAAGACGCGTGTCACCGTCAAGGTGGGCAACCTCGAGGTCGACACGGACAAGGTCACCAAGAAGGTCACCCAGAAGGTCACCGACAATGTCACCGAGAAGATCGTCAAGGACCGCGACGCGGATTGACGAGCTGCTCGGATCAGTCGGCCTGCACCGGTGCCGGCGGCGGACGCCGGGACGTCACCACCGCGAGGCCGATGAGGATCAGCATCAGGCCGGCGTAGACACCCCAGGGAGGCGACTGGCCGAGGAACACGCCGGCGAGCAGCGCAGCGCCGGGCACCTCGAGGAGCAGGAGCAGAGAGATCACGGTCGGGCTCATGACCGCGAGGAGATGGTTGAGCAGGGAGTGCCCGATCAGCTGTGCCGACACCGTGACGGCGGCGATCAGCAACCAGGTCCGCGTGGAGTATCCGGTGAGATCGGTTCCGGTCACCAGGCAGAGCGCGCCGAGCAGCACGGCGCAGATCCCGTAACAGGTGACCGTGTAAGCCGTGGTCGACAGGCGCGTGCGCACGGACTGCCCGGAGATCAGGTAGACGGCAGCGAAGAACCCGCCCACCACGGCGAGTGCGTCACCGGCGAGCGCGCGGCGAGAGAGAGCGAAGTCGACCCCCGTCACCACCAGCACGCCGGCGATGGCGACCGCGAGCCCGAGAACCACCACCGGCGCGAGCCGCACGCCGCGTAGCCGGTCGTACAGCACCACCCACACGATCTGCGCACAGACCAAGGCCGTTGCCGCGGCGACCGTCGTGAGCTTGAGCGCCGACACCCAGGTGGCGAAGTGGCCGGCCAGTGCCACGCCCGCCAGCGCCGTCGCCCACCAGTGTCGCCGCCCCAGAGTCGCCAGCTCGGTCCGCGACCGCACCGCCGCGACCGGAGCGATCAGCACGGTCGCGCCGGCGTTGCGCCAGAACGCGATCGCGAAGGCAGGGGCGTTGATCCCGGCCATCAGCGGCCCGGACGCCGAGACACCCAAAACCGCGACGACTGCGAGGAACGGGGTCACCGCCCCAGCAGATCAGGTGCCGGGCTCTGCGTCGACCTTGCCCCGTCGGCGCCGCAGCGCGGCGAGGAGCCCGAGGGCCAGTTCTTGACCTCCGGCTCGGTGCGCACGAGCACCTCGAGCGGCGCGACGTCGCGGACCTCCTTCGACGTCACGGCAAGCCGGTACGGACCTTTTCCGCACTTCTCGCGATCGGCGAGGGTGACGGACTGGGCCGTGGTGATCGGTGCATTGCCCTCGTCGGAGCCACCGGTCGTGTTGTACGAGTCGCCGCCGCACTGCTGGCCGGACGACGAGGTGACCTCCAGGCTGAGGTTCTCCGCGGCGAAGAACGTGCCGGTACGCGGCTGGGCGGCGCTGACGTGGATCGTCCCCTTGCCCGGGTCGGACAGCTCGTAGAACTCCGTGCCCGAGTCGCCGACCGTGTCGAGCCACTGTCCGTCGTCGATCGAGGCCGAATTCGTTGCCGCCGTGCCACCCTCCACGGGGATGCCTGCGGGCTCATACCCGCGAGCCGCTCGCACCGACGTGCGGGTGAGCGTCGACGTGAGCTGCTTCAGGTCCTTGACGTCGTAGAACGTGCCGCCCCCAGAGGATGCGATGCACGTCATCTGGTCGCGCGCCTTGCCCTCGAGCTGAAGGCCCACGACGTCGACGTAGAAGTCCGCGCCCTTCTTCTTGAGCTCACGTGCGACCTTGCAGGGATCGCCGCCGCAGTTCTCCTCACCATCGGAGACCAGCACGATGCTGCGCGGCCCCTTCGACGGGAGGTCGGCATAGGCCTTCCGCAGGCTGTACGCGATCGGGGTGTTGCCGAGCGGCTTGAGCTGGTTGATGCCCGTCTGGAGCGCGTCCTTGTCGACGTCGGCGACCGGCGCGAGCAGCTCGGTGTCCTTGCACGAGCCCTTGCCGTCCTCGATCGTCGAGCCGTAGACCCGCAGGCCCACCTTCGAGTTCGCCGGGAGCTTGTCGACGACTCCGTTGAGGCCGTCCTTGGCAGCAGCCATCCGGGTGCGGCCGTCACCCGTCGACTCCTTCATCGACCCGGAGCCGTCGAGGACGAGGATCAGGGATCCACCGTCCTGGCCGAGCACCGGCTCGTCGTCTGCGGTGGCACCGGACCCACCCGACGAGAGCACGCCCGCCAGCAGTAGGAGTGCAGCGGCGCGCGACAGCCTTGCCGTTCCGCGTCCCCCGAGCATGCGTTCAACTGTAGCGATTCCGATTTTCACGCGCCTGCCTGCCGGTGTAACGTCATCGGGGATCGCCGGACGTCAGACTCCCATTCACCTGACGCACACGACGACAACCGGGGGGTTGGGATGAAGAGCCGCGCTGTTCTCGAGAACGTGCTGGACCCAGACCTCGCGGCATCCGGCCTCGACATCGCCGACCTCCGCCATCCTGAAGCGGTCGAGCGGCTGATCGCGCGCGTCAACCGCGGCGACGAGCTGCCTCTCTTCGCCTGCTGCGCGGAGGACCTCGAGGCGGTGCGGCGGCACGTGACGGGTGCGACCAACCCCGAGCACACCCTCAGACTGCCCGCGCTTCCGATTGCCACGCAGGAACGGCGCCAGGAGCCCCAACCGACGGTGTCCCGTCAGCGCACCAGCGCGCCGGCCCCGGCCGAGCAGGAGCACGCGTCGATGAAGGTCGTCGGCGTCATCGCGCTGGTGATCCTGATCGTTGCGATCATCTGGCAGCTCGGCCTGTGGGGAGTCACGGCCGCCTACACGAGCTACGCAGCCGACGAAGCCGCGCACACAGCGAGCGACGGTGGCTCGACGGCGGAGGTGCGCGCCGACGCTCTGCGCACGGTCCCGTCGTGGTTCCGTACCAACATCGACGTCTCGCAGACCGACGTCGGCACCGTGAAGGCCACCAGCTCGATGCCGGTGCTCACGCCGATCTTCACCGTCGACGGTCTCGACCTCACTTCCGAGGCGCCGATCGTGGCTGAGGGCTCCTGATGCGGCCTGCCGGCCGCGCGGGTTTTCACCCCCGTTGGTCACCGGTGTAACGTCGGCCGGGTTCGCTGGACGTCAGATCACCGATTCACCTGACGCACACGACGACAACCGGGGGGTTGGGGGATGAACAGCCGCGCTGTGCTGGTGGGCTCGTTGCGGCCCGAGCTCGGCGTCTCAGGCGATCACGACGGCCTGCTCGTCGCCGACATCCGTCATCCGGACGCGGTCGAGAGCATGCTCGGCGGCATCTTCCGCAACGGCGAGCTGCCGCTCGTCACCTGCCGCAGCGCGGACCTCGAGGCCGTCCGGCGGCTCGTGACCTTCGCGTCCGTGCGCTATCCCGGCCTCCGCGCCAGCATCGACCCGCTGCCCGGCACCCCGCTGTGCGTCGGTGTCATCTCCTCCCTGGTCGACGACATCACCGCCGACGCCCAGACCCCCTCCGCCGACGTGCTCGCCTGGCGGCTGGGAGGACGCCGAGGGCGTCATCCGCGACATCATCGCCAACGACGTCGTCGACGAGGTTGCTCCGGAGATGAGCGTCGGAGGATTCCTCGGCACGCCGGAGGTCACGGTCCCGAACCCGGTCAACCGCGCCATCAAGGCGATCATCAGCGATCCGGGCGACCCCGACGAGAACTTCGTCGAGGGCGGCCTCGAGGGCAGCGCCGAGGCCACCTTGTCCGGCATCACCGCCAGCGCCGGCGCCACCGTGAAGTCCGAGAACTATCTGGGCGCCAAGGAGACCCCCGACGGCTACGTGGCCTACTTCCGGACGTCGTTGAACGGCGAGGCCTACGGTGCCGTCATCGGTGAGGACGCGACCGCGACGGCCGGCGGAGAAGTGCTCGCCGAGCTCGTCTTCGACGACGACGGGACACCGAAGGCCATCAAGATGACGACGGGCGTCACGCTCGACGCCGAGACCGATGCCGGCCTGGAGGACGACCAGAGGTACACCGAGACCACCGTCGAGGTGCCGCTGTCCGGCGACGCGAGGCAGGATGCCCCGCTGTACGCCGCGCTCTCCGGCAATCCCGTGGCCGTCGCGAACCTCGTGGAGAGGGCGAAGGAGGATGGGTACATGACGCAGAACGTGTACTCACAGGACCCGAACACCTACGGGCTCAACCTCGGCGGCACGCTGCTCGGGGAGTACGGCGGATCCGTCTCCGGGGACGTCACGACCCGCGAGCTGCAGGAAGCTCTCTACTGGGACGGCAACGGGCTCGCCCCGAGGCCGGACTGCTGATGAGCGAAGCCGTACTCGTTCCCCTCATCCTCGGCGGAGTGGCCACCCTGCTCGGGGTCATCTTCACCGGCATCGCCGTGATCCGCCGCCGGACGACGCGCGACTGGACACCCACCACCGGCACCGTCGTCGACCGCCGCACCGGACGAACCGATGGCGGCATGGCGGCGATCTACCCGACCTTCCGGTGGGAGGACCAGGACGGCCGCGTGCACCAGCGCACGTCGATGATGCGCGCCTCGCTGGGCCCGAAGCCCGGCGCCCAGGTGCCGGTGCGGTTCGATCCGGACGAGCCGTCGCGCGCGATGATCGACACCTACGTGCAGAGCGGTCGCATTCTTTTCGCCATCGGCGGGGGTGTGGGGATGCTGGGACTGCTGGTGCTTCTCGCGGCGGCCTCCGTGGCCTTCGCCTCCTGACGCAGCGCTGAATTCGTCCCCATTCGCGTCATGACCGCGGCCTTGGGGCCTCTTTGCTGATGGGACCTCGTTTCGTGCGAGTGCGCCTCCTGGCCTCATCCCCGATCGAAGGATCTACGTCATGAACGTGGTCACCCAGGTTCGGGCGTCGTACGACCAGCTCGCCATGGCGCAGAAGCCCGGCGCCGGTGTGCCGTTCTACATGCGCGCCGTCAACCGCCCGCTGGGGCGGTTGATCGCCGCCGTCGCGGGACGACTCGGCGCAACGCCCGATCAGATGACGGCCATGAGCGGACTGATCTTCCTCGCCGGGATGTCGGTGCTGGCGCTGTTCGACCCATCCGTCACGGTCGCCGTCGTCGTCACCGTGCTGCTGCAGCTCGCGTTCGCCTTCGACTCCGCCGACGGGCAGCTCGCCCGCCTGACCGGTACTGGGTCGGTCGCAGGTGAGTGGCTCGACCACGTGGTCGACGCAGCCCGCCTCTTGACGCTGCACCTGGGCGTGGCCGTGTGCTTGGCCCTGCACACCGGCGTCGACCCGGCCTGGTTGCTGCTGCCGCTCGCGTTCGCCGGAGTCGCATCCGTCCGGTTCTTCGCCCAGATCCTGGCCGAGCAGCTCGACAGCTCCCCCGCCGCGCCCAGCTCGGCCCAGAGTCGTGGCTGGATCCAGACACCCGCGGATGCCGGAGTCATCAACGCCGTGTTCCTCCTCTGGGCGTGGACCGACGTGTTCCTGGCGTCATACGCCGTACTGGCCGCGGCGAACCTGGTGCTCCTGCTGGCCACACTGGCGCGGAAGCACCGCGCGTTGCGCAACGGGGTGCCAGCATGAGCGTCCAGACCGAGCTCGACACGAGACGAGCCGGACGCGCACTCACCGACCTGCCGGCATGGCCCATCCTGATCATGCTCTGGGGTTTCCCGGCCATGTGGCTGCTCGGTGTGACGGTGCTACCGGCAGCCACCGGACTGACGTTCGTGATGGTGGCGTTCATGTGTCGCCTGCGGGACATCTCCATCGTGCCGGGTGTGGGCGCGTTCGTGGCGTTCGTGGTCTGGATCGTGCCGACGGCCATGATGCTCGACGGAACGGCGCGGGCCATGGGCTTCGCCTACCGCTTCGCGATCGTGTTCTTCGCGCTCGTCGCCTTCATCTACGCGATCAGTGCCTGGCGGCTCCTGAAGCTCAGGTCGGTGGTGAACGCCTTGGCCTTCGTGTGGCTCTTCGTCGTCGTCGGCGGAATCCTCGGAATGCTGTTTCCGTCGACTCGGCTCACCACCCCCGTGGGCATGATCATGCCGGCCTGGCTCACGTCCAACCCGTACGTCCACGACCTGTTCTTCCCGCCATTCGCCGAGATCCAGCAACCCTGGGGCTCACCGTCGGTGTTCCTTCGCCCGTCCGCGCCGTTCCCCTACGCCAACAGCTGGGGTGTCGCGATCCTGATCCTGACCCCGGTTGCCGTGGCCGCCTTCATCCTCGCGCGATCGTGGTGGACCCGCCTCGTGCTCCTCGCCGGTGCCGTGGCCATGGTGCCCGCTGCCATGGCGTCATCGAACCGCGGCATGTTCGTCGCGCTGGGCGTCTCCGCGACGTACATCCTGATCCGCCAGTGCGTGCGCGACCGCGCGGTGCCGGTCGTGGCCCTGGGAACCATCGCGATCGGGGTCGTGAGCTTCCTGCTGTCCCGAGGCCTGTTCGACCAGCTCACCACCCGCCAGCAGTACGGACAGTCGACCGACTCACGCTTCACCTTGTACGCCGAGACCTTCCGCCGAACGCTCGAATCACCCCTGCTCGGGTACGGGGCGCCGAGACCGTCGTCTGCGCAGGAGCTCTCGGTCGGCACCCAGGGTTACGTCTGGACGCTGATGTTCAGCTTCGGGTTCGTCGGGCTGGCCCTCTTCCTCCTCTTCCTCTGGGGCACGACGATCCGCACATGGCGGGCTCCCAGCGACGTCGAGCTCGCCCTGCACAGCAGCCTCGTGGTGACCTGTGGCGCGGTGTTCGTGTACGGCCTGGACATCATGCAGATGCTGGCTCTCGTGCTGGTCTCAGCCCTGCTCCTGAGACGGCGCTACGGGCTGGACCGTGATGTCGTTCCCTGACCGCTCCCCCGGGCTGGGCGTCGCCGCGGTCGTGAATCTCACGGCCGGGGCGGCCGGTGCCCTCCTCAACCTGCTGATCGCCGTCGTGGTGGCGCGCCATCTCGGCGTGGCCGCTGCCGGCACCTACTTCCTGGTCGTGGCGGCGTTCATGATCACGGCGAACGTCTTCGAGCTCGGGGCCGACACCGGACTGGTCCGATTCGTCTCCGCGGCGCGCGCCGTTGATCGTCTCGAGGACGTGCCGGGGCTGATGCGGACCGCACTCCGGCCGGTCTTGGTCGCATGCACGCTGAGCATCGTGACGACCGCGGTCGTGGCGTCGGTGGTCGGCGAGGTCGACGGCGTGTCGCCATGGATGCTCATTGCGGCATCTGCCGTGGCCGGCGCCTTGTCGTTGACGGCACTGTTCCTGGGCGCGACTCGGGGCCTCGGCGACACGTTCGCCTATCCGGTCCTCCTCAACCTCGTGCTACCCGTCGGGAGGCTGGCCGCGATCAGCGTGGCAGTCCTCGCCGGTTGGGGGGTCTCCGGCGTGCTCGCCTCGTGGCTCGCCCCGATTCCGCTCATCCTGGTGCTCGCGGCGGCGATCTCGTGGCGACTGGTCCGCCGGGCAGGCCAATCACGTCGCCGAGAGTCCGACCCCGGCCATCAGCGCGCGCTCAGCGGCTCCTTCTGGCGGTTCAGTGCTGCACGCGGAGTCAGCGCCGCGGTCGAGATCCTTCTCGAGTGGATCGACGTGCTCCTGGTGGGTGCGTTGGCCTCCCCCGCCGACGCTGCCGTCTATGGCGTGGTGACGCGTTGCCTGCGTGCGAGCGAGGTCGTCCAGCAGGCCGCGCGGATCGTCGTCGGTCCGCAGATCAGCGCAGCCCTGGCCCGCGGCGACGCGGACCACGTCCGAGAGGTGTACGGCCTCATCAGCGCCACCATGATCTGGCTGACGTGGCCCTTCTTCATCGTGCTTGCAGTCTTCGGCGACCAGGTCATGCGGGCCTTCGGACCGGGGTTCAGTGACGGCGCGATCCCGATGGCCGTGCTGGCCGGGGCGATGGCGCTCGCCACGGCAGCAGGCGCGGTACAGACGATCCTGCTCATGGGTGGCCGAAGCACCTGGCAGCTGGCCGACAAGACGTTCGCACTGGGCCTCAACGTCGCGCTCGACCTGCTCTTCATTCCGTGGTGGGGAATCTCCGGAGCGGCGATCGCCTGGGCCGTCACGATCGTCGCCGACACCGCGATCGCTCTCTGGCAGGTCCAGAGGATCATGGGACTGCGCCCGTCCGGTGGCCACCTGAGGCTCGCCGTCGTCCAGTCGCTCCTGCTCGTGGCCGTTCCGATCCTCACGTCACGGTTGCTCTTCGGGTCGTCGCCGATGGTGTTGGCCGGGACGGTGTCAGCGGTCGCCGTCGTCTACGTCATCACCGGTTGGAAGACGCGGCACGCACTGGGCTTCACTCGATTGCTCGCGATCCGGTCGTTCGCCACTCACTGAGTGAGCTCGGTGAACTCCGGGCGGGACGGGAAGAGCGCGGTGAGGGCGACATTGGCTCCCTTGGAGTCGAGCAGGCCGACCAGCCGCCGCATGGTGCGGGCGTCGTCCGCGGTGGATCGCGCCAGGATCACGGCATCGGCGTTCTCGGCGACCGCGACACGGTGTGCGTCAGACGCCAGCTTCGTCGTGTCGACGATGACGACCTCGCCGTTCCATGCACGACGCTCGCGCTCGGAGGGCCAGCCGCGGCCGATCAGGTGTCCGTCGACCGCGCCGGCATCGACGAACCGCGCCGCTTCACCGCGTCGCTCCAGCGCATCGACGAGCTCCTGACCAGCGGCAAGGCGCCCGCCCGCCGGCTCACCGTCGACCATGATGGTCCTGCCTCGATTCGCGCGCTTGGGAATCTTGAGCATGAAGGCCGCGAGGTCCCAGGTCTCCTCGCGATCATCGTCCTGGGTGCCGTCGAGGACGAGCTGGTGCTCGGTGACGGCCAAGCCCTCCACGGTACTGATGCGGGTCTCCTCGTCCTTGCGCGTCATGGCGATCGGGATGGCGACGATCAGCCCCAGGAAGAGTCCGGCCAGCCCCAATGGCTTCAAGCCCGGGGTCGACGGGTCACTCGGCTCGACGGCGCGACTGACGAACCGACCAGGGGTGAGATCGATGCTGGCCAGCTCGACGAGCTTGGCGCCCAGAGCGTCTGCCTGAACCCCTTCAAGGCGGTCCTTCGGGTCGGTGGTGGAATCCACTTCGTCCGGCTTGTTCTTCGGGCGAGGCATCCGGTCGATCTGCTCTTGCGTGCTCGTCTGCATGAGGTCGAACTGTCGGGTCGCGTCACTGCGACGGACGGCCAGGTAGGACTCGGCCACCGCGTTGGCGACGTCCGCCGCCTGACGAGCCGTCTGCCCCGCGAACTCGATGTTCAGAACCAAGGACTCCTGCGGCGTCTGGACCGTGGTGCCGTCCATCACGGTCTGCACGTCGAGCGTGTGCTGGGGGCTGAGCCGGAAGACAGCCGCCGAGGCCACGCGGCGCGATCGTGCCAGCTGCTCCTCGGTGGCCATGTTCACCGCGTGCGTGCTGTCGGATGAGGTGCCGAGCGGATTGGCGCTCATGGGGTTCACGGCGACGGAGGCCGTCGACGTGTAGCTGACCGGGATGACGAAGATCGCGAGCAGGCCGAGACCCAGGCCGAGGAGGGAGATGATCACCACCAGGAACCAATGGCGACGTACCGCGCCAACGATGTCCGAGAGCTCTGCAGGCTGGGTGTTTGTCGGCATGACGGTCCCTCGGTTCAGGTCGGAGTTCGATCGCTTCACTCATAAGGAGTGGTTTGATGACGACTCATGACGCCTTCCGCACCGCTCGCCAACTTTTTCGGTGGATATGGTTGCGGATTCTGTAAACGATCTTTACGTTGAGACCCTGCAAACGATTTCAACGCGAATCTCCCAGACCCTGCGATTCGCAGTTCCCTTCCGGAAGACCAAACCCGGAAGAAGTATGGCGCCAAACCCTTAGGTGCGTCATGGAGCACAACTCCCCCCAACAATTGAATTCCTTCGAGTTAGACCCCCAGCTCGATGCCGAAACACGATTCGCTCTCATCAGCGATGTCGAATTGTGCGACCTCGTCAGGAGCGGAAGCTCCGATGCATTCGCAGAGCTGTTCACGCGATACCGACATCCCACTCTGCGTCTCGCTCGCTACTACTCCAGCGCCGTGGACCCGGACGACGTCGTTTCCGAAGTCTTCGCCCAGGTGCTCAGCCAGCTGCAGCGAGGCAGTGGCCCCGACAGTGCGGTCCGCGCCTACATCTTCACGGCAGTCCGCCGCGAGGTGTGGAAACGCGCTCGGGCGGCCAAGCGGGTCGTCCCGACAGACAACCCCGCGCTCATCGACCAGCCCGTGCCGTTCGACGATGGCGGGATCGACATGTCCGAACGGGATCGGGTCCGGGCCGCTTTCCAGTCCTTGCCGAAGCGATGGCGCAGCGTGCTGTGGTACCTCGAGGTCGAGGGTCGTAAGCCGCGCGAGCTCGCTGCTGTCCTCGGGATGAAGCCGAATGGCGTCTCTGCCCTGTTGTATCGGGCCCGCGCCGGGTTGCGGAAGGCGTACGAGTCCCAGAATCCGGGCCGCGGCCCCATCGACCCGGTGACTGGTTTCAACCCCGACGCCGGTCAGGCTCCAGTCGAGTCCGAGGTCACCGAGCCGTCGAAACCGAAGGTCTCGAACTCGCGGGGCCGGCCGCACCTCGGTCGGCTCGAAGATGCGTACTCGGGCTGAGGCGCACCACTCCCGTACGGTTCATCGCTTCGCAGGAGTCACGCTCGTCCTGGCCCTCGTCGGCGCCGGACTCGTGTCCCACCTGCGAAGCGATGAACCGCCCAACCGTGCCCGTCAGCCGACCCAACGGGCAGGCCCGTGTGCCGCTTCGGCGTTGCCCGACTACACCCGCGACGGCAAGAAGAAGCCGACATGGAGCGATGAGTTCACCGGCAACGCGGTGGACGAGAGTCGCTGGACGATTCGCGACCAGACCACCTTGTCCTTCGACCAAGCCCGAATCCTGGCTCGCAACGTGTCGGTGCGCGACGGCCACCTGACCATCGAGGCGCGACGCGAGTCGTCCAAAGGACGCCAGTACACCACCGGTTACCTGGACACCATCGGACGGTTCTCCCAGCGGTACGGCCGGTGGGAGATCCGGGCCCGGCTACCGGTGGACGAAGGCGTGTCGCGCGGCCTGTGGCCGGCCTTCTGGCTACGAGGCGACGACGCGCCCGGAGAGATCGACGTCATGGAGGCGTGGGGCACTCCCGCCGATCATCCACAGACCGGACCTGCGACGTACGCCTGGAACATCCATGAGGACACGCGCGGTGGGCTCGGTCGCATCCACGGCTGGGGCACCGCCGCCGGCAACGCCTCCATGGCCAAGGGATTCCATGTCTTCGCCGTCGACTGGTCACCCCGCTGCATCGTCTTCTCGCTCGACGGCAAGCGCACCGGTGCGGTCTCCATGAAGGACGAACCGTGGCTGAGCCAGTCCCTCCGCGGGACGTTCAACATCCGCCTCAACTTCCAGGTCGGAAGTCACTTCTGGGGTCGGGTCGACGCCAAACGACCCAAGCTCACCAAGCTGCCCGCGCGGTATGTCGTCGATTATGTACGTGTATACGGTCAACGAGCGGAACGCTGAATCCGCAGACGGCACTCGATTGGCTCGACGATTAGCGTCACGTTCGACGACCCGAACGCTCCTATGGGTAATCAGGATCAAGGAGCGGGGCAGATGATCGACCAACGGGAGACCTACAACGTCGGCTATGCGAGCGGCGTGTTCGACATGTTCCACGTCGGCCACCTGAACCTGTTGCGCCGAGCTCGGGCACAGTGCCGCCACCTGGTGGTCGGTGTGGCCAGCGACGAGTACGTCGAGCGGCTCAAGGGCTATCCCCCGATCGTGCCGTGTGACGAGCGCATCGACATCATCACGGCGCTCGGCATCGTCGACCAGGTCGTCATCGACCGAGACGCCGACAAGGTGCTCATGTGGCAGCAGATTCCGTTCGACGTCATCTTCAAGGGCAGTGACTGGCAAGGCACGCCGAAGGGCTATCGCCTCGAGCGTGGCATGAAGGCCGTCGGAGCCGACGTCGTCTACTTCCCGTACACCCGGCAGACCTCGAGCTCGATGCTGCGGACGTTCCTCACGGATCGCAACCGCCGGGGCAAGCCGTGAAGCTCGCGGACACGAGCGCAGTCGTACGCTCGTCGACCGTTGACCTGGCACCCGCGCCCTATCCGCCCGTCACAGCGGTGGTTCCCACGCATCAGCGACCGGAACTCATGCGCGCCGCGGTCCAGAGCATCATCAAGCAGGACTATCCGGGATCCATCGAGATCATCGTCGTCTTCGACGCCTGCGAACCCGAGCTGCCCGACGTCCAGGCCCGCCCGGATCGCACGCTGCGCGCCATCGTCAACACGCGCGTCCGCGGTCTCGCCGGCGCCCGCAACTCCGGAATTCTTGCCGCATCTCACGACTTCATCGCCTTCCTCGACGATGACGACGAGTGGCTGCCTCGCAAGCTGACTGCCCAGATGCCGCTCTTCGAGCAAGGTCCCGATGTCCGTCTCGTCGGCTCCGCCATGCTGGTCGACGACGGCCGCCACACCCATGAGCGCCTGGTTCCCTCAGACGCGGTGACGCACGACGACTTGATCCGCAGTCGCATCGCCGGCCTGCACTCCAGCAGCTTCGTCTTCCGGCGATCGGCACTGATCGACGAGATCGGCCTGATCGACGAGGACCTCCCGAGGGGCTACGGCGAGGACTATGACGTCCTGCTGAGGGCGGCGAGCCTCGCTCCCATCGAGCTGGTGAACGAACCCCTGGTCTCGGTGCGATGGAGCGGTCAGTCGTACTTCTTCGGTCGCTGGGCGGAGTACGCCCAGGCCTTGACGTACCTGCTCGAGAAGCACCCAGACATCGCGAGCGAGCCGAACGCTCTCGCCCGGATCAAGTCCCAGATCGCGTTCGCCCTGGCTGCGAGCGGTGGTGGCAAGCAATCGCGCCAGGTCGCCCGGGAGGTGCTCCGGCGCGATCCTCGCCAGCTGCGCGCGTGGCTCGCGCTCGCGATCTCCTGGCATCTCATCTCCGCCGACACGATCGGTCGCGCCGCCAACAGGATCGGGAAGGGAATCTGACATGAAGATTCTGATTGCTTGTTCCTCCGGTGGGCACCTGGCCCAGGCGCTCGCGCTGAAGCCGTGGTGGGAGCAGCACGAGCGCCTGTGGGTCACGGGTCCGACACCTGACGCCCGCATGAAGCTGGCCGGTGAACGTGCCATCGCCTGTGCGTGGCCGACGCAGCGCAGCATCCCCAACCTGCTGCGCAACACCGTCCTGGCGCGCCGGGTGCTCCGCGACTTCCGCCCGGACATCGTCTTCAGCACAGGCGCGGCCGTCGCGGTGCCGTTCATCATTCAGGCGCGACATTTCGGTGCCTGGTCGATCTTCCTCGAGACGGTCGACGGCATCGAGAAGCCATCGTTGAGCGGCCGCCTGGTCTACCCGTTCGCCGATCAGTTCCTCGCCCAGTGGGAGCAGCTGCACGCACGCCTGCCGCGCTCGAAAGTCGTCGGTGTGGTCCTGTGACGAGCGAGACCAAGACGTTCAGCGTCGTGGCCAGCGTCGGTACGTATCACCATCCATTCGACCGCTTCGTGCAGTGGCTGGAGCCGTGGACCACGCAGAACCATGCAGACGTCGTGTTCCAGCACGGAAGCACACGTCCGATGGAGCAATCGGACAACCACGAGATGCTCCCCCACCAGGAGCTCCTCGAGCACTACTCGTCCGCGGACGCGGTCGTCCTTCAAGGCGGTGCGGGCGGTGTCATGGATGCCCGGAAGGTCGGACGCATCCCGATCGTGGTCCCTCGCATCCCTGTCGACCACGAAGTCGTCGACAACCATCAGGTCATCCTGTGTCGTCGACTGGCCGACCTCGGTCTCGTCCACGTCGCGGAGTCTGCCGACGAGCTGGCACGCCTCCTCGACGGTGTACGCGGCGGAACCGTGACATCGCGAGTGGACTCGAGTCGCCCGAGCCCCGGAGTGGCAGAGACCGTTCGGCTGCTCACGACCCGGCAGGTACCCAGAAGGACCTTCGAGCAGCCTGACTTGATCAAGATTCGTGCCGTCCAGCGTCCACGGATGCTCGCAGCCGGGGCGAACCTCCTCCTCCGCCGGGGTCTTCTCGGACAGCTGCTCGGCCTGGCACTTCCCCTGCTGTTTCTCCAGGCGCTGGGTGTCCCGCCGATGTATGTCGGCGCGACCATCGGCGTGATCGCCCTCTGGCTGCTCTGCGCCACGATGTTCGTGGCCAAGACCAACCGGGCTCGATCGGTTCGGCCGGCGATCTCACTCGTCGCGCCGACCTTCGTCGTCGCAGTGCTCGCATGGATCGGCGTGGTCGACGACAGCCGGGAGCTTCTTCTCTGCCTCGCAGCGGCCCTGATCTCCGCAGCGACACTCATCGTCGCTGCTCTCCTCAACCGACTCGCGTATCGCCGGACCCCGACCATCCTGATCGGGGAGGACCTCACCGTGCGCCGCATGGCCACCCAGTGGGGGGAGCACGATGACGTCGACGTCGTCGCGTCATGCACCTGGCCAGACGGATTCAAGCCCGACCAGGCAGGCTGGGCGCTGTCGCGACTGCTACCCGAAGTGACGGAGCTCGTCATCCGCCACCAGGTTCGATCCGCGGTCTTCGCGGCTGATCAGCCGGTGGCCAAAGCGGCCATGAAGCGGATGCGACCAGACCTGAACCATGCCGGCGCCAAGTGCGTGCTGGCGGCCGATCTGGGCTGATCCGAGCCCACCCTCCATTTGCTGCCGCTGACCTGCGCAAAGGGAATTTTCCTTGGAATTACCGGCATTTTGACGACGTAAATGGGTATACGATGCGGACCCCGCAGACAACTCCGCAATCAACGCTTAGTACGTAACTCTCGAAGGGCCTCCGGTAATCAAATCCGGAGCGGGCCTGGTGGGCTCTCCGACTGATGTCGAAAGGCGCCCCCCATGACCCCCCACACTCGTGTCCTTTCATCTGCTCTGACCGCTGCCCTCGGAGCCGCCCTGCTCGCTGGAACGGCCCCGTCGCAAGCCGCTGAGATCGTCATCGTCCCGAACCCCAGGTTCGCGACCAGCACGACAGGCTGGACCGCCACGTCCAATGCCACCATCAAACGCGTCGTCGACGACGGCGAGACTTCAGGACGGGTCACACCAAAGTCGAAGTCCGGAACGAAGACCATCGGCATGGTGTCGACGCGTTCGGACACCATTGCCGCGATCGGAACGTCCGTTCACGCCGCCGGCCAGGTCCGCACGTCGCAGACCGGCAAGAAGATCATCTTCCAGCTGCGGGAGCTCGCCGCAGATGGATCCGTCCTCCAGAAGTTCGACGGAGTCACCACTCCCAGCACCACCGGCTGGAACTGGACCGGAGCGGTGATCTCCACCACCAGGACCAACAGTCGGGTCAATCTCTCCATCAGTGAGGTCGGCGTCACCTCCGACCGGTATCTCCAGGTGCGCGCGATCAATGCCGATCTGACTCCCCCGGCGCTGATTCCGTCCCCGACTCCGTCTCCATCCCCGACACCACCTCCGCCGCCGCCGACGTGTGCCGCCATCGACTATTCCAAGTCCGGCCGTCAGGTCTTCGCCGACGAGTTCACCGGGACCAAAGTCGACACCGCCAAGTGGCGAGTGCGCGACGGTGAGTCACTGTCCTTCGACAAGGCACGCATCCTCGCGCGCAATGTCACGGTGCACGACGGTGTGCTCGACATCGCCGGAAAGCGCGAAACCGTCTCCAACCGTGACTACACCACCGGATACGTCGACACCATCGGCAAGTTCAGCCAGAAGTACGGCCGTTGGGAGATGCGAGCCAAGGTCCCCACCGACGCGACCAAGACCCGGGGAGTGTGGCCGGCCTTCTGGCTGCGCGGAGACTCGACTCCCGGCGAGATCGACATCATGGAGACCTGGGGTTCACCGGCGACCCAGTCGTTCGACCCGAGCACCTCGAACTCGTGGACGATCTGGCGAGACACGAACGTCGGCGGGGCGGACAAGTTCACCGGATGGTCGCACTCTCAAGGCCATTCACCGGCGATCTACGAGGCGTACCACGTGTACGCCGTGAACTGGTCACCCGGATGCATGACGTTCTCGTTCGACGGCACCGTCGTCGGGTCCGTCAACACCACCCGTGCGTCGTGGATGACCACGAGCTTCAACAGCCCGTTCAACATCAGGTTGAACATGCAGGTCGGAAGCAGCCATTGGGGCTACCCCGACAGCAGGAACACCAAGACGCAGTTCAACTACCTGGTCGACTACGTCCGGGCCTACTCACCCGGCTCCTGACCGCCAGGAACCGGATCACGAACCTCGGCCGGCGGGCGCAGCTCGCCACGCCGGTCGAGGGCGTTGTCGACCAACGCCCGCGCCACCAGCCGAAGGGTGGTGTCCTCGCGCTGAGCCGCTTTGGCCAGGACGAGGAACGCTCCTGACGGCGGCAGCTCGTACCGGTGCATGAGCAGGCCCTGAGCCTGAGCGATGATCGCGGCACCGTCGACTGACGTGGTACGTGCCTCCTGGCTCTGCTCAGAGTTCAGGGCCATCGCGACGTTCGCGGCAAGTGCGAGACCGGTCGTACGGTCATCTGCGGTGAAGGCGTTGGGACGGTCTGAGTAGAGATTGAGGGCGCCGAGGGTGTCGTGCGAGACGAACAGGTGCAGGCACAGCATGCTCCGCACGCCGAGCTCCTCCGCTGCCCGCCGCGACCATCGCGGCCATCTCAGCTCGTCGAGCAGATCGCTGCTCGTCACCGACTCGTGATCGCGAATCGCCTGCAGGCACGGTCCTTCACCTGCCTCGTACTGCAGCTGGTCGCTTCGACGCGCGATGTCGTCCGTTGCCGCCGCCGTGTTGACGCGTCGGTGCCGGTGGACGAGCGAGACCGCAGCATGGTCGACGGGCTCGATGATCGACTTCGCGCCGGCCACCACCGACTCGAGCGCTTGCGTCAGTCCGTCTGCCGCGCCCATCGACAGGACGACTTCGGAAAACCGGTCCCAGAGATCCTCGGTCATCGCCGATGCACCAGTCGCATCGGCCGGGCGCTTCGCGTCCCACGTCATCGGATCGTGGATCTGGTCGCATGACGGTCGATGGCCCTCACGACCCGTCGGGCGTGGAGCTCATCGACCAGGCGTTCGCAATCGAGGACGACGAAGTACCCGAGATCGCTGTGAGCGCCTGACGCCTTCACCCCGGGACGGTCGACACGCAGGAGTGCTCGCAGGATGCGTTCCTGGTCGGTCAGCGTCGAGACCCGAAAGACTGAGACAGACCACTGGACCGGGGAGATCGCGACCTTGCGGGACACCCGTGCTCCGCTTCGGTAGATGCGTACGCGTTACCGTGATGGGCAGCCGGGGGGTTGGAGCTACGCGAGGTCGATTCATCAGTCCCTCACTGGGGCGGATGGGCGACATTGCGAGCGTACGACAGACATCAGCCGATGGCTGGCAAATCGCTGAAAGTGCGCGTATTTCTGCCCTCTGCAGCACTTGGCCGTGAAGAGTATTCTTGCCGGTTTGGGCATATGTATAGGTATGGACCCTAGGATCGAGGTCCAAGGGAGCACAGAAACTGGATCTGGGACATGGAAGAAGCTGAATTCCTCTCACAGATAGCACTGGAGCTCAACGCTGAGCTCTCGATGGAGTCCACCGCCGAGCTCATCGCCGAGTACGCGCGCCTCACGACCGCCGCCGACGACAGCGGACTCCTCTTCATGAGGACACACAGCTCCATCGAGACCGTGGCCGCCACGTCGCCGCGCGTCGTCAAGCTCCATGAGAAGCAGCAGGAACTCGACGAAGGCCCTTGCCTGTCGGCCCTGCGCGAGGACGCGTCCTATCTGATCGTCGACACCAAGAATGAAGAGCGCTGGCCGCGATGGTGCCAGGGCGCCGCCGAGCTCGGAATCCGCTCGGCGCTCAGCATCCGCCTCAGCTCCATCACCCGCACGTACGGCGCCCTCAATCTCTACGCAGAGACGGTGGAAACGTTCGGTCAGGCCGACCTCGCCGTCGCCCAGAACTTCGCCCGTCACGCCTCGATCGCGATCGCCTCGGCCTACACCCAGGAAGGCCTCCAGATCGCCATCGATGCCCGGACGTTCGTCGGTCAGGCGCAGGGCATCCTGATGGCGCGTTACAGGATCAGCGCCGACCGTGCGTTCGAGTACCTCCGTCGGCGTTCCCAGCAGGAGAACGTCAAGCTCAGCGACATCGCCCACGACGTGATCGACAAGTTTCCCGAGGACCCGGTCGAGCCCGATGACTCGGTCAAGCCCTGAACACTGCTCCGGCGTACCGGTGATCAGCCCCACGCATGTTCGAGCTCGGCCAGTGACGTCTCCAGGTGCGTGAGCAGTCGCTGAAGGTGCGGCACGCTCTTGCGGCAGCCGATGATGCCGAAGTCGAGGTAGTTGTCGCGGCTGCACAGCGTGATGTTGATGGCCTGGCCGTCGAGCACGATCGACACCGGGTACATGCCGTCGAGGCGCGCTCCGTTGAAGTACATCTGGTTCTTCGGGCCCGGCACGTTGGAGACGACGACGTTGAACGGCGGCCGGGCGTACTTGATGAACCCGGGCAGTGGCGACATGGCCAGCGGCAGCATCTGCAGCGCGGAGAAGGCCAGGATCTGGTTCTGCGAGAGGTCGCCGAGCAGCTTCTTGGTGGTGCGGGAGGAGTACGCGATCTCCTCAAGACGGGTGGCACCGTTCTCGCGGTCGGTGGCGAGGTTCACGACGATCGCGCCCACCGAGTTGCTGTCGCCGGCCTCCTTGCCCGCCGACTCGGCCCGCAGGGCCAGCGACACCGGCACCATCGCGCTCATCGGCTCGTCCGGCAGCGCATGCTGCTCGAGCAGGTACTCGCGCAGCGCGCCGGACACCATGGCCAGCACGACGTCGTTCAGGGTCGTGCCCGACGACTTGGCGACCCGCTTGATGCGGTCGATCTCCCACGACTGGGCGGCGAACCTGCGTGCACCACCGACGCGGCCGTTCAGGATGGTCTTCGGCGCGCTCGGCAGGGTGATGTCGCCGTCGCGGAGGATCTGGCTGACGATCTTGGTCGATGCCGGGAGCATCCCGGCGACCTCGCCGGCCACCGTGCCCGCGCCGCGCAGGAACCCCATCGGATCGAAGGAATCCCCTCCGCGCGACGACTTCCGCGGCGGCAACGACCAGGGCGGAACGCAGTCGCGAGCGTCGGGATCCTCGCTGAGGGAGCGCTTCATCAGGCGGATGGCCGAGACCCCGTCGACGAGCGCATGGTGGATCTTGCTGTAGACGGCGATGCGTCCGTCCGCGAGCCCCTCGACCACGTGCGCCTCCCAGAGCGGGCGGTGCCGGTCGAGCAGCGACCCGTGCCAGCGTGAGGTGAGCTGGAGCAGCTCCCGGATGCGACCGGGCTGCGGAACTGCCGAGTGCCGGACGTGGTGGTCGTAGTCGATCGTGTCGTCGAGGGCCCACCACGTGTTGCCCAGAGAGCTGACCGGCTCAGCCGGACGCTTGCGGAAGGTGGGCGAGATGTTGTCTGTGGCGCGGAAGGTGTCGATGAGCTCGGTGACGAAGTCCGGCCCGGCGCCGTCAGGCAGCTCGAACAGCTGCAGTCCACCCACGTGCATCGGGTGCTCGCGGGACTCAGCCAGCAGGAACATCGAGTCCGTGGGCGGCATGAACGACATTACGGGAAACCTCCCCCATCAGGGCCGGTGTGAGCTCTACGCTAGTGGCCGGACATGCTGCAAGTCACTTCATGTGAAAAGTTGGTTACCGGCAAGTCACCAGAACAAGGAGTACAGGTGGTCAAGCATCTGACGCTCGCCGCCGAGCCTCGATACTTCAAGAGCTCGAGCGTACAGTCCCGCCTGCTGGGGGTGGGCCTGCGTCACACCGTCCGCCCGCTCCTCGGACTGTGGGCCCGATTGCCGTTCGACCTGTACCCGCCGAACGTCGTCGATCACGCTGCCCGGCTGCTCCCCGTGCACGAGGGCACCAGCTGGCGCACCGTCGACCTCGGGCAGTGCCCGAGCGAATGGCTGATGGCCAAGGACGTCCGCGACGTGCACGGCGGCAACCCGCACGCGATCCTCTACTTCCACGGCGGCGCGTTCCTGACGTGCGGCCTCAACACCCACCGCAGTCTGGTCTCGCGCATCTCCTACGCAGCCGGCCAGCCGGTGCTCAACGTCGGCTACCGGCAGATGCCGACCGAACCGATCACCGAGTCGGTCGCCGACGGCGCGGTCGCATTCCGCTGGCTGCTCGACCAGGGCTACCGGCCCGAGCACATCACCATCGCCGGCGACTCGGCCGGCGGCTACCTCGCCTTCAGCGTCGCCCGCGCCGTGCTCGACGCCGGGTGGGGACGCCCCGCCGGTGTGGTGGCCATCTCGCCGTTGCTCGACGTCGACTCCACCCGCAAGCGCAACCACCCGAACGCCGACCGCTGCGAGACGTTCCCCCTCAACGCCCTCGAGCGCTTCACCGAACTCACGCTGCGCAACGACGACCGCCGCGGCATCTCCGGGGAGCGCGTGTGCCCCGTCGACATGCCGTTGGCCGACATGCCGCCGTCCATCATCCAGATCGGCTCCCACGAGATCCTCATGCCCGACGCCGAGCTGATGGCCAACCGCCTGGTCGCCGCCGGCATCCCGTGCGACCTGCAGATCTGGGAGAACCAGGTCCACGTCTTCCAGGCCGCCGCGGCGTGGGTGCCCGAGGCACGGCACGCCATCGACGAGATCGCGTTGTTCGTGCAGGCGCTTGCCGACGGCAGCATCGAGGCACCGGCCTCGAAGCGGAAGGTGAAGAAGAAGGTCGCACGACCACGAGTCCGCCCCCATGCGAGCACAGCAAGCCGGTGACCGACCTCGACCTCGTCACCGATCTGGCCAAGAAGTCCGGACTGGTCTGGATCACGGCGCTCGATCGCACCTACCCCGTCTGGCACGAGCTGGTCGATGGCGCCATCTGCGTCGTGGGCGATGGCAGCGAGCAGCCGATCCCGGACGTCGACAACGATGACAAGGTCCTCCTCCTGCTGCGCTCCAAGACGAATCGTCAGCTGGTCGCGACGGTCCAGGCCACGGTCGAGGTGCTGACCCCTGAGTCCTCGACCTGGGACGACGTCACCGCGGCGCTGAAGAGTGGCCGCCTCAACCTGCTCGACTCCGACCATGCGATCGAGCGCTGGACCCGCGAGTCGCGCGTGTTGCGGCTGGTACCGCAGGAGCCGGTCATCATGGCCAGTGACCTCCCCACCGATCGCCGTTCGACTTCCCCTCGACTCTCGGGCTGACGGGAAACAGGTCAGCTGGCCTCGAACCACTTCCCGTAGGCCACCGGCTTGTCGGTCAGGATGAGGTCGGCACCCACGTCGATGGCTTGTTCCCACAGCTCTGGAGAGTTGGCGATCCACATCATCACCTGCAAGCCCGCGTCGTTCAGATCCTTCACGTACGCCTTGGAGATCAGGTCGAACTTGACCGCGGCGCCCCACAGGTCCTGAGCGGCCAGATCTGCCGGCACCAGGCGTTGGCCCGAGAAGAAGAGCATGGTCCGGAGATCACCCTCACCCTGAGCCTCCGCCTCGTCCCGGATCTTGGCCAGCTCGTCGGGCTTCGACGACATCACGACCGCTCGATCGATCATCCGGGCGTTCTTGATCGTCTCCACGAAGTGGCGCACTTGACGTGAGCTCTGCTCGACCTTCACCTCCGCGTAGATCTCGGCACCAGGCACCTTGGCGACCGCCGCGACCCCCTCGGCGAAGGTGGGGATGCCGTACTGCTTGCCATTCTTCGAAGCGGCCACCGACGAGCGGCACTTCTCGTCGAGCTCGGACCACTCGGTGTCCGCGACGATCAGGTTTCCGCCCTTGCACTCGATTCCAGGCGTGGTGCCCGGGTCGTGCACGAGAACGGCGACGCTGTCGCTGGACCAGCGCACGTCGACCTCGACCTGCGCACCGATCCTGGCCGCGTGCTCGAACGCCGGGACCGTCTGCCAGGCGAACTCCTCGTCGCCTCCGCGGTGCGCCAGGACGGTCGGCCCTCCTGGTCCGAGCTCAGGCGGCTTGGCCTCTGCGCCCGCAGATTCGTCGGGATCGTCGCCCGACAGGTTCAGCACGATCGCGATCACCGCGACGACAACGGCCACCGCGGCTGCAGCAATCAGCAGGGGCCGTCTCGAGATGGGAGGCGAGCCGCCCTGCTTCGGCTCCGGGAGCGTCGAGGCGGCGGGCCAGCCACTCTGTTCTGGCTCCAGCTCTGGCTTTGGCTCTGGCACGGCCTCGTCGACCGCCATCATCGGAGCGGTCTGGGCGTCGCGCAAGCCGGTCAAGGTGCGATCCATGGTCTCGAGCAGTCGATCGGTGTCGGCGCGGAAGCGATTCGGGCTGAGCTCGAGCGCATGGCGACGGACCATCGGGGCGATGCTGGATGGCAGCTCGTCGCCACGCGGCATCTCCGCGCCGTCGACCAGGATCGGGATGAGCAGCACCTTCCGCTCCAGGGCGGCCTCGATCTCGAGGCGAACGAAGTCGTCGGGTTCGTCCAGACGCCTCGTCCCGTCGGCACCAGCGATGTCGAGCCACTCCTGACCGATGAGGGCCAGCAGGATGTCGCACGATCCGACGGCATTGGTGATCGTCTCGACGAAGTCGTCGCCGAGCTCGATGGAGTCGACGTCCTTGAAGATCTGATCCGGTCCGAACTTCTCGGCGAGGCGGTCGTAGAGCCAGCCCGCAGGGTAGGCCGAGTCCTGCCGGCGGTAGCTGATGAAGATCCGGCCAGTCGATTCGGACACTGAGTCGGTCATGCGCACTTCCTGCGTGTCTCCGAGTTCCCCGTCTACCATATGGGGGCGCAACCCCCCGACTAGCAGGAATGCTGCGAATGCTCGACTGGCTGGACAGCAACACCGACCTTGTCGCACTGTTCCTCGCCGTCGTGGGTCTCGGCGTCAGCCTCTTCACGGTCTGGCTCTCGATCCGCCAGTCACGGCTCGATGCATATACGCGGATGCACGAGATGCTCGTGTCTCCGGAGCCCGCGCGGGGTCGCCGGATCCTCTTCCTGGCGCATGCGCAGGAGCAGCTGCCGGAGCCAGGCGACGCCGACTGGGACGCCATCAACCAGTCGCTGGCCGTGTACGACACGCTCGCCGTCTACATGCGCCGGCGGATCGTGAACGAGCGGCTCGTGCTGAGTGCGTGGTTCCACCCGCTGACCGCCATCCACGGACCTGCCGACGCCTGGGTGCGTCATCGCGCCGAGTACGGGGTACGCAATCCGTGGCCGAACCTCCACTGGCTGCTCGACCGCGCCGAGCAGTACCACGCCAAGCAGGGGTGCTGCACGGACGACTGAGTGGTCGTTGAGCCCGTCGAAGCGGTCAGCTCGCGTGTGCGGCATCGGCCCGGCCGGGCCGGTGCTCGAAGATGAGGTGGGTCTCGGTGTCGCTGACGATGCCGGAGCCGCTCAGGTCGGTGACGATGTCACGCAGGCCGTCGCTGCTGTCGGCCGCGACGTGCAGCAGGTAGTCGTACGAGCCGGACACGAAGAAGACGTTGAGCACGTAGGGCTTCTCGGCCACCATGGCGGCGAAGTCGGTGAGCGATGAGCGCGCGTCGGAGCTGATGCTCACCGCGATCATGGCCTGGATGGAGAGCCCGAGGACCTCGGGATCGACGTCCGCATGGATGCCGCGGATCGCACCGCGCTGGCGCAGCGAGCGGATCCGGGCGAGGCAGGTGGACGGCGCGATGCCGGCCTGACGGGCCAGCTCGTTGTTGGGCGTGCGGCCGTCGCGCTGCAGCGCCGCGAGCAGCACCCGATCGACCGCGTCGAGGGACAGAACATCATTCGGTGCGGCCATCGTCGTGACCCCTCTCATCGGTTGAATCATCGGTAGCAGAGTTGCTGCGAAGAATCATCTTCATCAATGTTGCCATGGTCACACCGATTGTTCGACCATGGAGCATGCGAGTCGGAATACCAACCGAGGTCAAGAACCACGAATACCGGGTGGCCATCACGCCCGCCGGCGTCACCGAGCTGGTGCGTCGCGGTCATGAGGTCACCATTCAGGCGGGAGCCGGCCTCGGCTCCTCCATCACCGACGACGACTACGAGGCAGCCGGCGCCAGGTTGATCGACTCCGCTGACGAGGTCTGGGAGGGAGCAGACCTCGTGCTCAAGGTCAAGGAGCCGGTCGCCGAGGAGTGGCACCGAATGCGACGCGGCCAGGTGCTGTTCACGTATCTGCACCTCGCCGCGGCCGCTGACGTCACGGAAGCCGTGCTCGACAGCGGCATCACCGCGATCGCCTACGAGACCGTGCAACGCCGTGATGGATCGCTTCCGTTGCTGGCGCCGATGTCCGAGGTGGCGGGTCGTCTCGCCACCCAGGTCGGTGCCTACCACCTGATGCGTCCACTCGGGGGGCGCGGCGTGCTGATGGGCGGCGTGCCGGGCACCGAGCCCGCCAACGTCGTCATTCTCGGCGGTGGCGTGTCCGGAACCCACGCCGCCGACATGGCGGTCGGGCTCCACGCCGACGTCACCGTGCTCGACCTCAGCGTCCCCCGCCTCCGCGAGCTCGACTCGCGCTACCGCGGGCAGGTCCGCACCCTGCACTCCAGCGCCCACGCCATCGAGGAGGCCGTACTCGACGCCGACCTCGTCATCGGCGCCGTCCTGGTACCGGGTGCCCGCGCACCCAAGCTCGTGAGCAACGAGCTCGTGTCGAGGATGCGCCCGGGGTCCGTGCTCGTCGACATCGCCATCGACCAGGGCGGCTGCTTCGAGGACTCGCATGCCACCACGCACGCCGAGCCCACGTTCCGCGTGCACGAGTCGGAGTTCTACTGCGTCGCGAACATGCCCGGCGCGGTGCCGCGCACGTCCACGTACGCGCTCACCAGCGTCACCATGCCCTACGTCCTCGCGCTCGTCGAGCACGGCTGGCACGACGCTCTCGCCGAGGACGTCGACCTGTCACTCGGCCTCAACGCCCACGACGGGCGGCTCTACCACCACTCCGTCGGCGAGGCGCTCGGCATCGAGACCGCCGACCTGCTCCCACTGCTTGCCGGCTGACGCGGTATCACTTGAGGCATGTGGATCGGCTGGATCGAGCTCGACCTGCGTCTCGGTGACGTTCACTCGCTGAAGACGAAACGCTCGATCGTGCGCCCGATCGTCGCGGAGGTGCGCCGCCGGTTCCAGGTGTCCGTCGCCGAGACCGACCACGTCGACAAGCACCGCCGGGCCGGCATCGGGGCCAGCGTCGTGTCCGCGGACCGGGCCCATGTCGTCGAGGTGCTGGACGCGGTCGAGCAGCTCGTCGCCTATCACCCCGAGACCGAGGTGCTGTCAGCACGCCGCCACATCGGCCGCGCAGACGATTAGACATACTGAGCAGATGCGAAATCCTCGTGCCTTCCTGCGGCCGCTGGCAGTCGGAGCGCCGACGCCGGTCGCGGACATCCCGTTCAAGCCGTCGCGGATGATCCACTTCTTCGACCCGAGCAACGAGAAGATGCAGGCCAAGGTGCCTGACATCGCTCCCAAGGTCGACATCATCCTCGGCAACCTCGAAGACGCCATCAAGACGGAGAACAAGGAGGCAGCGCGGCAGGGTCTCGTCGACATCGCGAAGAAGACCGACTTCGGCCAGACCCAGCTCTGGACCAGGGTCAACAGCCTCGACTCCCCCTGGGCGCTCGACGACCTCATCACCCTCGTCACCGAGATCGGCGACAAGCTCGACGTGGTGATGGTGCCGAAGGTCGAGGGCGCGGAGGACATCCACTACGTCGACCGCCTGCTGGCACAGCTCGAGGCCCGCGCCGGTCTCGAGGAGCCGATCCTGGTGCACGCGATCCTCGAGACCGCGGAAGGCGTCATCAACGTCGAGGAGATCGCCGCGGCCAGCCCGCGCATGCAGGGCATCTCGCTCGGCCCGGCCGACCTCGCCGCCAGTCGTCGCATGAAGACCACCCGCGTCGGCGGCGGGCATCCCGGCTACCTCGTGCGCACCGACCCCACCGGCGACGACATCAACGAGGGCCGCACCACCTACCAGCAGGACCTCTGGCACTACACGATCTCCCGCATGGTGGACGCCTGCGCGGCGACCGACATCCTCCCGTTCTACGGACCGTTCGGCGACATCAAGGACGTCGTGGCCTGCGAGGACCAGTTCCGCAACGCCTTCCTGCTCGGCTGCGTCGGCGCGTGGAGCCTGCACCCGGTGCAGATCGACATCGCCAAGAAGGTGTTCTCCCCCGAGCCCGCCGACGTGGAGCACGCCAAGAAGGTCGTCGAGGCGATGGGCGACGGCTCGGGCGCGGTGATGATCGACGGAAAGATGGAGGACGACGCGTCCTGCAAGCAGTGCCAGGTGATGCTCGACCTCGCGAAGGCACTGGCCGAGCGCGACCCGGAGCTGGCTGAGGCGTATGACCTCTGAAGAGCTGCGCCCCCGGCGCTCCGTCCTGTACATGCCCGGCGCCAACGAACGCGCGCTCGAGAAGGCCAAGGGCATCGACGCCGACGCGCTCATCCTCGACCTCGAGGACGCCGTCGCCCCCGACGCCAAGCCGGATGCCCGCGAACGTGTCTGCGCTGCCGTCGGCTCCAGGGACTACGGCCACCGCGAGCTGACCATCCGGGTCAACGGCATCGGGACCGAGTGGCACGACGCCGACCTCGCGGCCGTGGCCCAGGCCGGACCGCACGGCGTCCTCGTGCCGAAGGTGAACTCCGCCGACGAGGTCCGCACCCTCGTCGATGCGCTGGAGAAGGCTGGAGCGCCCGACCACACCCACCTGTGGGCGATGGTCGAGACACCCATTGCGATCCTGCATGCCGAGGAGATCGCCGCGGCTCATGAGCGCCTGGCCGTTCTGGTGAT
>CAWIWE010000017.1:0-63126 GCA_963839625.1 uncultured Actinomycetota bacterium | reverse complement strand
CGACGTACAAGGCGTCGCCCTCACGCAAGACCTGCATCCCGTCGCCCCGGCCGGCGAGATCGTGGTGTCCCACGACTCGCAGGCCCGAGGCTGACGCGGTGCCGATCTCGCGTTGGTCGACGGCTGCCGAGGTCACTCCGCGAACTCCTCCGGGGTGGGACGCAGTGGAACACCCAGCGACTTCTGGGCCCGCCACAGTGCGGTCGGGTTGACGTAGTCGTGCCAGTCCGTGCCGGTCGGGATGATCTTGAGCTCGATCTGCTCGTCGACGAACTTCTCCATGTCCGCGATCTCGAAGCCACCGTCAACCGTGTGGTAGTTCGGATCGTTCTCCGCACCGTAGGCGTCCTTGTAGTCCTGCGGCAGCTCGAACTTCTTCTCCGCCATCAGGGCCAGGACCTCGTCCTTGTTGGCCTGGTCGGTGATGAACTGACGGGCCTTCAAGGTGGCCGACAGGAACGCCGCAGCAGTCTCCGGGCTCTTGCTCAGGATCTCGTTGCCCGACCAGCCGTTCTGTGGGGCCCGGCCGAGCTCCTGGAACAGGAACTTGCCGCCCTCGTTCTCGAGCAGCGTCTTGTGACGCAACTGCAGGCTGGCGCCGTCGACGGTGCCGGCGATGACGGCTTGCAGGCGCTCGTTCGACTGACCGCCGGTGCTCACCAGCTTGACGTCCTTCTCCGGGTCGACGCCGTTGTCGGTCAGCAGCTTGCGGATCAGGAAGTCGTTCCGGCTGCCGAACTGCCCTCCGGTGATGGTCTTGCCCATCAGGTCGGCCTTGGAGTCGATGCCCTTGCGGACGCCGAGGATGTTGGCCTCACCACCGAGGTAGGTCGACAGGTAGCGGAGTCCGCCCTTGGACTTGGCTCCGGCAGCGATCGCGGTGTCGGTGTCGTAGTTGGCGAAGTCCACCGAGCCACCGATCAGGGCCGGAAGCGGGTCCTCCACGGTCACGATCTTGACCTTCTCGATGCCGACTTCCTTGAAGTAGCCCTTGTCCTGCGCGATCAGGATGTCCTCGTGGAAGAGGTAGTAGGGGTTGTCGACAGCGACCACGAGCGACTTCTTCACCTTCGACGTGTCGATCTTCCCGTTCACGTCGGCCTCGCTGGTCGGGATGGCCGGCGCCTTGCCCGACGAGCCCGAGTCGTCGTCGCCCCCGCCGCAGGCGGTGAGTGCCGTGCCCAGCGCCAGCCCAGCTACGGCCAGGCCTAGCAGTCGTTTGCTCCTTCTCATGGACTCTCTCCCTCGTTGTGTGTGAAATCCGTGGTGGCGATCAGGCCCGCCCGAAGTCCCGCCATGGCGCGGCCCGACGCTCGACCCAGCGCATGCCCTGCACCAGGCTGACCGAGATGACCGCGAGCAGAAGCAGGGTGGCGTAGAGCATCGGCGAGTCGAACTGGTCGCCGGCGCGATCGAGCAGGAAGCCGAGGCCCTCTCCGCCGCCGCCCAGGAGCTCGCCGATCAACATGCCGACGAGTCCGCGGGCGATGCCCTGGTTGATGCCCGAGATCACGAACGGGAGCGTGAACGGGAGGATGACCTTGAAGTACAGCTGCACCTCGCCGGCACCGAAGGTCTGGCCGGCCCGGACAAGGGACGGGTCGACCGTCTTCACCCCCTCCATGCAGTTGACGATGATCGGGAAGACGGCTGACAGCACGATGATCGTCAGCTGCATCTCGTTGCCGAACCCGAGGATCAGGATCAACAGGGGGATGAGTGCCACGCGAGGCAGGGAGGTCATCGCCCAGACATAGGGACTGAGGATCTGGTCGACGATCCGGACACCCCCCATCAGCAGTCCGACCGGGATGCCGATCACGGCCGCGATGACCAGGCCGATGAGGAAGTTCTGGACGCTGTGCCACAGCTGCGGCCCGATGATGCCGTCGGCGAATCCGTTGTACATCGCGGCGAACATCTCGGTGGCCTTGGGGAAGAACAGCGGATTGATGACTTCGGCAATGGCGATGAGCTGCCACAGCACGAAGAAGCTCGACAGGTTCACGATCAGGATGGCCACGCTCCGGAAGGGTGCCCATTTGCTGCGCGTGATCGACTCGGTGACGCTCGCATGTTCCGCGGCCGCGACCTCCGGCCTCGCCCTGACATCAGTCATGATGCATCTCCTCCGACCTTCGCGCCGAGCGCCTCGGCCTGCAACAAGCCCCAGATGTGATCCCTCAGCTCACCGAAGTGAGCGCCGCTCTTCACGCCTTCGTCGAATCGCGAGCGGGGCAGGTCCACCTCGACGATCTCCTTGACCCGGCCGGGCCGGTTGGACACGACGATGACGCGATCGGCGAGGAGCAGTGCCTCGTCGATCGAGTGGGTGATGAAGAAGACCGTCTGGCCGGTCTCGGCGATGATCTTCTCGAACTCGGCCTGCATCGCCTCCCGCGTCATCGCGTCGACCGCACCGAAGGGCTCGTCCATCAGGAGGATCTCGGGCTCGGAGATCAGGGCCCGGGCGATGCCCACGCGCTGGCGCATGCCACCGGACAGTTCGTACGGGTAGGAGTCCTCGAAGCCGGTCAGCCCGACCATGTCGAGCGCCTTCGCGATGCGCTGGTGCAGCTCTGCCTTGTCGGGGCGAGGCCGGCGGTTCTCGAGGGCGAACTTCACGTTGTTGAAGACGGTCCGCCACGGCAGGACGGCGTAGTCCTGGAAGACCATGGCTCGGTCGGCGCCGGGGCCGTCGACCTCACGGCCGCCGATGGAGATGGTGCCGTCGATCGGCTTGATGAAGCCGGCGATCATGTTGACCAGGGTGGTCTTGCCACAGCCCGACGGTCCGACGATCGCCAGGAACTCGCCCGGGTAGACGTCGAGCGTGACGTCGCGCAGCGCGATGAGTCGGGTCTTCGCCCGCTTGTTCTCGTAGCCCGCGGAGACCCGGCGAATCTCGATCAGGGGTGCAGTCCGGCCGTGCCGAGCGTCCGCATCACCGGCTCTCTCGCGCGCGGAGGTCGGGGGGACTGCCTGAGTCATGTGACTCCTCGACGTCGAATAGTTCTTTGGAACCATGCAATCGTTTGCTACATCTTGCTGATGTGACCTGCGTCATGTCAATGACATCGGTCAGAAACTTGGCTGGTCTGACCTCGGCGCGGCCGATTCAGCCGCCGGATCCCACCGCTCCGCCCAGGAAGAGCTCGGCGATCTCGGGGTTCTCGGCGACCTCGGTGGCGGTGCCGTGAAGGCGAACCCGTCCGCCTTCCATGACCACGCCGTGGGTCGCCATGCCGAGACCCAGCCGCACGTTCTGCTCCACCAGCAGGATCGTCTTGCCGTCGGAATTCAGGTCGCGGATCAGGCCAGCCACCGACGCGAGCGCATGCGGGTCCAGGCCCAGCGAGGGCTCGTCCAGCATGATGAGCTTCGGGTCCAGCATCAGGCACCGCGCGATCTCGACCATGCGGCGCTGCCCACCCGACAGGTTGCCGGCCGGCTCGTCGGCACGCTGGGCCACCAGCGGCACCATCCTCGCGATCTCCGCCTGCCGCTCGCGCAGCACGTCCGGCTGCCGCCGCAGGATGTATCCGCCCATCAGGACGTTCTCGCGGATCGACATGTGCGGGAACAGGGCTTGCGACTGCGGGACCTGTGCGACACCGAGGCCGAGGATCGTTGCCGGATCCACGCCGCCGATCGACGATCCCTCCAGCTCCACCGTTCCCGCGCTGGGCTTCAGGAGTCCGCTCGTGAGGCGGAGCACGGTCGACTTGCCGGCGCCATTCGGGCCGACGATGCAGGTGATGGTGCCAGTCCCACACGTGAGGTCGACGTCTTGCAGCACGTCGCTTCCGCCGTAGCCGGCGCGGACCCCGGTCATCGTCAGCATGTCAGTCGTTTCCGATCGTCGACAGCGTCGTCTCCGGATCGGGCCCCGCAGCGCTCACGATCGGGTCGTGCTTCCACTCCTCGCCCAGATACGCGTCGAGGACCGCCGGATCCTGCCGGATGTCGTCGGGCCTGCCCTCGGCGATCGGCGCACCTTGGGAGAACACGATGACCGGGTCGCACAGTCCCAGGACCATCGGGATGTTGTGCTCGACGATGAGGAACGAGACCCCCTGGCCGTTGAGGTCGCGAATCACTCCGGAGAGCTTGTCGATCAGGCTGGGATTGATGCCGCCGGCCGGTTCGTCGAGCAGGATGAGGCGCGGCTCCATCATCAGCACCTGGGCCAGCTCGACCAGCTTCCGCTGACCGAACGACAGCGTGCCCACAGCCTGGTCCGCGAACGACGCCAGGCCGACATAGCCCAGGAGGTGCCGGGCGCGATCGGACTCGTCTCCGCTCACGGCGTCACGCAGCAACGTGCGCCACCGCCCGTCCGGCAACGGGGCCACGACGTTCTCGAGCACCGTCATGCTGTTGAACAGTCGGGTGACCTGGAAGGTGCGTCCCAGGCCGAGGTGTCCCCGGTCCCAGGCACTCAGCCGGTCGATGCGTTGGCCGTCGAACCAGATCTCCCCGGAGTCCGGCGCCATCACGCCGGTGATGAGGTTGAAGAGGGTCGTCTTGCCCGACCCGTTGGGTCCGATCAGCCCGGTGATCGATCCTCCCGCAACGGAGAGGTTCGCCCGGTGGACTGCGGCGAGCCCACCGAAGGACTTCGCCACCGACCTGACGTCCAGCAGCACGCTTCTCTCTTCGCCGGCCGCCGGGACGATCAGGCGCTCACGGAGCTCCAGCGTGCCCTGGCCCAGCGCTCCCACCTGGTTCGTGAACTCGACCGCGGCCGCGTGCCGTCGCCGCCACCACGCCTCCACCGTCGGCAGCAGGCCCTCGGGCATGAACAGCACGACGAGCACCAGGGCGATCCCGAACAGCAGCACCCTCGTCTCCGTGCCGCCGCCGTAGACGGTCGCGGTCTCGTTGACCCCCTGCAGGATGAAGGCACCGACGACCGGGCCCCACAGCGTGCCGCGGCCGCCGATCAGCGCGGCGAGCACGATCATGACGCTGCCCAGGATGTTGAACATGCCGATCGGGTTGAGGAAGGTCTGGAAGTACGCGTACACCCCGCCGGCCAGCCCGATGAAGAAGGAGCTCGCGCCGAACGCGACGACCTTCGACCGGGTCGTGTTGACGCCGATCGCCGCGGCCTTGCCCTCGTCCTCGCGGATCGCCATGAGGGAGGCACCGAGCTTGCGTCTCCTGATCTGTGCGGAGAACAGCACGGTGGCGATCAGCAGGACCAGGAACATGTAGTAGAACGGCAGCGCCTGGATGTCGCGCGACCACGGCGGGATCGGCAGCGTGATGCCGTCCGAGCCATTGGTGAGGCTCTTCCAGTTGTTCACCACGACCTGGGCCGACAGCAGCAGCGCGATGGTGATGATGACGAAGGCCTGGCTGCGGGTGCGCAGCACGATGGACCCCAGCACGAGTGCCGCCACCAGGGCGGTGACACCACCCAGCGGCGCGACGAGCAACGGATGGACGTCGGCGCGGATCGCGATGATGGCAGCGGTGTATCCGCCGAGGCCGAGGAACGCACTGTGGCCCAGGGAGATGTAGCCGGCATACCCCGAGATGATGTTCCAGCTCACCGCCTGGATCGCCAGCAGGAAGGCCAGCAGCATCACGGTCTGGGGATAGACGTCGTACGGCCGGATCACCGGGAACAGCAACAGGCCGAGGGCACCCACGATCACAGCGATCCGGGCCGGGGACGTCAGCAAGCTCCGGACCGTCATGCAGCGACCGCGTCCTCACGCAGCTGCGACCCGAACAGGCCCTGCGGCCGGACGAGCAGCACGACCAGGATCACGAGGTACACGACCAGGGTCGACCACTGCAGCGAGACGTAGGTCGCCGTCATGGTCTCGGCCAGCCCGAGACACAGTGCGCCGACGAAGGCTCCGGCGAGACTCCCCATGCCGCCGAGCACGACGATGCCGAGCAGGCGGGCGATCCAGTCGTAGTGCGACGCCGGGAAGAACGGGTACAGCACCGACAGGATCGAGCCGCCCACGCCGGCGGTCGACATGCCGATCGCGAAGGCCAGTGCGGCGACCCCGCTGGAGCTGACCCCGATCAGAGCGGCACCCGTCGGGTTCTGCGAGGTCGCCCGGATCGCTCGCCCCGTCCACGTCCGCGTCAGCACGAGGAACAGGACGCCCAGGGTCACCATGGCGACGACCGCGCCGAAGACCTGGGTCTTGGGGAACACCAGGCTGCCGATGCGGAAGGACTCGTCGAAGTACGACGGTGTCGCCGACCGGAACTTGTTGCCCGCGAACACGTTGAGCAAACCCTCGATCGTCAGAGCGATGCCGAAGGTCAGGAGCACCGACATCGACACCGACGCTCCGTGGATCCGCGAGATGACGGTGCGGTAGAGCAACCAGCCGACTCCGAACATCACCAGCGTCATCGGGATCGCGATCAGGAAGGGATCGATCCCGCTGGCGCTCCAGACGTACCAGGTGATCATCGCCGCGGCGATCAGCATGGCGCCGTGCGCGACGTTGACGATCCTCATGACGCCGAACACCAAGGTGAGACCGGACGCCATCAGGGCGTAGACGCCTCCGATGAGGAGTCCGAGGATCACCGTTTGGGCCAGCTGCTCCATCTGTGCTCCGTCCGCGCAACCATTCTGGCCTACTTCCAGTCAGGCTTGGGGAACACGACCTTGTCGGTCGTCGCCGCGGAATCGGGTGCGACGACCTGCACGACGCCGCTCTGCCACTGGGCGAGGATGAAGTCGCTCAGCGGGGCGCCGCGCTCGTCCCAGGTCAGCGGTCCGAGAATCGTCTCGACCTTGTTGCCGTGGAGCCAGTCGGCCAGCGCCTTCTGGTCGATCTTGCCGACCTCCTCGACCGCCTTCTGCAGGATCTGTCCGGCCGCGAAGGCATCGGCGGCGTCCTCGGCCGGCGTCTCGTTGTCGAACTTCTTCTTGTAGGCCGCGACGAACTCCTTGTTCAACGGGGTCTCGGCCTTCTCGTTCCAGCTGACCGTGTAGAAGACGCCTTCGGTGTTGGCCTCTCCGACGCCGTTGCTGTATTGGTCGGAGTTGCTCGGTGCCGACGTCTGGAACAGGGCCTTCGGTGAGAACCCGACCTGACGCAGCGACCGCACCAGCGACACGCCGTCCTCGAACACCGCGCCCTGCGCAACCAGGTCGGGCTTCTCGGCGGCGATCGCGGACGCGATGGTCTGCAGGTTCGCGGTGTCGGCCGGGTAGGTCTTGGAGTAGACGGTCTCGACCCCGAGCTCTTCGAGCTGCTTCTGCATGCTCTCGATCACCGGTCGGGCGAACGGGTCGTCCTGCGTCGGGTAGGCAGCCGTCTTCGGACGATCGGCCTCGGGCAGCGACTCGATCCAGTCGACGAAGACGTTGGCCTGGTCCGGCGCGAGGGCCGGCTGGGCGTAGATCAGGTACTTGAAGCCCCGGCTGAACATGTCCGGTGCGCCGCCGGCCGGCTCCACGAAGAGCATGCCGTTCTTCTCCGCGACGGCCGAGGCCGGGAAGTTCAGCAGCGACGAGAACGTGCCGAGCAGGAGATCGACCTTGTCCTGCGTGATGAGCCGGGTGTAGTCGGAGACCACCGTGTCCTGGTTGCTCGCGTCGTCGGTGATCTTCAGCTCGACCTTGCGGTCCAGCAGCCCACCGTCGGCGTTCACCATCTCCTGCCAGACCTGGTAACCGCGCTGGGCCTGGGTGCCGGGCTGGGAGAAGTCCCCGGTCAGGGGGAGGGAAGTGCCGATGACGATCGGATTCTTGGAGTCCGCCTTCTTCTCCGATGCTGGTTCGCCGCAGGCCGTCACGGCCGCAGCGACGACGGCAGCGACGGCTGCCATGCGGACGAGTCGGGAGCGTCTCGAAACGGTGAACATGGAGTCCTCCTCGTGTCCGCAATCGATTGCGGCCTGCTGGCTCATCATGATGACCCAGAGCCTGTCCTGTCAAGGAAGTCACCGATGACGCGGAATCGGCCGGGCCGCGCGAAACGGGTGGCACACCACGTTTGCGCCCTGTGCGAACATGACGCCCATGCATCCGGCCACGCTGCATGTCGGGACGTTCACCCGGTCACTGCTGCTCGACCTGGCCCGCTCCACCGGACGACTCGAACGCGCCGGCCTCGACGTGCAGGAGACGCAGGTCGTCTCCTCGCCGGCCCAGTTCGCAGCCCTCGAGGCCGGTGAGCTCGACATCGTGATGACGAGCCCGGACAACGTCCTGGCCTATCGCTTCCTCACCCAGAACCCGCTCGGGCACAACCTCCCGGTCGAGATCGTCGCGGCCATCGATCGTGGGCTGGGACTGTCCTTGTGCGTCGCGCCGAGCGTCGCCGATGTCGCCGCCGTGCGCGGCGGCAGCGTCGCCGTCGACGTCCCGGAGTCCGGATTCGCCTTCGTCGCCTTCGCGCTGCTCGACGCCGCCGGTCTGGAGCCGGGTGACTACACCGTGGAGTCCCTGGGCTCGACACCCAATCGCGCCACGGCCTTGATCGAGGAGCGCTGCCTGGCGACCGTTCTCAACGCCGGCAACGAGCTGCGCGCCGAGGGCGCCGGCTGTCGGATCGTGAGCCGGGTCGCCGACGTCGGGCCGTACCTTGGCACGGTCGTCGCGGCGATCGAGAGCTCCGATCCCGACGTCCGAGACCTCCGTGTCCGCTTCGTCGACGTCCTGCTCGAGACGTCCCACGAGATCCTCGACGGGCAGCGGGAGGCCGAGGTCGTCGAGGCCGCGATGCGACTGCTCGACCTCGACGCGGCCGAGGCACGAGCGCACCTGGACTGCCTGCTGGATCCCGTCCGGGGACTGATCCCGGACGGCGCGGTCGACGACGCGTCGATCGGCACGCTGATCGACCTGCGTCGTCGCTACCGGCCCACGCCCGAGCTCGATCAGGTCGCGGACTCATGGCCGTCGATGGTCGTCGGCCGGGCCAGTCTCGGCCCGGCCGACGCCCCGCATGACTGAACACGACCGACGCGGCTGGTTCAAGGTCGCGTGCAACCGTTCGCAGTACTGTGGATATATTGCACCTGCCCGCTGGGGGGCATCACCGATGACCACGGGCCACAGGCGACTCGGAAGGACCCACGACCGTGCACAGGGCGACGTTGCGTGAGGTGGCCGAGCGGGCCGGAGTCCATCCTGCCACGGCTTCGCGAGCGCTCAACGCGGCGACGGAGTCGATGGTCAACGCCACGACGGCAGCTCGCATCCAGAAGGTCGCCAAGGAGCTGGGCTACTCGCCCAATCCGATCGCGCGCAGTCTGAAGACGTCCCGGTCGACGAGCATCGGCTTGGTCATCCCCGACCTGACGAACCCGCTCTTCCCGCCCATCGTCCGGGGCGTGGAGGACGTCCTGCGTCCAGCCGGTTACAACGCCTGGATCGTCAACACCGACAGCCAGAACGACATCGAGGCGGCCGCGGTGGTCTCGCTCCGTCAACGCAACGTGGACGGCTTCGTGTTCGCGACCGCCCTCCTGGATCACTCACTCCTGAAGGAGTTGGCCGAGTCGTCGGTGCCCGTGGTCCTGGTCAATCGCAGCACCGGGATCGCCGACATCCCGGCCGTGACTCCCGACGACGCGGCCGGCATCCAGATGGCCGTTCAGCACCTGGTCGATCTCGGCCACCGCGACATCGTCCACCTCGCTGGACCCCAGGACACCTCCACCGGTGCGACTCGTCGCACGGCGTTCCGTCAGGCGCTCGAGGACCAAGACCTGCCTCACGACGCGGGCAGAATTCACCTGTGCGAGGCCTGGTCGGGGGAGGCCGGCGCAGTCGGCATGGGAATCCTGCTCGACTCGGACATTCCGTTCACGGGCGTCGTCGCCGGCAACGACCAGCTCGCCCTTGGCGCGTTCGATGCGCTCACCGAGCGAGGCCTGCAGTGCCCGGCCGACGTCAGCGTCGTCGGGTTCAACGACATTCCGTTCATCGACAAGGTCTCTCCGCCCATGACGACGATCCGCATCCCGCACGTCGAGATCGGGGCCGTGGCAGCCCGACTGCTGCTCGAGCAGCTGGACGATCCCACCCGACATCCACGTTCGATCCTGCTGCCCGTGACGCTCGTCGTTCGCGGCTCGACCGGCCCGGCGAACCCGGCGCGCACCGCGTGATGCGGGCCTCGCTACCACTTTTCCCAGTACCGCCAGTTGGATTTTGACTTTGTGGTAGAACTGGGGGCACGCTTGCAACCGATTGCAGCCTCAGAGCGCGGAGAGACGATGGCACAGGACGACAAGAGGATGACGATCGGCTGGATCGGCGCAGGCCGGATGGGGTTCGCTCTGGCCCAGCGGCTCCTCGACGCCGATTACGACGTGTCGGTGTACAACCGCACCAGGTCGAAGGCCGAGCCGCTGTCCGCCCACGGCGCGAAGATCGTCGACAGTCCGGCCGAGCTGGCCGACCGCGACGTCGTCTTCACCATGGTGTCGGCATCGGACGATCTCGAGGCCGTGACGATCGGTGAGGACGGCCTGCTCACCGGATCGGTGGCACCCCAGGTCATCGTCGACTCCTCCACCGTGTCGGCAGCCGCCTCGACCAAGATCCGCAACGTCGCCAACGACCATGGCACCGCCTTCCTGGCTGCACCAGTCAGCGGCAGCCCCAAGGTGGTCGAGGCAGGCAAGCTCAGCTTCGTCGTTTCCGGCCCACGGGACACCTTCGACCAGGTCGAGCCCCTGCTCCTCGTGCTCGGCAAGGCTGCCACCTACGTCGGTGACGACGAGGTCGCCCGCATCGTCAAGATCTGCCACAACGTCTTCCTCGGTGTCGTCACCCAGTCGATGGCGGAGATCACGGTGCTCGCCGAGAAGGCCGGCGTCGACCGGGCGGCGTTCCTCTCCTTCCTCAACGACTCGGTGATGGGATCGTCCTTCAGCCGGTACAAGTCGCCCGCGTTCGTCAACCTCGACTTCACCCCGTCCTTCACCCCGGTCCTGCTGCGCAAGGACTTCGACCTCGGCCTCGAGTCCGCCCGGGAGCTGGGCGTCTCGATGCCGGTCGCCGCCCTGGCCGCCGAGCTCGTCACCGTTCGCCGTCAATACCGGTCACTCCGCCGAGGACTTCGCCACGCTGCTCCTGGAGCAGGCGCGCCGCTCCGGTATCGAGCTGACCTCCGAGGACGTCGACGTCGACGACGGTCTCGGACACGACCGATGGCTGACCCCCGGCCCCTTCCTGCCCCCGGCCACATGGGGGTCGACTACGAGGAGCGCGTCGACTTCGACCGGCTCCGCGCGCACCGGCTCGGCCGCGCCAAGGCCGTCCTGGACGCGAGCGAGTGCGGAGCGTTCCTGCTGTTCGACTTCTACAACATCCGCTACACCACCCAGACGTGGATCGGCGGTGCGCTGGGCGACAAGATGACCCGGTACGCGCTCCTCACCCGCGACGCCGACGACCCGTGGCTCTGGGACTTCGGGTCGGCCGTGCGCCACCACCAGCTCTACTCGAACTGGCTGCCGGACGAGAACTGCCGGCCCGGCATGCTCGGCCTGCGCGGGGCGGTCGCTCCGACGGCCGGGCTCATGGAGTCTGCGGTGCGGGAGATCAAGGGCCTGCTCACCGACGCCGGGCTGGCCGACTCCCCCGTCGGCATGGACATCGTCGAGCCCCCGTTCCTGTTCGAGATGCAGAAGCAGGGACTCAACGTCGTCGACTGCCAGCAGCTGATGCTGGACGCCCGCGAGATCAAGTCCCAGGACGAGATCATGCTGCTCAACCAGGCGGCGGCGATGGTCGACGGCGTCTACCAGGACATCGTCGAGGTGCTCAAGCCCGGCATCCGTGAGAACGAGATCGTCGCCCTGGTGAACAAGCGTCTGTACGAGATGGGCTCCGACCAGGTCGAGGCCGTCAACGCCATCTCGGGCGAGCGCTGCAACCCGCATCCGCACAACTTCACCGACCGGCTGATCCGGCCGGGCGACCAGGCCTTCTTCGACATCATCCACAGCTTCAACGGCTACCGGACCTGCTACTACCGCACGTTCAACGTCGGCAGTGCGACCCAGAGCCAGCACGATGCCTACACGCAGGCGCGGGAGTGGATGGACGCCTCGATCCAGATGGTCAGGCCGGGTGTCGGCACCGACGAGATCGCCGCGGTCTGGCCCACGGCTCCGGAGTTCGGCTTCGACAACGAGCTGGCTGCCTTCGGCCTGCAGTTCGGCCACGGCCTCGGACTCGGGCTCCACGAGCGCCCGATCATCTCCCGCCTCAACAGCATGGTCGAGCCGATCGAGGTGAAGGAGGGCATGGTGTTCGCGCTCGAGACGTACTGCCCGGCCTCGGACGGGTACTCCGCGGCCCGCATCGAGGAAGAGGTCGTGGTGACCGCCGAAGGACCGCAGATCCTGACCCGGTTCCCGGCGCAGGACCTGGTCGTCGCCAACCAGTACTGACCATCTCAGGTCGTGAAGATCTCCGGATGCTGTGAGAGCTCGAGCCGGGTCCGGCGGATGTGCCCGGCGAGCACCCGCTGAGCATCCTCGGCATCACCGCGCTCGATCGCCTCGACGAGCAGGAAGTGCTCGTAGTGCACGACGTCGCGTGACGTGGCGCGGGCCCAGGCCAGCACCGTGAAGGCGCGGCGGTAGTGCTGCGTGGTGTTCCACAGCCGCTCGACGAGCGAGGACAACAGGACCGTCTCGGCCTTGGCGTACGACATCAGGTGAAACTCGCGGTCCAGCCGGAGGAAGGTCTCGACGTCCGCGCCGTCGTGCATCTGCTCCGCGAGACCCCGCATGACCGCGACGTCGTCCTCGCTCAGCGCGGGCATGCTCTCGCGCAGCAGCAGCGGCTCGATGCGTTCGCGGATCTCGTAGCTCTCCGAGCACTCCTTCGCGTCGAGCTTCGACACCCACGCGCCGGAGTTGGCCACGATCGACACGAGGCCGTCCGACTGCAGGATGCGCAGGGCCTCGCGGACCGGGAGCCGGCTCGCGCCGAACTGCTCGGCGATGACCTCCTGGCGCATGCGCTCGCCCGGCGCGAACTCACCGGCGATGATGGCGCGGCGCAGCGCGTCGGCGATGCGCAGGCTGGCCACTGACTCCACGGTCTCGATGTTGGCGTCCATCGGCGTCAGTCCGCCGGGTGGGCGGGATGCCAGAGGAGTGTCTCGGCCTCCGCCTCGTAGGCCTTGCCGCCGGGGAAGCTCACCAGCTCCAGCTGCATGCCCCAGGGCGACAGGAAGTAGCAGAACCGCTGGCCCGCGCTCGCGGCTCCGCTCGCCGTCGGCTCGCCCAGCACGCGGATGCCCTCGGACCGGAGGTAGTCGACGGCCGCGTCGATGTCGTCGACGTAGAACGCGAGGTGGTGGCCGCCGATGTCGGAGTTCTTCGGCTGCGGCGCCTGTCCCTCGGGCGTGGAGTACGTGAACAGCTCGAAGTTGGATCCGAACCGGCAGCGGTAGAACCGGACCTCCTCGATGACTGCGCGCGGATGCACGTTGAGGTGCGTCGCCATCCAGTCGTCGTCGCTGCCCCGCGACGGGAGCGTGTACACGTGCTCACAGCCGATGACCCGGACGAAGAAGTCGTGCGCCTCGTCCATGTCGGGCACCGTGAAGCCGATGTGATCGGTGCCGCGAAGCCCGGGGAGGGACATGGGTCCTCGATTCGATGATTGGATCCATCATGGCCCGAAAGACCACTCCTGTCAGCGTAGCCGCGCTAAACACTCGATTGCAATGGCTCCATTCGAGCAGTACCGTGGCCAGATGTCGCACTCGTCCCCGCTCACGCCGGACGTCCCCTGGGTCGAGGTGTCCACCACCGACCAGGACTGGCAGGACGCCGACCCGGCCCTGCTGCGCACGATGCTGGGCGAGCTGCACCTGATCCGGGCGTTCGAGGAGGTCGTGCTGGAGCTGGCCGGCGAGGGCCTCGTCCACGGGCCGGCCCACTCGAGCATCGGTCAGGAAGGCGGCGCGGTCGGCTCGATCGTCGGACTGCGGCCGTCCGACGGCGTCAACGGCTCCCACCGCGGGCACCACCAGTTCCTCGCCAAGTCCCTCACCTACGTCTCCCCCGACGGCATCGACCCGGCATCGCTCGTGACCCCGGCGATCCACGACGTGCTGCGCAAGACCCTGTCGGAGATCCTCGGCCTGACGGGTGGGTACAGCAACGGTCGCGGCGGCTCGATGCACCTGCAGTGGCACGAGGCCGGCGCTCTCGGCACCAACGCGATCGTCGGCGGCGGCGTCCCGCTCGGAGCCGGCCACGCGTGGGCGCAACGGCACGCGGGCACCGACGACGTGACGATCTCCTACTTCGGCGACGGCGCGGTCAACATCGGCTCCGTGCTGGAGTCGATGAACCTTGCTGCGGCCTGGGACCTGCCGTTCTGCTTCTTCATCGAGAACAACCTCTACGCCGTGTCGACGTCGGTCGCCGAGGCCACGGGTGAACCGCGGCTGTCGGGCCGCGGGCCAGGGTTCGGCATCGCGTCCTGGCGCGTCGACGGCATGGACCCGCTCGCGGTCCACCTCGCGACGTCGGCAGCGGTCGAGCACATGCGGGCAGGGCGCGGACCCGCGGTGGTCGAGGCCGAGGTCTATCGCTTCTTCCACCAGAACGGCCCCTTCCCGGGGAGTGCCTTCGGGTACCGGACCAAGGAGGAGGAGCAGCACTGGCGCGATCGCGACCCGCTCGACCTCGTGGCGCGCAAGATGGCCGAGCTCGGCCTGATCGACGACGACGGCATCGCCGTCGTGCGTCGACAGGCCCAGGACGTCGCCGCCGAGGTCGCCGGCGAGCTGACGGAGCCGGACCCGAACGGCAAGCCGGGCACCCGACGCATCCGCCACGTGCTGTGGCCCGACCCGGCCTTCGTCGACGTCGGGATCCGCAGCGACCTCGAGGAGATCGCCGGCGTGCGGACCGAGGAGCAGTCGACGTTCGACGGCGAGGTCGCCTCGACCCGCATGATCGACGCCATCGCCGAGGTGATGGACCGCCGGATGAGCGAGGACCCACGCATCGTCGTGCTCGGCGAGGACGTGCACCGGCTCAACGGTGGCACGAACGGTGCCACGAAGGGCCTGGCCGAGAAGTACGAGGGGCGCGTCCTCGGCACCCCGATCAGCGAGAACGCGTTCGCCGGGCTGGGCGGTGGCATCGCGCTGGACGGGCGGTTCCGGCCGGTCGTCGAGTTCATGTACCCGGACTTCCTGTGGGTCGCCGCCGACCAGGTCTTCAACCAGATCGGCAAGGCCCGGCACATGTTCGGCGGCACCGGCGCGGTCCCCCTCGTCCTCCGGTCGAAGGTCGCCACCGGCACCGGCTACGGCTCGCAGCACTCGATGGACCCGGCCGGCATCTACGCGACGGCGCCCGGCTGGCGCATCGTCGCCCCGAGCACACCCTTCGACTACATCGGGCTGATGAACGCCGCCCTCGCGATCGACGACCCGGTCGTCGTGCTCGAGCACGTCGACCTGTACGGCACGACCGGCGACGCCCCGGTGTCCGACCTCGACTACCAGCTGCCGTTCGGAAGGGCAGCGGTCCGCCGGGAGGGCCGCGACGTCACCGTGCTGGCCTACCTGGCGATGGTCCAGCCCAGCCTCGACGCGGTCGACGAGTCCGGTGTCGACGCCGAGGTCGTCGACCTGCGTTGGCTCGATCGGGCCTCCCTCGACTGGGACACGATCGGCGCGAGCATCCAGAAGACCAACAGCGTCCTGATCGTCGAGCAGGGCGCGATCGGCACGTCGTACGGCGGCTGGCTCAGCGACGAGATCCAGCGACGGTTCTTCGACTGGCTCGACCAGCCGATCGAACGGGTCACCGGCGGTGTCGCCTCGCCGACCATCTCGAAGGTGCTCGAGCGTGCCGCCATCGCCGGAACCGAGGAGATCGTCGACGGGCTGCGCCGCATCGCGAAGGGTCTCGGCAGCCCGCGAGCGGAGCGCTGACATGGCGCACCTGCTCCGCATGCCCTCGGTGCTGGCCGGCGCCAGCGAGGCCGTGCTGCTCGCCTGGACCGTCGAGGTCGGTGACTCGTTCGCCGAGGGCGACTCGATCGCCGAGATCGAGACCGACAAGGCACTCGTCGAGCTCGCCGCGGAGGAGTCCGCGATCCTGGGCCGCACGCTCGTGAGCGGCGGCACGAAGGTCACGGTCGGCGACCCCATCGCGGTCCTCGCCGCTTCCACCGACAGTGACGACGACATCGACGCCGTCGCGGCCGAGGCGGGTGGGGCGTCCTCCGAGGTCGACGTCGCTGCCCTGCCGGATCCGGAACCCGATCCCGCGGCCATCGACACCGCGCCGGAGGCATCACCATCGCCCGAGAATGGTCGCCTCTTCGTCAGCCCGCTCGTGCGCCGCCTGGCCCGTGAGCAGGGCATCGACCCTGCCGTGATCCCCGGCACCGGTCCGGGTGGCCGGATCGTGCGCCGCGACCTGGAAGCCTGGCTCGCGTCGGAGCCGACGACACCGGAGCCGGCGGCACCTGAACCGGCAGCGACTGCACCGTGCGGCGAGTGCAGCCGGGTTCGAGGACATCCCGCACTCGGGCATGCGGCGCGCCATCGCCCGGCGCCTGACCGAGAGCAAGTCGACGGTCCCGCACTTCTACGTCGCCGCCGACCTGCGCGTGGGCCGGCTCCTCGAGCTGCGCGAGGAGGTCAACGCGACCAGCGACATCCGCGTCTCGGTCAACGACCTCCTGGTCAAGGCCATCGGCACCGCGTTCCAGCGCGTCCCCGAGGCCAACGTCATCTGGACCGACGACGCGCTGCGCCGCTTACGACACGATCGACGTCGCGGTCGCCGTCGACACCGAGAAGGGCCTCGTCACACCGGTCGTGCGGGACGTCGCCGCCCAGTCGTTGACCCGGCTCAGCGCCACCATCGCCGACCTCGTCGAGCGGTCACGGACCGGCCGTCTGTTGCAGCACGAGCTGGAGGGCGGCGCGTTCTCCATCAGCAACCTCGGCATGTACGGCACCCCGGAGTTCTCGGCGATCCTGAACCCGCCCCAGTCCGGGATCCTCGCGGTCGGCGCCGTTCGCGACGCCGTGGTCGTCCACGACGGAGGGGTCGCTGTCGCACCGGTCATGTCCGTGACGATGTCAGTCGACCACCGCGCGGTCGACGGAGCCCTCGCGGCCCGGTGGCTCGCGGCGTTCACAGCGATCGTCGAGAACCCGGTCTCGATGCTGGTCTGAAGCACCTACGATCCATCCATGTCCTTCGACCTGGCCGCGACGGATGAGGACTTCATTCATCAGGCGCCCAGACGAGTCGGCCTGACGGTCGACGTCGCGCAGCCGGCACAGGTCGTGTGGGACGACCTGATCGCGGACCGTCCCGATGTCGTCGTACTGCCGGATCATCAGCCGGATCGACTGGACCTCCCCTCGCCCCTTCAGCGTCGGCACCACCCGCACCGTGCGCGTCCTCGGCGGACTGTTCGTCTTCGACGAGAGCTATGTGCGATGGGAAGAGGGACGCCGACCGGAGCAGGTTCACCTGGACGGCCGTGTGGGAGCCGACGGCCCTCGGCCGACCTCTCGAACCGGTCACCCACGCCCTGTTCTCCAGCCACCCCGGACGTGTCACCTCGCGGCCCTGCTGCGGTGGTCGGCCGAGCTCACGCGGCCGGTAGCCGGAGGCTGAACACCGCCCCACCCGCGGACCCGGGACGAGCCGCGAGCTCGGCGTCCATGCGGTCGGCGAGCCGCCTGGCGATGGAGAGGCCCAACCCGGTGCCGACCGGCCGATGGGCCGCGTACTTCGTGCGCAGCGAGCCGCGCTCGAACGCGACCTCCGCGTCGTCCGACGTCAGGCCTGGTCCGTCGTCCTCGACCTCGACGACGACGTCGTCCCCTTCTCGCCGGACCCGCACCTCGACCGATCCACCGTCCGGTGCGATCCGGATGGCGTTCTCGACCAGCCCGTCGAGCAGCTGACGCAGCCGCATCGGGTCGCCGGCCACGGTGGCAGCGCCGGTGACGGGAGCGGTCGTGAGCCGGACCCCGGCCCGCTCCGACGTCGCGCGCCACGCGCTGGTGAGGTCGGCGACCAGGTCCTTGAGATCGTCGTCGGTGACCGCGAGGTCCAAGTCGTCTGCCTCGAGGCGGGCGAGGGCGAGCAGGTCTGCGACGAACCGGTCGATGCGCGCCGTCTCGGCCACCAGGGTCTCTTCGGTCGCCCGGAGTCCTCGGGCTGGATCGACCTTCGGCCAGGGCCTCGGCGTACCCGCGCAGCGCCGTGAGCGGGGTGCGGATCTCGTGGGACACCGACAGGAGGAACTCGCGTTGGCGCCCCTCGCTCGTGGAGAGCGCCTCGTCGAGAGCGGCGATCGCGTGGCCCATGTCGGCGATCTCGCTGACCGACGACGCACCGACCGGCACACCGCGCTCCCCGGCCGCCAACCGTCGAGCGACCGCCGCCGTCTCGCCGACCGACCGGGTGAAGATCCGTGACAGCACGACGCCGCGAGTGCCCGCCGCGACCAGACCGTGCACGAGCGCGAGGAGCAGCCGACCGAGCACGACCGTGCGGCGTCGTCGACGGCTTCTGCCGACTGCAGCCCGACGGCCGCGAAGCCGCGGCGGCTCGCGCGACCTTCGACGAGCACCTCCTCGCCGTCGAGCTGCGCCGTCCTGGAGAGCGTTCCGGTGGCCTGGAGGGTCTCGAGCCGTTCCGGCGTGAGCACTCCCTGGTGGTCGCCGACGATGCGACCGCCCGGCGCGACCACGATGAACTGCCGGTCGTCGGGTCCGACCAGCTCGCGCTCCTGGGCGAGCCGTCGGGCGCCGGCGGCCGGTCGTCCGGCGAAGAGCTCCACCGAGCGGATGAGCTGGTCGCGCTCCTGGTCCCGAGCGACATCCCGGATGAGCGGCAGGGCGAGCGCCGAGGCCACCAAGGCGACGATGACGCCGCCCGCGACCGTCACGAGAAGGATCCGGCGAGCCAGCGGCCTGGTCCTCACGACGCCACCACTGAGTAGCCGACGCCGCGGTGCGTCCGGATGGGCGAGGCGTCGCCGAGCTTGGCGCGGAGCTGAGCGACGTGGACGTCGACCGTGCGGCTGCCCCCGTAGTCGGCCTCGCCCCACGCCGTGGCGAGCAGGTGCTCGCGAGTGAAGACGGTGCCAGGGCGACGCATCAGGGCGGCGAGAAGCTCGAACTCTGTGGCCGTCAGGTCCACCGTGCGACCGCCGGCCCGCACCTGACGTGTGTCCGGGTGCAGCGTGACGTCGCCTGCCACGAGAGCACCGCTGCCCACGACGCCGGCACTGCGCCGCAGCACGCTGGCGATGCGGGCCACCAGCTCGCGGGGCGAGAACGGCTTCGTGACGTAGTCGTCGGCACCCAGCTCGAGGCCGACGACTCGGTCGACCTCGTCGTCGCGTGCAGTGACGAAGAGGACCGGAGTCCAGTCGTCGGCGGCGCGGAGGCGCCGGCACACCTCGATGCCGTCGATGCCGGGCAGCCCGACGTCCAGCACCACGACGGCCGGTCGGAGGGTGCGCACCTGGGCGAGCCCGGCGAGGCCGTCGCGCTCGACGTGGACACCGTGCCCGGCACGCGTCAGGTGCAGCCGCAGCACGTCGGCGATCGCGGGGTCGTCCTCGACGACCAGCACCAGTCCCTTGGCGGCGTCCACGACTCCATGAAAGCCCACCCCTGGTCAGTGCCGCCGGAACGAAGGCATCCTTTACCGTCCTCGAACACGGCACACACGCGACCCGAGCATGTCCCGTGCACGGTGGCCGCATGACGAATGAGTTCGAGAGCACCAACCGAGTCCGCCGATTCTTCGGGCGACGGAACAGCATTGCCGCCCTGCTCATCGCCGTGGTCGCAGCCGTGGGGATCGGCATCTGGACGGTCCCCGCGTCCTCCGCCGACGAGACCGAGCAGGCGGCCGACGCGATGGACCTGGCGTTCGCAGCGGGTGAGTCCGACGACGACGGGCGTGCCGACCTCCGCGGTGACCTGAAGGATGCCCGCGAGCTCGAGGGCACGGACCGGCGCCACCCTCACCCTTGAACCCAAGGACCAGTTCGGCGACCGCCTCGAGCGACGGTCTTCGACCCCGCCCGTTCTTCGCCCTTCTTCCCGACGAGCTGCAGGCCGACTTGAAGGACGCGCGGGAGATCGACGACACCGACGACCGCCGGGCAGCACTCGAGGTCATTCGCTGGGCCCTCGCCGGCGACTACGCCACGTCGAGGAGCCTGACGCCGCCGACGAGATCACCGAGCGCGCTCGGGCTGCGACGGCCGGCCGAGCCCGCCGAGCTCCTAGCTCGTCCCGAGCGGGATGCGGGCCTCCACCCGGCCACCGTCCGCTCGGGACCTGGCCGACAACGTGCCGCCGACCTGCTCGGCACGCTCGCGCATCGACGACATGCCGACGCCGGGTCGCCAGGTGCTGGAGCTGCGGCCGTCGTCCTGCACCGAGAGACGAAGATCGTCGCCGTTGACGCTGAGCTCGACCGACGCAGTGGTGGCCGCCGCATGGCGGGCGACGTTGGTGAGCGCCTCGACCACGATGCGATAGGCGGTGACCTCCGCGGCCGCCGAGAGCTCGGGCAGTGGCTCCGGCGCCGAGATGGTGATCTGCAGCGGAGCTCCCCCGTCGGCGTGCAGCGTCGCGGCGTGCTGGCGCACCGCGCCGAGCAGCCCGAGCTCGTCGAGTGCCGGTGGCCGCAGACCCTCCACGAGGCGGCGAACCTCGGCGATGGCCTCAGACGTGTCGGCCCGGAGCTTCTCGAGCAGGACGTCCGCGGCCGCCGGATCGCCGACGAGCTGGTTGCGAGCGGCGTCCGTGGCAAACGCGACGCCGGAGAGGGTAGGACCGAGTCCGTCGTGCAGGTCGCGGCGAAGCCGGCGGCGCTCCTCCTCGATGGCCGTGATCGCGGCGTTGCGTGACGCCTGGAGGTCGCGAGCGAGGGCCTGGGCGCGCAGCGTCTGCGCCAGCAGTGGAGCGACGATGCGGAGCACGTCGGCATCGGCCGCGGCCAGCGTCATGTCGCCGGCGCGGAGACCGACGACGATCTCGCCGACCGCGTCTCCGCCCAGCTGCAACGGGAGGGTGCGGGTGTGGGTGACCTCGGTCCCCGACGTGGCGAGGGTCTGGCCATCGGCGCGCAACGACGCATAGGGAAGGACCAGCGCTTCGCGGATCGCGCGCAGGGCGAGCACCGGGTCGTCGCCGATCTGGTCGGCCACGTGGGTGGCGGCCTGCAGCGGATCGGGTCGATCGCCGAAGAGCAGCTGATCGACGACGCCACGCAGCATGACCATCGTCGGATGGACACCGAAAGCGAGGACCGCTGCGATGAGCCCCAGCGCACCCGGCGACGGGTCGCCACCGAGGGCGTCGAGGCCCGACACGATCCCGGCGAAGACGGAGAGATAGACGATCAAGGTCACGAACGTGACGACGCCCCAGACGACGACGCCGCGGACGTCGAACACGTCCGGACGCAGCACGCCGACGACCATCGACGGCGCGATCGGGAGGCAGAGCAGGAGCAGGGTGACGCCGATGGTGGCCCCGCTCGCGGAGGCGCCCTCGGCCGAGAACGAGACCAGTCCGAAGAGGAGTCCGACGGACCCGAGGGTGACGGCCAGCCACTGCAGGGCGATACGGGCGTCGCCTGCCGTCGACTCGATGCGCCACCACAGGTGCACAGCCACCGCGAGCCCCAGGACGAGACCCATCGCGTCGGTGACGGCAGCATCGCGGATGTACGCCACGCTGAGGGCGCCCGACGCGATGACCGTCGTCGAGATGATGAAGTCGACCGGTCGCCTCCACACCCAGGTCGGGTAGGCGAGCACGGCGGCCGGCAGCACCACGTACGTCGTGGCGACGACGAGCAGCCGGCCGAGCTCGGATCGGGGCCGTCGAGGACTCGGATCGCGAGGACGACCGCGCCAAGCAGGGCACCAAGAATCAGGAGTCCGCCACTGAGCCTGGCGCGACCGTTGACGACGAGAACGAGGCCGGATGCGGCCACGGTGGCGATCAGGAGCGCCGCAGCGACGGTCATCGCGTCCTGCCCATGCCCTCGTCCCGCGCACGCACGATGGCCGCCGACCGGTCCGCGACGGCGAGCTTCGCGAAGATCGAGGAGATGTGATTGGCGATCGTCTTGGGTGAGAGGAACAGCTCCTCGGCGATGGCGGCGTTGCGATGACCGGCGGCGACCAGGTCGAGCACCTCACGCTCGCGATCGGTGAGCTCGGGGAACGGCACGTCGTCGGGAGTAGCGGGTGGGTCGGCGAAGTGCTGCAACACTCGCGCGGCCACGCCGGGACCGAAGATCGCCTCACCGGCGACCACGGCCCGGATGGCCCGATCGATCTCGCCCTGCTCGGCACCCTTGAGCAGGTAGCCCTGCGCGCCGGCCTTCATCGCGGCGAACACCGTGTCGTCGTCGTCGAACATCGTCAGCACGAGCACGGCGACGTCCGGGGAAGCGGCCCGGATCCGCCGGGTCGCCTCGAGCCCGTCGACGCCCGGCATCTGCACGTCCATCAGCACCACGTCCGGCTTCGTCAGCTGCACTTCGCGCACCGCTGACTCACCGTCGACCGCCTCGGCCACGACGTCGTACGTCGGCAGGGACTCCAGCAGCGCGCGCAGGCCGCCGCGTACGACCGGGTGGTCGTCGGCGAGGACGACGCGGATCACGGCATCGGACATAGAAGCATTCTCGCCCCGCGGCAGGCCGCGGACCCGGGAACGTACACCTATTCACGCCGGGAGATCTCCCGGAGAATGAGGAACGAGCACTGATCCGGCGAGCGGCCTCGGGGCGGGACGGTGGGGACACCACCCCCGAAAAGGAGAACATCATGCTCAGCACCAAGAACAAGATCGGACTCGTCATCGCCGGCCTTCTCGGCCTCGCCGACATCCCCGCCGTCCTGATGCCCACTCCCGACGGCGACGTCGGACCTCCGTTCGGCATCCTCGTCCTGGGCTCCATCTGCGGCGTCATCACCGTGATCGCCGTCGTCATCGGCTGGGCCAAGGCCAACCGTGGCGCCATCCGTGTCGCCGCCGGTGCCCGGATCGTCTCGATGCTCACCGCCCTGCCGGCGTTCTTCGTCGACGTCCCGGCTGGGATCAAGATCCTCGTCACCGCGTCCGTGATCCTGACCGTCCTCAGCGTCGTGCTGATGCTGTCGCCCGCGCGCCAGACGACCCCCGTCACGGATTGAGGAGGCTTGCCATGATTGCTGTCGCCACCGTGCTCCTGGCGTTCCCGCTCGGGTACTTCCTGCGGAGCCACCTCGCCGCCAACGTCGCCTACGCAATCGCCTACCTGTGGGCGTTCACGTTCCAGAGTCTCTACCTGACGCTGTCGTGGGTCGGCGGAGACGAGTCCGCCTTCCCGAAGGACCAGTTCCCGCTCTCGTACGGGCTGGTCGCCGCCGCCATCTTCGCCGTCGGCTTCGGGCTCGTCGCCCTCGGGCACCGTCTCGGGGCCCGACGGATGGAGCGTGTCCCGAGCTGAACGGACCGCCTCCGTGGTGGGCGTGCGCGTAGCCCTGAGAGGACTACGCTCATGCCCACTACCGGGAGGTCAACACCATGCGCATTCTCTCCACCCTGATCGCCATCTGGCTGATCATCGGCGTGATCGCCGCATTTCAGCGCGACTACTTCGCCAACATGAACAATGACGCCGAGTGCGGTGAGATCGGCACCATCTTGGTGACTGTCGCCGTCGGCCCCCTCAACTACGTGGGCGCCAACCCGAAGGTCGACTGCGAGACGCCCCAACCGTCCGAGTAGGCCTGACCGACGTCCTGCGGGCCGCGCCTCAGAGTGCGCGCAGGCCCGCGGTGACGGCGGCGGCCACGAGGACGCAGGTGATCACCGATCCGCCGCGCCAGGCGATGATGCCGGCGGCGGCGACGCCCGCCGTGTCGGGTCCGATGAACAGCTCGTCCCCGTCCGCAAGCGCCGCGGTGACCACGAGTGCGGCCAACACGGCTGCCGGCATCGCCGTCACGATCGACGAGAACCAGGCCGGCAGCTCGCGGCCGCCGAGGGCGATCGGTCCGGCCGCCTTGATCGCGGCCGTGATGACGGCGACCAGAATGATCAGGACCCAGATGTTCATCGTGCGAGCCCGATCAACGCGGCCGCGCTGGCGGCGAGCACCGGGATGCCCGCCGGCGTGAATGGCACGAGCGCCAGGGCGATGGCGCCGCCGACCACCGCGACCAGTCGGGTGTGGGGGTCCTTGAGCTCTCCGATGAGCAGCACGAAGAAGAACGCCGGGAAGATGGCATCCAGGCCGAGTCGCTCAGGATCGAAGAACCCGTCGCCCGCCAACGCACCGACGGCCGTACCGCAGAACCAGGTGACGTACTGCGGCGCGGTCGACCCGAACAGCAGCCACCGGTCGAACGTGCCGTCACGGCGGTTGGCCATCACCCACGACGCATCGACGACGGTCTGACCCTGCGCCGCCCGCTTCAACGGACCACCCGGCAGCGACGGTGCCAGGGCGATACCCATCGCCAGGAATCGCGCGTTCATGAGCCCGGCCGCCGCGACGGCGGGCACCATGCCGCCACCGCCGAGGATGATCGAGACGATGGCGAACTGTGCCGATCCGGCGAACACGATGGCCGAGGTGACCATCGCCTGCGCCGCCGAGAAGCCGGCCTCACGCGCGAGCACCCCGAACGACAACGACAGCAGGAAGCCGGCCGCGGCGTAGGGGAGCCCGAGCCGGACGCCGCGACGGAACGATTCATTCATCGGGCCCAACGTATCCGCGCCCTCCCACGCCCCGGCCATTCACTGACTCGTCCGCGCCTCCCAGGCACTGGCGACGATCTCGGAAAGCCCTCGAGACGCGCGCCAGCCGAGCTCGGCGGCCGCCTTGTCGACGTTCGCCACGAGCCGGGCCGGGTCGCCCGGCCGACGATCGACGACCTCGGGAGCTGCATCCAACCCGGTGGCGCGTCCGATCTCCTCGACGACCTCGAAGACGCTGGAGCCCTGCCCGGTCCCGATGTTGAACACGGAGTGGCCGGCACCGTCGAGCGCGTCGAGAGCGGTCAGATGTGCCTCGGCAAGGTCGAGGACGTGCACGTAGTCGCGAATGCATGACCCGTCGGGTGTTGGGTAGTCGTCACCGAACACGCGCGGCTTGTCGCCACCCACCAGCCGATCGAAGACCATCGGGATGAGGTTGAGCGAGGCGGTGTCACCGAGGTCGGGCCATCCCGCTCCGGCAACGTTGAAGTACCGCAGGCTGAACACCGCCAGCCCCCAGGCGTCGGCCGAACGGCGGCACAGCCACTCCCCGATCAGCTTGGTCTCGCCGTAGGTGTTGATCGGATCGCATCGCGTCTCCTCGTCGACCTCGTTCGTGTCGGGTTCGCCGTAGGTCGCGGCCGACGACGAGAAGACGAGCCGGTGAAGCCCGTTCGACTCCATCGCGTCCAGCAGGTTGATCATGCCGCCGACGTTCTGATGCATGTAGTACGTGGGCCGCCGCATGGAGTCGCCCACCTCTTTCTGGGCGGCCAGATGGATGACGCCGTCGATCCGATGCTCGTCGATCGTCCGGCGAACGACCTCGGCGGCGCCGGGCTCGACAGATCGAGGTCGACCAGTGCCGTGTCAGCCACCCGGGAGGCCCGCCCGGTGCTGAAATCGTCCAGGACGACGACCTCGTCACCACGATCCTTCAGCAACCGGACGACGTGGCTGCCGATGTAGCCGGCACCACCGGTGACGAGGATGGACACCTCGGAAGTCTAGTCAGGTGGTGTGGTCGCTGGCGTGGACCGCGCCAGCGGAATGGCGACGCCGGGGCCAGAGATACGATCGGCGCAGACGTTTCGCCGAGTCAGCCCGAGGTGCAGTCACGTGGACCGCAGCGAAATCCGCAAGCTCGCCGCCTTGGAGGACACGCACTGGTGGTACCGCGAACGTCGTCACCTCCTCGATCGACAGGTTCGGACGATGCCACCGGGTCGCGCCTTGGACATCGGGGCGGCCGCGGGAGGAAACACCCGTGTCCTGCTCGACCGCGGGTGGGACGCCATCGCGCTCGAGTACAGCGAGGATGGCGCGCAGATCGCTCGCGAGCGTGGCCTGCCGGTGATCCGGGCGGATGCGCTGAGCCTGCCGTTCCCGGACGCCAGCCTCGATCTCGTGGTGGCGTACGACGTCCTGGAACACATCCCTGACGACGACCGAGCCGTCCAGGAGATCTGCCGTGCGCTGCGTCCCGGCGCGACCGCCCTCGTCGCCGTCCCTGCTGATCCGCACCTCTGGAGCGCCCACGACGAGGCTGTGGGGCATGTCCGGCGGTACACCAGATCGACCCTGGTGCCGCTGCTCGAGCGCAACGGCATGCACGTCGCGGCCATCGAGTCGTGGAACGTCCTGCTGCGTCCGGTCGCCGCGTGGCATCGCCGCAACAGCACCGGGAGCGACCAGGAGCGGATGGCCCCCGTCCTGAACTTCGGACTTCGGGCCATCGTCGCGGCCGAGCGTTATCTCCCGGTCAAGTCCCTGCCGGGGGTCTCCCTGCTGGTTCGGGCTCGGCGCCCGTGAGCTCGTCACGATCCCGTCGTTCCTCGTCCTGACTGTCGTAGCCGACGCTGTAGGTCGGTCGCGCCTGGATGGTGGTGAAGATCCGCGCCACGTACTCGCCGAGAAGACCCGACACAGATCAGCTGAACCGCACCGAGTCCCGTCACGACGATCATCGTCGACGCCCAACCCGGGACGGTCTTGCCGGACTCCTCGGCGACGAAGACGGCAACGATCAACGCCACGCAGCCGACCGCGCTGAGGCCGCCGATCCACGTGGCGAGACGCAGTGGTGCCGCCGAGAACGCCGTGACGCTGTCCCACGCCAGCCGGAGCAGCCGCGACAGCGGATACTTCGTGCTGCCGGCGGCGCGAGGGTCGCGGACGTATCCGTAGCTCTCGCTCGGGAAGCCCAACCACGGAACGATCAGCCGGTAGATGCGTCCGTTCTGCGGCTGGCTCTCGACCGCCCGAAGCACCCGACGCGACATCAGCCGGAAGTCACCGGCGTCGGTCGGCAGCTGCGGGCCGACCAGCCGCCGCATCAGGCGGTAGTACAGGCGAGCAGTGGTCCGCTTCGCCCAGGAATCGGACGAGCGATCCTCGCGCACCCCGTAGACGACGTCGAGGTTCCGATCTCTGGCCATGGAGTACATCGGGCCGATGGCCTCCGGTGGATCCTGCAGGTCTGCGTCGATGGTGACCGCATAGTCGCCGCGACTGCGTTCGAGTCCTGCCCCGATGGCCGCCTGGTGACCGGAGTTGCGCAGCAGACGCACCAGCCTCAGCTGGGGCCAGTTGGCGCGCTCGGACTGAGTGAGCCGCGCGGTGTCGTCACGACTGCCGTCATCGACGGCGACGACCTCATAGGAGATGTCCAGCTGATCGAGGGCCGTACGCAGCCGGAGATAGAACAGGGGCAGGACGTCCTGCTCGTTGAACATCGGGACGACGACGGAGAGGTCGACGCCACGGCCACTGCCCGTCAGTCAGTCCTCCCCTCGGATGGTTGCGCATACCCATCGTCCGTCATCTTGGCGATGTCCGCCTCTGTTCAGCGATCCAGTCGGTAGATCTGGACCACGTCATTGCGGAATTCCAGGCTCGCAAGGTCACCGAGCCGCGGCGAGATCCTGGTCGCCCGGCGGTCGGCGAAGATCCAGTCGACGCCGCGACGCTCCAGCTGCGCGATCACGGCGGGGGTCGGAGATCGCACGGCCTTCAGGCTGAGGGAGACACGGTCGGGCCACGGGGAGCGGGAGCTGTTGGTACGGCACGTAGCCACCGCGACCGTAGTCCTCGAGGTTCTTCTCGGTGTACGCCCACCCGCCGATGAACATCTGCCGACCGGTCAGCGCCGGGACCCAGAAGCTGCCGTGGTGGCAATCGTCGCGGTACTTGACGGGCAGGCAGAAGACGTTGGTGGCGACCATGTCGTCTTCGTCAGAGTGCTCGTTGAGCCAGAGTGCGGCCCGTTGCTCGTCGGCACTGATGTAGCGAGGGCCCGTCGGCATCACCACCGGCTCCGCCCGCGCGAACTGCACGGAGTTGTTGAGGTCGTACGCCGCGGCGGTCGCGCCGACGGCGCAGGTGAACCCGGCCGCCAGGGCCAGAACCGGCACACGCGTCCATCCCCGGAGCAGCTGCAGAGCGCGCACCACCAGGATCGTCACCGCCACGATGGCGATCGTCACGGCGTAGGGCACCAGTCGATCCGGGACGAGATAGGAGAGCTCCCGGATCTCCTCCTGGCCGAGTGACTGCGGATGCGGCTTGACGAAGACCGCCGCGGTGACGATCCCGGCGATCGTCACGACGACGAGCTGCCACGCGCTGCACTGCGCCCCTCCGGCAGGAGACGCACGATCGTCGTGATCGTGAGCACGATGCCGAGCGGGATCACGATCCGCCAGAAGTAGTGCTGGCTGTAGCCCGGATGGGACAGCACCCACAATCCGCAGAACCCCGCTCCCACGACTCCGGCACACCACCATGTCGCCGGGTCGCCCCTCAGCGAGCTGAGTGAGCGGGCCGGCGACGCCGATGAGCCGAGGCAGCTCGGTCAGGATGAACAGGGCGAGCAAGCCGAGGGCGACCTCCCACACGTCTCCGGAGGCTCCCACCAGGTCGGGCGCCAGCCATCCGCCTCGACCCGGAAGGCTGCCGTCGCCCACCACGGCTCCGTCGAATGCAGGGTCGAGCGCCAAGGTCTGGAACAGCTGGATCCGGCTGCCGTCGGTGCTCCCGAACAGCGCGACCGCAGCGATGGGGATCAGCAGCAGGGGGAGCAGGGTGAGAATGGCCGGCTGCCGCGGAAACGTGCGCGTCCGCACCCATTGGACGAGCAGGACCAGCAGACCACCGCACGCGATCACCGGGAGGAGGCTGGGCTTCGTTCCCGCGCCCAGTGCAAGCAGCGCCAGCAGCAGCAGCCAGGTCCGCCGGTCGGCGTGACCGTGCAGGACGTCCAGGACCGGCCCGACGAGCGCGAGCACCACGACGAGCGCCAAGATGCCGGAAGGGCTCGAGTGGACGAAGCCGTTGTCGATGTCCGGCAGCCGCGGTGTGCCCAGGAACCACACCGCCGGAAGCGCGCCGGCCAGCAAGGCGGCCAACGGGCCCGCCCACCACCGCACCGGAGGTGCGTCCTGCCCGCTGGGGCCTTGCAGAATTCGCTCGGTCGCCGCCGCCACCGCGAACAGGAGCGCCATCAGCATCGGCACCAGCCACAGATGGAGATGCACCTCCTGCACTGGGAGCCCGCTGAGTGCCTGGGTCGCCGCGATGTGTGCGTTGGAGAACCAGTGGTAGTGCAGGACGACGCCTGCCACCGCGGGATCGTCCACCACGACCCCGTGGCCAAGGGCCTGCGTCACCGAGAGGTGGTACCACGCATCCTGGAAGATCGACGAGGACGTCGCCGGAGGGAGCGGCCAGAACTCCAAGGCGATGACGTACATCCGCCCGAACGCGACAGTGCAGACGACCATCATCGCGGCGTGCCACCTGGCCGGCGTCTGGTTGCCCGGCGACCTGCGCGGCCACCAGTGCCGCCGCAAGGACGGGACAGCGATGAAGGCGACGACGACACCTGCCGGCCACAGCCACATCAGCGGCGGCAGCCCTACCAACGTGGCTGGGAGCCAGGCGAGGAGCAGCAGCCCGATCCCGAGCACCGAGCCGAACCCCAGCTCCTGGACGATCGACGTCGGCCGGGCCAGGGCCCGCCACACCAACACCCCGGGCACGGTCGTGGAGGCCAGCCAGACGCCGAAGTACAGGACGGCTGACGTCGCGGGGTCGCCCACCGTGGTCAGGCTGACGACGACGACACCCAGCACCAGCAGCCAACCGGCTGCCGTGACTGCGCCCGCCCGCATCCCTGACATGTGCCAAGAACGCTAGCCGGAGACGACTACTTCGGCCCTTCGTCCCCCGAGGTCATCATCAGCTCTCCGCTCAAGAGCGCGGAACGAATGGCCGCGGAGTGCGAGACCGTTGTCCACCGGGAACGGAGACCATACGGCGCGAACACGTCGGCCCTGACCAGCGTTTGCGCTGACCGATGCCTCTCACGTCGTCATACGCTGGACCCGCACCGTCCCGGCGGGGCCGTCTCGCGTAGAGCAGCACGGACGTACGGGTCGGGGGGTCATGTGAGAGCCACGAGCATCCCGGAGGATGCCGAACGGCGACGGGCCATCTGGGCACCAGTCCGCGTTTCGTGCCCTGGATTACAGACGACCGCGAGATTTTCTCGCACGCGGTAAGCACCGCGGTCCGGGTGCGACGACTTGGCATGAAAACGAACCGAACCCGGCGAGTTTCCATGGCTCGTCGTCCCCCTGCTGATTGCTGCCGCAGCGCTTTCGTCGTGGAGTCCCCGGCGATCTGCGGGAAGCCGATTCACCTGCCCGAGCGGCTCCTTCTGTGTGTGGACGGGCACCGACTTCGAAGGAAGCCAGATACCAGTTCAACAACGTCGGCGACTACAACCGGATCAACGCCGATCCGATCCGGTCGGCCTTCAACAACCGCAGCAAGCGGACCTACCTCAACAAGGGAACCGGCAGCAGCTCGACGTACTCGTGCTTCGGGCCGGCAGACTACGACCGCTCCTTGTCCAGCTGGCAGGTCCACGCCAACTCGGCGTATCTCTCGACCGTCACGAACTGCTAGCGCGCACATCGGCCCCGGCAACAACCGTTTGCGGGTATTGTCGACGGGTGGACGACGACGAGTTCACCGAGCTTTACGACCAGCTGCATCGCCCTCTCTTCAGGTACGCGATGGCGCAGCTTCGCGCCGTCGAAGCTGCCCGGGACGTCGTCGCCGAGACATTCCGCATCGCGTGGGAGAAGCGTCACGCCATGAAGGTCGAGGCGCGCTCGCCGAGCGCCTACGTGATGGGCATCGGGAAGAAGGTCGTCCTCCGGCAGCTCCAGGATCGTCAACGACATCCAGAACAGGTCTACGAGGACGCCCGCCTCCACACGCCTCGTCACCCCTGGCGGGGACGTCGCCGACACGGTCGTGGAGTCTCGTCGCGGACAGTCGATCTTCCGAGCGCTCTCCCCGGCTGACCAGCTCCTCGTGACCATGATGACGTCGCCGAACCTCGAGCCGGCCGACATCGCGAAGGCACTGGGGCTGACTCGCAACGCCTACGCGGTGCGGGTCCATCGAGTCCGCCGACGCATCGACGAACTGAGCCGTGACTACGACGCGCCCGGGAAGGAGGTGCGCGATGAGCAGCAACGAGGAGCCTGAGCTCAACCCTGAGCTCGAGACGGCTGAGCTTCGCAGCCTGATGAGGTCGACCGGTATCTCCGCTACCTCGAGGACGATCTGCCAGACATCGAGCTCGAGTCGTCAGTGTCGCTGCTGGCGCGCCTCAAGTCGATCGAGGAGCCTGAGCTCGAGACGGCCGAGCTCCGCCGCCAGATGGCGTCGACCGGTATCACCGCCTACCTCGAGAACGATCTGCCAGACATCGAGCTCGAGTCGTCAGAGTCGCTGCTGGCGCGCCTCAAGTCGATCGAGGAATCCGAATTCGGCACCCCCATGCCGACGAGAGCGCTCACGGACGACGACTCGCCCCCATCCTCCTGGCCGGGACGGCCGCCGCGGTGGTGGCCGGTGTCCTGATCGCCGTACAGCCCTGGAGCACTCCAGTCGCCCAGGCGTCCACCCCTCCCCTCCTCGACTACGAGTTCGCGGAAGCAGCCCGGATCGCGGACGCCCCCGGCGTCGACCCTGCCGACACGCTCGAACAGCTCGCGCTCGCCGCCGAACGGACCCGATCCGGGACAAGCCCGTCCGCTGTGCAGCACGTGGTGAGCGAGGGTTGGTCCATCGACAAGGACTTCGATCCTGACCCCGACTCGACCATCACCGCCACCAGAACCGAGAACTGGCTTCGCCCAGACGGCAGCTTCCGCACACGCGCCCACCTGAGCGAGCCCCTGACCGCCGACGGGCGCGGCGTTCCGCGGGGCGGTCGACTTGATCGCGGGACGGAGTTCTTCGACGAGGCGAACGAGCCGGCCGGCACCCTCGACGCCGGCTTCTTCACCGACATGCCCAACACTGTCGACGGCGTGCGCGACGCCCTCCTCGACGACGTCGAGTGCCTCGAGAGAAAACGCGGGCAGGAACGGTCGTGGTGCCTCACCGATCAGATTCGGAACCTGTCCCAGACGTACGTCATACCCTCCGACGTCATGGCCGCCATCTGGCGCATGCTCGCCGAAGAGGAAGGCATCCGATCACTCGGCACGGTCAAGGACCGCACCGGACGCGAAGCCGTCGCGCTGTCCTTCATCTGGGACGGCGCCCCCGAGTACCGCGCGATCCTCCTCGCCGACCCCAAGACCGGCCAAGTCGTCGGATCCGAACGCATCCTCATCAAGCCGTCAGCCAGTTCCCCGGTCAAACCCCCCGCGATCCAGGAATTCTTTGCCATCGTCGCATCTGAGTACCAATAGGGGCGATGGCGTCGACGATCACTCCTTGGCCCGGGCGTGTAATTTCGGGTGCCTTGTTGCGACTTATCCATGAGGGTCGCCGGCCTGAAGTCTCTCCCGTGTGCCGGCACTATGGAAGGTTCCCGATGTCGTACATCCGCAGAACCGGTCCGACGCGTGACAGTTCCGCACCACTTCGTCGTCGTCGAGCCGGGGCACTCCCGCTACGTCTCTTGCCGTCACTTGCTTCCTCTCCTTCCCCAGAGCCATTGCCGACGAACAGACCCGATGATGTCGGCGATGAGGCGCGACATCTCGACGAGCTCATCCACTACCTCGGACGCCTGCGAACCGAGGTCGTCGATGCGGTGCTCGAGCACCACGGTGATGATCCCGTCGAGCCAGAGGTCGAGAAGGTGCTCAGCCACCTGGAGGTGCAGCCCGCCGAGCGCGTCGAGATGGCGTTGCTCTCGCAGGACGGCCCCATTGACGCGTTCTCCGTCCTGGTCTACCTGGAGCAACACTCGACGGACCAGGCAGTCAGGGAACGAGCGCGGCGTGCGATCGAGCTCGGCATGGATCGGCTCGCCACGACCGCTCTCGGAACACCTGAGACCGATGACAAGAGCCCCGACCAGCGTCTTCGCTGACCGAGGCCCTCTCATGTTTGGTGGCAGGTGCAGGGTTCGAACCTGCGTAGGCTGAGCCGTCTGATTTACAGTCAGATCCCTTTGGCCACTCGGGCAACCTGCCGGGTTCGCCGCCCCTGTGTCGCTTCGTACGGGGGCAACGAGGAGCCACGATATCTCAGCACCCTAGGGTGGGAGAAACCAGATCCGCCGCACCTGCATCACGGGAGAAGTCATGGCCGACTCGTCGTTCGACATCGTCAGCAAGCTCGACCGCCAGGAGGCCGACAACGCTCTCAACCAGGCTGCCAAGGAGATCGCGAACCGCTACGACTTCAAGAACACCGGCGCGAAGATCGAGTGGCACGGCGAGGACGGCATCGAGATCACGGCCAACGCCGACGAACGCGCGCTCGCCATCCTCGACGTCTTCAAGGGGAAGCTCATCAAGCGCGGCATCTCGCTCAAGTCGCTCGAGACCGGCGAGCCCCGCCAGTCGGGCAAAGAGGTGAAGATCAACGGCACGTTCAGCGAGGGCATCAGCTCCGAGAACGCCAAGAAGGTTTCCAAGCTCATCCGCGACGAGGGCCCCAAGGGCGTCAAGGTGCAGATCCAGGGCGACGAGCTCCGCGTCTCGAGCAAGAAGCGCGACGACCTGCAGGCCGTCATCGCCCTCGTGAAGGCCGCCGACCTCGACTTCCCGGCGCAGTTCACCAACCGCCGCTGACCAGCTACGGCAGGTTGGCGATCAGCAGGTTGGGCCAGACGCTCAGCGCGACGAGGGCGAGTGTGCCCAGCACGGCCACGCCGGTGGCCAGCCGCACCGCGTACGGCGCCGACCTGGACGCGACCGGCCTGCTCGACGGCGGGCGGAAGACCACGGCGACGAGCCGGAGGTAGTACGCGAGGCCGAGCATGACGTTGATCGCCATGACGACGGCCAGCCACTCGACCCCGCCCTCGACCACGGGACGCAGCACGACGTACTTGGTGACCAGCCCCACGACCGCGGGAGGGAAACCGGCGAGCGTCAGCACGGCGAAGGCGAGCGGGACTCCGAGCCACGGGTCGGTGCGGGCCAAGCCGGCCAGCTCGTCGTAGTCGGTGCTGCCGCGGGTCCGGAGCACGACGGCGAGGACGGCGAACCCGACGATGTTGGCGAGCGCGTAGACCGCGAGGTACTGCAGGGGCGCGCTCAGGCCGGACTCCGTGAAGATGGCCACGGCAGGGGCGATCAGGAACCCGGCCTGCGCGACCGACGACCACGCGAGCATCGCCACGCCCTCGCGCTGACGCAGCGCGCCGAGGTTGCCGATCGTCATCGACACCGCGGCCACGACCGCGATGACTGGTTGCCACGAGTCGTCGGCCGGCCCGAGCCCGAGGGCGAGCAGTACCAGCAGGGCACCGAGGGCCGCGGTCTTGGAGATCGAGGCCAGGAAGCCCGCCACCATGACGCTCGCGCCGCGGTACGTGTCGGGCACCCAGACGTGGAACGGCACCGCCCCGAGCTTGAACAGCAGGCCCACGATCGTCAGCACGACACCGACGGAGACGACCACGCCGGGCACGGACGGCGCCTCGAGCTCACGGCTCAGCCCGGCGTACGACAGCGTTCCCGTGGACCCGTAGAGCAGGGCGATGCCCATCAGCGTCACCGCGGTCGACACCACGGACGTCAGGAAGAACGTCCACGACGCGGCGATGGCGCGACGGTCGCCCTGTCGCAGGCCCACCAGCCCGATCGACGGCAGCGCGAGCAGCTCGATGGCCACCACGAGCGTCACGAGATCGCGCGCGCTCGCCATCACGAGCCCGCCCGACGCGGCCGAACCCAGCAGCAGGTGGAACTCCCCCGCCGGCATGGCGTTCTCCGCGTTCATGACGATGGACGCCACCACCACCATCGCCGTGCCGACGACGACGAGCAGCGAGAAGCCGAACGCGATGTCGTCGATGCTGCCGGTGCGCAGCAGCTCCGCCCCGCCGACCAGCACGCCGGCAAGCGTGGGTGCTGCCGACCCCAGCCAGGTGCGTCGTGGCGCGAACGCGTCGATCATCAGGCCCAGCACCGCGCCGGTGAAGACGATGACCGCGGGCCCGGCGGCGACCCAGTCGAAGGGGATGTTCACGGCGCCATCACCCCGGCACCGATCAGGTCGGTGATGACGGTCGGCACGAGGCCGAGGAACACGATCGGCAGCACCAGGGCCACCACGACTACGGACTCGCGGCGGGTGAGGTCGGTGTCGCCGTCGTGCGGCGTCGGCTCACCCTGCAGCAGCGACCGGGCGAACCGAACGACGTAGGCGGTGGCGAGCGCGATGCCGAGGGTCGCCGCGGCGAGCAGCGTCCACGACAGCGCACGGTCGAGCCCGGCGTTCGGCTCGTAGACCGCGCGCAGGGCGAGGAACTCACCCCACAGGCCGGCGAAGCCCGGCAGGCCCATCGTGGCGAGGCCGGCCACCAGGATGGCGACCGCACGCCAGGGCGCGCGCTCGTAGAGGCCGCGTCCCAGCTCGCGCAGCGATGCCGTGCCGTACTTCTCCTTGAGCGAGCCGGCGAGGAAGAACAGCAGGCCGGTGATCAGACCGTGGGCGACCGATCCGAACACCGCGGCCGTGATGCCGGTCTTGCTCAGCGTCGCCAGCCCAAGCACGACGAATCCCATGTGGCCGATGCTGGAGTAGGCCACCAGCCGCTTCAGGTCGTCCTGCACGAGGCAGGCCAGCCCCGCCCACACGATGCCGACGACGGCTACCGCGCCGATGTACGGGGCGATGCGGGCGGTCGACTCCGGCAGCATCTGGACGTCGAGCCGGAGCAGTCCGTAGGTGCCGAGCTTCAGGAACACGCCGGCGAGCAGGACCGAGCCGACGGTCGGGGCTCGGCCGTGCGCGTCCGGCAGCCACGTGTGCAGCGGCACGAGGGGCACCTTCACCGCCAGGCCGAGGGCGATGAGGCTGGCGGCGAGCAGCGACTCGGTGCCGCGGATCTCGTCGATCTGCAGGGTCCCGGCCTTGAGCGCAATGACGACGATGCCGACCAGCAGCAGCGCCGAGCCGGTGACCGTGAACAGCAGGAACCGGGTCGCGGCCCGCCGTGCTGCCTGGCCGCCCGCGCCCCATCGGGCGATGACGAACCACATCGGGATGAGCGCCAGCTCGAAGAAGACGAAGAACAGCAGCAGGTCGAGCGACACGAACACCCCGATCGACGCCGCGGCGACGACCAGCAGCAACGCGACCAGGAGCGACGACGTGGTGGGCTTCAACAGCCACAGACAGCAGAGCAGCGTCAGGAACGCGGTGAGCAGCGCGAGCGGCAGCGAGATGCCGTCGACGCCGACGTGCAGCCGGGCACCGAGGGGTTCGATCCAGGCGTGGTCGATCTCGCCCCAGGTCTCGTCCGTGTCGCCTCGCGGGACGAGAGCAAGGAAGGTCAGCGCTGCCAGGGACGCGACCGCACCGATGACGGCGGCCCGCCGTCCGGAGAACCGCGACGGCATCACGGCCAGGAGCAAGGCAGCTCCGAGCAGCACGGCGAGGGCGGCGGCGATCATGAGCCCACCCCCGCGACCACGCTGCCGATGACGACGAGCAGCGCTCCTCCGGCGACGATCGTCGCGTACACCTGCACGCGGGCCGACTGCACCGCGCCGATGACCCACGAAGCGCGCTGAGCGAGCCACGCGCCACCGCGCGGGTAGACGTCGATGCCGTCCGCGTCGATCGTGTCGACGGCGCGCGCCGCGCCCAGCGTGACAGCAGGCACGGCGCGGACGAACATCGCGTCGAGGCCGAGCTCTGCGGCGAGCGGTCGCCCGAAGCGGGCGCGCCAACCCCGGTTGCGCAGCCTGAGGGCGATCGCGATGCCCAGCACGGCGACGAGGGTCGAGATCAGCCCGATGCCGACGTGCAGGTCCTGGCCGATGGACAGGGCAAGACAGGAGACAGCGAGGAGAACCAGGGGTCCGACCATCGCGCGGGGCTCCGGTGGCCAATGTCCCTTCGACGCGCTCGAGGACCGGGCCCCGAGGAACGTCGCGGCCCAGAGGCGCGTCGCGTAGACGGCGGTGACGCCGGACGTCAGCACGGCCACGACCAGCACGACCCAGGCGAGATCACTCCCCAGCGCCTCCTTGCCGTCCGTGGCGTGGTGAAGGGCGTCGAGCACCCCGTCCTTGGAGAAGAAGCCGACCAAGGGCACGATGCCGGCGAGTGCGGCGAACCCGATCGTCATCGTCCAGAACGTGACCGGCAGCGACTTGCGGAGTCCGCCCATCGCCGACAGTGCACTGCTGCCGACGGCCATCATCGCCACTCCGCAGCCGAGGAACAGCAAGGCCTTGAACGCGCCGTGAGACACGAGGTGGGTGATGCCGGCGTCAGCGTCGCTGGCGGAGAGCGCGGCGAACATCAGCGCCAGCTGGCTGACCGTCGACCACGCGAGCGCCCGCTTGAGGTCGGTCTGCGCCACCGCGAACAACGCGGCGAGCAACATCGTCACGGCCGCCACCACCGCGAGTGTCGTCATCGCGACCTGCGACGTCTCGAACACCGGCAGCAGACGGGCGAGGAGGTAGACGCCGGCCGCGACCATGGTGGCGGCGTGGATGAGTGCGGTGATCGGGGTGGGGCCGGGCATCGCGTCCGGCAGCCAGGTGTGCAACGGCACCTGGGCCGACTTTCCGACCACCGCGACGATCAGCAGCAGCCCGATCGCGGTGGCGTTGCGCGGCTCTTCGATCCCGGCCGCCTCGATGAGGTGGCTGATGCGGTACGAGCCGTACGTCTGGCCGAGAACGATGATCGCCACCAGCAGGCCGATGTCGGCGCTGCGCGTCACGATGAACGCCTTGGCGGCGCCGGCGCGCGCCTGCGGCAGCTCCCACGTGTGCCCGATCAGCAGGTAGGAGCAGACGCCCATCACCTCCCAGCCGATGAGCAGCACGAACAGGTTGTCGGTGGCGACGACGGCGACCATCGCGATCAGGAACAGCACGATGAGCGACGCGTAGGAGCGGTAGCGCTTGTCGTCGCCCATGTAGGCCGTCGAATAGATCTGCACGAGCAGCGCCACGCCTGCGGCCAGCAGCATCACCTGAGCGGACATCGGGTCGACGACGGTGTCGAGCGATAGCCGCGGCAGCGCCGGCCCGACGTCGTTGCCGCGGTAGGTGACGCCGTTCCCGGGATCGTCGTTGAGGTGCGGGATGGCCCAGACGGCCACCGCGGCGGAGACGAGCGCGGTGACGACGACGTAGGGCCAGCGCTTCACGACGAGGCCTCGTGCTCGGCATCGACGTCGATCGTGCCGGTGGCTCGGAACAGGGCGAGGACGATCGCGAGCCCCAGCCCGATCTCGGCGGCGGCCAGCGCGATGACGAACAGCGTCAGCACCTGCCCGGTGTGCAGGGTCTCGGCGAACCAGGCGTCGAACGCGACCAGCTGCAGGTTGACGGCGTTCAGCATCAGCTCCACGCCGACCAGGACGAGCACGGCGTTGCGGCGCGCGAGCACGCCGTAGAGGCCGATGCCGAACAGTGCGGATGAGAGCAGGAGTGGGAAGAGCAGCGGCATCAGCGTTCCGATCCCGAGCGGGAGATCACGATGGCCGCGATGAGCGCGGCGAGCAGCACGACGCTCAGCACTTCGAAGCCCAGCACCCAGTGGCGGAACAGCGCGTCGCCGATCGACCCGGCGGTGCCCGGGAGCTCACCGGTGATGCGCTCGCCCTGGAAGCCGGCCACCACGGTGGCGCCGAGCCCCATTGCGGACAGCAGCCCGAGGATGGCCGCGACCGGGCTGTTGCGCGTGACCTCGGCCGAGCGCGAGCCGGTGGGTGATCTGGTGAGCATCAGGGCGAACACCACGAGCACGACGACCGCGCCGACGTAGACGAGCACCTGCACCCAGGCCAGCAGCTCGGCCGTCATCAGGATGAAGCAGCCGGCGACCGCGCCGAGCGTGACCACCAGCCACAGCGCGGCATGCACGAGCTGCCGGCTGCCGACCGCGAGGACCGCCGACGCGATCACGACGGCGGACATGAACAGGAAGACGACCTCAGCCAGACTCACCGGCGCCCTGTTCCTGTTCCTTTTCCTGTTCCTGCTTCTGCCGGAACGACGACAGCTCCTTGGACTCCTCGGCACCGGCATCGAGGGCAGGCGGCGCTGGGACGTCCCACATCCACTCGCGCAGCCGGTTCATGTCATGGGTGAGGTCGACGATGTCGCCCTCGGCGTAGGCGAACTCCGGCGACCAGTGCAGTGCGTCGAACGGGCACACCTCGATGCAGATGCTGCAGTACATGCAGATGGAGTAGTCGATGTCGAAGCGGTCGAGCACGTTCTGGCTGCGATCGCGGCCACCCTCGGTGGTGGCCGGGATCGTCTCCTTGTGCGAGTCGATGTAGATGCACCACGACGGGCACTCGCGAGCGCACAGCATGCAGGACGTGCAGTTCTCCTCCTGCAGGGCGATGACGCCGCGGCTGCGCGGCGGCAGCTCCGGCTCGTTGTCGGGGTACTGGGCGGTTGCGCTGCGTCGCAGCATGGTGCGCAACGTGACCGCGAGGCCCTGGGCCAGGCCCTTGCCGAACGTCATGTCATCACCACCAGGATCGTCGTGATCGTGACTTGGAGGAGAGCAGCAGGCACGAGGACCTTCCAGGCGAGGGCGTTGAGCTGGTCCTCGCGCAGCCGCGGGTACGCGACCCGCGCCCAGATCACCAGGAACGAGATCGCGACGATCTTGAGCAGCATCCAGACCGCACCAACCTGATCGGACCACGGCCCGGCCCAGCCGCCCAGGAACAGCACCGCTGTCAGGGCAGCGAGCAGGACGATGCCCGCGTACTCGGTGAGCAGGAACATCGCGAACCGCATGCCGCCGTACTCGGTGAGCGGTCCCATGACGAGCTCGGCGTCAGCCAGCGGGGCGTCGAACGGCGGTCGCATCAGCTCCGCGAGCCCGGCGACGAAGAACACGACGAGACCGGGGAGCTGCGCGAGCAGCCACCACGGCTCCCACGCCTCCGCGATGCCGACGAGCGACAGCGTGCCGGCCGCCATCGCGACGCTGGACGCCGCCAGCACCATCGGCAGCTCGTAGCTCATCAGCTGTGCGGCCACGCGCAGGCCGCCGATGTAGCTGTACTTGTTGGCGCTGGCCACGCCGGCCATCAGGGTGCCGATGACACCGACGCTCATCGCCGCGAGGACGAAGAACAGTCCGGCGTCGAGGTCGGTGCCGACCAGCACCTCGCTGCCGAACACCGGGCCGAGCGGGATGGCGACCATGGCGACGACGTACGGCACGATCGCGACGGCCGGGGCGAGCGCGAACACGGGTCGGTCGGCAGCGGCCGGCGTGACGCTCTCCTTCTGCATGAACTTCACGCCATCGGCGATGAGCTGCGCCCAGCCGTGGAACCGGCCGGCGTACATCGGGCCGACCCGGCTCTGCATGTGCGCCATCTGCTTGTGCTCCATCTGGCCGACCAGCAGGGGCAGGGTCATGAACGCCCCGATGACCAGGACGCACCGCAGCACGACCTCGAGGAGCTCACTCATCCTGGACCCAGTCGTCGGGGACGCCCGGAGGCTTCATCCGCCGGCCTCCGGTGCGGCCGGCGACGTCGTGGTCGGACTCCCCCGGCTCCTTCGCGCCCGGCCAGGGCTTGACGACGCGGGACGCGAGCACGAAGTCCTTGCGCAGCGGGTGTCCCTCGAACCCGTCAGGCAGGAGCAGCGGCTCCAGCGGGACGCCGAACTCGATGCCGAACATCTCGTGCGTCTCACGCTCGTGCCAGGAGGCTCCGGCGTAGACGTCGGCGACCGATGCCACGGTGGGCGACTCGGCATCCAGGAACGTCGCCACCACCAGGTGGTCCCATGGATCGGGTCGTAGGACGTGAGCGACCAGACGGAATCCGTCCGCCTCCTCGTCCACGGCGGAGAGCCAGTCGAAGTACGTGTAGCCGTCGGCACGAAGTTCGAGGAGCGTCTCGTGCCAGGCGCCGGGCTCGACGACGCGGTGTCGCGGACCGAACTCGCCAAATCCTGAGCGCCCAAGTCCTGAGCGCTCAGCGTCGGTGCCGGAAGACTCGGTCATTCGGCGTCCAGGCGAGGTGTCAGCAGCGACGACGTCGAGCGCTCGTTCTGGGCGGCCCCATAGCGTTCGGCCAGGTTCTCCTTGGCGATCTGGTCCTGCAACGTGACGATGCCGTGCAGCAACGCCTCGGGCCGAGGCGGGCAGCCTGGCACGTAGACGTCGACGGGGATGATCTGGTCGACGCCCTTGGTGACGCAGTACGAGTCCCAGTACGGGCCACCCGAGTTGGAGCACGAGCCGAAGCTGATGACGTACTTGGGCTCGGGCATCTGGTCGTACAGGCGCTTGATCGCCGGCGCCATCTTGTCGGTGACGGTGCCCGAGACGACCATGAGGTCGGCCTGGCGCGGGCCGGGGGCGAACGGGATGACACCGAGTCGGATGAAGTCGTGCCGCGACATCGAGCTGGCGATGAACTCGATCGCACAGCACGCGAGCCCGAAGTTGAACACCCACAGCGAGTAGCGGCGGCCCCAGTTGAGCAGGAATCGCGCCGGCTTGGGCGCGAACTGCGTGCCCACTCCCACCGACGGCGGACCGAGGGTGGGGAGCCCCAGGCCGACTGGCTGCATCAGCGAGTCCACGACAGCACCCCCTTGCGCCAGGCGTAGACGAGTCCGACGACGACGATCGCGATGAAGATGCCCATCTCGACCGCAGCTGCGACGCCGAGCCGCTCCAGCACGACCGCCCACGGGAAGAGGAACACCGCGTCGACGGCGAAGATCACGTAGAGGAACGCGTAGACGTAGTAGCGGATGGTCGACTGAGCCCAGCCCTCGCCGACCGGGTCGACACCGGATTCGTACGTGATCCCCTTCTCACGCGCGGGCACCCGCGGCCGCATGAAGGCATTGACTCCGAGCATCGCAGCAGGCCAGCACGATGGCGGCGACGACGATGGCGCCGACGACCGCATAGTCGTCGAGGAAGGCGCCCATGGGGACACTCTAGGGAAGAACGGCTGCGCGGTGGCGACCCGTCCATCAGTGGCATTGGTCGGTGTTGATCCAGCAGGGTCACGCCCGCCGGGTACGTGCGTTCCGCCATGGCCTCGAGCCTACGTTCGTCGTCGGGTGAGCACGGTGGGTGCGGGGCTGGTGTAGGTGTGGCCGGTGGGGGTGCGCCAGATGGTGTCGCGATCTGGCTGGTGACGGTCCAGCCGGGTTGGTGTTTGAGGGTGTGACTTCGTCGGCAGAGTCCTTGACCGTTGCTGCTGGTGGTCGTGCCTCCGTTGGCGCGGTCATTGATGTGGTCGATGTCGCCGATACCGCCGTCGCAGCCTGGTTGACGGCATCGGTGCCGGTCGCGGGCTCGGTGAATCCGTTGAGGGGTCCGTCGAAGCGGCGAGACGTGGGTCGCGTCCGATCACGTTCCTCGACCCTTCCGGCGACGCGGCTGAAGGCTGCGGATGGCGCGGGTCGTGAGGTCATCGACGAGCCCGAGGTGGTCGTCCGTAGCCGGGGACGCGGATGGCGGTGTCGTCGCCCAGGTCGTCGATCGACCGACGCCGAAGCCCTTCGACGTCGATGCCTCGGCTGCCGCCGTGACGTTCGACCGCTGTGCACGATCTGGCCCTCGAAGTTCATCACCGGCCCTCGGAGTCCTGGCCCGTTCGGTCGCTGCCTGCACGCACGAGCTGTTCCGCCGGCCCGTGGCCTGCCAGAGCCGGAACTCGTCGCCCTCCGGGTCGGTGAGACGCTGGCGGCCCGATTGCGTTCGGCCCGCTCGTGCGCGGCGTCCGCGGCCGGCGATGACCACGGTGGCGGGTCAGCCGAGCGACTCGCCCCGACGTCAGGCCGGGCAGTGCGTCGGCGCTCGGCGTCCACGACGATGCGGTCGTCCCGATGCAGCGCATCGGTCTCCCGCACCACCGCCCGCGCCGTCGGCTCGGAGATCTGGCCGGCCTCGAGGGTCCCGGCGGTCTGCGGCAGCTCGGCCAGACCGACCGCCGTGGCGAACTTCGTGCCCGCCGCGCCGGGCGAGACGTTGCGCGCCATCGCGACCTCACCGATCACCGACAACGCCGGATCAGCCGAACCGAACGGCACCTGCGCGACCCGCTCCTCGTACAAGGCATTGATCTGCACGAGCTGACGGGCCTGCGCCGCCCGGATGATCCGTTCGTAGCCCACGATCTCGTCGATACGCGCCAGCCGAACTGATGTCCGGGTCCGTACTGAACTTGTGGGCGTCGATCGTCGAGAGCAGATCCTCGACCTCGACACTCTCGAACATACTCACGATTATAGCCGAGAAGATACAGGTCAAACCATGTTTTCCACCGAGTTTCCGATTGATTTGCAGAAACCGATCAGATCGAGGCCGAAACCTGCTCCGAATTGCCAGCTGGTCAACGTGTTCGAGGTCTCGAGGATGCCGTGGTTTCTGGGTCCACTGGTCGACTGCGATCGGTCATCGGATCGGCGGATCTTGCGGATTACCGGCCGTGCCCACGGCCAGGTGAGCAGCGCCCAGACCGCCATGATGATGGCGATCTCGGCGGCGACGTAGAACGGCCAGGGCCCGAGCAGGTCGAGGATCGAGGCGCTGTCGGGCTTGCCGTTGAGGTAGCCGTAGTTCGTGTCGGCGACGGTGTTGTAGACCATCACGGCCACCGCCCACACCGCGGTGATGCCCACCGTGCGCCAGTACGTCGCCCAGGTGGGCAGGAGATGAAGCCCGACCACCAGGTGGAACGCCGCCCAGACGATCAGCACGTGCATCGCCCAGAACATCAGGTAGCGCGCTTCAGGAAAGTCGGAGGCGAGGTCCGGCGTGATCATGGCCTGCGTGGTCAGGGTGATGCCCCACAGGTACGTGACGGTGGCGCTGAGCCGTGATCGCGTCCAGAGCGCGTGCACCGCGAACATCCAGGCGAGGTCGCACAGCTGGAACGGCAGCGACGTCCGCGGGTCCCACTCGGCGGGCAGCAGCTGCAGCACCTGGAGCGGGATCGTGACGAGCAGGATGGCGATCGCGAAGACCCGGTTCGCGCCGGCACCCTGCGCTCGGCGCCCGAGCATGATCACCCACATGACGCCGGCGGCGCAGATCGCGAGCGCAGCGAGATGTGACGACCCGAAGGTCTCGAAGCGGTCGGCCGCGGCAGGCGTCATCGGCGGACGGGTGTCGCCGCAACGATGCCCGCGAGCTGCATCAGGCCGTCGATGTACTCCCGGAGCTGCTCGGGCGACTCGGTGTGCGGCCCGGAGGGGGTGGTGATGAGCGAGACGATGATCCGGTAGATCCACTCGACGACGACTCGCGTGTCGAGCTCGGCGTCGACAGCCGCGAGGGCCCGTTCGAGCTGCTCGGCGAACATCCCGTGGATGCGTTCGACGAGTGGACCGGACTCGGTGGTCAGCGCAGGCAGGATCAGCTCCGGGTGCTCGCGCAGCGCCTTCTGCAGCAGCATGTGCTGGCGGCCGTACTCGACGACGAACACGACGGCGTCGATCAGCCCCGTGCGCAGGTCGTCCGTGCTGCTGAGCAACGGCACCGCGGCCGTGAAGAACGCCTCGATCTCCCGGTCGCGCACGGCGTCCAGGATCGCGGTCTGGTCGCCGACGTACTTGTAGAGGGTGGGTCGCGACAAACCGGCCCGCTCGGCGATTGCGGCGTGCAGGCGCGCGTCGAGGCCCGATTCCAGCAGGCACTGCGTGGCCGCGTCGAGGATGCGGTCGCGAACGTCGTCCGCCGGAGCGGGGCCCTGTGCCATGGCTGCATCGTAGGTCGTTGACCGCCCGGCTTGCATCGTTTACGTTTAGATTTAGAACGTAAACCGCAGGAGGAGCCATGACCACCACTGTCGACCGCGAGGTCGTCGCCCAACGACTGCTGGGTGGCGCGATCAAGCGCTCGTACCAACCCGAGGTGGACATCGACTGGGACGCCCCGATCGATCCCGAGAAGTACTTTCTGCCGCCCCCGGTCGTGTCGCTCTACGGCACCCCGCTCTGGGAGGAGATGACCGAGGAGCAGCGCATCGAGCTGTCTCGCCAGGAGATGGCCAACGTCCTGTCGGTCGGCATCTGGTTCGAGAACGTGCTCAACCGCGCCCTGCTGAACGAGCTGACGCGCGAGGATCCTCGCTCGGCCCACTCGCACTACACGCTCAACGAGATGGGCGACGAGTGCCGGCACATGACGATGTTCGGCAAGGTCATCGACCGGGTCGGAGCGCGGCCGTACGGCCTGCGGATGCGCGAGCGCCTCGCCATCCAGCTGCTGCCGTTCGCCCTCCGGGGCTCGCTGCTCTGGGTCGCGGCCCTCGTGGGCGAGGAGATCTTCGACGCCCTCCAACGCCGCATGATGGACGACCCGCTGCTGCAGCCGCTCGTCTCCCAGCTGATGCGCATCCACGTCACCGAGGAGGCCCGGCACATCAAGTTCGCCCGCGAGGGCGTCGTCCGGCGCATGGAGTCCGCCGGACGCCTGGAGCGCATCCTCACCGGCAACCTCGTGGGCCTCGGCGGCCCGGTGTTCCGGTACGCCTTCTCGAACCCCGCGGTCTATCGCCGGGCCGGCCTCGACGTCGAGCGGGCCTCGCGGGAAGCCGCCGAGAACCCGAACCTGCGGGCCGCCCAGGTCACGGGCTTCGCCCCGCTGGCGCAGTTCCTCACCGACAACGGCCTGCTCGGCCCCATCGGCCGGCGGCTGTGGCGTCGCGCAGGATTCCTGCCGTGAGGCTCAAGCCCAAGAGATTCAAGCGCCGCCGCAAGCGCCCGGAGCCCTGGGTGCCCGAGCACGACGACGAGGACGGCTACGAGGGGCCCGCCCGCCTGGTCGTCGGTGACGACGCGTTCGACGTCGAGGTCGTGCTCGGTGGACACCTCGAACCGCTGGACGGCAAGTACCACTGGTACGGGCGGGTGGTTCAGAACGACGCGGTCGACGCCGCCAAGAAGGGCGGCGCGACCAGCGGCGTCCTCACCATCGGCGACGGCGCCGGTGCAGAAGGTCGCCTCGCCGAGCACGACGCCTGGGGCAACATGCGCATCACCGGCCTCGGCGCTCCGCCGTTCGAGCGGGACGACATCGAGGTCACGTTCGTTCGGCCCTGACAACCCTCACGGAAGCGCTGGCCGACCTGATCGCGCTGATCACGAGCACGCTCAAGGCTGAGACCGCGGGCGCCAGCTCCTCATGGCGACACTGCCACCCGACGGCGGAATCCTGCCAACTGCGGCGGGCGAGGCGATTCCGGGGAATATAGCGCCGGGGCAGGGCGTAGGTTCCTGATGTGAACGATTCCCGCAGTGGCCTGGCGATGGGTGCCGGTGCCTACCTGTGCTGGGGTCTCTTCCCGCTCTACTGGCCGCTGCTCGACCCGGCCGGCTCGCTCGAGGCACTCGCCCATCGCATCGTGTGGTCCCTGGTTTTCGTGGGTCTGCTGCTCACGGTCACGCACCGGTGGAGCGCTTTCCGGGCCATCTGGAAGGACCGGCGACGCGTCGCCTTTCTCGGGCTCGCGTCGGTCGTCATCGCGCTCAACTGGGGCGCGTTCATCTACGGCGTCACGAACGACAAGGTCATCGAGACGTCGCTCGGCTACTTCATCAATCCCCTGGTGACGGTGCTGCTCGGTGTGTTCGTGCTCCGGGAGACGCTCCGACGGGCCCAGTGGGTGGCCGTCGCGATCGGCGCCATCGCCGTCGTCATCCTCACCGTCGACTACGGACGGCTGCCTTACGTCGCCCTGACGGTGGCGTTCTCGTTCGCCACCTACGGCTTCCTCAAGAAGAAGGCCCAGCTCGGCGCGGTCGAGGCGCTCGGCGCCGAGACGCTGCTGCTGACGCCGGTCGCTCTCGCCTACCTCGGCTTCCTGGAGGCGAACGGCACCCTCTCGTTCGGGCACCAGGGTGTGCCGAACGCGCTGCTGCTGGCGGGCACCGGCATCGTCACCGCGATCCCGCTGCTGCTGTTCGGCGGCGCCGCCACTCGTCTGCGACTCACGTCGATCGGCCTCCTGCAGTACCTCGCGCCGATCCTGCAGTTCATCTTCGGCCTGCTGCTCTTCCACGAGGCCATGACCACGGCCCGGTGGGTCGGCTTCGTGCTGGTCTGGATCGCCTTGGTGATCTTCACCGTCGACGTGCTCGGCGGACGACGCCGGGTGCTTGGCCGCGCGGCCGAGAACGTCGCCGCCTGAACTGCTCGATGTGCAGCGCTTGCCGGCTTCACCGACCTTCTGTGCCCGCGACTGCGGCACATGCTCAGCCGGCGAAAGCATTGATGCCATGATCCACAGGTGAACATGTCCTTCGAAGGCCACCCTCCACCGCACGGGCGGTTCGTCGTGAACGCCGTGACCGGGCCTGACGGGTGGGAGCTCGACATCGAGGGCGAGGGCCTCGCGAGCGGCGGAGGGATCACCCACACCGGAAGCCTCGACGATGCCGTGGCCGCGGTTCGCAGCCACCTGCAGTCCACCTACGGCGTCGACTTCTCCGACGCGATCATCGAGATCGTCTCGCCCGGCGGCGACGGCCATCTCGATTCCGGCTTCGCCAGCCCCTGAGGTTCTGCCGACCGCGATGTCAGCTGATGCGCGTGGCCAGCGTGTCGCAGATGGCATTCAGCGCCGCGCGGGCGGACGTGTCGGGAAGCTTGTCGAGCAGGGCGCGGGCGGCGTCGGCCTCGGCCTGCACGAAGGCCCGTGCCTCCTCCATGGCCGGGTGGGCGCGGAGCGATTCGAGCGTCCGGGCCACGTCGGCGTCGTCCGTGATCGGACCGGACAGGAGACCCACGAGCTCGGCATCGGCTGGATCCGTGGAGCGGCGGGCCAGGAGAACCGGCAGCGTGGGCACTCCCTCGCGGAGGTCCGTCCCCGGCGTCTTGCCGGAGTCGCCTGACTCGCTGGCGATGTCGAGGATGTCGTCGCTCAGCTGGAACGCGACGCCGATCCGCTCGCCGAACTCCGTGAGCGCGGCGACGATCTCCTCGGACGCGCGCGACATGGTGGCACCGAAGTGCGCCGAGGTGGCGATCAGTGAGCCGGTCTTGTCGGCCACGACGCTGAGGTAGTGGGCCAACGGGTCATCGTCGTCGCGTGGGCCGATGGTCTCGCGGATCTGGCCCTTGACCAGTCGCGCGAACGTGCGGGCCTGCACACCGACCGCGTCGGGGCCGAGCGTCGAGACGACCTCCGACGCGTGCGCGAACAGGTAGTCGCCGACCAGGATCGCCAGTGAGTTGTCCCAGCGATGGTTGGCGCTCTCCGCACCGCGGCGCATGGACGCCTCGTCCATGACGTCGTCGTGGTAGAGCGTGGCGAGATGCGTGAGCTCGACCGCGGTGCCGGCCGGGACGACGTCGGGGTGGGCTGGGTCGCCGAACTCGGCGCACACCATCACCAGCATGGGCCGGAACCGCTTGCCGCCGGCATTGAGCAAGTGCGCGGCGGCTTCGGTGATGAAACGCTCGTCGCTGTCGACCACCCGGGCAAGGTGCTCCTCGACCAGCTGGACGCCGCGACTGACACGCGCCTCGAGGGCGTCGTCGGCGAACGCCACTCCCAGACTCGTCACGAGCCCTCCTCCAAACAACCCAGTCTTCGGACCCGGTCAGCGCACGAATGCACCCGCGTGTTGCGCCAGGTCGAGCACCGGTCCCGGCAGGACGCCGAGAACGACCGTGGCCAGGGCGGCCGCAGCGATGACCACGGTAGTCAAGGCACTGGGAACAGCCACCGTCGGCCCGTCGCCGATCGGCTCGGTGAAGAACATCAGCACGATGACGCGAACGTAGAAGTACGCCGCGACGGCACTGACGAGCACGCCGGCCACGACGAGCGCCGCGTAGCCGCCGGACCATGCGGCGCCGAAGATGCTCCACTTCCCGATGAAGCCGGCGGTGAGCGGGATGCCGGCGAACGACAGCATGAACAGCGCGAACGCGCCGGCCAGCAGCGGCGACTCCTTGCCCAGCCCGGCCCAGCGCGAGAGGTGGGTGGCTTCGCCGCCGGCATCACGGATGAGCGTGACGATCGCGAAGGCGCCGATGGACGCGATGCCGTACACGACGAGGTAGAACAGCACGCTCGAGACCGAGGTGATGCCGGTCGCGCTGACGTAGGCGCCGACGAAGCCGACGAGCAGGAACCCGGCGTGCGCGATCGACGAGTACGCGAGCATGCGCTTGACGTCGGTCTGGGCGATGGCGACCAGCGACCCGAGCAGCATCGTGATCAGCGCGATGGCCCAGATGATGGGCCGCCAGTCCCACGACGCCCCGCCGAACGCCACGAAGAAGACCCGCATCAGCGCGATGAACGCTGCCGCCTTGGTGCCGGCGGCCATGAATGCGGTGACCGACGTCGGCGCGCCCTGGTAGACGTCAGGGGTCCAGGCATGGAACGGCACGGCGCTGATCTTGAACAGCAGGCCGACCGCCATCAGCGCGATCGCCGCGAGCAGCAGGTTCTCGCTGCCGGCGCGGGCCGTGACGGCGGCATCGATCTCGGCGAGCTCGAACGAGCCGGCGTAGCCGTAGGTCAGGGCGATGCCGTAGACGAAGAACGCCGACGAGAAGGCACCGAGCAGGAAGTACTTGAGTGCCGCTTCCTGGCTGAGCAGGCGGCGCCGCCGGGCCAGACCGCACATCAGGTACAACGGCAGGGACAGCACCTCGAGTGCGACGAACATCGTCAACAGGTCGTTGGACGTGGCGAACACCATCATCCCGAGCAGCGCGAACGTCGCGAGCGGGAACACCTCGGTGTGCTCGACGTTGGCCGCTTGCGCCTCGGCCTCCCCGGCCGATCCCGGCGCGTCGGCGGCGCGCCCGGTGAACGCGCTGAGCCCTCCCTCGAGGCGACGCTCGGCGAACAACAGGAAGCTCATCAAGCCGAACACGAGCAGCAGGCCCCAGATGAAGACGCCCGGTCCGTCGACCGAGAGCGCTCCCTCGGTGGAGATCTGGCCGCGCGCGGTCTGCGCGCCCTCGAGCTTGTCGAGGGACTGGTAGACGAAGATCGTGTCGACCAGGGCCACGAGCACTCCGACGACGGCGACGAGCGCCTGGATCTCGAAGCGGCGGCGGCGCGGCACCACAGCCTCGACGACGGTTCCGATCACGGCGACCGCCGTGATGATGAGGATCGGGGCGATCAGCGCGTACTCGACCGTGGGTCCGTCGATGGGTGGCAGGTCCTGGAGGAACATCAGTGGCCACCCTCCTGGGCGAGGTCGGCAGGAGACATATCTGTCGGAGACTGGGGCGCCGGGTCGCCGTCACCGACCTGGCTGACGACCTCGTCGACCGCCGGGTTGATGACGTTGAGCACCGGCTGCGGGTAGAACCCGAGCCCGACGATCAGCACGATCGCCGGCGCCAGCGCCGCAACCTCGCGGGGGTTCAGGTCGTGAACGCCCTCATTGCCGTCGCGCAGCGGCCCGGTCATCGTGCGCTGGTACATGATCAGGATGTAGAGCGCGGCCAGGACGATGCCGAGCGTGGCCAGAACGGCGGCCACCGGCGAACGCGTGAACGTGCCGGCGAGCACCATGAACTCGGAGATGAACGGCGCGAGTCCGGGCAGGGACAGGCTCGACAGGCCGGCCAGGAGCAGCATGCCCGACAGGATCGGGGCGTGCTTCTGCACTCCGCCGAAGTCGCTGATGCTGGCGGAGCCGCGCCGGGCGATCATGATGCCGGTGATCAGGAACAACGCCGCCGTCGACATGCCGTGGTTGAACATGTAGAGCGTCGCGCCGGCCGTGGACGTCGACGTGAACACGAAGATGCCCAGGACGATGAAGCCGAAGTGCGACACCGAGGTGAACGCGATCAGGCGCCGCAGGTCGTCCTGGCCGATCGCCAGGAGCGCTCCGTAGAGGACGCTCACGACGGCGAGCGCGATGACCACCGGGCTGGCCCACTCCGACGCCCCCGGGAAGATCTCGAGGCACCAGCGCAGCATGCCGAACGTGCCGATCTTGTCGACCACGCTGACCATCAGCACCGACGTCGAGGGCGTGGCCGACGCGGCGGCGTCGGGCAGCCAGGTGTGGAACGGCCACAGCGGCGCCTTGATGACGAAGGCCGCCATGAAGCCGAGGAACAGCAGGCGCTCCGTCGTAGCGCTGACGTCGAGGTTGGTGAGGTCGCTCAGGAGGAACGTCGCCTCGCCCTGGCGCGACGTGATGACGTACAGGCCGATGATCGACGCGAGCATCAGCAGGCCGCCGACGAGGTTGTAGATGAGGAACTTCACCGCTGCATAGCCGCGGCGCGGCCCGCCGTACGACCCGATCAGGAAGTAGAGCGGCACCAGCGTCGCCTCGAACAGCACGTAGAACAGGAAGGCGTCGGTGGCCGAGAAGACGCCGATGGCGAGCCCCTCCAGCACCAGCATCCAGGCGAGGTAGGCGTTGGCACTCCGGTTGCCGGGCAGGCGGTCGTCCCAAGCGGACAGCACGACGATGGGGGTCAGCACCGTGGTGAGCAGGATGAGCGTGACACCGATCCCGTTGACGCCGAGTGAGTAGGACGCCCCGAACTGCTTGATCCAGGTGTGCTGCTCGGTGAGCTGGTAGCCGCCGGCGCCGACCTCGTAGCCCGCCATCATCGCCAGGGAGATGACCAGCGTCACGAGCGTGAAGGCGACCGCGACGCTCTTCACGAGACGTGCGCTGTCCTGGGCCCGTGGCATGAGGACGAGGGCGAGCGCGCCGACGAGCGGCGTCACGGCCATGGCAGTCAGGATCATGCGAGCGTCACCGCCAGGAGGGCGAGCACGATGATGGCCGCACCCGCGAAGAAGCTCAGCGCGTAGCTGCGGACGAACCCGGTCTGCGGCTTGCGCAGGGCCTGGGAGGCGTCGCCGAGCCGGTCGGCGAGACCGGTGACGAAGCCGTCGATGCCCTTGCCGTCGAGGAAGACGAGGAAGCGCGTCAGGTGGCGGGTGGGACGCACCGCGACCGCGTCGTTGATCTCGTTGCCGTAGAGCTCGTGTCTGCCTGCTCGGGCGAAGAACGAGACCGAGCTGTCGGCCGGGGTCTCACCGGCGATCGGCTCGCGGCTGTAGAGCCAGAAGCCGAGCGCGACGCCGGTGGCGACGACCAGCGTGATGATCACCGTCAGCACCCAGGCGGGCACCGCGAGCTCATGGTGCTCGGCGTGGCCGACGACCGGCTCGAGGAACCCGGTGATCCAGCCGCCCAGCAGCATCGCGCCGCCCAGCAGGGACAGCGCGCCGAGCGCGATCAGCGGATATGTCATGACCTTGGGCGACTCGTGCGGGTGGACGTCTTCCTTCCAGCGCTGCTCGGAGAAGAACGTCATCATCATGAGCCGCGTCATGTAGAACGCGGTGACGCCGGCACCGACCAGCGCACCGAGCCCGACCCAGAACGAGTGCCCGAACGCCGTCTCGATGATCTTGTCCTTGGAGAAGAAGCCGGAGAAGCCCGGGAAGCCGATGATCGCGAGGTAGCCGAACAGGAACGTGATGAACGTGATCGGCATCGCCTTGCGGAGGGCACCGTAGTGCCGCATCTCCACATCGTCGTTCATGCCGTGCATGATCGAGCCGGCGCCGAGGAACAGGTTGGCCTTGAAGAAGCCGTGCGTGAGCAGGTGGAAGATCGCGAACGCGTAGCCGGCCGGGCCGAGGCCGGCGGCCAGCATCATGTAGCCGATCTGGCTCATGGTGGAGCCGGCGAGTGCCTTCTTGATGTCGTCCTTGGCGCAACCGATCCAGGCACCGACGAGCAGCGTGACGAGGCCGACGACGATGACCGCGGTGCGGGCGGTCTCGGAGGCGTCGAAGATGGCGTTGGAGCGAACGACGAGGTAGACGCCGGCGGTCACCATCGTTGCGGCGTGGATGAGCGCCGAGACCGGCGTGGGGCCCTCCATGGCGTCGAGGAGCCAGCTCTGCAGCGGCACCTGGGCCGACTTGCCGCAGGCGCCGAGCAGGAGCAGCAGACCGAGCGAGGTGGCGACGACGGCCGACGCCCCGTCGATCGACGCGTTCACCGGCGCGATGGCCGTCGTGCCGAACTGGGCGAACATCAGCATGATCGCCAGCGCCATGCCGAGGTCGCCGACGCGGTTGACGACGAACGCCTTGGTCGCGGCCGTGGCCGCGGAGTCCTTGTGCTGCCAGAACCCGATCAGCAGGTACGACGCCAGGCCGACGCCCTCCCAGCCGAGGAACATCACCAGGTAGTCGGAGGCCAGCACGAGCGTCAGCATCGAGGCGATGAAGATGTTGAGGTAGGCGAAGAATCGACGCCGCCGGGCGTCGTGCTCCATGTAGCCGATCGAGTAGATGTGGATCAGCGAGCCGACGCCGGTGATCAGCAGCACGAACAGTCCGGAGAGCGGGTCGAACGTGTACGCCACGTCGACGTGGAACGGTCCGGCCTCGATCCACGTGAACAGTGTCTTCGAGAACGAGCGCTCGGCCTCGTCGCGGCCGAGCAGCTGGATGAACGCAAGGGCGCCGATGACGAACGAGATCGACGACGCCGCCGTGCCGATGAGGTGGCCGACGCGGTCGCCCTCCTTGCCCCAGACCAGGAGTCCGAGACCGGAGACGAGCGGGACCGCGACGAGCAGCCAGACGAGATCGAGCACCGTGACCCCTTAGAGCTTCAGCAGGCTCGCCTCGTCGACCGAGGCCGAGCGACGCGTGCGATAGATGGACACGATGATGGCGAGGCCGACCACGACCTCGGCGGCGGCGACGACCATGACGAAGAACGCCGCCACCTGGCCGTCGAGGTTGCCGTGCTGACGAGAGAAGGCGACGAAGGCCAGGTTGGTGGCGTTGAGCATGAGCTCGACGCACATGAACACGACGATGGCGTTGCGACGCACGAGCACGCCGGTGGCACCGATGGTGAACAGGATCAGCGAGAGGGTGATGTACTCGGTCACGTCGGCTCACCCTCTGTGCCATCCGCCGCCCGTGGCCCGGCATCCGCGCCAGGATCGGTTTCGCCCGACTCCGTGACGCTCGGGTCGAGCTCGCGCTCCACGGCCTCGACGTCGTCCTCGAACCCGTCGCGCAGCTGCCCTCGGGCGACGAGGCTGGCGGAGATCGACTCCTCCAGCGGGCGACCGTCGGGCAGCAGTGCGGGAGTGTCGACCGCGTTGTGCCGCGCGAAGACGCCCGGCGTCGGCGGGTTGCCGGGGTGCCGACCGGTCTCGGCATAGTCGCGGAGACGCTGGCGGGCGAGGTCGGCCTGGCTGAGGCGTACGGCGAGCTTCTCGTGGTGCGCCAGCACCATCGCCCCGAGAGCCGCGGTGATGAGCAGGGCGCTGGTGAGCTCGAACGCGAGCACGTACGGGCCGAACAGGAGCTTCGCCAGGCCGTAGGGGTTGCCGTTGCTGTTGGCGGCTTCGAGCCCGGTGACGGCGCCGGTGATGCCCTGCCCGATCGCGGTGACCGCGGTGAAGCCGAACAGGAGGCCGACCACGGTGGCCATGAGCCTCTGGCCCTTGATCGTCTCGGCCAGGGAGTCGGTCGTGTCGACGCCGACCAGCATGAGCACGAAGAGGAACAGCATCATGATCGCGCCGGTGTAGACGATGATCTGCACCGCGAAAAGGAACGGAGCGCCCTGGGCGGCGTACAGCACCGCAAGGCCGATCATGACGATCGCCAGGCAGAGCGCGGCGTGCACCGCCTTGCGGGCGAACACCAGCCCGAGCGCTGCGACGACCATGACCGGCGCGAGGATCCAGAACGTCGTCACTGATCGTCCTCCCCGGGCGAGCCTGCCGGGTTGACGCTCGCCTCTTCGGCGGGGTCGGTGGGGAGGATGTCGAGCGTCTTGCCCTTGTAGTAGTCGTGGTGGTCGTCGCTGATGAGCATCGCGTGCGGCGGCTCCACCATGCCGGGCAGCAACGGCGCCAGCAGGTCGGACTTCTCGTAGATGAGGTCGGCGCGGTTGTCGTCGGCCAGCTCGTACTCGTTGGTCATCGTGAGGGCGCGCGTGGGGCACGCCTCGATGCACAATCCGCACAGGATGCAGCGCAGGTAGTTGATCTGGTAGACGCGGCCGTAGCGCTCGCCGGGACTGAACCGTCCGTCCTCGGCGTTCGACGCGCCCTCGACGTAGATGGCGTCGGCGGGGCACGCCCAGGCGCAGAGCTCGCACCCGATGCACTTCTCCAGCCCGTCCGGCCACCGGTTGAGCTGGTGGCGTCCGTGGAAGCGCGGCGCGGTGGGCACCTTCTCGAACGGGTACTGCTCGGTGACGACCTTCTTGAACATCGTGCGGAACGTGACGCCGAATCCGGCAATCGGGTCCCACAACGTCTCGCGAACGGTGTTGGTCATCGTCGAGCCTCCTTCGGGGTGTCGACCGTCTCCTGCATCGGAGGGACCGGGTAACCGTCGGCGAATGCGTCGAACTCGGCGGCCTCCGGCTCGGTCGGTTCGGGCTCGGGCTTCTTCTCCGGGATCAGGAACGTCACCAGGAAGAGCACCCCGGCGATGATCGAGGCCCACACCAGCACCTGCTGATCCAGGAGGTCCTCCTGCCGGAGCTTACGGATGAACGCGACGGCCACGATCCATCCCAGCGAGAACGGGATGAGCACCTTCCAGCCGAACGTCATGAACTGGTCGTAGCGCATGCGTGGGAGCGTGCCGCGCAGCCAGATGAACAGGAAGATGAACGCCAGCGTCTTGCCGAAGAACCACAGCAGCGGCCAGTAGCCGGAGTTCGCGCCCTCCCAGATCTGCGCGATGCCGAACGGCGCGCGCCAGCCGCCGAGGAACAGCGTCGTGGCCAGCGCCGAGACGGTGACCATGTTGACGTACTCGGCCAGGAAGAACAGGGCGAACTTGAGCGAGGAGTACTCGGTGTGGAACCCACCGACGAGCTCGCCCTCGGCCTCGGGCAGGTCGAACGGTGCGCGGTTCGTCTCGCCCACCATCGCGATGACGTAGATGACGAACGACGGGAAGAGGGGCAGGAAGTACCAGGTGCCCGACTGCGCTGCGACGATCTCCGACGTCGACATCGATCCGGCGTACATGAACACCGAGACGAACGACAACCCCATGGCGACCTCGTAGGAGATCATCTGGGCGCTGGAGCGCATGCCGCCCAGGAGGGCGTAGATCGAGCCGGACGACCAGCCCGCGAGCACGATGCCGTAGATGCCGATCGAGGTGACGGCGAGGATGTAGAGCACGGCCACCGGCAGGTCGGTGAGCTGCAGCGGCGTGACCGTGTCGGTGAACGGGATGGTGACCTCGGGCCCGAACGGGATGACGGCCCACGCGAGGAAGGCGGGGATGGTGGCCAGGATCGGCGCCACGACATAGACGACCTTGTCGGCCGCCTTGACGACGATGTCCTCCTTGAGCGCGAGCTTGACGCCGTCGGCGAGGCTCTGCAGGAGACCGAAGGGACCGTGCACGTTCGGGCCGATGCGGTGCTGCATTCGCGCGACCACACGACGTTCGAACCAGATGTTGAACAGCGTGTAGACGACGAGGATCACGAAGACCAGCACCGCCTTGAGGGCGACGACCCAGAATGGCTCGTTGCCGAACAGCTCGCTCATGCTGTGCCGCCCTCGGCCGTGAACGTGACCTTGCTGCCATGGCGGGCGCGGAGCGTGCGCAGGTTGGCGCCGGAGTTCGACGGCGCCCAGACGACGCCGTCGGGCAGGTCGGCGATTTCAGTGGTGAACGTCGCACTGCCGTCGTCAGTGCTGATGGTGGCCCGGCCGCCGGGCAGGATGCCGGCCTTCTTGAGCGTCTTGGCACTGGCACGCAGCACCGAGGGGCGGGCTGTTGCGCGGTACTTCGGCTGGCCGTCCTGGCCGCGGCCGTCGTCGATCATCTGCCGCCAGGTCTCCAGGACGACCTCACCGGCATCGGGCTTGGATGCCTTCGGCGCGTCGACGTGCGGCGGCGCGGTGCGGACCCCATCCCAAGCACCCAGCTCAGCCATCAACGCGCGTGCATCCGCAACTGTCTTGAATCCCAGGTCGGATTCCATCTCCTCGGCGATGCCGGCCAGGACGCGGATGTCGGTGAGCGAGCCGGGCGCACTGAGCACGGCGTCGAACGGACGAAGACGACCCTCCCAGCTGACGAACGTCCCGGACTTCTCGACGGGTGGCGCCACCGGCAGCACGACGTCGGCGGCGCGGCTGACCTCGCTCTCCCGGACCTCCAGGCTGACGACGAACGCCCGGTCGAGTGCCTTGCGGGCCTTGGCGGGATTCGGCAGGTCGGCGAGCTCGACTCCACCGATGACCAGACCACCGAGCTTGTGCTTGGCGGCGGCCTTGATGATCTCCTTGGTGTCGCGTCCGGCGCGGGCGGGCAGGGACTCGACACCCCACGCGGCGGCGAGGTCGGCGCGGGCCTCGGCATCGGCGACCGGCCGTCCGCCGGGCAGCAGTGTGGGGAGACAGCCGGTCTCGACGGCACCGCGGTCGCCGGCGCGGCGGGGCACCCACGCGAGCTTCGCGCCGGCGCGTTCGGCCAGGCGGAGCGCGGCGCTGAAGGCGCCCTCCACCCCGGCGAGGCGTTCCCCGGCGAGGATGATGGCATCTTCGCCCAGCTCGAGGGCGTCCAGTGCCGCGGCCTCCTGGCCCGGGACGGTGGGAACGAGCTCACCGCCCATCTTGGCGAGGCCCCGACTGGCGTGCGCGGCCACCGAGACCACCTTCAGGCCGGAGAGCGACGCCTTGCGGAGCCGCAGGAAGATCGTGCCGGCCTCGTCCTCGGGCTCCAGGCCGACGAGGACGACGGTCGACGCCTCCTCGAGATCGCGATACGTGACGGTCAGGTGCGTTGCGGCGACGTGCGCGGCCAGGAAGTCGGCCTCCTCGGCGGAGTGCACCCGGGCCCGGAAGTCGATGTCGTTGGTGCGCAGCACGGTGCGCGCGAAAACGCTGTACGCGAACGCGTCCTCGGCGGTCAGGCGTCCGCCCGGCAGCACGCCGACGCCGCCTTCGGCAGCAGCCAAACCCCGGGCTGCGACGGCCAGGGCGGCCGGCCACGATGCCGGCTCCAGCTCGCCGTCCTCGTTCCGCACGAGCGGGTGGCGCAGGCGGTCGTCCTGCGTCGTCCACGTGAAGCAGAACCGGTCCTTGTCAGTGATCCACTCCTCGTTGACCTCGGGGTCGTCGCCGGCGAGCCGCCGCATGACCTTGCCGCGCCGGTGGTCGACGCGGATGGCCGAGCCGCAGGCGTCGTGCTCGGCCACGGACGGCGTGGAGACGAGGTCGAACGGACGCGACCGGAACCGGTAGTCGGCGCTGGTGAGGGCACCGACGGGGCAGATCTGGATGGTGTTGCCGGAGAAATAGGAGTGGAACGGCACGTCGTCGGCCACGCCCACCTGCTGCTCGGGGCCACGCTCGAGCATGGTGATGAACGGGTCGCCGGCGATTTGCTCGGAGAAGCGGGTGCAGCGGGCGCACAGCACGCAGCGCTCGCGGTCGAGCAGCACCTGTGTCGAAACCCGGACCGGCTTGGGGAACGTCCGCTTGACCTCGGTGAAGCGCGTCTCGCCGCGACCGTGGCTCATGGCCTGGTTCTGCAGCGGGCACTCACCACCCTTGTCGCACACCGGGCAGTCGAGTGGGTGGTTGACCAGCAGGAACTCCATCGTGCCCTGTTGCGCCTTGTCGGCCACCGGCGACGTGACTTGGGTCCTGGCCACCATCCCGGGCGCGACCTCGAGCGTGCACGACGCCTGTGGCTTGGGGAAGCCGCGGCCGTTGCCGGCATCAGTGACCTCGACGAGGCACTGACGACAGGCGCCGATCGGCTCGAGCAGCGGGTGGTCGCAGAAACGCGGGATGTCGACGCCGATCAGTTCCGCGGCACGGATGAGCAGCGTGCCCTTCGGGACGCTCACCTCGACGTCGTCGATCGTCAGCGTGACGAGATCGACCGGTGCGACCTCGGTCGACCGCTCAGCTTCGATGGTCATGACACACCTCCCGCCGGGACACGCTCGAAGAGCACGGAGCGCTCGGGCGGGAACAGCGTGCTCGACGGCGTGTGCATGCCGGCCTCGAACTCATCACGGAAGTACTCGATCGCCGACGTGATCGGACTGGTGGCGCCGTCACCGAGCGCGCAGAACGAACGCCCGAGGATGTTGTCGCAGAGGTCGAGCAGCAGCTCGATGTCGTGCTCTCGTCCGGCGCCCCGATTCAGGCGATCCAGGACCTGGACCAGCCAGTGGGTCCCTTCCCGGCAGGGAGTGCACTTGCCGCAGGACTCGTGCTTGTAGAACTCGGTCCAGCGCAGCACGCAGCGCACCACCGACGTGGTCTGGTCGAAGACCTGCAGCGCCTTGGTGCCGAGCATCGACCCGGCCTCGCCCACGGCCTCGTAGTCGAGCGGGACGTCGAGGTGCTCCGCGGTGAGGATCGGCGTCGACGAGCCTCCCGGCGTCCAGAACTTGAGCTCGGAGTCCTCGCGCATGCCGCCGCCGAGGTCGATCAGCTCGCGCAGGGTGATGCCGAGCGGTGCCTCGTACTGACCGGGCGCCTTCACGTGCCCGGAGAGCGAGTAGAGCGTGTATCCCTTGGACTTCTCGGTGCCCATCGACCCGAACCAGTCGATGCCACCGGTGACGATCGACGGCACCGAGGCGATCGTCTCGACGTTGTTGATGACCGTGGGCGAGGCGTAGAGCCCTTCCACGGCCGGGAACGGCGGACGCAGCCGGGGCTGGCCGCGACGGCCCTCGAGCGAGTCGAGCAGCGCCGTCTCCTCGCCGCAGATGTAGGCGCCGGCACCGGCGTGGATGACGAGGTCGATGTTGACCCCGGAGTCGTGGATGCCCTTGCCGTTCAGTCCCGTACCGAGGTGACCGGCGGCGTAGGCCTCACGGCACGCGGCCTGGAGCCGGCGCACGACGTGCAGCACCTCGCCGCGCACGTAGATGAACGCGGTCTTCGCGTTGATGGCATGGGCCGCGATGATGACGCCCTCGATGAGCGTGTGCGGGCTCGCCATCATCAGCGGGATGTCCTTGCAGGTGCCCGGCTCGGACTCATCGGCATTGACGACGAGGTAGTTGGGCTTTGCTCCGCCCGGCTCGTCCGGGTCGTGCGGGATGAAGCCCCACTTCATGCCGGTGGGGAAGCCGGCACCGCCGCGGCCGCGCAGCCCGGACTCCTTGACCAGCTCGACGAGGTCGGCGGGGACCATCTCGAGCGCCTTCGTGAGGCCCTCGTAGCCGCCCTGGTCCTCGTACGCAGCGAGCGTCCAGGCGCGATCGTCGCCCCAGTTCTTGGTGAGGACGGGAGTGAGCATGTCGACCTTCGATCCAGTCATGCGTCGGACCCTCCGCCCTTGGTGTCGGCCGGCGACTTCTCGACCTTCGTCTCGGTCTCCGCGCGTGAGGTGTCGGACTCCTCGACGGCGTCCTCGCCCGACTCCGTGGCAGCCTTCGTCGGCGTACCGTCTGCATCGAGTGGCGGCGCGGTCCACTCGTTCTCGCGGGCGATGTCGAGCCCGACAAGGGACGGTCCGGCGGCAGCCGGGCCCTCGTCGACGAGTCCGTCCTCGAACCCGGCGAGCACCCGCTCAGCCTGGCGCCAGCTGGTGATCGTGGCGCCACGCGTCGCTTTCACGGTCTCGCCGGCGCGCAGTGCGTCGACCAGCTCCACGGCACTCTCTGGGGTCTGGTTGTCGAAGAACTCCCAGTTGACCATCATCACCGGCGCGAAGTCGCAGGCCGCGTTGCACTCGATGTGCTCGAGCGTGACCTTGCCGTCGTCGGTGGTCTCGTCGTTGCCGACGTCGAGGTGGTCCTTGAGCCGCTCGAAGATCACGTCGCCACCCATCACCGCGCACAGCGTGTTGGTGCAGACGCCCACGTGGTGCTCACCCATCGAGCGGCGCTTGTACATCGTGTAGAACGTGGCGACGCCCGAGACGTCGGCCTGGCTGAGCCCGAGGATGTCGGCGCACACCTCGATGCCCTCGCCCGTGACGCTGCCCTCGACGGACTGCACCAGGTGCAGCATCGGGAGCAGGGCGGATCGCGTCTGCGGATAGCGGCCCGCGATCTCCAACAGCTCCGCGCGGGTCTTGTCGTCCAGGCTCACCTGTCCACCCCTCCCATGACGGGGTCGATGCTGGCGATGGCGACGATCACGTCGGAGAGCATGCCACCCTCGCTCATCACCGACGTGCCCTGCAGGTTGACGAAGCTCGGGTCGCGGAAGTGGACGCGGTACGGACGAGTGCCGCCGTCGGAGACGGCGTGGCAGCCGATCTCGCCGCGGGGCGCCTCGATGGCGGCGTACGCCTGGCCGGCCGGCACCCGGAACCCTTCGGTGACGATCTTGAAGTGGTGGATCAGCGCCTCCATGGACTCACCCATGATGTGACGGATGTGCTCGGCGGAGTTGCCCTGGCCGTCGGCCCCGACACTGAGCTGCGCCGGCCACGCGATCTTGCGGTCGGCCACCATGATCGGCTCGCCCTCCATGACGGCGAGGCGTCCGACCGCCTGCTCGACGATGCGCAGCGACTGGTGCATCTCCTCCAGGCGGATGCGGAAACGTCCGTAGGCGTCTGGCTCGTCCCAGGTGACGACGTCGAAGTCGTACTCGTCGTAGCCCCAGTACGGCTGCGTGCGGCGCAGGTCCCACTCGTAGCCGGTGGCGCGCAGCACCGGGCCGGTGAGCCCGAGCGCGAGGCAACCGGCCAGCTCGAGGTGGCCGACGCCCTTGAGCCGGCCCTTGAAGATCGGGTTGGCGTTGCAGAGCGCGGCGTACTCGGGCAGGCGCTTCCTGAGCACCCGCACCGTGCTGTGCATCTTCTCGATCGCACCGACCGGGAGGTCCTGAGCGACGCCGCCGGGGCGGATGAAGGCGTGGTTCATGCGGAGGCCGGTGATCATCTCGAACAGGTCGAGGATGAGCTCGCGGTCGCGGAAGCCGCAGGTCATGACGGTGAGCGCGCCGATCTCCATGCCACCCGTGGCGATGGCCACCAGGTGTGAGCTGATGCGGTTGAGCTCCAGCAGGAGGACCCGCATGATGCGCGCCTTCTCGGGGATGTCGTCCTCGATGCCGAGCAGCTTCTCGGTGGCGGCGACGTAGGCGGCCTCGTTGGAGAACGGCGCGACGTAGTCCATGCGCGTGCAGAAGGTCACGCCCTGCGTCCAGGTGCGGAACTCCATGTTCTTCTCGATGCCGGTGTGCAGGTAGCCGATTCCGGCGCGCGCGTCCTTGACGGTCTCGCCGTCGATCTCGAGGATCAGCCGCAGCACGCCGTGCGTGGACGGGTGCTGGGGGCCCATGTTGATGACGAGCCGGTCGCCCTCGACGGCCGACGCGTCGATGGAGTCCCAGTCCTGGCCGGTGACCGTGAAAACCGGCCCGGCGGTGGACTCGGTGGTGCCGGCGTACGGGTCCTCTGTGGTGGTCACGAGTACGCCCTCCGTTCGTCCGGGGGTGCGATGGTGCCGCCCTTGTACTCGACCGGGATTCCGCCCAGCGGATAGTCCTTGCGCTGCGGGTGGCCCGGCCAGTCGTCCGGCATCAGGATGCGGGTGAGCGCCGGATGGCCGTCGAAGACGATGCCGAAGAAGTCCCAGGTCTCGCGCTCGTGCCAGTCGGCGGTGGGATAGATGCTGACGACGCTCGGCACGTGCGGGTCGCCGTCGGGGCAGGTGACCTCGAGGCGGATGCGGCGGCGGTGCGTCATCGACAGCAGGTGGTAGACGACGTGCAGCTCGCGACCCTCCTCGTGCGGGTAGTGGACCCCGCTGATGCTGGAGCAGAACTCGAAGCGCAGTGCCTGGTCGTTGCGCAGGTGGGTGACGACGTCGAGCAGGGCGTGCCGGCGGATGAAGAACGTGATCTCGCCGCGGTCGACGATGACCTTCTCGATGACGCTCTG